>NZ_BPQS01000003.1 GCF_022179385.1 Methylobacterium longum | reverse complement strand
AGGATGATGTCGTAGTCGTACAGCTTACCGAGATCGACACCCTCTTCCCCGAGGTCGGTGGTGTAGGTGTTGAAGTTCTCGGACTTGAGCATCAGCTCGATGCTCTGCGCGGTGGCGCTGTCGTCCTCGATCAAAAGTACCCGCATCGTCGGTCCCCAGCCCAGCCGGCCGCATCAGCGCGCAGACACGTCCTTACCGCTCGCCCGCCACCGGCCTGTGGACGGGCGCTACGTCGCCCTAGACGTGAACGCTATGGATTAATCGTTAACAAAACCTGTTTCCCGACCGCAAGCGCCGCGTTCGCAGTTCCATGAGCTTGACAGGAGAAACAGCGTTTCCCCCACCGCACTTCAGAGCCTGATTCCGCGCCGCCCGCGTTCGAACCGTCCGCCCCCGTCGGCGTAAGTACTTCCCCCGTCACGCTTCGATCCCCGCTGTGATCGCGGCGACACAGCGGTACGACTTCGTATTGCCCGGCCGCGACCGAGACCCGGATCGAGCCGCTACGAGCCCGTTGACCGCAGTGTTAAGGAGGCCGGTAAACGAAGCGTTGAGGGCCAGGCGGATGACACACGATCCGGCAAGAGATTCGGCAAGGTCCGTGTCCTCCCTGGCGTCGGCCAGGGCAGCCCTGGAGCGGGTGGAAGTGCTGGAGACGTTCGGGCGCGTGGTGGCGATCCGCGGGCTGCTGGTGGAAGTCGCCGGCCCCGTGGCCGCCATGCGGCTCGGCGGCCGGATCGACGTCGAGGGAGCGAACGGTCTCGGGCTGGTGCCCTGTGAGATCATCGGCTTCCAGGGCGACCGCGCCCTCGCCATGCCGTTCGGCTCGCTGGACGGCGTCCGGCGTGGCTGCCCGGCCTACGTGCGCGACGAATCGGCCGGAGCGATCCGCCCGTCGGCGGGCTGGCTCGGCCGGGTGGTCGATGCCCTGGGGCGGCCGGTGGATGGGCTGGGAGCTTTGCCGCAGGGTGCGGATGTCTACGCGCTCCGCGCCGACCCGCCCCCGGCCCATGCCCGGGCCCGCGTCGGCGGACCGCTGGATCTGGGCGTCCGCTGCATCAACACGTTCCTGACCATGTGCGCCGGCCAGCGGATGGGGATATTCGCGGGTTCCGGGGTCGGCAAGTCGGTGCTGCTCTCGATGCTCGCCCGCTACACCGCCGCCGACGTGGCGGTGATCGGGCTGGTGGGCGAGCGCGGCCGCGAGGTCCAGGAGTTCCTCCAGGACGATCTCGGAGCGGCCGGTCTCGCCCGCTCGGTCGTCGTGGTGGCGACCTCCGACGAGCCGGCGCTCATGCGCCGCAACGCCGCCTACGTGACCCTGTCGGTGGCCGAGCATTTCCGCGACCAGGGCGCCAAGGTCCTCTGCATGATCGATTCGATCACGCGGTTCGCGATGGCCCAGCGGGATATCGGCCTCGCGGCCGGCGAGCCGCCCACCGCCAAGGGCTACACGCCGACGGTGTTCTCCGAACTGCCGCGCCTGCTCGAACGCGCAGGACCCGGCGTGGGGCAGGGGACGATCTCGGCCCTGTTCACCGTGCTGGTCGAGGGCGACGACCACAACGAGCCGGTGGCCGACGCGGTGCGCGGCATCCTCGACGGCCATATCGTGATGGAGCGGGCGATCGCCGAGCGCGGCCGCTACCCTGCGATCAACGTGCTGCGCTCGGTCTCGCGGACCATGCCGCGCGCCTGCGATCCGGCCCATCTGCCGGTGGTCCGGCGGGCGCGCCGGGTGCTGTCGACCTACGCCGACATGGAGGAGCTGATCCGCCTCGGCGCCTACCGCGCGGGCGCGTCGCAGGAGGTCGACGAAGCCGTGGCGCTCATGCCCCAGCTTGAGGCTTTTCTGGGGCAGGGTAAGGAAGAAGCAACGTCCATCGGCGATGGTTACGCACGGCTCGGCCAGATCCTCGGCGGGGCCTAGGCCTCATGCGCCGTTCTGGAGCCATCGCGCCAGCGGATCAGATGCCGAGTGAGTACCCGAGCGGATCTGCCTCCGGCAGGTTCGTTCAGGGGCACGGGCGGGGCATGATCCTCGGGCCGGCCCTGAGCGTTGCGTGGAGTGAGCGTCCTGATGAAATCGCGTGACACGCTGATCCGCCTGCGCCGCTTCCAGGTCGACGAGAAGCGGCGGCGCGTGACCCAGATCGAGATGATGATGGCCGACTTCCAGCGCATGGCGGTGGAACTCGACCGGGAGGTCGCCGTCGAGGAATCGCGGGCGGGCATCACCGACGTGGGCCACTTCGCCTACCCGACCTACGCCCGCGCGGCGGCCACCCGCCGGGACAACATGCGCCAGTCCGCCCAGGCCCTGGAGGAGCAGCTCGCCGAGGCGAAGGCCGAACTCGGTGAGGCCTTCGAGGAGTTGAAGAAGGTCGAGATCCTCAACGACCGCGAGCGCACCGCCGAGCGTGCCGCCGACGCGGCCCGCGATCAGGCCGCCATGGACGGCATCGGCCTGAACCGCGCCCGGGGCTGACCGGGGCGGTCCGGCGGACCCGTCGCGGGCGGCGTCCCGGGGCGGCACGAAACCGTCACGATCAGCTGACAAGGGGGGGCGCTGTGGTCGTCAGGCCGCTTGCAGCGCGTCGCGTGCCGGCGCATCAGGGGCTCTTCCCGGGGCGTCGGTATTTATGAAGAAGCTCAGCGAGTTCATCTGGCCCTTGATCGGCCTCGCCGCCGTGGTCGTATCGGGCTATTTCCTCTACCAGGAGCTGAAGACGACGTCGCTGTCGGCGATCTGGGCGGCGATCCTCGCGATCCCGCCGCACCGGATCCTGCTCGCGGCCCTGTCCACGCTCGTCGCCTACGCGGCGCTGGCCTGGTACGATCGGATCGCGCTTCTACACCTGGGCGTCCGCCACATCTCGTTGCTGTTCGTCTCCCTCTGCTCGTTCACGACCTACGCGCTCTCGCACAATATCGGCGCCTCGGTCTTCTCCGGCGCCCTCGTGCGCTACCGGGCCTATACGGCGAAGGGGCTGACCGCCGCCCAGGTGGCCGTGCTGGTGGCCCTCTGCTCGTTCACCTTCTTCCTCGGCACGATCCTGCTCGGCGGGTTCACCCTCGTGGTCGATCCGACCCTGCTCTCGCGCCTCGAGGGCAAGCTCCCCGGCTTCCTCACCGATCCCAAGACCGCGCTCGCGGTCGGCATCGGCATGCTGGGCTTCGTCGCCCTCTACGTGCTGGGCTCGATCCTGCGGCTGCGCCCGCTTCACATCCGCTCGTTCAAGCTCGAATACCCGCGCCCCGGCATCATGGGCCGCCAGCTGCTGGCGGCCCCCCTCGAACTGCTGGGCGCGGCCGGCATCATCTACTTCGCCCTTCCGGAGGCGATGAACCCCGGCTTCATCCCGGTCCTGGCGATCTTCCTCGCATCGTTCTCGGTGGCGCTCGCCTCCCATGCCCCGGGGGGCCTCGGCGTCTTCGAGATCGTGTTCATCACCGCGATGCACATCACCGACGAGGCGCAGAAGGACGCGATCATCGCGGCCGTTATCATCTTCCGGATCTTCTATTTCTGGATTCCGGCCCTCGTCTCGGTCGTCGTCGTGATCGCCTTCGAGCGCTCGCGTCTGGCCGCCGCGATCGGCTCGGGCGCGAACGGTTCGAAGGCGGTCACGGTGCCGGAGCCGCCGGTGATCGTTCCCGGACTCGACGCTCACGAGTTGGAGCGGGAGCTCAAGCAGAAGGCGATCTGAGGGACGCGGGCGTCCGCCCGGGGCATCGCATCACGAGGCCGCGGCGCGAACGCCGTTCGCATCTTCGTCTCGCGAACCCAGGCTGGAGGACGGCCCAACCGCGCATTCCGGGGCGCCGCAGGCGAAGCCGGACTCCCGGACCCGGGACAGCGCGAACACGGAGTGTCGTGCGTATCGAGACACCGCGGACTGCGCCGCGGTCCCGGATCGACGCGGTCGGGATGGGATGGTCCGTCCGGACCTACATCGTTTCAGCGACCATCCCCCGGCCATCCTTCGGCGGTGATCGCCGCAGGCATCCACCGGCCCGATCAATCAGATCGAGCTGACCGTCCGCAGCCGCGCCCGCGGGTGGATCTCCGCCTGGCTCATCACCGGGGTTTCCCGACGGAAGCGCTCGATGATCGAGCGGACGAAGGGGCGCGTCTGCGCCGAGGTCACCAGGACCGGCATCTCGCCCTGGCGCGCAGCCGCCTCGAACCGGTCGCGGACGGCAGTGACGAACTCGCTAAGCTTGGAGGGCTGCATCGCGAGGTAGCGCTCCTCGCGCTCGCCCACGATCGATTCCATGAAGGCCTGCTCCCAGGCCGGCGACAGGGTGATGATCGGCAGGGTACCGCCGTGGTCCTGATACTGGGCGCAGATCTGCCGGCCGAGCCGGGCGCGAACGTGCTCGACCACGTCGCGGGGATTCTTGACCCCGCCCGCCACCTCGGCGATCGCCTCGACGATCGCACCCAGGTCGCGGATCGAGACCCGCTCGGCGAGGAGGAACTGCAGCACCCGCTGGACCCCGGTGGTCGAGATCTGCGACGGCACGATCTCCTTAAGCAGCTCGGCATGCTCCTTCGGCAACTCGCGCAGCAGCTTCGAGACCTCGACGTGGTTGAGCAACTCGGACACGTGGGCCTTGATCACCTCGGTGAGGTGGGTCGAGACGACCGTGGCGGCGTCGACCACCGTGTAGCCTTTGAGCTGCGCCTGATCGCGCAGCGCCGCGTCGATCCAGGTGGCCGGCAATCCGAAGGTCGGCTCCAGCAGGTGCTGGCCGGGTAACTGCACCTGCCCGCCCATCGGGTCCATCGCCATGAACTGGCCCGGGAAGATCCGTCCCGTGCCGGCCTCGATCTCCTTGACCCGGACCACGTAGGTGTTGGCGTCGAGCTGCACGTTGTCGAGGATGCGCACGGACGGCATCACGAAGCCGAGTTCCGCCGCGAGCTGGCGGCGCAGGGCCTTGATCTGGTCGGTGAGTCGATCCTGACCCTCGCCGTTGACGAGGGCCAGCAGGGCGTAGCCCATCTCGAGCTTGAGGTCGTCGAGCTTCAGGAGGTCGGTGACCGTCTCCTCCTTGGCGGCCGCCGCGGCCGCCACCGCCTTGGCGTCCATGGGGGCGCCCGTCGCGTCGAGGGGCGGCGCCTCCTTGGCGGTCTTGTTGATCCGCCATGCGGCGTAACCCGCGCCGCCGCCCAGCAGCAGGAACGGCAGCATCGGCATGCCGGGCAGGAGCGCAATCAGCAGCATCACGGCCGCCGACATGCCGAGGGCCTTGGGATAGTGCGCGAGCTGCTTTCCCAGCGCCTTGTCGGCCGCGCCCTTCACGCCGGCCTTCGAGACCAGGAGGCCCGCGGCCGTGGAGACGATCAGCGCCGGTACTTGACTGGCCAGCCCGTCGCCGATGGTGAGCAGCGTGTAGCTCTTGGCGGCGTCGCCGAAGCTGAGGCCTTGCTGCGCCACCCCGATGATGATGCCGCCGACCACGTTGATGAAGGTGATCAGCAGGGCCGCCACGGCGTCGCCGCGGACGAACTTCGAGGCACCGTCCATGGCGCCGAAGAAGGATGATTCCTCCTCCAGGGCCGCGCGGCGGGCCTTGGCGGCCTTCTCGTCGATCAGGCCAGCCGACAGGTCCGCATCGATGGCCATCTGCTTGCCCGGCATGGCGTCGAGGGTGAAGCGGGCGGCGACCTCGGCGATGCGTCCTGAGCCCTTCGTGATCACGACGAAGTTCACGATGATCAGGATTGCGAACACGATGATCCCGATGACGAAGTTGCCGCCCATGACGAAGTGGCCGAACGCCTCGATCACGTGGCCGGCCGCCGCGGTGCCCTCGTGGCCGTGACCCAGGATCAGGCGGGTCGAGGCGAGGTTGAGGGCGAGCCGCAGCATCGTGGCGATGAGCAGCAGGGTCGGGAAGACGGTGAATTCAAGCGGATTGTCGATCGACAGGCCGGTCATCATGATCAGCACCGACAGGATGATCGATACGGCCAGGAGCAGGTCGAGCAGGATCGCCGGCAGCGGGAAGATCAGCACCGCCAGGATTGCCATGACGCCGGTGGCGAATAGCAGATCCGAGCGTTTGGACAGCGCCTGCAGGTCGCCGCGCGTGGGCAGCGTGAGCTGGCTCAGGATCGCGGCAGCTCCAACCCGTGCCGGCGCGCTCGCCGTCTCCGCCATCGATCCCACCCGTCGCCGCCCGCCGGAAAACCTTCCCTACGGCGTACCCGGCAAGATCTGCCGGGCGGATGGTTAGCGCGGCGTTAAGTTTTACACCGCCGACCCCTGGAACCTGGGTTGGGTCTGCCGCTTGACCGGTCGGCAACCTCTCGGGCCCGCCCCGCGTCACTCGGGCCGGCCGCGTTGCCGTCACTCGTTCGGGCGCAGACCCGAGGTTCGCGGAGATTCCCATGGCCGCACGCGCCCTGACCGCCCTGTTCGACGATTACGACGCCGCCGCCAGCGCGGTGGACCAGCTGGAGGCCGCCGGCATCCCGCATACCGACATCAGCATCATCTCGAATCGGGCCGACACCCGGAGACCTACGCCGCAGCCGTCCGAACAGCCCCCGGGTGGGACCGCGCCCGTGGTGGCGGATGCCACGGATTCCGCCGGGACCGGCGCCACGGTCGGGACGGTCCTGGGCGGCAGCGCGGGCCTGCTCGCCGGCCTCGGACTTCTCGCCATACCGGGTCTCGGTCCCGTGGTGGCGGCCGGGTGGCTGGTGGCCGCCGTGACGGGCGCCGGCGTCGGAGCCGCGGCCGGCGGGCTGATCGGCGGATTGACGGGGGCGGGTTTGAGCGAGGGTGAGGCGGAGACCTACGCCGAGGGCGTCCGCCGCGGCGGCACGCTGGTGACCGTGCGAGCTGATGAGACCCAGGCCGACCGCGCCCTGAGCCTCCTCAACCGGGCGGGCTCGATCGACCTCGACGAGCGCGCCGAAGGTTGGCGGGCGCAGGGCTGGACCGGCGGCTCCGTGGGCCCGTCGGCCGATCGTTCGGCCTCCTAGAAGCCGCGCGCCGACGCGGCTTGGCCGGGCGATTGCGATCCCGCCTCAAACCGCTCCTTAAGGCGGCGAGGCGACCGGGAAGCCGTCAGTTGATCTAATGGGCTCGGCAGCGCTCCTTCGCGGTTTGCATCCCGGCAGGCGAGTAAGGGGTGGCGCGCGCAACGCTTCCCCAGGCCGGGATGCCTTCGGGGCATGAGCCGCGCCGGGCGGACAAGACCGGATGAAGCGATCGGTCGCCGGAGCGGCGAGTTTGGGCGCCGGCAGCGCGGCGCTGCCTCGGCGCCGCGAATGACCGCTCAGGCCATCGTCTTCCGGGCAAACATGGAAGCCGCGAACAGCAGAGCGGCACCCGCCGTGATCAGGGTGATCATCAGCATGCGCCGCGGCTCGACGGAGGATGTCGCCTTCACGGGCTCTACGATCGGGCTGAAGAATTCAACCTGCCGGGCCGCGATGATGCGCGACCGCTCGTAGGCGGTGAACACCTGCTGGTAGTATTTCTCGGCATTCTTGCGGTCGCTGTCCAACGTCTCGAACCGCGTCAACGCATCGGAGAGAAGGCGCTTCTGCTCCGGATCCTGGCTGGCGGACTGGCGCTCGATCCGGGCGACGTTCTCATCGAGATCCTTGATCTGCTGCTTGATGTCGAGGATCCGGCGGGCCTCCGGGCCGAGGTCGCGCTGGCCGATGGCAAGCTGCACCGCGAGGTTAATCCGGGCCGAGCGCAGCTCTGCGATCATCTTGAGGTTAGCGATGTTCGACTTCTCCGCGTCGAGCACCCCCTCTTGGTGACGCAGATCCCGCGTCGCGAGGCGGATCTTGGTCATGCGCTCCTCGGCGAGCTTCAGCTCGCGGGTGCTCTCGGCCATCGCCTCCGTGCGGGATCGGACGCTGAGATCGTTCACCATCCGCTCGGCCTCCTTCACGATGGCCCGGGCGATGGCGAGGGAATGGTCGGGGTCGAACGCCGCGACGGTCACCGACATGATTCCGGACCCCGCCTCGACCTCGACATCGACGCGCCGCTTCCAGTAGCGAACGAACTTCTCGATCGGCTTCTCCGGGTCGAACCGCGAGAAGTAGTCGATGCTGTCGCTGCTGAACCACTGGCGCAGCGGCAGCTGCGCCTCGAGGATTTCCAGCATGGGCCGGCTCAGGATGTACTCACGGGTGATCATCGTGTCCTGAGCGGCCATCTGGCTCTGGACGCTGGAGGTGGACCCGGACCCGGATCCTCCCTCGGAGGAGCCCTTCTCGCTGGCGCCGATCGCCGGGCGGATCGCGAACCGCGCCTCGCTCACGTAGCGGTTCGATGCGATCAGGCCGTAGTAGATCGCGCCCGCCAGCACCGGCAGCACGAAGCAGATCACGAACAGGATCGGGATCCAAGGATCGTTCTTGACCTGGTTGTGATAGGACCGAATGCCTTTCTTGCGATCGGCGAAGCGCGACATGCGCGCGATCTGCCGCAGCGATTCGGAAATCGCCTGCTGCCGGTCAGTGGTCGTGACCGGCTGCCCCTCGGCTCTCCGGATCTCCATGTTCATGGCTTGGTTCCCGGCCTCCCGGCCCTGAAGGTCGATCCGTAGGTCGGTCCGCCGCTGCTGGGCACCACCGACCGGGCGCCGCTCTCGCACGGCGACACGGCAAAAGCATGTCTTCGCGCCGCGATGGCCCGGCGCGGAGATGTACGTCCGTCGAACTGCGTGATCCCTGGTACGCGCGGTCCGGGGGATGGAGCAGGGCATGTCTCCGCGGCAGGACCTGACTACCAGCGCGCGGCGAACGAGGACGCAGGCTTCGCGGGACATCAGGAAGCGGCCGAATTCGCCGCGTGGCCTCTCGCAGCAACGGAACATTCCCAATTGCGGACATCAAAGAGCGGGAAGCTCCGGCGTCACCCGGCCGCGGCGGCCGATCCGCCAATCCCGCCCGAGGTGCGGCGGAGGCGAGCTGGAAGGAAAGTGCCTTTTGTAAGCGCCAGCGTTGACGGCATTCCAGATTTGGCATACCAAATACCAAGTCAGCCAGGGGGCGGAGCCGAGGCGTCGACGCAAGTTGGAACTTTAGCTCCGGAGCGGGCAGGGGGGCCAATGACGATCCAAGCCGAATTCGATGGCGTGTGCGCGAAAGGAAACGACGGACGCCCTCGCGTCTCGACCGGCCCGGTTCGTGCCGGATCCTGAGCCGATGGCGGATGCGCGGATCCCGGACGGCAGCCTGAGCTTGTCCGCGGCGATCGGCGATGCCGTGGTGGTGTCGGACCCGGAGGGGTCCATCACCGTGTGGAACCCGGCCGCCGAGCGCATCTTCGGCTTCACCGCCGCCGAGGCGCTGGGCCAGACCCTCGATCTCATCACGCCCGAGCGGCATCGGCGCCGTCACTGGGACGGCTACGCCAAGACCATGCGTACCGGCGAGACCCGCTACGGGGCGGAGACCCTGCGGGTGCCGGCACTGCACAAGGACGGCCGCCAGCTCTCCATCGCCTTCACGGTGGGGATGGTGCGGGATGCCTCCCACCGGGTGACCGGGATCGTCGCCGTGATCCGCGACGAGACCGAGCGCTGGGCCGAGGAGAAGCGCCTGCGTCAGCGCGTGGCCGAACTCGAAGCCTCCGCGGACCGTGCCAGCCAAGGGTCTTGAGCCCGCCGGACGGTCCGAAGGACACGATCACCGAAGCGCACAGGGAGAACGCCCAATGAGCAAGCCGCTGGAAGGCATCAAGATCATCGACTTCACCCACGTCCAGGCGGGACCTGCCTGCACGCAGTTGCTCGCGTGGTTCGGCGCCGACGTGATCAAGGTCGAGCGCCCCGGGGCCGGCGACGTGACCCGCACGCAGCTGCGCCACGTCGAGGACGCGGACGCCCTCTACTTCACGATGCTGAATTCGAACAAGCGGTCGCTCACCCTCGACACCAAGACCCAGGCCGGCAAGGAGGTTCTGGAGAAGCTGATCCAGGATTCCGACGTGATGGTCGAGAATTTCGGCCCCGGCGCGCTGGATCGGATGGGCTTCTCCTGGGCGCGCATCCAAGAGCTGAACCCGGGCATGATCCTCGCCTCGGTGAAGGGCTTCTCGGACGGACACCACTACGAGGACCTGAAGGTCTACGAGAACGTCGCCCAGTGCGCGGGCGGTGCCGCCTCGACCACGGGCTTCTGGGACGGGCCGCCCACCGTCAGCGCCGCGGCGCTCGGTGACTCCAACACCGGCATGCACCTCGCTATCGGCATCCTCACGGCGCTCCACCAGAAGAACAAGACCGGCCGGGGCCAGAAGGTCGCCGTGTCGATGCAGGACTCGGTGATCAACCTCTGCCGCGTGAAGCTGCGGGACCAGCAGCGCCTCGACGCGCTCGGCTACCTCGAGGAGTACCCGCAGTACCCGCACGGCGAGTTCTCCGACGTGGTGCCGCGCGGCGGCAACGCGGGCGGCGGCGGCCAGCCCGGCTGGGTGCTCAAGTGCAAGGGCTGGGAGACCGACCCGAACGCCTACATCTACTTCACCATCCAGGGCCATGCCTGGGCGCCGATCTGCAAGGTGCTGGGCAAGGAGGAGTGGATCACCGATTCGAGCTACAACACGCCCCGCGCCCGTCAGGACAAGATCTTCGACATCTTCAAGACGATCGAGGAATGGCTCGCCGACAAGACCAAGTTCGAGGCGGTGGACATCCTGCGAACCTACGACATCCCCTGCGCGCCGGTGCTGTCGATGAAGGAGATCGCCGAGGACAAGTCCCTGCGCGAGAGCGGCACCGTCGTCGAGGTGGCGCATCCGAAGCTCGGCAAGTACCTGACCGTCGGAAGCCCGATCAAGTTCTCCGACATGCAGGTCGAGGTGAAGGCCTCGCCGCTGCTCGGCGAGCATACCGACGAGGTGCTGGAAGGCCTCGGATACACGCGGGAGCAGATCCAGGCGATGCACGAGGCCCGTGCGGTCTGATCCAGCGCCAGCCTTCGCGATCCTGAGAGAGGACGGCGCCTCCGGGCGCCGTCCTTTTTCTATGAGAAACCACACCCGGTTTCGTTCGCCCTCTCCGCGACGCAGACAGGGCCTCGCCCGTCCACGCAGACCGAGATCGGACCTGATCCCTCATCCCGAGCTGCAACGCCTCCTGCCGCGCCGGTGCTCTCCGGAGACCGCAGCGTCCTCTGGACGTCGCCTTCTCGGCCTCCGCCATGCTGCGGCCCCCTCAGATCGGGGTGGCCCTGGGATCACCGAAGCGTCGGGCGGCGCGGCGTGTCGCAACGCCACCGGCGGTGCCCGGAATCTCCACGGCAACCGGCATCGACCTTGGCTGTGACCCGCTACGCCGCGCTCGCCATGATGAACGCCACGGCCTGCGCGACGATTGGCGGCTGGTGCGCGTGGGGGCCGTCATATTCCACGTAGGTCACGTCGTAGCCGGCGTCCCGCAGCTTGGGCACGTGGATGCGCGCGCTCCGATTGATCGGGATCTGCTCGTCGCGGACGCCGTGCGACAGGAAGATTCGGGGCGCGCCGACCTGCATATGCACGGACAGGAAGCCGGCCGACGAGACGATCAGGTGGCGCGCTACGTCGCCGTTGGCGAGGCCGAGCGACAGCGTGTAGCTGCCCCCGTCCGAGTGGCCGGCGAAACAGAGACGGTCTGGGTCGAGCAGGAACCGGTCCGCCACCGCGGCCAGCGCGACCGAGACCCGCTCCCGGTCCGGTCCGTGGCCGCCGATGACGAGGTCCCAGGTCGGAAACAGCGATTGCGGCGCCAGGAGCAGAAATCGCTCCGCCTGCGCATGGGCCTCCAGCATCGGCAGGATCCGCGCGGCGCTGCCGCCGCCGCCGTGGAACAGCACCACGAGCCGGCAGGGACGGCGCGGATCGAGCCCCGCGGGAACGACCAGCACGGCGTCGCGCTCGGCAAAGAGGCCCAGGTCGTGCCGGCCCGGCGCCAGCGGCTCGCGGTCGGGCAGACGGTGACGGAAGTGAAGTCGTCCGGCGAGATCGGGATCGATCATGGCGCGAAGTCCCTGGCTTGCTCCGTTCGCGCCGCGTCCCGGGCCGAAGGAAGTGCGCGACTCCATTGAAAACGGCCGGACCGCTGAGCGATCCGGCCGTCGTAACGCGCGTCGGGTCAGGGCCTTCGGCCCGCCGACCTCACTTCTTCTTCTTGATGCCGCTCTGCGGGTTGAGGCTGCCGATATTGCCGCTCTCGCTGCCGGCGGCCGGGTCGATGACGGCGTTGACCAAGGCGGGACGGCCCGAGTTCATCGCCTCGTTGACCGCCCGGGTCAGCTCGTCCGGCGTGGTCACGTGGTAGCCGACGCCGCCGAAGGCCTCCATCATCCGGTCGTAGCGGGAATCCGGCACGAACACGGTGGTGGCGGGATCGCGACCGGTCGGGTCGGTGTCGGTGCCGCGGTAGATGCCGTTGTTGTTAAACACCACGATGCAGACCGGCAGGCCGTACCGGCAGATGGTCTCGACCTCCATGCCGGAGAAGCCGAAGGCGCTGTCACCCTCGACACAGAGGACCGGCTTGCCAGTCTCGACCGCGGCCGCGACGGCGAAGCCCATGCCGATGCCCATGATGCCCCAGGTTCCCACGTCCAGGCGCTTGCGCGGCTGGTACATGTCGATGATGCCCCGGGCGAGGTCGAGGGTGTTGGCGCCCTCGTTGACCAGGATCGCGTCCGGCCGCTCCTTGACGATGGTGCGCAGCGCCCCGAGGGCGGCGTGGAAGGTCATGGGCGAGGCGTTGCTCATGAGCTTCGGCGCCATCTTTGCGATGTTGGCGTCGCGCTTGGTCTTGAGCGTCTCGATCCAGTCGGACGGGGGCTGCTGCCAGCCCTTGCCCATGCCGTCCAGCAGCGCCTGCACGCAGGAGGCGATGTCGCCGACGACGGGCGCCACGATCTCGACGTTCGAGTCCATCTCGCGGGGCTCGATGTCGATCTGGATGAACTTGGTCGAGCCCGGCTCGCCCCAGCTCTTGCCCTTGCCGTGCGACAGGAGCCAGTTGAGCCGGGCGCCGATCAGCAGGACCACGTCCGAGTCCTTCAGCGCCGTGGAGCGCGCGGCGCCGGCCGAGAGCGGGTGGGTGTCGGGCAGGAGACCCTTGGCCATGCTCATCGGCACGTAGGGGATGCCGCTGGTCTCGACCAGCGCCCGGATGGCCTCGTCGGCCTGCGCGTAGGCGGCGCCCTTGCCGAGCACGATCAGCGGCCGCTTAGCGGATTTCAGGACGTCCAGCGCCCGGGCGATCGCCTCGGGGGCGGGGCGCTGCGCCGGGGCCGGATCGATCACCTTGACCAGCGACTGACGGCCGGCCTCGGCATCCATCACCTGGGCGAACAGCTTGGCGGGCAGGTCGAGATAGACGCCGCCCGGCCGGCCCGAGCAGGCGGCCCGGATCGCGCGGGCTACGCCGATGCCGATATCGGCCGCGTGGAGGACCCGGAAGGCCGCCTTGCACAGGGGCTTGGCGATGGCGAGCTGGTCCATCTCCTCGTAGTCGCCCTGCTGCAGGTCGACGATCTCGCGCTCGGAGGAGCCCGAGATCAGGATCATCGGGAAGCAGTTGGTGGTGGCGTTGGCGAGCGCCGTGAGGCCGTTGAGGAAGCCCGGGGCCGAGACGGTGAGGCAGATGCCCGGCTTCTGAGTGAGGAAGCCCGCGATCGCCGCGGCGTTGCCGGCATGTTGCTCGTGCCGGAACGAGATCACCCGCATCCCCTCGGCCTGGGCCATGCGGCCGAGGTCGGTGATCGGGATGCCCGGGACACCGTAGATCGTCTCGATGCCATTGAGCTTGAGCGCGTCGATGACGAGGTGGAAGCCGTCGGTCAGGTCCGGCTCGGCCTCGATTTCAGGGGTGTTGTGAACGATCTTGGCCACGGCGGTCATCGGGGGTCTCCGGGATATCCGTTTCGGGTGGGCCGGCGCTCGGCGTCGGCTGGCTCGGGGATCTCCCGCCCCTTCATCCCGCGGGGCCCGCGTCAGCGGGCCTCGAAGGAGTCTCCGGAGGTCTGGGCGATCCCGGAAGCCCTCTTTCGAGGCCTCCGCTCCGCTTCGTCACCTCAGGATGCGGCAAAGGGTGGGAGATCGGTGGGTGTTCGGCGTCCCTCGCGGGTTCTCGGGTTTGGGCGGTCAGGCCGCCCGGATCGGTTGGGCGGCGAGTGCCGCCGGCTGCTGCTCGGCCGCCGCAAGGTAGCGGGCCCGCATCGGGCGGAGCAGGAACATGGCCAAGGCCGCCGCCGTGACGTTGAGGACGATGATCAGCGTGAACACGGCCGACCAGCCGTAGGCGGAGGAGATCAGGCTGGCGAAGGGCACGAGGAAGGACGCCGTTCCCTTCGCCGTGTAAAGCAGGCCGGCATTGCTGGCGGCGTATTTCGAGCCGAACGTATCGCCGCAAGTCGCCGGAAACAGCGAGTAGATCTCGCCGAACACCCCGAAATACACTGCGGTGGCCAGGACGAAGACCATCGGGATGTGCCCGTAGGTCAGCAGCACGATCACCGCCAGCGCTGCCGTCGAGAAGGCGATGAACATCGTGTTCTCGCGGCCGATATGGTCGGAGACGAAGCCGAAGAACGGTCGCCCGAACCCGTCGAAGATCCGGTCCAGCGAGATCGCCAGGGTCAGCGCGGCCATCTGCATGCCGAACAGGCTCACCGGCACGCCAGCCACCTGGAAGTCGTGGGCGATCGGGGCGATCTGCGCCGCCGCCATCAGACCGCCGGAGGCGACCATCACGAACATGACGTACATAACCCAGAAGACCGGGGTGCGCACCGCCTCGCGGGGGCTGCGGTCGACCTTGGTCTGCGGCAGGCGCGTGCTCTTGCGCTGGACCGGCGTGTTGGTCGACGGCTTGCGCAACAGGAAGGCGAGGGACAGCACCACGGCGCCCTGGCCGATGCCGAAGTAGAGGAAGGCGTCCTGATAGCCGCTGGAGGCGATCATCCGGGCGATCGGCACCACCGTGATGGCCGCACCCGCGCCGAACCCGGCCGCGGTGGCGCCGGCGGCGAGGCCACGGCGATCCGGGAACCACTTGAGCGCGTTGCCCACGCAGGTCCCGTAGACCGATCCCGCACCAATGCCGGCGATCACGGCGCCGAGATAGAGCAGGAACAGGCTGTCGGCGTAGGCGTCGATCGTCCAGGCGAGGGCGATCATCACGCCGCCGAAGGCGACCACGATCTTCGGACCGTAGCGGTCGACGAACCACGCCTCGACCGGCACCAGCCAGGTCTCGGTGGCGACGAACAGCGTGAAGGCGAGCTGGATTGCCGCTCGACCCCAGTGGTAGCGCTGATCGATCGGGTCGACGAACAATGTCCAACCGTATTGAAGGTTGGCGATCATGGCCATGCAGATCACGCCGAAGGCGAGCTGCCACCATTTCGCCGACGGCGAATCCTGGCGTTCCATCCCCGTGCCTCTCTTGTTGGGTCGGCGCGGCCTTGCAGTGGCGCGTCTGTGGTACGCCGCCGATCATGCACATCCCTTCTAGGTATGCAATATACCAGCGCGAGACGGACGGGATGAAGTGTCAGGCCGGCGATATTATGCCGTTTGTGCAACTTATGGAATCCGACGCCCTGTCGGTCGTGCCGATACGACGCACCGGCATCGCGGCGAGCGTAAAGTCCTACGGGTAACGCGCCAGGGCGCCGTGGGACCAGGAACGCCCCGGAGATCCTGCTCCACGCCGGGTCCTGTCACGCGCCGCGCCGGGGTGCCAGGACCCGGACTTCCCGGCGCCGCTCCGGCATACACGAATGACGGGGAGGTCGTCGCGGTCGGGGGGCGCCGGGGCTTTACGGGGCCGGGGGCTCGCGGCGGGAATAGTCCAGGCCCGTGAACCCACCACCCTGGTAGCGTTCCACGATCCTGTTGCCGCTGGTCTTGCCTTCCAGCGACGCCGCGTAGGAATCCGCGCTGTCCTGCGGCGTCCAGCCGATCACGTCGCGTCCGTCCCGCCGCCACCAGGTCATGCGGCTGTTGTTCGAGGCGCCCCAGATCACCACCGTCCCCTTCGGCCCGAGGCTCGGTGCCAGGGTGGCGCGGGCGATCAGCCGGGTGAGGTCGGCATAGGACAGCCACGTCGCCAGCATCCGCGCGTCGGTGGGCTCCGGGAAGCAGGAGCCGATGCGCAGGAAGACGCTCTCAACCCCGTGCTTGTCGCGGTACAGGCCGCCCATCAGCTCGCCGTAGGCCTTCGACAGCCCGTAGAAGCCATCCGGCGCCAGGGCGCAGTCATCGTCCAGAACCTCGGACCGCTCGTGGAAACCGATGGCGTGGTTCGAGGAGGCGAAGATCATCCGCGCGCCCTCGCGGCGGGCCGCCTCGTAGGCGTGGTAGAGGCCGCGGATATTGGGACCGATCACCGTCTCGAACGGGTGCTCCACCGAGATCCCGCCGAGGTGGAGGATGGTGCCGCAGCCCTCCGCCAGCCGCAGGATCGCCGGCCCGTCCTCCAGGTCGGCGATCTGGAAGCGCGCGCCCTCGGGCAGCGGGTCCGGGAAGGGCGCGCGGTCGGTGAGCCGGAGCGGCCAGCCCCGTTCGCCGAGCGCGCGGGTCAGCACGCGCCCGAGGGCGCCAGAGGCTCCGGTCAGGAGGACGGGTTTCGGGGGAACGGTCTCGGCGCTCATGGATGCTGCTCCTGAATCGGACGCTCGCCTTCAGACGGTATCGTTCAGACGGCCTTGACCGCGGCGAGGGGACCGGCTTCCGCCGGGTTGCGGGGCCGCCGCACGAAGATCGCCATGGCGACGACGCCCGCCGCCGCGATCAGGGCGGCGATCACGAAGGCGCTGGCGTAGCCCCCGAGGTATTGCACGGCGAAGCCCGTGGCGGTCGGTCCGATGATCCCCGAGATGTTGCTCAGGAGGTGGATGAAGCCGCTCACGCCGCCGACCCGCGCCTCGGGCACCAGCTCGTGGATCGTCGCCCAGCAGGATTGCACCGAACTCGTCAGCATCAGCACGGCCAGCGCGATGAGCGAGACCGCCATGGCGGTGCTGGTCGCGGCATTGACCGCGATCAGGGCGACCCCCGCGATGGCGAGGGGCACGATCGTGGTGATCTTCCGCGCGGCGAGCTTGTCGCCCATGCGCTTGTAGACGAGATCGGCCACGATGCCTCCGCCGACGTAACCGACGAAGCCGCAGGCCCAGGGGATCGAGGCGACCAGGGCCATCTCCTTCACGGGCATGTGCAGGGCGTCGGTGAGGTAGCTCGGGAGCCACGAGAGGAAGATGTAGAGGGTGTAGTTCACCGCGAACATGCCGAGGCCGAGCGACAGGGTGCTCGGCAGGAACAGGTAGCCTTTGAGCGACCGGGCGTGGTCGGAGGGTGCGAGGTGGGTGACGGCGCGGCTGCGCTCGACGAGGGCGATCTCCTCCGGACTGACCCGCGGATTGTCCTGGGGGCGGTCGGTCATCAGCAGGCGCCACGCCACCACCCAGAGCAGGCCGACGGCGCCGATGGCCACGAACGCCACCCGCCAGCCGTACTGGATGGCCAGCAGCCCGACCACGGGCGCCGCGATGGCGCTGCCCACCGTCTGCCCCGAGAAGGTGAAGCCGATGGTCCGGGCGGTCTCCTCGCGGGGAAACCACGTGGTGATCGTGCGGTTCGTGGTCGAATTCATCGGACCCTCGGCGAAGCCGAACAGGGAGCGGACGATGAACATCTGGGCGAACCCGGTCACCGCGCCGGTCAGCATGCACAGGACCGACCACGAGGTCGCGGCCCAGCTGTAGATCCTGCGCGGCCCGTAGCGGTCGGCGAGTTGCCCGCCCACGAAGGCGAAGATCGCGTAGCCGAAGAAGAACGTGCTGAAGATCACCCCGAGTTCGGAGGGCGACAGGTTGAGATCCTGCTTGACGAAGGGCGCCGCGACGCCGAGTGCGGCGCGGTCCATGTAGTTGATAATCCCTGCTATGAACAGCAAAGATGCGATGACGAACCTGTATCGCTTGGCGAACATGGCGTTTCCTCTGATCTATCGGCAGTGTTCGTTTTTATTTAGTTGTTTCACTTGGCGGCGGACACGAACGGTGTCCGCAGCGCGTCCTTCCTCGGCGGCCGCTAGGGCGGCCCTACGGGCGCCGCCTGCATCGGCAGGGGGCGGGACGGTCCAGAAAAGAGCGGAGCCTGCCCGTCAGGGCGTGCCATGCCCGGCATCGCCGCCTCTTCGTCGCGAGACTTCGTCCCGACCCGACCACCGCCGGGAGCTACCTTCACCCGCAGAGGGGAGAGGGTGGGCGGAACCGGCGCTATCCAATATCGCGCGCTCACACTGGCTCTGGGCCTCCTCACAGGAACGCGATCGTGCAGGGACTCAGGCTCGGGCGCGAACCCGTTCGGGTGAGGTCCCCGCTGGTGGGATCGATGGCGAACTCGGCCAGGCTGTCGCCCTGCTCGTTGGCGACGAGCAGATTCGTCCCGCCCGGTGCCAGCACCATGAAGCGCGGGTCGCGGCCGCCCGCCTGCGTCCAGCCGGCGGGGTCGAGCCGTCCGCCTTCCGCGTCCACGTGAAAGCGCGCGATCCCGTCCTGACCGCGATTCGATGCGTAGAGGTGGCGGCCATCCGGCGTGACCACGATGGCCGCGGCGGTGCTCGCGCCGAAGAAGTCGGGCGGGAGCGTCGGGACGAGATGCAGGGGCTGCAGCGTGCCGGACGCGGCATCCCAGCGGCAGGTGGCGATGCTGGAATCGAGCTCGTTGACCAGGAAGGCGAGGTTCCGGCTCGGGTGGAAGGCGAGGTGGCGCGGCCCGGCGCCCGGCCGCATCGCAACCTCCGAGGCGATCGCGAGCCTCTCGCCGTCCAGCCGGAGCACGAAGACCCGGTCGAGGCCCTTGTCGGGGACGATCGCGTGCCGTCCATCCGGCGACAGGACCACGTGGTGCGGGTGGGCGCAGGCCTGCTCGGTCCGGTGCGGGCCCGGCTCGCCCGGTAGGCTCAGGATCTGGCAAGCCTCTTCCAGTGCGCCGTCCGCGCGGACCGGCAGCAGGGCGACCGAGCCGCTGGCGTAGTTGGCGACGATCAGGAACCGGCCGCTCGGGTCGAGGGCCTGATGCACGCTGTTGGTGCCGCCCGTGGCGGCCGCGCCGAGGGCGCGAAGGGTTCCGTCCGGCGTCACCGCGAAGGCGCTGGCCGCCTCGCCGTCACCCTGGACCGTGTAGAGCACGGCGCGGCCCGGATCGGCCACCAGGAAAGACGGGTTGGTGATCCCTTCGACCCGGCCGAGATGCGTCCACGTGTCGAGGCCGGCTCCCGTCCGGTACACGTCGATGCCCCGGCCGCGGGCCCTGCGTCGCTCCGTGGTGAAGCAGCCGACGAAGGCGAGGCCCAGAGGGGCAGGCGCGGCTCCGGTCATGCGATGGGTCCGGCTGAGTGAATAGGCTGCTGCGACGCTCGCGTCGCTCTCGCGCGCGAGGGGACGCACTCGAATGGCGCCATGATCGGCGAGGTCGCGCTGCCCTGGGTTGCTTCTCTGGGCCCACGGGGACGGGATCGCGCCTCGCAGCCCCTCCAACGTCTCGCTTCTGCTCCAGGCTCGCCTGCGGCCACCCGGAACGGCGGACGGCCCGTCCGGTCCGGCGCGGTGATGGTCACTGGAGAGACGATCATGCCCAATCCGCTTCCCCGTGGCTCAGGCCCGCCGCGGGACGCGACGGAGGAAGTCGGGGTTCAGCTCCGACAGGCGGTTCACGCCGATCAGCGCCATGTCGCGGTTCAGCTCCTCCTTGAGGATCCGCATGGCGAGTTCGACGCCCGCCACCCCGCCGAGCGCCGCGGCGAACATGAAGGGCCGGCCGAGCAGGACGAAGTCGGCGCCCAGCGCCAACGCCTTCATCACGTCGGTGCCCCGGCGGATGCCGCTGTCGACGATGATCTTCAGCCCGCCCTTTCGGGCGGCGATCTCCGGCAGCACGTCCAGCGGCGCGACGGCGTAGTCCAGCTGCCGGCCGCCGTGGGTCGAGAGGATCACCCCGTCGACGCCGCATCCCCGAGCGATCTCGACATCCTCCGGGGCCAGCAGCCCCTTCACGAGCAGATTCCCGGACCAGCGTTTCCGGATCGCCTCCAGATTCTTCCACGAGAGCTGATCGCGGGCGATGGTGTTGCGCACCGCGCCCTGCGACATCATCGGGGGACCGCGCTCGGCCTCGGTGTTCTCGAAGTGCGGCGCCCCGTGCTTAAGGAACGTGCGGGCGACGGTGCCCAGTAGCCAGCGCGGGTGCGTCGCGCTCTGCCACGCCACCTTCGGCGTCACCTTGATCGGCATGGAGAAGCCGCTGCGGGTGTTGTGCTCCCGGTTGCCCAGCGTGGGGGTGTCGGCGGTCACCACGAAGGTCCGGTAGCCGGCGGCCTCGACTCGGTCGAGGAGGTGGTCGATGCGATTCTGATCGCCCGGCAGGTAGCCCTGGAACCAGGCCTGCGGATTCTGGGCGTGCACATCCTCCAGCTTGATCAGCGAGGAGGCGCTCAGGCACATCGGCAGGCTCATCCGCCGCGCCGCCTCGGCCAGCACGAGGTCGCCCCGATAGGCGATGAAGGCGGCCCCGCCGAGCGGCCCGATCCCGAAGGGGGCCGCGTAAGTCTGGCCGAACAGCGTCGTGGCGGTGTCCCGCGCCGACGTGTCCCGCATCAGCCGCGGCACGAGGGCGTAGTCGGCGTAGGCGCCGCGGCTCTGCGCCAGGGCCGAACCGGTCTCGACCCCGCCGGAGACGTACTGGAAGATCATCGGCGGCAGCAGCCGCCGGGCGTGCCGCTCGAAATCGTCCAGCGCCAGCAGGTCGCGGAACCGGTAAGGGGTGACCGCGTCGCTGCGCTTCAAACTTGTGACGATCGCCTGCGGGGCGGCGATGCCGGCCGCACTCGCGTCGGCCCCGCCCACCGTCGGCGAGTCGCGCTCCGGCGCTCCCGCGCCGGAAGCCGGCCGGTCGGGCATCGCCATCCGCGTCTCCCTGATGGCCGTCCGGAACGGAAGCGTCCCGTCGGACGGCGTTTTTTGAAAGCGCTTTCAGATAGCCAGCGGGGTGGTGCGGTGTCAATATACTGCCGATCCAGTTCGCTGGTTGCGGCGCGCATGCGCATCGAGGCCGCCCAAGGGGGAGAACCGATTTCAGTGCTGGACCTGCCGGGCATGATCCTCGAGCCGCCGTCGCGCGGTCCCGTCGCGCGGGATGTCGCCCGACGGGCTGGTGTCTCGACCGCGACGGTCTCCCGGGTGCTCAACGGGTCCGCCGGCGTCCGGGCCGACAAGCGCGAAGCCGTGATGCGCGCTGCCCAGGATCTCGGTTTCGTCGCCAACGGGGCTGCCCGGGCCCTCTCGACGCGCCGGTTCATGGCGGTCGGCGCCGTCGTGCCAAATATCGAGAACGAGGCTTTCGTCCGCGTTCTCTCGAGCTTCCAGGAGCGGCTGCGCCAGGCGGGCTACACCCTGGTGGCGGCCAATGCCGGGTACGACCTGGACGACGAACTTCGGGAGGCGACCTTTCTGCTGGAGCGCGGCGTCGACGGGCTGATGCTGGTCGGCGACATCCACCATCCGGACCTTCACGCCCGGATCGCCAGCACCGGCATTCCGATGGTGCAGACCTTCAGCCTGTCGCAGCAGCGCCCCTGCGTGGGGTTCGACAACGCCGCGTCGGCGGCCCGGGCGGCCAACTACCTGATGGACCTGGGACATCGCCGGATCGGCGTGATCTCCGGCCTGAGGAAGGACAACGATCGCGGCGGCGCCCGGGTGATCGGCATCGCCCAGGCGCTCGCGGCCCGCGGCCTGTCGCTCGCCCCCGAGCACGATATCGAGATCTCGTACGGCATCGGCGGCGGCCGCGACGGCTTCCGCCAGATGCTGGCCGGCGGTCCGCCGCCGACCGCGATCATCTGCGGCACCGACCAGATCGCCTTCGGCGCCATGATCGAGGCCCGGGCCCGCGGGCTCGCTATACCGGGCGATCTCTCGGTGGTCGGCCACAACGATTCCGATTTCGCGCCCTTCCTCGATCCGCCGCTGACGACGATCCGCATCCACTCCGCCGAGATCGGGCACGCGGCGGGCGACCACCTGATCGCCCGGATCCAGGGCAAGCCGGTGGTGCGCCTGACCGAGATCGACGCCGAGCTGATCCTCCGCGCCAGCACCGCACCGCCGCGCTAGGCGCAGGCCACAGCCGGTGCTATCTTGCTCCCGTTTTGAAATCGCTTACAAGTTGATCGTCGGCGCGGCTTCGCGGCCGGCGTACCGAACCCGAGACGCAGCATGGCCCCCCGCATCGTCCTCCTGCACGCGACGCCGGTCGCCATGGCGCCGATCCAGACCGCGTTTTCCGAGCGCTGGCCTGAAGCGGAAATCGTCAATCTCCTCGACGACGGCCTGTCCCTCGATCGCGCGCGGGAGCCCGGCGAGATCTCGGAGGGCATGATCGAGCGCTTCGTGCGCTTCGGTCGCTACGGCCACGACATGGGCGCCGACGGCATCCTGATCACCTGCTCGGCCTTCGGACCGGCCATCGACCGGTTGATCGAGGACGTGCCTGTGCCGGTGCTGAAGCCCAACGAGGCGATGTTTCGCGCGGCCATCGCCCAGGGCGAACGCATCGGCATGTTGGCGACCTTCGGGCCATCGATCGGTACCATGACCGACGAGTTCGAGGAGTTCGTGGGTCAGTCCGGCCGCCCGGCGACCCTGCGGACGATCCTGGTCGACGAAGCCATGACGCGCCTGCGCGCCGGTGACGCCGAGACCCACAATCGACTGATCGCCGAGCGGGCGCCGGAACTGGCCGAGTGCGACGCGATCATGCTGGCGCATTTCTCCACGTCGCGGGCGGCCGAAGCGGTTCGGAAGGCCGTGTCGATCCCCGTGCTCACGGCGCCGCACGCGGCCGTGGACCGGATGCGCGCGATGATCGAAACCGGCAGGAGCGCCTGAACCATGAAGCTCGGTGCCTTCAAGAACCGCCTGAGCGGCCATTGCGGCTTCCTCTTCACGGAGCTGCCGCTCGCCGAGCGTTTCGCGGCCGCCGCGCGCGCCGGCTTCAGGGCGGTCGAACATCCGAACCTGTTCGCGACGCCGGCGCCGGAGGTGGCGGGGTGGCTCGAACGGGCGGGCGTGCCGCTGGTCCAGACGGGTTTCCCGGCCGGTGACGCCGCCAAGGGCGAGAAGGGCTTCGCCGCACTACCCGACAAGATAGAGTACTACCGCTCGACCATCGAGCCGACGCTCGATTACGTCGCCCGGCTCGGCTGCCGCATGGTTCATCCGATGGCCGGGGTGCGGCCGGCCGGCGTCGAGCAGTCACGCCTCTGGGATACCTACCTCGACAACCTTGCCTTCGCGGCCGACGCCGCCAAGGCACGCGGCATGACGGTGATCGTGGAGCCGATCGGGCCGGGTTCGATCGCCGACTACGTCATCGACGATCCGCTGGTCGCGGTGCAGGCGATCGAGGCCATCGGCCGCGATAACGTCAAGCTCCTGTTCGACGCCTATCACTGCGTCTGCCTGGGTCACGACCCGGCCGCGCTGATCCGGGCGCACGCGCCGCTCATCGCTCACGTCCAGATCGCCGACGATCCGGGCCGGCACGAGCCCGGTACCGGGACGATCGCGTTCGATCCGATCTTCGAGGCTTTGGAGGAGGTCGGCTACCACGGCCTCGTCGGGTGCGAGTATCATCCCGAATCCGGGACCGACGCGGGGCTCGGCTGGATGCGATCGGCGACCTAGCGGGGCTGCCAGGGGACCGGGACACCTGATCCCCGGTGGCCTTCGGAGGCATCGGAGCGCGGTGAAGGCCGCCGGGGATCGCGTGGCCGGCTGGAGATGTCCCGCGGGACTACCGCGCGGTACCTCGCCATGAGCGATCGCTGTGAACCCTAGAGGGCTGCCAAGCTCGGCGATACCGCCGCGGGCCGCTCAGCCCAGCAGCCGCGCCCGGCGTTCCAACACTGCCGGCCAGACCTCCGGATTGACGAGGCGCGGCGGCCGCTCGCCCTTGAGGATGCCGATGACCTGCTCGGCCCCCCAAGCCGCCACGTTGCGGCGCGCCTCGTGGGTGACTCCTGCGGTGTGATAGGTCGCCACAACGGTGTCGAGCTTGAGCAGCGCCGAGTCGAGGGGCGGCGGCTCCGGCGCCCAGACGTCGAGGCCCGCACCGGCCAAGTGCCCGGATGTCAGCGCCGCGGCGAGCGCGGCCTCGTCGTGCACGCCGCCCCGGGCGGTCGTCACGAAGAGCGCACCCGGCTTCATCGCCGCGAAGGCCTGCGCGTCGAAGCTGCCGCGGGTGGTGTCGTCGAGGGGGCAGTGCAGGGAGACGATGTCGGATTCGGCTAGCAGCCGCGCCCGATCCACCGGCTCCGCGCCGCGCGCCCTGATCTCGTCCGACGTCAGCAGAGGATCGTAGGCCAGGACCCGCATGTCGAAGCCGCGGGCGAGCTTGGCCACTTCGCGACCGGTATGCCCGATCCCGACCAGTCCCAGGGTCAAGCCGCCGATCTCGTGACCCATCAGCGATTCCCGCGAGAAACCCCGCGCCGTTCGGAGCAGGCGATCCGAGACGCAGATCTTGCGTGAGACGGCGAGCATGAGGCCGATCGCCAGCTCCGCCACCGAGCGGGCGTTGCCGCCCACCTGATTGACCACCGCGACGCCGGCGCGCGTGCAGGCGGCGGCATCCACCGTGTCGAAGCCCGCACCGCCCGACGAGACGGCGAGCAGATTCGGGCAGGAGGAGAGCAGATCGTCCGTCACGTGCCACCGGCGCGGCAGCTCGTCCCGTGCCGGGGAGACGTGGAAGACGTGAGCTTGCTCGAGCAGCGCCTGGAGGGCGCTCTCGGGCCCCCGCAGGTCACCCACCTGCAGGTCGATGTCGGATTCGGCCCTCAATCGCTCGTCGAAGATCGGATTGATCCACACGTTGAACCGGCAAACGCGCTTGAGGGCCGCCATCGGTTCAGCCCTTCACCACGGCGTCGATCGCGTCGATGACGTGATCGATGTTGTGAGAGTTGACCGCCGCCACGCAGATCCGGCCGGTCTCCAGCGCATAGACCTCGTGCTCCTCACGAAGGCGGGTGGCCTCGGCCGGGCTCAGACCGGTGTAGGAGAACATGCCCTTCTGAACCTTGATGGCGTCGAAGCCGCGCTCGGGGTGGCGCTGCTGCAGGCTGTCGGCCATGCGCTCGCGCATGGCGCGGATCCGGTCGCGCATCTCGGCGAGCTCCCGCTCCCAGTCGGCGCGCAGCTCCGGATCGGTGAGAACGATCTCGACGATGGCCGCCCCGTGCGTGTGCGGGTTGGAGTAGCTCGCCCGGACGAGGCGCTTGGCGAACGCCTCGACCTTCGCCCGCGCGCTCGGATTCTCGGCCACGATGGTCAGGGCGCCGACGCGCTCGCCGTAGAGCGAGAACGACTTGGAGAAGGAGGACGCCACCAGGAATTCCTGACCCGACTCGGCGAACAGGCGCACAGGCTCGGCATCGGCGTCGAGACCGTTGCCGAAGCCCTGGTAGGCGATGTCGAGGAACGGCACGAGGCCGCGCTCCGCCATCAGGGGGACGAGGTCGCGCCATTCGTCGATGGTGAGGTCGGCGCCGGTCGGGTTGTGGCAGCAGGCGTGCAGCACGACGATCGAGCCCTTGGGAAGATCCCGAAGGTAAGCCTTCATGGCCGGGTAGTCGGCGCCCCCGGTCTCGGCCGAGAAGTAGGGATAGTCCACCACGGTGAAGCCGGCCTGGGTAAACAGGGCCTTGTGGTTCTCCCAGCTCGGGTTGCTCACCGCCACCGTGGCGTCCGGGTAGAGCTTGGCGAGGATGTCCGCGCCGGTCTTCAGGGCGCCTGTGCCGCCGATGCTCTGGAGCGTCGCCGTGCGGTTCTGCGACAGAATGGGGGCGCCGGCGCCGAACAGCAGCGCCTGGACCGCGTCCCGGAACGGCTTGGTGCCCTCGATCGGCCGGTAGGTCTTCGGCAGACCCTTCTCGATCCAGCGCTTCTCCGCCGTCTGCACGGCGCGTAGGCGCGGCACCTTGCCGTCCGCATCCGTATAGACGCCGACCACGAGGTTGAGCTTCTTCGGGCTCGGATCGGCGTTGAAGGCCTCGAACAGGCGCATGATCGGATCGAGCGGCGCGTCCTGGATGCCGGCGAACAGCGAGGTCATGATCGTCAATCGTCCCAGAGGGTCTTCGTCGGCGACGCGCTGGCGCCCCGGCACGCCCGGCGACAAGCCGAGCCAGCGCCCTTATTTCGCACATCGCGCCCGCTTGCCAGCGCCGCCGCGCGCATCAGCATCCCGATCCGCTCAACGATCCGGTTTCACCACCGCCGCGGCCCTTCCGAAACGCGCGCTCCAGGCCTTAGAATGTCGCCATGATCCGTCGCCTCACCCTGATCGTCGCGGGCCTTCTTGCCGTCGCCCCGGCCAGCGCACAGGCGCCGGTGCGGATCGGTCTGTCCGCGCCGTTGACCGGGCCAGACGCGGCCTTCGGGCAGGGGCTTCGGCAGGGCGCCGAGCAGGCGGTGATCGATCTCAATCGGGCCGCCGGGGGGCGCCCGCGCTGGGTGCTCGTCCCGGCCGACGATGCGGGCGAGGGCCGGCAGGCCGTGGCGGTGGCCAGGAAGTTCGCCGCCGACGGCGTGCGCCTCGTGGTCGGGCCGTTCGAATCCGGCGCGGTCGCCTCTGCCGCACCCGTTTACGAGGATGCCGGCACCGTGTCGGTGACATCCGCCGCAACCTATGCGCCGCTCACCGGCAGGGGCCTCTGGAACCTGTTTCGATTGAGCCCGAGCGACGCGCAGCAGGGTCAGGCGGCCGGAGCCTACCTGGCACGGGCGTTCGCCGGTCGCCGGATCGGCATCCTGAACGATCGCTCGACCTTCGGTCGCGGCCTCGCCGAGGCGGTGGCAGCCCGGCTGAAGGAGGCCGGCACGCCCGAGGTGCTGTTCGACGGGTTTGCCCGCGGCACGCGGGATCTGTCCGAGCTCGTCGCCCGGTTGAAGGCGGCGCGGATCGACGCGGTGTATTTCGGCGGCCTCGCCCCGGAAGCCGCGATCCTGCTCCACGCGATGCGGGATGCCGGCCTCGCCGCGACGCTGGTGGCGAGCGATGGCATCCTCGATCCCGGCTTCGCCACCGCGGCCGGCGCCCTGGGAGAGGGGACCGTGATGACCCTGTCACCGGATCCACCGCGCCTGCCGGAGGTCCGCGGTGTCCGGTCGTCGGCAAGGAGTTCCGAGGCGGACAGCGTGGCCTCCGGCGCCTACGCGGCGGTGCAGATCCTGGCCGAGGCCGTCGAGCGGGCCCGTGCCGCCGACCCGAAGACCGGACGGATCGCCGATGGCCGCTCGGTGGCCGACGCCCTGCGGGCCGGGCCGATGCGCACGCTTCTCGGTCCCGTAGGGTTCGATGCGCGTGGCGACCGGACCGGCAGCCCGATCGTCCTGAGGATCTGGCGACGAAGCCCGGACGGGCGCCTCGACTACGCCGGCAACGAGGTTGCCGCCCCATGAATCGCGTCGATTCATGTCGATGACGGAAAGGCTGTCGCCGCCGTGACTTGCCGCCGGTTCCCGCGGCGACTACATGCGTGCGGTGCTGCTGAGCTGGCGCGGGCGATCCGTCGGATCGGATCCGCGCCCTGCGGCGTTTCCCGAGCTCGATGACAGCCGAACACGCATTGCCGGAACGCCTGCTGCCGGACGGTCCGACTGGAGAAGGTGCATGGCGAAAGAAGAATTGATGCAGTTCGACGGTCTCGTGATCGAGATCCTGCCGGATGCGCGCTACCGCGTGCAGCTCGACCAGGGCCACGAGATCGTGGCCTACACGGCTGGCAAGATGAAGAAGAACCGCATCAAGACGCTCGCGGGCGACCGGGTGACGGTCGAGATGTCGCCCTACGACCTGGAGAAGGGACGCCTCGTGTTCCGCCACAAGGACGAGCGTTCCTCCGGTCCGCGTCCTCCCGTGCGCGGCGGCCAGTTCCGACGCCGTTGAGATCGAAGCCCGCGTTCCGGGCTTCTTCGGCCACGTCCGCCTATCTGCTGCTCACCGTCACGGCGCTCCTCTGGGCCGGCAATGCGGTCACCAGTCGCTGGGCGCCGGGCCACGTGTCCCCTCAGGTGATCACGACGCTGCGCTGGGCTTTCGCCTGCGCAGTGCTCATGCCCTTCGCCGCGCGCCGGCTCGCGGCCGCGTGGCCGCAGTTGCGCCCGTACTGGCTGCGCATCCTGCTGATGGGCGGGCTGGGCTACACGGGCTTCAACTGCCTGTTCTACGCGGCCGGCGTTCATACCGGCGCGATCAATCTGGCTCTGTTCCAGGGCGCGATCCCGGTCCTGGTGATCGTCCTGAATCGGCTGGCGTACCGGGTTCCGGTCACGGCCGGGCAGATGTTGGGTGTCGGGCTGACGCTGATCGGCGCGGGCTTGGCCGCCACGCACGGCGACTGGTCGGTCCTCGCCAACCTCGCCTTCAACCGGGGGGACGTCCTCGTCTTCGGCGCGTGCCTGCTCTACGCCGGCTACACGATCTTCCTGCCGACGCGGCCGAAGGTGCCGGCGCTGGCTTTCTTCGCCGCCATGGCGCTCGCCGCCCTCGTGACGTCGCTGCCGCCGCTGGCGGTCGAATGGGCGACGGGGCACGCCGTCTGGCCGAACCGGGAAGGCTGGCTCATGGTGGCGTTCGTCGGCCTCGGGCCGTCGCTGCTGGCGCAGCTCTTCTTCATGCGCGGCGTCGAGCTGATCGGCCCGAACCGGGCCGGGCTGTTCGTCAACCTCGTCCCGATCTTCGGCGCGTTCCTCGCCGTCCTGCTGGTCGGCGAGCCGTTCGGAACGACGGAAGCCGCCGCCCTGACCCTGGTACTCTGCGGGATCGCCTGCGCCGAGCGCCTGAAGCCGGCACGCGCCGCCGAGGCGACCCCGGAGGCCGCCTACTCGCAGACGCGGACGCGGCGGACGTAGACGTCGCCGTAGGCGTCGACGGTCCGGCGGCGCTCGAAGTGGCAGACCGGGCCGTAATCTTCTTCCACGTAGACGGGCGGCGGGGCACGGTAGACCGGGCGACCCGGGTAGTAGCCGTTGTTGGCCGACGCGATGGCACCGCCGACGGCTAGGCCGCCGAGCACGCCGAGGGCAGCCGCGCCGCCGGCACCGATCCCGTCGCGGGCCTGGGCGGCTGGCGCGAGAGTGGCGAGGCTCCCGACGACAAGGCTCGTCGCGAGAAGGTACTTCATGACATCCCCCTGAAAGCAGGCGATTCGTGCCGATCATCGGCACCTGCTGCTAGCACGCCTGAGCTTTGGGGCGTTTGTTCGGCCGCACA
Organism: Methylobacterium longum; assembly: GCF_022179385.1. Lineage (GTDB taxonomy): Bacteria > Pseudomonadota > Alphaproteobacteria > Rhizobiales > Beijerinckiaceae > Methylobacterium > Methylobacterium longum. Next base: position 269,772 of record NZ_BPQS01000003.1, on the reverse strand, counting down.
TACCGGCTTGACGTGGGGTGTTCCGCCGCACCAAACCGATCCGGCAGCGGTGATCGGAGACCGGCATGGTGACACGTGGCTTCGTCGGGCGCAGGCAGCCCTCCGAGACGGGCGCGCGCCTTCCGCCCGGCCAGTATCTCACGGACGACTTCCCGATCCTGCAGATCGGACCGAACCCGATCGTTGATCGCGCCACGTGGCGGTTCACGATCCGCGAGGGATCCCGGCCGATCAAGGCATGGAGCTGGGACGAGTTCGAGGCGCTGCCGCGCACGACGTGGCATGGGGACATCCACTGCGTCACCAAGTGGTCGAAGTTCGACACGACGTGGGAGGGCGTCAGCTTCGACGACCTGCTGGCGGATGCCGGCATCGCCGCGCCGACCGGCTTCCTTCTGGCGGAATCCTACGACGACTATACCACCAACGTGCCGGTGGCCGACCTCGTCGGCGGGCGTGCTTTGGTGGCGACCCGCTACGCCGGGGAGCCGATCCATCCGGATCACGGCGGACCGGCGCGGCTGTTCGTACCGCATCTCTACTTCTGGAAGAGTGCCAAATGGCTGAAGGGCCTGCGCTTCACCCAGACCGACACCGCCGGCTTCTGGGAGCTGCGCGGCTACCACATGTACGGGGATCCCTGGCGTGAGCAGCGCTACATCGGTGATTGAGCCCATCGTCTTTCGCTGGCACCAGGCCGAGATCACCGCGATCGCGCCCGTCACCCCCCACGTGAAGAGCGTTCGGCTGCGCTGCGCCCTCGCGCAGACCTATCGCGCCGGGCAGCACGTCGATGTCCGCCTCACCGCCGAGGACGGCTATCAGGCCCAGCGCAGCTACTCGATCGCCTCGGCGCAGGACGGCAGCGGCACCTTCGAGCTGATGATCGAGGCTCTGCCGGACGGCGAGGTCTCCGGCTGGTTCTCGCAATGCGCGGACGTGGGCGACCGGGTCGAGATGCGAGGTCCGATCGGCGGCTCGTTCTCCTGGGATGGACCCGATGGCGGGCCGCTGCTCCTGGGGGGCGGCGGGTCCGGCGTGGTGCCGCTGCTGGCGATGCTCCGCCGCCGGGCGCAGCACTGGCGGGCGATCCCGGCGGCCCTGATCTACTCGGCCCGGACCCACGCGGAGATGATCGCGCTCGCCGAACTGGAGCAGCTCGCCGCGACCGATCCCCAGGTCTCCCTGCATCTGGCGGCGACGCGCGAGCCCGGCGGCAAGCGGATCGACGCCGCCCTCGTCGCCGGCGCCCTGACCCGGATCGGCGCACCCGGGAAGGTGTTTCTCTGCGGCTCGAACCGGTTCGTCGCCGCGGCGTCCGACCTGATCATGGCGGCCGGTGTCGCGCCCGGCTTGATCCGCACCGAACGCTTCGGCGCCTGAATGCCGGGGTCGGGTCCCGACCGTGCGGCGATGGGCCGGGCCGCGGCAGCCGAAGCCGTCCGACGACCCTCCCGTCAGGGGCTGAAGATCAGGACAAGGTAGACGAAGAACAGCACGAGGTGCACCGCGCCCTCCAGGACCGTGGTGCGCGTGCCCGAGAAGGTCTGGGCGCTGAGGATGAGTGTCACGGCGAGCAGCGTCATCTCGGTCGGTTTCAGCCCCAGCACCACCGTCTGACCGGTGAGCAGGCCGATGGCCAGGATCGCCGGCACGGTGAGACCGACCGTCGAGGTCGCCGCGCCGAGGCACAGGTTGATCGCCCGCTGAAGCTCGTTGCGGGCCACCGCCTTGAGCGCCGAGATGCCCTCGGGGGTGAACACGATGGCGGCGATCAGGACGCCGCCCAGCGCCGATGGGGCACCCAGGGCCGCGATCCCGTGATCGAGGATCACCGCGAGGCTCTTGGCCAGGATGACGATCGGCAGGACGTTGGCGAGCAGCAAGCCAACATGTTTGGCGACGCTGCCGCGCGACACCGCTCCGGAGGCGCTCTCGGGTTCGGACGTCTCCCGGGCTTCGGCGTCGAGGAAGAACTCGCTGTGACGGCCCGTTTGGATCAGCAGGAACGCGCCGTAGAGGGCGATCGTGAACACCGAGAACGTCACCGCCTGGACCGTCGTCAGCGTGCCGTCGCTCGTGGAACTGGTGAAGTTCGGGATGATCAGCGCGATGGTGGTCAGCGGGATGATCACCGAGAGGAAGGCCGAGGCCCCCTGGAGGTTGTAGCGCTGCTGGTGGTGGCGCAGGCCGCCGACGAGGAGGCCGAGACCCACCACGCCGTTCAGCACGATCATCAGGACCGCGAACATCGTGTCGCGTCCCAGCGTGGGCGCGTCCTTGGCCGAGAGCATCACGGCGGAGATCAGCGCCACCTCGATGATGACGATGGAGAGCGTCAGCACGAGGGTGCCCAACGGCTCGCCGAGAAGGTGCGCCAACTCCTCCGCTTCGTGCACCACTCCGAAAGCCGCCCAGACGATGACGGCGAGCAGCCCTGCGAACAGGACGCCGGCAAAGAGCGGCTGCGACAGGTCGCCGAGCCACGCCTTGCCGAACCACGCGAAGGCGAGGACCGTCGCCCAGGCTGTCCCCACCCGAAGGGCTGCGATCATGACGAGGCTGTACTCCAGTCGGGTCGCGGCGCGGCCGGGAAGGGGCGATCCTGGACCGTGCCTTAGCAGGCCGCCGCGACGGAGTCGGCTCCCCTGTCCCTGCGCGCACAGGGAAGCATTCCGGCTGCACCCCGCTCACGCGGGCGCGCTGGCTCGGGCCGCCTTCAGTGCACTGCCATGATCAGTCGGGTCTACAGCCCGTCATACGACCGCGAATCCGTCGACGACGGGGTCCCCACACTGTGGATCGAGCGGGTGCAACCGCCCCATGCTGCGGCGGGAGTGGTCAGCCGGCTCGCAACGCGTTACCCTTACGACACCCGAATAAAGTCCGGCGTCTGATTCCCCCGCCGCGCGATGGCGCGCTGCCGGGCGCGGCGCGGCTGTTGAGAGTCCTCAGAACTTGCCTTTCCCGACCCTGCCCGCCCCCCTCGCGCGGGCTCTAGCCGACCGCGGTTACGCGGACCCCACCCCGGTTCAGGCCGCGGTGCTCGAGGCGGCCGCCGGCTCCCGCGACCTTCTCGTCTCCGCTCAGACCGGCTCCGGCAAGACCGTCGCGTACGGTCTCGCCATGGCGAGCATCCTGATCGGCGAGGCGGAGATGCTGGCGCCGCCGGCCGCCCCGCTCGCCCTGGTGATCGCCCCGACGCGGGAACTCGCGCTCCAGGTCCAGCGCGAGCTGTCCTGGCTCTACGGCGCCGCCGGCGGCCGCGTCGCGGCCTGCGTCGGCGGCATGGATCCACGGCGGGAGAGCCGGATGCTGGCCGAGGGCACCCACATCGTCGTGGGCACGCCCGGTCGCTTGCGCGACCACCTCGAGCGCCGCAACCTCGACCCGACGGCGCTGCGGGCGGTTGTCCTCGACGAGGCCGACGAGATGCTCGATCTCGGCTTCCGCGAGGATATCGAGTTCATCCTCTCGGCCACGCCCCCGGAGCGGGCGACCTACCTGTTCTCCGCCACGCTGCCGAAGGGCATCGAGGCGCTGGCCGAACGGTATCAGCACGGTGCCCTCCGCCTCGCCATCAAGGGTGAGACTCGGGGGCACGCCGACATCGCCTACCGGGCGGTGCGGATCATGCCGCGGGAGACCGAGCACGTGGTGCTCAACCTGCTGCGCGAGGCGGATGCCAAGACCGCCATGGTCTTCTGCAACACCCGCAACGCCGTCCGCCATCTCCAGGCGAGCCTGACCGAGCGGGGCTTCTCCGTGGTCGCGCTGTCGGGCGAACTCGGTCAGGGCGACCGCAATGCCGCGCTCCAGGCCCTGCGCGACGGCCGCGCCAGGGTCTGCGTCGCCACCGACGTGGCCGCCCGCGGCATCGACCTGCCGTCCCTGAGCCTCGTGATCCACGCCGACCTTCCGCACGACGCCGAGGTGATGCAGCACCGCAGCGGGCGCACCGGCCGTGCCGGCCGCAAGGGCACCTCGGTGCTCCTGATCCCGAACTCCCGTCGCCGGCGCGCCGAGCAGATGTTCGCCCTCGCCAAGATCAGCCCCGAGTGGTCGGGCCCGCCCTCGGCCGACGAAATCCGTCGCCTCGACGGCGAGCGCATGCTCTCCGACCCGCTCTTCGCCGAGCCTCCGGCCGAGGAGGATGTCGCGCTGGCCGAGACGCTGCTGGCCGGCAAGAGTCCGGAAGAACTCGCCGCGCTCCTGGCCCGCGTCTATCGCACCCGCCTCCCGGCCCCCGAGGAGGTTAGCGATCCCGGCGAGGGGCGCGCCCCCCGGGGCGAGCGGCCGCCCTACGATCCGATGGATCCGGAGCGGATCGCCGCCATGGGTCCCGCCGTGTGGTTCCGGCTCAATCTCGGTCGGCGCGACAACGCCGATCCGCGCCGCCTGCTACCGATGCTGACACGCCGGGGCGGCGTCGACCGCCAGGAGATCGGTGCAATCCGGATCTTCGACAGTGAGACCAAGTTCGAGGTCCGGGGCAACGCGGCGGCGCGCTTCGCCGACGCCTTCGCGCGCAACGGCTCGCCGGAGATCCAGATCGAGGCGCTCACCGGCGACGTGGCACCGGCCGAGCGCAAGGGCCGCCCCGGCGGCCCCAAGGGCTTCGCGAGCCCGCGCGCCGGCAAGCACCAGCGCAAGGTCGAGCGGCCCGGGTCGAAGGTCGATCAGAGGCCCGGGCGGCAGACCGGCCGGGGCTGACCGGCGGATCGGGGACGCGGCGGCGCAGTTGGACGCGACGCGCTCCGCGACCCGCCCTAGCACCGCCGACCGCACGCGCTTGGACTTTCAGCGGGTACCGAGGATCAGCGCCGCCAGGGCCGCCAGAACGGCCGCGATGGCGATGCCGGCGCGGCGGCCTGTGGACGGCTTCGGCACCGGTGCCGCCATCGGCGGGATCCGTCCCAGGGCCGAGAGCATCAACGGCTCGATGGCAGCGTAGCCGGCGGGACTGAGATGCAGCCCGTCGGTACCGTATTCCTCCCGCAACGCTCCGTCCCCGGTCGCCAGCACCGCGTGGTAGTCGATGAAGACCGCGCCGTGCGCGTGCGCGTGGTCGCGCAGCCACGCGTTCACGGCGGCGATCATCGCCGGCGCGTCCCGCACCTCCGAATTCCAGGGGATGCGCGCCGCCGGCATGATCGCGCCGATCCAGGCGGCAACGCCGAGGGCCCGCGCCTCATCGAGCATGCCGGCGAGGATCCGGCATATCTCCTCGGCGGGGACGAACGCCCCCTCATTGCGGCCGATATCGTTGATGCCGCAGAGGAGATGCACGCCCGTGGCGCCGGTCTCCTCGAGGTCGCGGCGGAACCGCATGGTGATCCAGCGCGCCGTCTCGCCGGAACCGCCCCGGGGAATCAGGTCGTAGGCCTCGAAGGTCGCCGCCCGGTGGAAGCCCCAGAGCTCGGTGATCGAATCCCCGATGAAGACGATCGGCCCGTTCACGGCCCTAGGCGGCCGGTCCGACCGACGTGCCGAGGATGTCGGCCACCTCCTGCTGGAGCCGGTCGGCCATCCGCTGCCGGCCTTCCCCGTTGAGATGCACGATGTCGGTGAACAGCGGATGCGCGTCCTCCGCGAAGAGCCGGCTGAGATCGCGGACCGCGAAGGGGGCATCTGCCGCGAACTCGGAGCCGAGCCGGTCGAGGACACCCTCAAAGCGCCCGTATTGCCGGTCGAGATAGGCCAGGAACTCGCCCGAGGCGGCTCCCGCCTCGTCGCCCGCCCGCTCGACCTTGCGGACCACGCTCGGCTGGAGGACGAAGCGGATCGGCGCTCCGATCCCCGGTGCGAGGCGCGCCAGGCGCTTCAGCCCCAGCTCGAACTGCCGAACGACCTCCCATTCCCAGATGTCCGACTGCCAGTGAGTCAGCGCCCGCAGATTTTCGAGGCGGCCGAAGATCATCTCCTGCAGCCGCTCGTAGGACAACTCGGGTGCGTCCCCGCCCTCCTTTCGGGGGTCGAAGACGAAGTCGTAGAGGCACTCGGTGGCGAAGTGATTGTAGGGATAGCCCGCGCGCGGATCGAAGCTCCAGGGCTGGAAGATGTCGGTGGATCCGCCGACGATCAGGATCGCGTCCGGCTCCAGATCCATCAGCCGCGTCGTGACCAGCGCGATCATCTGGTTCAGGCAGGCCGAGGTCACGCCGAAATTGTGGACGCGCGACCCGGGACCGTGGACCTGCTTGAGCCCCGATTCGAGGCGGCCGGGGACCGTGTCGGCAAAAGTCTGGCCGTCGACCAGCGTGCTGTCCCCGACCACGAAGATCCGCAGCGACTCCCCGGCGGACCGCGGCTGCACGTGCACGTCGTTGCGGTAGCCGAGTGCGTCGTAGCGCCAGCCGGTTTCCGCCATGCTCGCCTGGGGCTTCCCGGCGAACTGCACGTAGGGCGCGGGGAAACGGATGTTGGCGTCGAAGCTCCGGAAGTTCTTCAGGAACTTCTGCCGCCGCGCGTGCTCGCTCTCGTCAGCCGGCCCCTGGGCCATGATGCGGATCCTCTCGGTGCGGATGATCGATCGCGGTCGGGGCGTCGGATGCCCGGACCGTCCCGCGGCCGCGCCGGTCAGCGCCGGAGCGTCGCGTTGTTCTCCAGGAACCAGCGGTAGGTCTGGTGGAGGCCGTCTTCCAGGTCGATCTCCGGCCGCCAGCCCATGGTCCGCAGGCGGGACACATCCATCAGCTTGCGCGGCGTGCCGTCCGGCTTGCTGGAGTCGAACTCCAGCGCACCCTCGTACCCGATCACCCGCGCCAGCGATTCGGCGAGTTGCCGGATGGTGCAATCCTCGCCGGTCCCGACGTTGATGTGCGACAGGTCCGGCCGGGTGTTCTGGGCGTAGACCGCGTCGTCCATCTCCATCACGAAGACGCTCGCGCGGGCCATGTCGTCCACGTGCAGGAATTCCCGCATGGCGCGGCCGGTCCCCCAGACGGTGACGGCCGGGCTGCTGGCGGCCTTCGCCTCGTGCAGGCGCCGCATCAGCGCCGGGAGGACGTGGGCGTTCTCGGGGTGGAAGTTGTCGTTCGGCCCGTAGAGGTTGGTCGGCATGACGCTGCGGTAGCGGCGCCCGTACTGCCGGTTGTAGCTCTCGCACATCTTGATGCCGGCGATCTTGGCGATGGCGTAGGGCTCGTTGGTCGGCTCCAGCACGCCCGTGAGCAGCGCATCCTCGCGCATCGGCTGTTCGGCATGCTTCGGGTAGATGCAGGAGGAGCCGAGGAACAGCAGCCGGTCCACATCGGCCACGTGCGCGGCGTGGATGAGGTTCGACTGGATCAGCAGGTTCTCGTGGATGAACTCGGCCGGATAGGTGTTGTTGGCATGAATCCCGCCAACCTTGGCGGCGGCCAGATACACCTGATCGATCCGGTGTTCGCCGAAGAACCGGAGGACCGCCGCCTGGTCGAGGAGGTCCAGCGCGCCGCGATCGGCGGTCAAGATCCGCCCGTGCCCGAGTTCGCGCAGGCGACGCACAATCGCGGAGCCCACCATCCCCCGGTGGCCCGCCACGAAGATGGTCTTGCCGCCACCGTCCATCTCGCTTCCTGATCCCCAATTAATGCGCAACTCGCGAAGGCCTATAGCCTCCTCCGGGCCGGATATCGCCGCGCAAACACGCGTTTTCTGAGGCGCATGGCAATCGCGCAACGGGGCCGTCACGCGGGTCCGATCGCGTCCGAGCGACGCCACGGATCATCCGGATCCGGACGGCCGCACTTTTCGATCTTGCGCGGCACGAAACCGTCGCGCTAGTGTCAACTCATGTTGACACTAGCGGTTGACCACCGGCAGGCGCAGACGACCGACCCGCGACCGCACGCGGTGGTTATCGGGGCCGGCTTCGGTGGTCTTGCCGCCTCAGTTCGCCTCGGCGCCCGCGGTTACCGCGTGACGGTGCTGGAGCGGCTCGAACAGCCGGGCGGGCGCGCCCGGGTTCACCGGCAGGACGGCTTCACGTTCGACGCGGGACCCACGATCGTCACGGCCCCGCAGCTGTTCGAGGAGCTCTGGACGCTCGCCGGTCGACGCCTTTCCGACGACGTGACGCTGGTGCCGATGGATCCCTTCTACCGGATCCGCTTCGCCGACGGCGCGTCCTTCGCCTATAGCGGCGACCCGGACCGGATGCGCGCCGAGGTCGCCCGCTTCGCGCCCGACGACGTGGTGGGCTACGAGCGCTTCATGGCCCATAGCCGGGCGGTCTGCCGCATCGGCTTCGAGCAGCTCGGCCACGTGCCGTTCGGCAGCGTCACGTCGATGCTGAAGATCGCCCCCGACCTGCTGCGCCTGTCCGGGCACCGCTCGGTCTACTACGTGGTGGCCCGCTTCATCCGCGACGAGCGGCTGCGGACGGTGTTCAGCTTCCACCCGCTGCTGATCGGCGGAAACCCGTTCCGCGCGAGCGCCATCTACTGCCTCATTGCCGATCTGGAACGGCGCTGGGGCGTGCATTTCGCCCTGGGCGGCACCGGGCAGCTGGTCGATGGGCTGGTGCGGCTGATCCGTCGCCAGAACGGGCGGGTCCGCCTGGGCGTCGATGTGGCCCGCATCCGCGTCGAACATGGCGCCGCCACCGGCGTCGAGCTGGCCAGCGGCGAGACCGTCGCGGCCGATCTCGTGGTCTCGAACGCGGATTCGGCGGTGACGCACGCCCGGCTCCTGCCGGAAACCCAGCGCTGGAGTCCCGGCCGCCTCCGCCGTACCCGCTCCTCGATGGGCCTGTTCGTCTGGTATTTCGGCACCAAGCGCCGCTATTCCGAGGTGGATCACCACACGATCATGCTCGGACCGCGCTACCGCGGCTTGCTCGCCGACATCTTCGACCGGAAGGTGCTCGCCGAGGATGCGAGCCTCTACCTGCACCGTCCCACGGCCACCGATCCGAGCCTCGCACCGCCGGGATGCGACGCGTTCTACGTGCTGGCGCCGGTGCCGAATCTCGCGGGCGGCCAGGACTGGCGGGCGCTGGCGGAGCCGTACCGGCAGCGGATCGCCCGGATCCTGGAAGCCAGCGTGATGCCGGGCCTGTCCGCGTCCATCGTCACCTCGCTGGTGACGACGCCGCAGGATTTCCAGGATGACTTCCAGAGCTACCGCGGTTCCGGATTCGGCCTGGAGCCGGTGCTGACGCAATCGGCGTGGTTCCGGCCGCACAATCAGTCGAGCGCCGTGCGCAACCTCTATCTGGTCGGCGCCGGGACCCATCCGGGCGCCGGCCTGCCCGGCGTTCTCTCCTCTGCCCGCATCCTCGACAGCGTGGTCCCCGATGCCCGCGTTACCGCCTGAATTCGCTGCTGCGGCCGACCGTACCGCCTGCCGCGCCGCGATCCGCGTCGGCTCCAAGAGCTTCTACGCCGCCGGGCGGCTGCTCCCGGGCGAAGTGCGCGAGGCTGCCTATGGCCTCTACGCCTTCTGCCGTCTCTCCGACGACCTCGTCGACGAGGCCGCGGACCCCGCCGACCGGCGCGACGCGGTGGCACGCCTCGCCGACCGGGTCGGCCGCGCCTACGCGGGTCGGCCGGCCGATACGCACGCCGACCGCGCCTTCGCGGAAGTCGTGGGCACCTACGCGATCCCCGAGGCGCTGCCGCGTGCCGTGATCGAGGGGTTCGCCTGGGACGCGGAGGGACGGCGCTACGCCGATCTCGACGCCCTCCACGCCTACGCGGCGCGGGTCGCCGGCTCCGTGGGGGCGATGATGGCGCTGATCATGGGCGCTCGCGGGCCGACCGCGCTCGCCCGAGCCTGCGACCTCGGCGCCGCGATGCAGCTCACCAACATCGCCCGCGACGTGGGCGAGGACGCGCGAATGGGGCGGCTCTACCTGCCCCTCGACTGGATGGTCGAGGCGGGGCTCGATCCGGACGCCTTCCTGGCCGATCCGCGGCCGAGCCCGGCCCTGGCCGGCATCGTCGCGCGGCTCCTCGCCGAGGCGGATCGCCTCTATGCCCGGGCGGATGCCGGCATCGCGGCGCTCCCGCCCCCCTGCCGGCCTGCGATCCGCGCGGCGAGCCTGATCTACGCCGAGATCGGGCACATCGTCGCCGCACAGGGACATGATTCCGTCACGGCACGCGCGCGGGTCGGCTCGGGGCGGAAGCTGGCCCTGATCCTTCGTGCGACCCGCAAAAGCTTCGACTCAACCGATCCCACGGCGCCGGCGCTTCCGGCGGCGGCGTTCCTGATCGCCGCGGTGACGTCTCAGCCCCTCGGCGTGGCGCGCGAGCGCTCCGCCCTGCGACCCTGGTGGGACGTGGGCGGCCGCGTCGTGCACGTGCTGGACCTGATCGAGCGGATGCGGGAGCGGGAGGCGTTCGGCCGGTCGGCGCCGTCGTGAGGACCCGGCATGAGCGATGGCCTGTTCGCAGCCCTCGATCTCGGTCTGGCCTTCGCAGTCGTGTTCGGATTGGGCCTCTGGCAGCTGGTGTCGGTTCGCCGGAGCATCCGGCGCGACCGTGACCGCAAGCCGGATTGATAGGGCGCTCCGGTCTGCCCACCTCGACCACCCGCGACGCCGCGCCGATCAGCCGGTTGCCGCAGCCGGGCCGTCGACGGGCCCGTGTCCCGCTACACCGGAGCCGCCCTCGACGTCGACGGCGATTTCACTTAGGCCTTACCGGACACGGCGCGGATGCCGCTCCACCAGGGCGATCTCGCCACGTCGTGGCCGAACTGGCCGCTGGATCTCGCCGGGGCCGTCCGCTGATCCCGGCCTCAGCCTCGGCTTTGATGGGTAGGCCTGCGGTCTTCCGCTACCGTCGAAGGCATTCATCCCTCGCGCATGCCGCGCAGCGATGACCCGCCGACCTGTTGCTTTCGCTCCGTGCCAAGTGGCGGCCGCATCGCCGGCGGCCGTCAGCGCGCCTCCGGGATCACGGTTTCGGCCGGGCCGGATTGCCCATGACCGTGGCGCCGGCCGGGACGTCGCGCGTGACCACGCTGCCGGCGCCGATGATGGCGTCGTCCCCGATCGTCACACCCGGCAGGATGATGGCACCGCCGCCGATCCAGACATTCGCGCCGATCACCACAGGGCGGCCGAATTCCAGCATCTGCCGGCGCTGGACCGGATCGCGCGGGTGATCGGGCGTCAGGATCTGCACGGCCGGGCCGATCTGCGTCAGGTCGCCGATCGTGACCGAGACCACGTCGAGGATGCAGCAGTTGAAGTTCAGGAACACGCCGCGGCCGAGGCTGATGTTGTAGCCGTAATCGCAGTGGAAGGGCGGGCGGATGTTGCAGCCCTCCCCGACGCTGGCGAAGGCCTCCTCCAGGAGCGCCTGACGCTCCGGCTGGGTCCGCGTGCTCGTGGCGTTGTAGCGGTCCAGCCAAGCCGAGATGCGACCGTTGTCGGCTGCGAGTTCCGGATCGTCGGCGATGTAGAGTTCGCCGGCCAGCATTTTCTGCTTCTGCGTCTTCATCGTGCTGGATGTCCCCGTCGCTGACGATCGCCTTCGGGGCCGTGCCTGCGATCCGCACGCCTCCGTCGAGCCGGGATGCCGCCCCAGAGATGCGGGCGTGGCTCTACGCGTCTACCGTGCCGAGTGCCACGTCGCCCTCCAGCAGGCAGCCGATCGGGTGGCCGTCCGCGAAGCCGAGGCGGACGCGGATCTCCGAAAGCCGGCCCATGGCCCGGCCCTGGAGGATGCGGATCGGCCGGTCCTCCGCGGTGACGAGGCGGTCCTCCAGCAACCCGAAGGCCAGGGCCGCCGCCGCGATCCCGGTGGCCGCATCTTCGGGATACCCGGAGGCGCGGGGAAACTGGCGCGCCTCGAACGCACGGTCCGGTTCGTCCAGCACGGCGTAGGGGTAGAACCCGGTCGAGCCGATACCCGTGCAGACGGCCTCGACGGCATTGGGGTCCGGCGTGAGGGCGTTCAGCGCCGCGGCGTCCCGCATCGGCACCAGCGTCTTCACCCGTGACGTGACCGCGTTGCGGATCGGCCGCTCGGCCAGCATCTCGGGCCCGATCCCGAGGGCGGCCAGGACCGCCTCGTCCTGCCCGGCATCGAGTAACCGGAGGCCACCGGCCGGCTGCGTGATCGAGACCGACCACAGGCCCTTACCGCGCGCCGCCACGAACCCGGTCACCGACCCGCTGGCGGTGGCGATCCGCACCGGCGAGGCCGGCAGGCGTCCCTCGCGGGCGAGCACCCAGAGCGTCCCGATCGCCGCGTGGGCGCACATCTCCATCTCGTGATTGGGTACGAAGAAGCGGAACCGCAGATCGTGCGCGCCGTCCCCGGCGGGCAGGGCGAAGCCGGATTCGTGGCCGTACTGCGCCGCGACCGCCCGCATGGACTCCGCGTCGAGGCCGTCGGCCCGCGAGACGACCGGGCACGGGTTGCCGCCGCGTCCCTGGTGGGTGAACACGTCGACCAGGGTCACCGGCGGCATCGGCTCAGCCTCACTGGAGGTGGCGGGCGTAAGTGTCCCCGGCCGCCGCCTTCAAGGCGGCGCCGGCATCGCGGCCGATCCGCTCCGCGTCCGCCACCGATCCGTCGCGGGAGACGGCCCAGTGCCGGCTGCCGTCCGGCAGGAACAACAGGCCGTCGAGCGACAGTTTCCCGCCCGCGATCCGCGCCAGGGCGGCGATCGGCGTGCGGCAGGATCCATCGAGTTCGGCCAGGAGCGCGCGCTCGGCCGAGATCGCCGTGGTGGTACGGGCGCAGGCGATGGGCGCGAGGAGGTCGCGGATCGGGGCATCGTCCGATCGGCACTCGATCCCGAGCGCCCCTTGCGCGACGGCCGGCAGCATCTCTTCCACCGGCAGGACGCTGCGCGCCATGCTCTCGAGGCCGAGGCGCTGGAGGCCGGCGAGCGCCAGGAGCGTCGCATCGCACTCACCCGCTTCGAGCTTGCGCATCCGTGTGTTGGCGTTCCCGCGCAGCGGAACCACGCGGAGGTCCGGCCTCCGCATCAGGACCTGCGCGCCGCGGCGCAGGGACGACGTGCCGACGCGTGCGCCTTCGGGCAGGCCCGCCAGACCGTCCGCGTGCGGCGACAGGAAGGCGTCGCGCGGGTCGTCGCGTTCGAGGATGCAGGCGATCGTCAGGCCTTCGGGAAGCCAGGTCTCCACGTCCTTCATGGAATGGACGGCCACGTCGACCTCGCCGGCGAACAGCGCCTGCTCCAGCTCCTTGGTGAACAGGCCCTTGCCGCCGATCTCGGAGAGCGGGCGGTCCAGGATCTTGTCGGCCACCGTGGTGACGACCACGAGCTCGGTCTCGAGCCCCGGATTGGCCGCCACGATTTGGTCACGCACCATCCCGGTCTGCGCGAGCGCCATCGGGGAGCCGCGGGTTCCAATGCGCAGGGGGCGGTTCAACATGGGGTTCCGGATCAGCTCGCGCGAACAGACACGTCTTATAGACCGCCTGCCGCGCCAAGCCATGCTGTGCGGCCGAATTCAAGACTTTCTGAACCATGCCCGTGTCTGGCTGGACCGTATCGCGCGTCCGCCCCGGTTTCGCCGGACTGCGCGCCCAGACGGATCTCCGCCAAATCCAGACGCCACGGGACCATCGCGATGCTCATCCTGCCGAGTCGACGGCAGTTCCTGACGGGTCTGGGGGCCGGCGCCGGCCTGATGGCTGCGACTGGCGTCTACGCCTTCGACGTCGAGCCGCTGCACCGGCTGGTCGTGACACCCTACGCGCCGGATCTGCCGAACTGGGATCCGGCGCTCACCCTGCGCGTGGCGGTGCTGGCGGATTTCCACGTGTGCGAGCCGTTCATGCCCTTTGACCGGGTGGCGGAGATCGTCGACGCCACCAACGCGCTAAAGCCCGATCTCATCCTCATGCTCGGCGACTACCCGGCTGGGCGGATCGCGTGGCGCAAGCTGCCGCTCACCGACTTCGCCCGGATCGTCGAGGGCCTGAAGGCGCCTCTCGGCACCCACGCGATCCTCGGCAACCACGATTGGTGGGACGACGCGGGCGTCCAGCTCTCCGGACGCGGGACGCCGGCCGTGAAGCGCATCCTGGAGGCACGCGGCATCCCGGTTCTGGAGAATCAGGCCGTGCGCTTGGTCAAGGACGGCCGGCCCTTCTGGATCGCGGGCTTGGCCGATCAGCAGCCGTTCCAGAAGATGTGGGAATGGGTGAGCTTCGCCGACGTGCCGCGCACGCTGGCGGCGGTCACCGATTCGGCGCCGGTGATCCTGATGGCCCACGAGCCCGACATCTTCCGTGAATTGCCCGACCGCGTGGCGCTGACCCTGTCCGGGCACACGCATGGTGGACAGGTGCGACTGTTCGGCCGTTCGCCGGCGATCCGCAAGGTCCACGGCCGCGACTACTCCTACGGTCACGTCGTCCAGGATGGACGGCACATGATCGTGTCCGGCGGATTCGGCATGAGCCGGATCCCGGTCCGCTTCGGCGTGCCGCCGGAGATCGTTCTGCTGGAGCTCGGCTCGAGCGAAACGGCGGGGACGGGCACCTGAATGCGCCATCGCGCCTGAGGCTTGCGGTCGCCTCGTGCGGGCCTCGCGTGGCCGCTCCAGCCTTCGTCGCGTCATCCCGGGGCCATGCAGCGGAACCCGGAATCCGATGAAGCCCGTCGGTCCCGTCCCGTAACCAACGGCCGCTCGGAAGACCAGATCCGTCTGCGGAACTTTGGAATGCCGTAGCGGTCATTGAAGCCGCCAGCGGCTTCGTCGTCGCATGTTAGGTTGGCGATGGCGCCATCGCTCGCCGCGGAGATGGCCGCTCCAGCGATGGCCCCGGGTCGCCGAAGCTCAGGAGACCGTGAATTGCGTCCCTCATCGCGGTCGCGACAGCGTGCGGTCCGCTGTGCCCGCGCCGGAACGCCGCGCCGCTCGTCAGCCCGGCATCGCCGCGCTACCTCGCCGGGATGCGCGCGCTCCTTCCCGTCCTGATCGTCTCAGCCCTCGCGGCCGGCCACGGGTCCGCCCGCGCGGAATCCTGTGACGCCCTGATCGACAAGGTCACGGCCGAGACGGAGGCCAAGGCCTCCGAACGCCGAAGCGACTACGCCAGCTTCACGGCAGGGCCCGACATGACCCTGACCCTCGCCTGCGGGATGCCCGCCCTGTCGTCGGTGGGCGCGCAGTACCGCGGCGCGAACCCGCCGGAGAGCTACTACACGCTGTTCGGCCAGGCCGGCCACGCGGTGACCGGCATCGACGCCGCGGTGATCACGGAGGCCGCCCATAAGGCTCAGGCCGTCGCCACCAAGCTGCGCCACAGCAACGTCGATCTGGGCGGCGCACGGGTAACCTGCTCGGCGATGGTGTCGCCCGACAAGGGACCGCTGACCCTGTGCGCCGTGATCGAGCACAGCGACCGGAGCTGAGGCCAGCGACGGACCGCCGGGCGGGCAGCCGCCCGCCTCAGAGCGGGATGTTGTCGTGCTTCTTCCAGGGCTGCTCCATCTTCTTGGTGCGGAGCATGCCCAGGGCCCGGGCGATCCGGCGGCGGGTCGAGTGCGGCATGATCACCTCGTCGATGTAGCCGCGCTCGGCCGCCACGAACGGCGACAGGAACCGGTCCTCGTACTCGCCGGTGCGGGCCGCGATCTTGTCGGGATCGCCGAGTTCGCTGCGGAAGATGATCTCCACCGCACCCTTGGCACCCATCACGGCGATCTGGGCGGTCGGCCACGCGTAGTTCACGTCCGCGCCGACGTGCTTGGACGCCATCACGTCGTAGGCGCCGCCGAAGGCCTTGCGGGTGATGATCGTGACCAGCGGCACCGTCGCCTGCGAGTACGCGAACAGCAGCTTCGCGCCGTGCTTGATCAGCCCGCCATATTCCTGCGCCGTGCCCGGCAGGAAGCCCGGCACGTCCACCAGGGTCACGATCGGGATGCCGAAGGCGTCGCAGTAGCGCACGAAGCGCGCGGCCTTGCGCGAGGCATCCGAGTCGAGCACGCCGGCCAGAACCAGCGGCTGGTTGGCCACGAAGCCGACCGTGCGCCCCTCGATCCGGCCGAAGCCCGTGATGATGTTGCGCGCGTAAGCCGCCTGGATCTCGAAGAAGTCGCCCTCGTCGACCACGCGGCGGATCAGTTCGCCCATGTCGTAGGGCTTGTTCGGATTGTCGGGGATCAGCGTGTCGAGGGAGGCGTCGAGGCGGTTGACGTCGTCGAAGCTCTCCAGTTCCGGAACGCCGTCGGTGTTGTTGGCCGGCAGGAAGTCGAGCAGGCGACGGATCTGGAGGATCGCCTCCACGTCGTTCTCGAAGGAGCCGTCGGCGATCGACGACTTGCTGGTGTGGACTTTGGCGCCGCCGAGTTCCTCGGCGGTCACGACCTCGTTGGTGACCGTCTTCACCACATCCGGCCCGGTGACGAACATGTAGCTCGTGTCGCGGACCATGAAGATGAAGTCGGTCATGGCGGGGGAGTAGACGTCGCCGCCCGCGCACGGTCCCATGATGACCGAGATCTGCGGGATTACGCCCGAGGCCATGACGTTGCGGCGGAACACCTCGCCGTAGCCGCCGAGCGCGGCCACCCCCTCCTGGATCCGCGCGCCGCCGGCATCGAAGATGCCGATGATCGGGGCGCGCATCTTCAGCGCCATGTCCTGCACCTTCACGATCTTCTGGGCGTGCGCCTCCGAGAGGGAGCCGCCGAACACCGTGAAGTCCTTGGAGAACAGGAACACCGTGCGGCCGTTGATCGTGCCCCAGCCGGTGACCACGCCGTCGCCGGGGATCTTCTGCTTCTCCATGCCGAAATCGGTGGAGCGATGCTGCACGAACATGTCGAATTCCTCGAACGACCCGTGGTCGAGGAGGAGTTCGATGCGCTCCCGCGCCGTGAGCTTGCCGCGCTTGTGCTGCGCCTCGACGCGCTTCTCACCGCCGCCGAGCCGGGCCTGCGCCCGGCGGTCCGCGAGCTTGTCGAGGATATCCTTCATGGCTGTTTCCGCCCTTCCCCTACCGGTCGCCGCGACCCGGGTTCGGCCCGGATCCAAGCTTATGTGTTCGCCGATCGTGCGCCCTTAGCACGCGTCTATCCGGTGGCAAACCGACGCGCGGGTCCGATTTTCGGGGGGAGGGGGATGGTGGACGGTGCAGGGATCGAACCTGCGACCTTTCCCGTGTGAAGGGAACGCACTACCGCTGTGCTAACCGTCCGTACCGGCGTGTCGCGTGAAGCGTACGCCCGGCGCCCGCCTGCGCTTCGAAGCGTGGCGACCCGGTGGCGGGCCTTCTAGGGCGCGGCGGCCCAGGACGTCAAGCACGGCGCGCCACCTTCGGTGGCGTGAGGCCGAAAACCGGGCACGGCACCGCTGCCCCGGCCTGTTCCCGGCTCCGCACGGCAACCCGGGCCCGCCGCATGGGCCGCCGGCGGCGCGTGTCCCTCCACGCGCCGTAGTCCGGGGCACGTCCAGGAAAACGGGTCCCAGTTCCGACTCAGCGCAGCACCGACCGCGAGCCGGCTCCGGAGCAATCCACAGGTGCAAACCGAGGCGCGATCCTGCGGCCAGCCGCCGGTCCACGGTTGACAACGTCGCCGGCCCGGTGCGCTGTTGCGGGCATGCACGAGGGGCCAGCGGGCGCGATGCCCGGCAGCGACGTGACGGCAGAGGGCGCAGCGCGGGCGGAGCGGCCGCGCGTGGCGATCACCTACTGCACCCAGTGCAACTGGCTCTTGCGCTCCGCCTGGATGGCGCAGGAACTGCTCTCGACCTTCCGCGACGATCTCGGCGAAGTGGCCCTGGTTCCCGCATCCGGTGGTGCCTTCCGCATCGAGATGAACGGCCACGTCGTGTGGGAGCGGGTGCGCGACGGCGGCTTCCCCGACGTGAAGGCGCTCAAGCAGCGCGTGCGCGATCGCCTCGACCCGGGGCGCGATCTCGGCCATATCGACCGGCCATGAGGCGAGGCAACAGCCAGGCGCCCGCGGATATCCGTGGGCCGGGGAGGGGCGCCGCTTGAGTCCGGATCACCACAGGAAGGGCGGCGTTCCCGCGGTGATTCCCGCGCGCCGCACCTGGCTGGCGCGGCGGATCAACCGCTTCAGGAGCAACGGCTTCTCCACGCAGGTCTACCTGATCGCGCTCGTGGTCGCGCTCATCGGCCCCGGGCTCCTGTTCACCAGCATCCTGCTGATGCGCTACGCTTCCGCCGAGCGCTCGCGCTTCGAGCAGGACGCGCGCGAGAACGTCCGCGGGATCGGCCTGTCGCTGGATCGCGACACCGCGGGGCTCGTGTCGGTGCTGCAGACGCTCGCCACCTCGCCCCGGATCCGCCAGGGCGACTTCGAGGCCTTCGACGGGCAGGCCCGCCTCGTGCGGGAATCGATCGACCTCGATGTGCTGCTGCGCCGGCCCAACGGCCAGGAGGTTGTCAACACCGGCGTTCCCCGCGGCGCGCCGCTGCCGGTGATGACGCTGCCCTTCGACCAGGAACTGGCCCGGGGCACCCAGCGCGCCATGGTCAGCGGCTACGTGCCGGGGCCGACTCCCGCCGAGGCGACCTACTCGGTCGGCGTTCCGGTGATGATGGACGGCGAGGCCGCCTACATCCTGAGCTTCACGGTTCCGCTCGCCCGCCTGCAGGGCATCCTGTCCCGCGAGGTCGTGCCGGGCTGGACCACGGGAATCACCGATCGGGCCGGCACCGTGCTGGCGCGCCTGCCGGATCCCGAGGCCGTGATCGGGCGCCCGCGCCTCGCCAGCCTCCGGCAGGTCCAGACGGCGACGCCCGGCGTCTGGGAGGGCCAGGACCGGCAGCACAAGCCGGTCGTGGTCATCGAGGCGCGCTCCCGGCTCACGGGCTGGATGGTCGCCACCAGCATCCCCCAGGCCCTCGTGGACGCGCGCGTGCGGCGCTGGATCTGGGCCTTTGCGGGCTTCGGCCTGCTCGTGCTGGCGACCTCGTCGGTCTTGGCGGTGAACCTCTGGTCCCGGGTCTCGCGCCCGCTCCGTCTGCTGGCCGCCTCGGGGCCGGCTCTGGCGCGTGGCGAGGCCATCCCGCGGGTATCGTCGCCGGTGCACGAGATCGAGCGGCTCGGCTCGGTCCTGTCGGACGCGTCGCTGCGGCTGCGCACCCGGGAGGAGGAGCGCGACCGGGCCCTGGCCGACACGCGCCGGGGCCTGACCGCGCTCAGCGAGAGCGAGGCGCGCTTCCGCCACATGGCTGATTCGGCACCGGCGCTGATCTGGATGACCGACGAGACCGGCGCGGTCAGTTTCGCGAACCTCCATTTCGAGCACCTCTTCGGGATGCCGGCCTCGGAGTTCGCCGACGCCGGCTGGCACCGCATCGTCCATCCCGACGACCTGGACTCGTTCCGCGCGGCCTTTGCGGAGGCCTTCGACGCGCGCAGTCCGTTCCGCCTCGAGGTTCGGGTGATCGACAAGGACGGGGTGGTGCGCTGGCTTCAGTGTGAGGGCGTGCCGCGGCTCGACGACGACCAGAATTTCCTCGGCTACACCGGCTGCAACATCGACATCTCGGAGGCGAAGAACGCCGAGGAGCACCTGCTGCTCCTGATCCACGAACTGAATCACCGGGTGAAGAACACCCTCGCCACCGTGCAGTCGATCGCCGCACAGTCCCTGCGCGGACTGGAAGGCGCCGAGGCCGATGCGGCCCGGGCCGCCTTCGAGGCGCGGCTGTTGGCGCTCGCGCGCGTCCACGACGTGCTGACCCGGGAGAGCTGGGAGGGCGCGGAGCTGTCGGCCGTGGTGGCGGACGCGATCCGGCCGCTCGAATCCGCCGATGGCCGGGCCTCCCGCTTCAAAGTGGTCGGGCCGGCCCTGCGCCTGCCGCCGCGGCTCGCCCTCTCGATCGCCATGGCCCTGCACGAACTCGGCACCAACGCGGTGAAGTACGGCGCGCTCTCGAAGGAGGGCGGCTGCGTCGAGATCTCCTGGACGGTGCGGCGCGAGGCGGAGACACAGCTGTTCCTGCGCTGGGCCGAGAGCGGCGGCCCGCCGGTGAAGAAGCCGACCCGCACGGGGTTCGGATCGCGCCTGATCGAGCGCAGCCTCGCCCGCGAACTCGCCGGCGACGTTTGCCTGTCCTACGAGCCGACCGGGGTGGTCTGCACCATCAACGCGCCGGTGCCCGCCCCCGGCCTGGCGGAGCGCAAGAGCGTTGCCGCGCCGGCCCGGATCGCGCCGCTGCCTCTGGCGGGATAGGCGCGTGACGGCGCCCGGCGGTTCGCGTCGTCACCGCCCCGGACTGGCGGACCATCGTCCGGCGGTTTGACCGGGACGCCGGATCCCCGCCCCACCCGTCCGCTTCGGCCCCGGGGTCAGTGATACGGATCGGCTGCGTCCCGAAGGCCGTCGCCCATGAAGTTGAAGGCCAGCACGGTCACGAGAACCGGCAGCACCGGCAGCAGCAGCCACGGGTATAGCTGCACCGCCGCGAGGTTCTGAGACTCGTTCAGGAGGACGCCCCAACTCGTCACCGGAGGCCGCAGGCCCAGGCCGAGGAACGACAGGGCGGTCTCGCCGAGGATCATGGTGGGGATCGACAGGGTCGCCGAGGCGATCAGGTGGCTCATGAAGTTGGGAATCAGGTGGCGGCCGATCACCCTTGTGGGCGAGGCGCCCATCAGCTCGGCGGCCTGCACGAAATCCTCCTCGCGCAGGGCCAGCAGCTTGCCGCGCACGGCACGGGCGAGGCCGGGCCAGTCGAGCAGGCCGAGGATCACCGTGATGCCGAAGAAGATCAGCAGCGGGCTCCAGTTCGGCGGCAGCGCCGCCGACAGGGCGAGCCAGAGCGGCAGCTCCGGCAGGGAGCGCACCACCTCGATCAGCCGCTGCACGCCGGCATCCACGAGCCCGCCGAAATAGCCGGCGATCCCGCCGAAGAAGAGCCCGAGGGCGAAGGAGATCGCCACGCCCACGAGGCCGATCGTCAGGGAGATTCGCGCCCCGTAGATGATGCGCGAGAACAGGTCGCGGCCCAGCTTGTCGGTGCCGAGCAGGAACAGGGTGCCGTTCTCCGGTGGGCAGACGAGGTGCAGGTCGGTGTGGATCAGCCCCAGCCAGTCGTAGCCGTCGCCCCGGCAGAGGAAACGCAGCGGCTGGGGAGCCGCTCCGTCCACCACGTAGTTCCGGCGGAAGGTATCGAGGTCGAGATGGGCCCGGTACGGGTAGACGAACGGGCCGACCAACCGCCCCTCGTGGAACAGGTGGACTCCCTGGGGCGGGGCGTACAGGAAGTCGCCGTTGCGCCGCGCCTGGCCGTAGGGGGCGAGCATCTCCACGAACGGCACCGTGGCGTAGAGCGCGAGCAGGATCAGCGCCGAGCCGACGGCGATGCGGTGGCGCAGGAACTTGCGCAGGATCAGCCGCCAGGCCGAGGCGGAGCCGACCGGGCTCTCGCCCCGCGCCTCCGGCTCGAAGGGCGCCGGATCGACGTAGTGGCCGGCGGCGGTCCCGTCGCTCATCGCAGGCCCATGCGGATGCGCGGGTCGAGCCAGACCAGGGTCAGATCCGAGATCAGCATGCCGACCAGCGTCAGGCCGGCCACGAACATCAGGATGAAGCCGGCCATGAACTGGTCCTGGCTGCGCAGGGCGTCGAGGAGCAGCGGACCCACGGTCGGCAGGCTGAGCACCAGGGAGACCAGCACCGAACCCGACACGAGGTGCGGCAGCAGGTTGCCGATATCCGCCACGAACGGGTTGAGCGACATCCGGAACGGATATTTCAGCAGCGCCTTGAGGGGCGGCAGCCCCTTGGCCCGGGCCGTGACCGTGTAGGGCTTGGCGAGCTCGTCGAGCAGGTTGGCGCGCATGCGCCGGATCATCGCCGCGGTCCCACCGAGCCCGATCACGAGGGTGGGCACGATCAGGTGCGCCAGGAGGGAGCGGACCTTCTCCCAGGTCCAGGGCTGGTTGGTCAGCGCCGAATCGTAGAGGCCGCCGATTGACAGGCCGAACAGGCGGTTGGCGTAGAACAGCAGGATCAGCGCCAGCAGAAAACCCGGCACGGCGAGCCCGAAATAGCCCAGGAGCGTCACGACCGCGTCCCCAACGGTGTGCCGATGGGTTGCGGAGTAGATCGCCGCCGGGATCGCCACGAGATGGACGAAGATGACGGCCGTCAGGTTGATCAGCAGCGTCAGCCAGAGGGCGTCGCCCACGACCTCGGATACCGGCTTGTCGTACTCGAACGACCAGCCCCAATCGCCCTGGAGCAGGCCCGAGAAGCCCGCGGCGCCGGGCATGACGCCGATCCACATGAGATATTGCTGCCAGACCGGCCGGTCGAGGCCGTATTGCCGGATCAGAAGCTCGGCCTTCGCGACCGAGCTCGCGTCGCCGGTGGCGCGAAGCTCCATGATCCGGTTGGTCAGGTAGTCGCCGGGCGGCAGCTTGATGATGACGAACACCAGCGCCGAGATGACGAGGAGCGTCAGCGCCATGGTCACGACGCGGCGGAGGATCTGGCCGATCACCGGGCCTCCGCGCGCGTGTCGGCGCCGCTGTCGAAGAACATCTCGTCGAGGCGCTGCACGCCGATCATCGCGTTGGGCTCCCAGGAATACAGGGCGCGCTTGGGCAGGTTGATCAGGCGGTCGGCGCCGACCACCGGCTGCAGCGCGCCCGCCACGGTGCCGATCACCCAGGTGTTCTCCGCGTGGTTCGCCAACATCGCGCGCCAGATCGAGGCCTGCGTCCCCGCATCGTCCGTGTCGCGCCATCGGCGGTCGAGGTCGAGGAGCTGTCGCACCTCCGCCACGTCGCAGGGCTGACCGCTCTTGCCGTGGCTCTCGACGTTCAGGCTCCAGAGCGGCCAGGAATAATGCTCGGCCTGGGCCGGGCTCAGCTCCGTCGGCGGCATGATCGCGGTCGGCACCGCGAGGTCGAGTCCCTGGGCGGCGACCATGACGGTGAGGCCGCCCACGGAGCGGCGGCGCAGGTTCGTGCGCTCCTGCGGCTTGGTGATGAGGCGGATGCCGACCTCACGCCAGAACTCGGTGATGAGCAGGAGCGCGTCGAGGACCATCTCGGCCTCGCCGTCGCTCTCCACGACGATCTCGAGCGGCCGCCCATCGGCCATGAGGCGCGTGCCCGAGCCGTCGCGGCGGTCCAGCCCCACCGCGTCGAGGAGGCGCGCGGCCTGCGCGGGCTCGTAGGTGGCGTGGAGCGTCCTGAGCTCCGGCGAGAACAAGGGGCTCTCGGGCACGATCGTGTCGTTGCCCTCGGTGCCCAGGCCGAACAAGAGCGTGTTGTTGAGCGTCCGCCGGTCGATGGCGAGCGACAGGGCGCGGCGGTAGCGGACGTCGCGGTTGAGGGCGCGCAGCACCGGGTCGAGGGTGGTCAGGTTCGGGTAGAGGGCGATCTCCGAGCCGCGGGCCACGGGCCACAGGTTGGTGCGGTACCGGTGCGCCTTCTCGCCCTCCTTCAGACTCGGGATGTCGAGCATCGACAGGCCGCGGAACATCAGGTCCGCCTCGCCCGCGTTGGTCTTGGCGACGAGCAGGCCCTGCGAGGCCACGTCCATCACGATGGAGTCGACGTAGGGGAGCTGCGTGCCGGCCGTGTCGACGCGATGGTAGCTGCGGTTGCGCTCGAAGCGGAAGCGCGTGGCGGGCGACCGGGTGCGGGGTACCCAGGCCTGTAGGGTCGGGCAATCCGGGTTGTTCAGCTCGTAATTGTCGTCGAGGCGGTTGTGCATCGCCGGCCAGCCGCGCAGCTTCAGCGCCTTGGCCTTCGCATCCGCCGCGTCCTTGCCGACGTAGCGGGCGTGGAAGGGCTTGAGATAGTGCGACGGGCGGTAGATCAGCGGGTCGCGCGGGGCGGCGAGCGCCGGCAGGAACATCGGATTCGGCCGGTCCCAGCTGTAGCGGACCGTGCGCGGATCGAGGAACTCGACCTGCGGCGGCTTTCCATCTACGAGGAAGAAGGCCGGCGGCCCCTCCGGGCTCAACGCCTTCTCGTTGGCCACATCCTCCCAGAAGTAGCGGAAGTCCTCCGTGGTGAACGGGTGCCCGTCCGACCAGCGGTGGCCGTCCCGCAGCGTGAAGGTGAACCGGCCGCCCTCGACGTCGACGCGCTCCAGCACGTCGGGCCGCAGGGTCAGGTCGGAATCGTAGCCGACGAGGCGGGTGTAGCCGTAGACCGAGAGGTAGCGGACGTCCCGCGCCTTGGCGATCAGCGTGCGGATCGTCCCGCCGGTCGCGCCGATCTTCCGCCCGCGGGCCGGGAGATCGGCGACGAAGGGGGCGGTGGGAGGGGCGGGGACGTCGGCATCGGCCCGGCTGCCGCGCGGCCAGAGCAGGGCGGCACCGGCTCCGCCCAGCAGGGCACGGCGAGAGACGCCGCTCGCCCGCTCCGCTGTTCGAGGCTGCAAATGTAGGGGTTCCTTCCGGTCGAGCGGAATCGCCTCATCCGCTTCTCTCCCTTCCCCCCCTGCGGGGAAGGGCTGCCCCTGCGCCGTGAGGGGGGCGATGACGGAAGCGTGGCTTCCGAAGGAGGCGCTCCCGTCATGGCGAACGCACCCCCGTTCTGCACGGTTCTGCTCGTCCGGCGACGCCCGTCTCAGACCGCTTTCACCTGGAGAGAGGGGAGGGAGCATCCGCGCGTCCGATCCGCTCATGGCCCACCCCGCAGCGTCACGGAGGTCAGGCGCGCCGGCGAGTACCCGGTGGCCCGGTGCAGGTCGTCGAAGGCGTGGGAGCGCCCGATCAGACCGGCTGCCTCGCGCAGGAGGGCGTCCTCGGCCGGCTGCTCGAAGAGGCGGCCGTTGCGGATCCAGCGGATCGGCTCCCGGCTGCGCTCGGGTCCGGTGATCATCGCGATGGTCGGATGGGCCGGGCCGCCATGGGCGTGGATCCGGTGGCCGGCCGCGTCGTCGTCGAACAGCAGCCGGGTGACGCCGCGGGCCTGCGCCTCCACGACCCGCCGGCCCTGCGCGACGTGATCGTCGAAGAACGCCACCGTCCGCGCCGGATCGAGCCGGGACCAGTCCGCCGTCGACCAGTCGGCGGTGCTGTAGCGGGCCCGGACGTCGCGGTACTGCAGCCCCGACAGGTCGGGATCGTGGCAGAAGATCTCGGCCTGGGGCCGCGCCTGCCGGATCACCCACGTGGTCAGCCCGCGGAACACACCCGATTCGACCACGAAGTCCGGCTTCAGAGCCCGCATCGCCACGTAGAGCTGCAGCGCGCCGTTGAAGCCGCTGCCGCCCCGGCGCTGCCGGACCGGCGCCGTCGGAATCAGCGTCCAGAACGTTTGGACCTGCTCCAGGACGTCGCCGTCCGGCTCCAGGCCGGCGGCAGCGAGGTCGCGCTCCAGGATCGCCGCCGCGGCTCCGAGAAGCGTCGCCACCTCGTGCGCGGAGGTCGGCCGATGGCTCCAGTCCGGCGCCGCCGGGACGAGGTCGTAGCCCAGCCGGTCGAACAGCGGCGACAGGACCCGGCGCCGAAGACGCTCCAGCAATACGGGCGGGCGCTGCTGCATCACGCGGCCTCCGCGGCCTGCGCGCCGCCGAAGCGCACCCGGTGCCCGGCCTCGATCGCCCGCATGGTGCCGGCCTCGTCGGGCCCCAGCCGGTACGGCTCCGCCCAGCGGGTCGGATCGTTCTGCTCCGCCGTCACCGCGGCGAAGTCGAGGGGGTGGTCGAGGCTCGGATCCGGCACCGCGGCGAGGAGCGCCCGCGTGTAGGGGTGGACCGGGCGGCGGAACAGGGCAGCGCGGGGAGCCTCCTCGACGATCCGGCCCCGGCACATCACGCTGATCGTATCCGCCATGTAGTCGATCACCGCGAGGTTGTGGGAGACGATGAGGTAGGAGAGGCCCAGGGCCGCCTGGAGGTCCTTGAGCAGATTCAGGATCTGCGCCTGCACCGACACGTCGAGGGCCGAGACCGGCTCGTCCAGCACCAGCAGGCGCGGCTTGGCGGCAAGCGCCCGGGCGATGCCGATGCGCTGGCGCTGGCCGCCCGAGAAGGCGTGCGGGTAGCGACCGAGGCCGCCCGGCTCCAGGCCGACCATCGCCATCAGGTCGCGGCAGCGCTGCCGCCGCTCCGGCGCGGGGACGCCGTGAATCTCCATCGGCTCGGACAGGATCTGGCGCACCGTCATCCGCGGATCGAGGGACGCGTAGGGGTCCTGGAACACGAACTGGACGTTGCGCCGGAAGGCGAACAGGGCGTCACCGCTCAAGGTGTGGACGTCGCGCGGACCGCTGCCGTCGTCGAACAAAATCCGGCCCGAATCCGGCGCCAGCGCCCGCATGATCATCTTCGAGACGGTGGTCTTGCCCGAGCCCGACTCGCCGACGAGGCCCAGCGTCTCTCCGGCCTTGAGGCTCAGGGACACGTCCGCGACGGCGTGGACCAGCCGCGGCTTCTGCCACAGGCGGCCGGCGCGCAGCGTGAAGGTCTTGCTCACCCCCTCGACCTCGAGCACCGGACCGGCGAGCGGCGGACGCGCCTGCCCGGGCGGAATCTCGGCCCGGGCCGGCCGGATGGGCGTGAGCCGCTCGCCGGGCGCCATGTCGAACCGCGGCACCGCGTGGAGCAGGGCCCGCAGATAGGCGTGGCCCGGGGTGCGCATGACCGTATCCCGGGGACCGGCCTCCACGAGGCGGCCGCGATACATCACCGCCACGTCGTGGGCGATGTTGGCCACGACGCCGAGGTCGTGGGTGATCAGCAGGATCGCCATGCCGGTCTCCTCCTGGAGACGGGCCAGGAGGGCGAGGATCTGCGCCTGGGTGGTGACGTCCAGCGCGGTGGTCGGCTCGTCGGCAACCAGCAGGGCGGGCTTCAGGATCAGCGCCATGGCGATCATGGCGCGCTGGCGCAGCCCCCCCGAGAGCTCGAACGGGTAGGTCCGGAGCGCCCGGTGGGGATCCGGGAAGCCGACGCGGGCGAGCGACTCCTCAGTCCGCGCGTCGGCCTCCTTGCGGTCCGCGCCCGTGTGGATGCGCAGGGCCTCGCCGATCTGGTCGCCGATCGTGTGGAGGGGCGACAGGCAGGTCATCGGCTCCTGGAAGATCATCGCGATGCGCTGCCCGCGGACCGCCCGCATCGCCGGCCCCTCGGCGGGGAGCCGCGCGATGTCGGTCTCCGACGATCCGTCGCGGAACAGGATCTGGCCCCGGGTGATGGCGGCCGACGGCGGTAGGATCCGCAGGATCGCCTGCGCGGTCACCGACTTGCCCGATCCCGATTCACCGACGAGCGCCAGGGTCCGACCGCGCGGTACGTCGAGGGACAGACCGTGCAGGGCCTCGAACGGTCCGCTCTCCGTGCGGAAGGCGACCGCAAGGTCGCGGATGGACAGAAGTGGGCTCAACCAGTCCTCGCGATCCGGGCAACCCGAGACTTAGAAGGCCCCGCATCGGAGTCCACCGTGACCTGATCGAACAGGTGTCGAAAATCCACGACCTGTACCGCCGGATGCTTGACCAGCACCGGGATCAGCTCTTCCACGAAGGACCAGATCGCGGCGTCGTGGACGAGGTGGTGGGTCAGGAGGCCGACCGTCCGTCCCTCCGCGACCGCGGCTGCGAGATCGCGGAGCAGCGCGTCCGGGTTTCCCAGGGAACGCGTGCCGCGCCAATCGATGGGATCCAGGGTGGCGTCAAGCCGGCGCAGGCCCGGCACGTCGGGTCCGGGCACCGCCGAGAGCCCGCGATACCCGAGATCCGACAGGGCGGCCGCGAAATCCGGCGCCAAGCGGTTCCAGGGCGGCACGAAGACCGGCAGGACCGACGCCTTCGGCAGGCGGTCGCGGGCGATCCGCAGCCCCGTGGCGGCGTCGGCGCGCAGAGCGTCGAGCGGCCGGTGGGCGCCGAACTCGGCGGGCTTCTCACCGGGGGGCGCGTGGTTGCGGTGTGCCAGCCCGTGGATCGCGACGCTCACGTGCCCGGCCTCCTCGAGCCGAAGCCCGAGGACGGGCGCCAGCCCGTTCGGGATCGCGGCCAGCAGCAGCGGAGTGGCGTGCCGCGCGGCGAGGGCGATCAGTCGGTCGAGGGCGGGGGTCGCCGTGACCGCGTCGTCGTCGCGCCAGAAGAACGGCACGGACCGGCCGCGGTCGGCAGCGGTAT
Organism: Methylobacterium longum; assembly: GCF_022179385.1. GTDB lineage: Bacteria > Pseudomonadota > Alphaproteobacteria > Rhizobiales > Beijerinckiaceae > Methylobacterium > Methylobacterium longum. The sequence goes on along the minus strand of NZ_BPQS01000003.1, from coordinate 241,755 downwards.
CGAGCGCGGAACGGAGTGCATCGCGGCCCCGGCGCGGCGTCCGCGGCGGGTGGCGGACCGATCCCCGCCCGGCGCGCAGTTCCTCGACGATCGCCACCGTGCGCCGGGCCCCGCCGAGGTCGATGCCGTGGCGGCCGGGGAGGGGCGCGGCGCGCTGCGCGTCCACGGCGTGCAGGAGCGATTCGGCGCTCAACGCCGCCTCCGGCAGGACCCGGGCGAGGCCGCGCGCCGCGAGGCGCTCGGCACGCAGCCGCTGCTCGGTCTCGCCCCCGGCCTCGAAGGGCACGAGAACCGCCGGCGTCCCGGTGGCGAGGAGATCCGTGGCGGTGTTGTATCCGCACTGGCTCACGGAAAGCGCGGCTTCGGCCAGCAGGTCGCGGTAGTCCGGCCGCGCGCGGGAAACGGTCCCGTCCGGAAGGTCGCGCGCCATCGCGGTCAGTGCCGCCTCCGGCACGCCGTGACCCGCCAGGATACGCCAGCCGAGTTCCGGCCGCCGCCGCGCCGCCTCGGCAGCGGCGCGCAGCAGGATCAGCCCGGCCGGACCGGACCCGGCCGCCACCACCACGCCCGCGCGGGCGGCGGCCGGGGCCGGGGGCGCGCCCTCGTCCACGTAGCCGGTGTAGGTGAGCTTGCTGGCCGTGGCCGGATCAAGGGGCCAGGACGCGTCCAGCGGCGCGAGGGCCGGATCGCCGTGCACCAGCACGGCGTCGTAGAGCGCCGCCACGCGGGCATGGGCCTGCGCGATCCGCTCGGGCTTCGTCGAGGCGACGAGGATGTCGCGCACGGAGGCGAGGACGAGCGGGCGCGGCCGGCGCGCCCGGGCGGCCTCCACCAGGGCCAGGAACTCGGCCGCGAGGGCCCGGCGTCCGAAGGGGAAGAGTTCGGTCACCACCGCGTCCGGCGCGAAGGCCGCATCCGCCTCGACCATCAGCGTCCGGCGTCGCGCCAGCAGGTCCGCGTCGGCGGGGCGGCCATCCGATCCGAGCAGCGTGGCGAAGTCCGTCCCGGCGATCCGCAGCGGCGGCAGCTGGACGAGGCGGACGCAGTGGAGCCGCACCAGCGGGGCCGGTACGCCGCCGGAGACCAGCGCGGCTTCGTGGCCGGCCTCCGCGAAGGCGCGTGCCAATGCGGCTGCCCGGGTGAGGTGTCCGGCCCCGAGGAGATGCGTGACCGCGATCAGGACGCGCACGCGGTCAGCTCCGTCTCGCCCGGCTCGGCGGCGCCCGGCAATCCCGCCGAGGCGCGCAGCCGTGCCGCGATCAGCGTCACGGCGGCCTCGGCCGAGAACTCGCGCACGAGCCGCCCCCGCGCCGCGTCGCCGATCCGGTGCCGCAGATCCGGATCGCCGGCGAGGCGTAGCACGGCGCCGGCCAGCGCCGCCGGATCGCCGGGCGGCACGAGAATCCCGTGGAGACCGTCGCGGATGAATTCGGGCGTGCCCGCGAAGGCGGTCGCCAGGATCGGCAGCGTCTGACTCGCGGCCTCCATCAGCACGTTCGGCAACCCGTCCCGGTCGCCGCCCGGGGCCGGCTTGGTCGGCAGGACGAACAGGTCCGCGGCGCGCATCGCCGCCACGACCTCGGGTTGCGAAAGCGCCCCGCGGAACGCGACCCGGTCGGCCAAGCCCCGGGCGCGCACGTGCCCTTGGAGGGCCTCCCGCAATTCGCCCCCGCCGATCAGGTCCAGGCGCCAGTGCAGCCCGGCGGGCAGCGCGGCGAGGGCTTCGATCAGGTCGTCGTGCCCCTTCTTGGCGACGAGCCGGCCGACGCAGAGCAGACGGAGAGGGGCTTCGGGATCGGTTCCGTCGCGCCCGTCATGCCGCGCGGGGGGAGCCGGGAAGCGGCCGAGGTCGAGGCCGTGATAGGCGAGGAGCGTTTTTCCCGGGGCGAGGCTTTCGAGGCGGGCGAGGCCGTCACGGGTGCAGGTGACCCCCCAGGCGGCGTCGCGCAGCTTCTCGGCGAGGTCCCAGTCCGGGGTCGTCCAGATGTCCTTGGCGTGGGCCGAGAAGCTCCAGCCGCGCCCCGTCAGCAGGGCGGCGTAGCGGGCGACGCTGGCCGGGGTGTGGAGGAAGTGGACGTGGATGTGGGTGACCGCTCCGGGCAGCTCGCGGGCCAGCACCAGCGCCTGCCCCAGCCGGCGCAGGCGGGAGGCCGAGGGGTCGCGCCGCAGGTCGCGGGCGAAGAGCGCCAGCAGCGCCGGCAGCCGGCGTCGCCGCAGGGCGGCGCCGAGACCGCGCAGCACCCGCAGCGGCGCCGCGCGGAGGTATTCCGGCAGGTAGGCCACCGGGGCTGAGATCTGCCCATGCATCGGGTGTCGCGCCCGGTCGGTGGGCTGGCGCAGCGACCAGATCTCCAGCGGCAGACCGCGCTGCTCCAGCGCCAGGATCTCCTGGGCGATGAAGGTTTCCGAGAGCCGCGGATACCCCTTCAGCACCACGGCGATCCGGCCGGTCGTCACGAGATCGCCCGCAGGGCTTGCTGCCCGTCCCCTGCGCGGGCGAGTGCCCGCACCCGGCGCGCCACGGCCTCGAGCCCGTCGAGCAGGCCCGGGACCAAGACGCGCGACGGCTCGGTCTGGTCCGGCAGGGCGCGCAGGGCCGCGGCCATGCGCTCCGGCGCGCGGCCGTCCTCCTCCAGCAGCACCCGCACGAGGCCGAGCCGCTCCGCCGCGAGGGCCCGGATCGCCTGCTCCCGGCGCGGCTCGGTCCGCGGCACGAGGATGGCGCGGCGGTCGAAGGACAGGATCTCGCAGAAGGTGTTGTAGCCGCCCATCGCCACGACGCCGGCCGCCTTGCGCATCAGGAACTCGATCTCGCTGTCGAAGGTGATGGCGGCGATCCGGCCGGCGAGCCCGCGGATGCGCGTCGCGAAGCCGTCCCGGGTGGCGGCGTCGAGGAAGGGTCCGAACGCGATCAGCGCCGGCAACGGGATCCCGGGATCGGCCTCGTAGGCGGCGATCACCCAGTCGATGAGCGCGGCCCCGTCGCCGCCGCCGCCCGGCGTCACGAGGATGAACGGCCCGTCGGCCATGGCGGGCTCCTCGCGCCCGGCCCGGCGGTCCGGCAGCTCCCTGCGGAGATAGCCCGTGTAGGTCAACCGCGCATCGATCCGGGCGGCTGTCTCGGGATCCATCGGCAGGGCGGCCAAGGGCGCGTGGATGCGGCTCAGGCCGTAAACCCAGATCTCGTCGTAGAATCGCGCCATCGTCTCGATCGCGCCCTTGCGCTCCCATTCGGGCACGAGGCGGTCGGCGTCGTCCAGCACGTCGCGCAGGCCGAGCACCAGCCGGATCCCGCGGGCGGCTGCGCTGTCCAACACAGGCATCAGCTCGCCCTGGAACCCGGCGGGCTCCTTGTCGACGAGGATCAGGTCGGGCCGGAAGGCCGCGCAGGTTCGAGCGATGGCGGCCGAGCGCTGTGCCACGGTCCGGGCGAGGGGGACCGCGGGATCGAGGCTGGCATAGTTGCCGTCGGGGAACTTCGTCACCGGCGGCAACCGGACCGTGCGCACGCCGGCCGCGAAGGCGAAGCGGTCGATCACCGGCGATCCCGAGACGATCATCGCCCGCGCGCCGCGGTCACCGCCGACGATGGCGTTGGCGATGGCCCGCGAGCGGCGCAAATGGCCGAGCCCGAAGGTGTCGTGGCTGTAGATCAGGACGCGGGAGGCGGGGGCCGGCTCGTCCACGCGCATCGGTTCAGACCGCCTCGGTTGACGGCGCGAGGATCGCAGCCGCAGCCGTCTCGCACAAGCCGGTCCGAGCGGCAAACCGGTTGGATAGCCGAGGCGCCGCGCGATGCGTCTCGGCGTTTCACCGTCCGGAACGGACGAGCGTGAGCGCGCCCCCTCGGAAAAGCCTCGCCGTCCGCAGGGTACTGGACGTCCCGACGTTCAGGCCGGGACCCCTTCAACCCGGGCCGGCATGCGGCGCAAAGGAGCTTCTTGCGGCGCCTCGCGCGGCGGCGCCGAGAGGCTGTACCGGTCGCCCCCGGTCAGGCCATCGGCCGCGGCATCCGGAAGGGCAGCATCAGCTGCACCAGCGGGTTGCGGAACCGGTCGAGCGAGAGGCTCTCGTGCATCGCCCGCACCGGTTCGCCGCACAGCGTCGAGGCCAGCAGCGACCGGGCGTAGAAGGGCGTGTCCTCGTAGGTGGCCAGTACGCGGGCGCGGCCGTCGTCGCTGCGGGTTTCGCGGGCCATGCGCCAGAACGACGTCGCCGGCAGCGGCGCGGCGGCGGGTGGCCGGATTTCGCGACGGCTTCCATCGGCGGAGAACCGGAGCGACAGGTTTTGGCCGCCGCCCTCCCGGTGCTGGACGTCGTACAGGATCGCGGCGCCGTCCGGCAGATCGGCCCGGCACCACGTCCAGCGGGAGAAGGCGGCGGCGAGCGGCTCGTCGCCGTCGTTCGTGTCGAAGTAGCCGCTGCCGCGCCAGCGCAGATCCGGCTGGTCGAAGGCCACCTCCACTCGCGAGGAGGGCGCCATCGGCCACCAGCGGTGGCGGCCGGCCCGGTCGAGGTGGAACGGGCCGCCTGTGAAGCCCCGGGGCTCCAGCCGCACCGTGCCGCGGATCCGGTGCGGCACCGGCGCGCCGCGCTCGTCGATCCGGACCGTCAGCGCGGTGCCGTCCCAGTGCATGGCGCTCGGGCCGATGGCGATGTGGTCGGCGCTGCGCGACAGGCTGGCGGCGCCGCGCTCCGTCATGGCGAAGCGGCTTGGGCTGCCGTACAGCACCACGTTCATCGCGCAGTGGGCGAACGGGTCCTTGTCGATGCTCCAGCCGTAATAGGGTGAGAACACGCTGCCGATGAACGCGATGATGGTGAGGCCCTGGCGGCCGTCGTCGCTCACCGCATCGACGTACCACCACGCGTAGCCATTCCGCGCGACCGGGCCGTCGAAGCGCGGTCGTCCAGGATCGCCGCCGCCGCTAGCCGGCCCGACTGCGCCGCCATCGGCACGCCCGGGCCGGGATGCACCGAACCCCCCGCCAGATAGAGGCCCGGCACCGCCGTCCGCGCTCCGGCGCGCTTGAAGGTCGCCGCCCAGCCCTGGGCTGCCCGCCCGTACAGGGCTCCCCCCGTCCCGGGAAACAGCGCGTTGAAGTCCCGCGGCGTCGTCGTCACCGCCGGCGAGGCCATGTCCAGGCTCAAGCCGCAGGCCCCCAGCCGGCGGAACAGGTTCCTCGCGCATGTCTCGATCTCCGTCGGTGAGGGCGGGTGGTCCCGGCCGTCCGCCGGGGCGTTGACCAGCATCAGAAGGCGCTCGGGCCCGTCGGGCATGGTGTGCCCCTCGATCCGGTCCTGAGCGCATACGTAGACGGTGGGATCCGCGGGTAGGCGGCGCGCCCGCAGGATCGCGTCGAACTCCGCACGGTAGTCTTGGGAGAAGAAGACCGTGTGGTGGGACAACGGAAAGCCCCGCGTCGTCGCAGCGGCGCACAGGGTCACGGCCGAGAGCGAGCGGTCGGTGGGGGCCAGGCGCTCGCCAGCGGCGGCGGTCTCCGGTCCGAGGAGGCCCGCGCCCAGCGCGGCGCAGTCGGCGTTGCAGACGACGCGGTCCGCCGCGATCCGCTCGCCGTCGGCCAGCACCACGCCGGCGACGCGGCCGCGCTCGGTGAGGATGCGCTCGACCTGCGCGCCGTAGCGGAACGCGGCGCCGCGCTCGGCGGCGAGGTCAGCCACCGCCCGCGCCAGCCCGCTGAGCCCATCCGCGACCGTCCAGACCCCTGCCTGCTCCACGTGGGCGACCAGCATCAGCGTCGCCGGCGCCGTGAACGGCGATGCGCCGCAATAGGTCGCGTAGCGGCCGAACAGCTGCTGCAGCCGCGGATCGCGGAAGAAGGTCCCGAGGGCGGACCACAGGGTGGCGAAGGGCTGGATCCGCCAGAGGTCGCCGAGGCCCGACAGCCCGACCCGCTGCGCGAGGCCGGCCGGGCTGGTCCGCCCCTCGCGGATGAACGGTCCCTCGAGCGTCCGGTAGACCTCGGCCGACCGCGCGCAGAAGCGCCGGTACCCCTCGGCCTCCCGGGGACCGGCGAAATCCGCGATGGCCGCCGCCGACGCCTCGATGTCGGCGAAGAGGTCGAGCCGCTCGTCGCGGCTCCAGGCGTGTCGGGCCAGCAGACTGGCCGGCGCGAGGGCGACCCGCTCGGCGAATCGCGCGCCGCATTCGGCGAACAGCTCCTCGAAGACCCACCGCATGGTGAAAACGGTGGGGCCGGCCTCGATCATGCGGCCTCCCGCAGGGATGCTGCGCATCTTCCCGCCCGGATGCGGCGCCTTCTCGACGACGATCGTGTCGAGGCCGGCATCGGCCAGCCGGAGGGCCGCGGCGAGGCCGCCGATACCGGCACCGATTACGACGACGCGCTCTTGCGCCACGCTTGCCTCACGCTTCGACCCTGAAGCCGGATTGATCTGCGGTCGCGAAAGTGTCAATAAGAAATGACACTTGTTGCTGACAACCGCACACAACACGGGGGCAACGCATGGAGCCGGGTCGCCGAATCGAGACGGCGCTGGATCGCGCCGTCGCTTACGCCGAGGCGCCCGGTGCGCCCCCCCTCCTGGCCGAAGCCCTGCGCTATGCGGTCTTCCCGGGCGGCCACCGCATCCGCCCACGCCTCTGCCTCTCGGTGGCGCGGGCCTGCGGGGACGACGATCCCGCAGGTTCCGAAGCCGCCGCGGCGGCGATCGAACTCCTGCACTGCGCCTCCCTGGTCCACGACGACCTGCCCTGCTTCGACGACGCGCCGATGCGCCGGCAGAAGCCCGCCGTCCACGTGGCTTTCGGCGAGCCGATCGCCGTGCTGACCGGCGACGCGCTCATCGTCCTCGCCTTCGAGACGGTGGCCCGCGCAGCCGGCCGGCGCCCTGGGCGGCTCGTCCGCCTCGTCGGTCTGCTCGGACGCGCCGCCGGCTCCCCATCCGGCATCGCGGCGGGACAGGCCTGGGAATCGGAGGCGCATATCAGCCTGAGCGATTACCAGCAGGCCAAGACGGGGGCCCTGTTCGCAGCCGCTACGGTGGCGGGCGCGGCGGCCGCCGGTGCCGAACCGGAGCCCTGGCGCCGCCTGGGCGAGTGCCTCGGCGAGGCCTACCAAGTGGCCGACGACCTGCGCGACGTGGCCTGCCGCCAGGAGGAGATCGGGAAGCCCGCCGGGCGCGACGCCACTCTGGGCCGGCCCAACGCTGCCGCGCTGCTCGGCACCGACGGGGCGATGGCGCGCCTGTCGCGCCTGACCCGGGAGGCCGTGGCGTCGATCCCGGCTTGCCCCGGGGCGGCCGGACTGACCGCGGAGATTGAGGCGCAGGCGCGGCTCTTCCTGCCCGCGAGCCTGCGCGCGGTGGTGGCCTGAGCGCGGGCTCCCTTCCCGGCACCGGCGCGGTGCCGCCGGTGCCACCGGTTCCGCGCGGCTGGACCGACCGATGGCTCGCGTGGCGCAACCGCCTCGTCGCCAGCCCCCGCTTCCAGCGCTGGGCGGCGGGCTTCCCGCTGACCCGCGGCATCGCGCGCCGGAACACCCGAGCGCTGTTCGATCTCTGCGCGGGGTTCGTCTACACCCAGGTCCTCACCGCCTGCGTCCGCCTGGACCTTTTCTCGATCCTGGCCGGCGGACCGCTGTCCGTCGACGCGCTGGCGCGACGGCTTGAGCTTCCGCCGGAGAACGCGCGCCGCCTGCTCGGCGCCGCCGAGTCGCTGGGATTGCTGCGGGCGCTATCCGGCGACCGGTACGGGCTGGCCGATCTCGGCGCCGCGCTCGTCGGCAATCCCGGCGTCGCCGCGATGATCGAGCACCACGCGCTCCTCTACGCCGATCTGGCGGATCCGGTGGCACTCCTGCGCGACGCGGCCCAGCCGACCCGGTTGGCGGGCTACTGGCCCTATGCGCACGGCGCGGCGAGCGATGCACGAACGGTCGCGCCCTATGGCGGCCTGATGGGCGCTTCGCAGGCGCTGATCGCCGAAGACGTGCTGGACGCCTGCGACCTTTCGCAGGCCGGGCACCTCATGGACGTGGGCGGCGGAGAGGGAGCCTTCCTGGAGGCGGTCGCTCGCCGGCATGCGGGACCGAGGCTGACCCTCTTCGATCTGCCGGCGGTCGCCGATAGGGCCGCGGACCGGCTCGTGCGGGTCGGGCTCGGCGCGCGAATCGCGTGCCGCGGCGGTGATTTCCACGCCGCGCTGCCCGCCGGCGCCGATACCGTTTCCCTCGTCCGGATCGTTCACGACCACGACGACGCACCGGCCCTGGCGCTGCTCACGGCCGTCTGCGCCGCCTTGCCACCCGGTGGGACGCTCCTCCTCGCGGAGCCGATGGCCGGCACGCCCGGCGCCGAACCGGTCGGGGATGCGTATTTCGGCTTTTACCTGCTGGCGATGGGCTCCGGCCGTCCGCGCCGCGCTGCGGAGCTCCGCGCGATGCTCCGGAGCGCGGGATTCGCGCACGTGCAGGAGCTTCCGACCCGCCGGCCGCTGCTCACTCGCGTGCTCCGCGCCCAAAAATCAGACGCCCAAGTGTAAGTGTGACTTGACGCTGAAGTATGTCTATCTAGGATGACACAAAGCGACTCCCTCTCCAGAGAGTCGGCCAAACACAGGCGGATGATTCCAGCCATGGACGCGCTCGCCATCATCCTTGAAAAACCGGAGCATCTTGCTATTCAGCGGTTGCCGCTGACTCCGGCCGGTGAAGCCGATGCCGTCGTGGCCGTGTCCTGGAGCGGTATCAGCACCGGCACGGAGCGCCTGCTCTGGTCGGGCCGCATGCCGTCGTTCCCCGGGATGGGGTACCCGCTCGTGCCCGGCTACGAATCCGTCGGCACCGTCGTCGACGTGAAGCCAGGTGCTTCGATCCGGGTCGGGCAGAGCGTCTACGTTCCGGGAGCGCGCTGCTTCGGTTCCGTTCGCGGCCTCTTCGGGGGCGCCGCCTCGCATCTCGTCGCGCCAACCGAGCGACTGGTTCCGGTGGATCCGGCTCTCGGCGAACGTGCCTGCCTCCTGGCTCTCGCGGCGACGGCCTACCGCGCGCTCGGTGGCATCCGGCCCGGCGCCAAACCCTTGATCGTCGGACACGGTGTCCTCGGGCGGCTTCTGGCGCGCCTGACGCTGGCGGCCGGTGCCGAGCCGACGATCTGGGAGACCGATCCTATCCGCGCGACGGGCGACCACGGCTACACGATCCTCGCGCCGCAGGCGGACCCGCGGCGCGACTACACGACGATCACCGATGTCAGCGGGAATGCCGCCGGCCTCGACGACCTGATCGCGCACCTGGCGCCGGGCGGCGAGATCGTCTTGGCCGGGTTCTACGAGGCCCCGCTCAGCTTTGCCTTCCCCCCGGCCTTCATGCGGGAGGCCAGGATCCGGATCTCCGCCGAGTTCCGGCCGGAAGACACGGCGGCCGTCACGATGCTGATCGAGAGCGGCCGGCTCTCCCTCGACGGGCTGATCACGCACCGTGTTCCGGCGAACCAGGCACAGGACGCCTATCGCACGGCATTCGCCGATCCGTCCTGCCTGAAGATGATCCTCGACTGGAGGAACGCCGCGTGAATGTTCAACTGAACAAGGCCGCCCTGTCCCAAGCCGCGCAGCTTCGCGCCGAGGCGGCGGTCGAGCCGGATCCGGTCGTTACCGCGCCGGCCAAGAAAGAGACGCAGATCATCGCGATCTACGGCAAGGGCGGCATCGGCAAGTCGTTCACGCTGGCCAATCTCAGCTACATGATGGCTCAACAGGGCAAGAAGGTCCTGCTGATCGGCTGTGATCCGAAGAGCGACACGACCTCGCTCCTGTTCGGCGGCAAAGCCTGCCCGACGATCATCGAGACTTCGACCAAGAAGAAGCTCGCCGGCGAGGCTGTGGCCATCGGCGACGTCTGCTTCAAGCGCGACGGCGTCTACGCCATGGAGCTGGGCGGTCCCGAGGTCGGCCGCGGCTGCGGCGGCCGCGGCATCATCCACGGCTTCGAACTGCTGGAGAAGCTCGGCTTCCACGACTGGGGCTTCGACTTCGTCCTGCTCGATTTCCTGGGCGACGTGGTCTGCGGCGGCTTCGGCCTGCCGATCGCCCGGGACATGTGCCAGAAGGTCATCGTCGTCGGCTCGAACGACCTGCAATCGCTCTACGTCGCCAATAACGTCTGCTCGGCGGTGGAGTATTTCCGCAAGCTCGGCGGCAATGTCGGCGTCGGCGGTCTGGTGATCAACAAGGATGACGGCACCGGCGAGGCCCAGGCCTTCGCGGACGCCGCCGGCATCCCGGTCCTGGCCTCGATCCCGGCAGACGACGACATCCGCCGCAAGAGCGCCAACTACGAGATCATCGGCCGACCGGAGAGCCGCTGGGGCAGCCTGTTCTCGGATCTGGCCGCCAACGTCGCCGACGCGGCACCGCATCGGCCGACGCCGCTGACGCAGGACGGGCTGCTCGGCCTGTTCTCCAGCGACGTCACCGGCCGCGACGTGGTCTTGGTCCCGGCGACCCACGAGGACATGTGCGGCGTCGCCCACGTGTCCAAGCCGTCCCTCGAAGTCGTCTACGACGAGGTCTGACGCGCATGGCCGTCTCCCTCGACATCGCCGATCTGCGGGCCCGCAAGGCGCCCGCAAATGTTGACCTCGCCGCCACCCGGGGCGACGGGGTCGGTTGCCACGCCGGCGGCGACGCGATGCGGGCGGCAGCCGAAGCGGCCGGCATGTCGGAGACCCTGGCGCAGCTGCGGAGCGATTATCCGCAGGGGCCGCACGACCAGCCCCAGAGCATGTGTCCGGCCTTCGGTTCGCTCCGGGTCGGTCTGCGGATGCGCCGCACCGCCACCATCCTGTCAGGCTCGGCCTGCTGCGTTTACGGCCTGACCTTCACGTCCCACTTCTACGGTGCGCGGCGCAGCGTCGGCTACGTGCCGTTCAACTCGGAGACGCTCGTCACCGGCAAGCTGTTCGAGGACATCCGCGAGGCGGTCCACGCCACCGCACGGACCGAGGATTACGACGCCGTCGTCGTCATCAACCTCTGCGTGCCGACCGCCTCCGGCGTGCCGCTGCGTCTGCTCCCGAAGGAGATCGACGGCGTCCGCGTGATCGGCATCGACGTGCCGGGCTTCGGGGTTCCGACCCACGCCGAGGCCAAGGACGTGCTGGCGGGCGCCATGCTGAAGGTCGCCCGTTCGGAGGTCGAGCGGGGTCCGGTCGCCGCCCCCCGCGGCGGACGTTCCGAGCGCCCGAGCATCGCGCTCCTCGGCGAGATCTTCCCGGCCGATCCCGTGGTGATCGGCGCGTTGCTGGAGCCGCTCGGCCTCGCGGCCGGCCCGGTGGTGCCGACGCGCGAGTGGCGCGAACTCTACAGCGCGCTCGATTGTGCCGCCGTGGCCGCGATCCACCCGTTCTACACCGCCTCCATCCGTGAGTTCGAGGCTGCCGGCCGGCCCATCGTCGGCTCCGCCCCGGTCGGCGTCGACGGCACCGCCGACTGGCTCGACCGGATCGGCGAGGCCTGCGGTGTCGCCCGCGCCACCGTCGAGGCGGCCAAGAACCGGATCCTGCCGGGCATCCGTGGGGCGCTCGGCGCCATGCCGATCAAGGGCCGGATCACGCTCTCCGGCTACGAGGGGTCGGAACTCCTCGTGGCGCGACTCCTCGTCGAGAGCGGCGCCGAGGTTCCCTACGTGGGCACCGCCTGCCCGCGCACGACCTGGTCCGAGGCCGACCGCGACTGGCTCGAGGCCCGCGGCACCCAGGTGCGCTACCGGGCTTCCCTGGAGGACGACCTCTACGCTTTCGAGTCGCTGAAGCCGGACCTCGCCATCGGCACGACCCCCGTCGTGCAGCGGGCCAAGGAGCGCGGCACCCCGGCGCTGTACTTCACCAACCTGATCTCGGCGCGCCCCCTGATGGGCGCGGCCGGCGCCGGCTCGCTCGCGACCGTGATCAACGCGGCGATGGGCAACAAGGCGCGGTTCGCCGCGATGCGCGCCTTCTTCGAAGGTGTCGGCACCGGTCATGCCGCCGGCGTCTGGCAGGAGGTGCCGCAGCGCCGCCAGGGCCCGAAGATCGAGGGCCCGAAGAAGCCGATCGGGGAGATGGCGTGATGCTGATCCTCGATCACGACAGGGCCGGCGGCTACTGGGGCGCGGTCTACGTCTTCACCGCGGTCAAGGGCCTGCAGGTCGTCATCGACGGCCCCGTGGGCTGCGAGAACCTGCCGGTCACTTCGGTGCTGCACTACACCGACGCGCTGCCGCCGCACGAGCTCCCGATCGTCGTCACCGGCCTCGCCGAGGAGGAACTCGGCCGGCACGGGACCGAGGGCGCCATGAAGCGCGCCCATGCCACCCTCGATCCCGGCCAGCCCAGCGTGGTGGTCACCGGATCCATCGCCGAGATGATCGGCGGCGGCGTGACGCCGGAGGGCACCGGCCTCCAGCGTTTCCTGCCGCGCACCATCGACGAGGACCAGTGGCAGGCGGCCGACCGGGCAATGCGCTGGCTCTGGCAGGAATACGGCGCCAAGAAGTTCGCCAAGAAGGGCATCCCGGCCCGGCCCGAGCGCAAGCCCGGCGAGAGGCCGCGGGTGAACCTGATCGGCCCGGCCTACGGCACCTTCAACATGCCGTCCGATCTCGCGGAGGTCCGCCGGCTGGTCGAGGGGATCGGCGCCGAGGTGAACCTGACCTTCCCGCTCGGGTCGCACCTCGCCGACGTGCCGAAGCTGGTCAACGCCGACGCGAATATCTGCCTGTACCGGGAGTTCGGCCGGCTCCTCTGCGAGGATCTGGAGCGGCCCTACCTGCAGGCGCCGATCGGCATCCTGTCGACGACCAAGTTCCTGCGCTCGCTCGGTGAGATCCTGGGCCTGGATCCCGAGCCGTTCATCGAGCGGGAGCGGCACACGACCATCAAGCCGGTCTGGGATCTCTGGCGGTCGGTGACCCAGGACTTCTTCGGAACGGCGAGCTTCGGCATCGTCGCCACCGAGACCTACGCCCGCGGCCTGCGCCACTTCCTCGAAGACGAGATGGGGCTGCCCTGCCATTTCGCCTTCGGCCGCTCGGCCGGCCAGAAGCCCGACAACGCGGCCGTGCGGGCCGCCATCGCCGCCAGGCCGCCCCTGGTCCTGTTCGGTTCGTTCAACGAGCGGATGTACCTCGCCGAGTGCGGCGCGCGGGCGACCTACGTCCCCGCCTCGTTCCCCGGCGCCATCATCCGGCGGCACACCGGCACGCCGTTCATGGGCTACGCCGGCGCGACCTACCTCGTCCAAGAGGTCTGCAACGCCCTGTTCGACACCCTCTTCCACATCCTGCCGCTCGCCCGCGACATGGACACGGTGGAGGCCACCCCGGCGCGGCGCCACGCGGAACTGCCCTGGGACGAGGCGGCGCGGCAGGCCCTCGAAGCGCTGGTCGAGGCGCAACCGGTCCTGGCTCGCATCTCCGCCGCCAAGCGCCTGCGCGACGCCGCCGAGCGCGCGGCCCGCAACACCGAATCCCCTGCCGTGGCGACCGCCCATGTCGAGCGGGCCCGCACCGATTTCGCCGGGGGGATCCCGGCGTGACCCTGCTTTCCCTTGACCCCGAAGGAGACCTGACGATGCGAACGATGGTCCCGACTCCCCGCCAGCACCAGGAAGAGATCCAGTTCCGGCTGATCCTGGCGGCGACCTACCCGTTCTTCCTCGCAGCCGCGGCCGCCGGGCGCCTCCGGCCCTCCCGGGATGCCTCGCGGCCGGGTCTCGCGCCCGTGCGCCGCACCATCTTCGGAGAGGCCCGCGCCATGGCGGTGCAGGCCATCCCCTTCGCCTTCATGGGCTGAACGCCCTGCTCGAGATGCTTCCGACCGGTGACGCGGGGGAAGTCAGGCCGTGACCGTACCAGCGACACGGCTGAACCCGTCGCGCTTCGCGAGAAGCGCGGCCAACACACGGAGGTCTGAACCATGGCGAGTGGACCCGTCACAACAGAAAGACCGAGCAGCCTGTCCGGGCTGACGGAACCGGAAGCCAAGGAGTTCCACGCGATCTTCCTGACGAGCTTCCTCATCTTCACGGCGATCGCCGTGGTCGCCCACATCCTCGTCTGGCTGTGGCGTCCGTGGCTTCCAGGACCGCAGGGCTACGCGTCACTCGACGGCGTCACCGATGCGGCCCGCGCCCTCGTCACGATGATCGGCTGAGGAGGCTCGCATGCATAAGGTTTGGTTGCTGTTCGATCCGCGGCGCACGCTGGTGGCTCTGTTCACCTTCCTCTTCATCCTGGCGCTGCTGATCCATTTTATCCTTCTCTCCACCGACCGGTTCAACTGGTTGGAAGGTCCGAAGGCCAACAAGGCGGCGAACGCCATCACGCTCGCACTGCCGCACCTGCCGGCCTGACCCCCGGTCCGGACCGCGGCGCGCGAGGGCCGCGGTCACCCCCAACCCTCTTCTCCGGCCTGACTGAGGAGCAGCCGCCATGGCGATGCTGAGCTTCGAGCGTAAATACAGGGTCCGCGGCGGTACGCTGCTGGGCGGCGACCTGTTCGACTTCTGGGTCGGGCCATTCTTCGTCGGCTTCTTCGGCGTGGTCGGATTGTTCTTCACGGTGCTCGGCACCGCGCTGGTGATCTACGGCGCGGCGATCGGGCCGACCTGGAACGTCTGGCAGATCAACATCGCGCCGCCGGATATCAGCTACGGCTTGAAGCTGGCGCCGCTGAAGGAGGGCGGCCTCTGGCAGATCATCACGATCTGCGCGCTGGGCTCCTTCGTGTCCTGGGCGCTGCGCGAGGTGGAAATCTGCCGCAAGCTCGGCATCGGCTATCACGTCCCCGTCGCCTTCGGCATGGCGATCTTCGCCTACTTCACCCTCGTGGTGGTCCGGCCCTTCCTGATGGGCGCGTGGGGATACGGCTTCCCATACGGTATTCTCAGCCATCTCGATTGGGTTTCGAACACGGGATATCAATATCTCCACTTTCACTACAATCCGGCTCACATGCTGGCGGTGACGTTCTTCTTCACCACGACCCTGGCGCTGGCCATGCACGGCGGCCTGATCCTGTCCTCGACCAATCCTTCGAAGGGCGAGACGGTGAAGACACCGGAGCACGAGGACACGTTCTTCCGCGACACGATCGGCTACTCGATCGGCACGCTGGGCATCCACCGCCTGGGCCTGTTCCTGGCGCTGTCGGCGGGATTCTGGAGCGCGGTCTGCATCGTGATCAGCGGTCCGTTCTGGACGCAGGGCTGGCCGCAATGGTGGGGCTGGTGGCTCAACCTGCCCGTCTGGCGGTGACCGGCGGTACGCGGACGAGACGACACGGGCATTACGGGTCGCCGCCGCCCAGCGGCGCGGCACTCCGGGGGAGGGCAGGCCATGGCCTATTACCAGAACATCTTCACGCAGGTTCAGGTGCGCCCGCTCGTGCCGGATCAGGGCGTTCCCGTCGCGGTCGACGACCGGGTCGGCAAGCCGTTCAACAGCTACCTGTTCGGCCTGCTGGGCAACAGCCAGGTCGGCCCGATCTACATCGGCTATATCGCGGCGCTCTCGATCACCTGCGGGGTGATCGCGTTCGAGATCATCGGGCTCAACATGTGGGCCTCAGTCAACTGGGATCCCGTCCAGTTCGTGCGGCAATTGCCGTGGCTCGCACTGGAGCCGCCGCTGCCGAAATACGGCCTGAAGGTCCTGCCGCCGCTCAACGAGGGCGGTTGGTGGCTGATCGCCGGCTTCTTCCTCACCACGTCGATCCTGCTCTGGTGGGTGCACCTCTACAAGCGGGCGAAGGCGCTGGGCCTCGGTCTCCACGTCCCCTACGCCTTCGCCTCGGCGATCTGGCTCTACCTCGTCCTCGGCTTCATCCGGCCGCTGCTGATGGGGTCGTGGTCTGAGGCCGTGCCCTTCGGCATCTTCCCGCACCTCGATTGGACCGCCGCCTTCTCGCTCCGGTACGGGAACCTGTTCTACAACCCGTTCCACATGCTCTCGATCACGTTCCTCTACGGATCGACGCTACTGTTCGCGATGCACGGCGGCACCATCCTGGCCTGCTCGCGCTACGGCGCCGAGCGCGAGATCGACCAGATCGTCGATCGGGGAACGGCCACCGAGCGCGCCGCCCTGTTCTGGCGCTGGACCATGGGCTTCAACGCCACCATGGAATCGGTCCATCGCTGGGCGTGGTGGTTCGCGGTCCTGACCACGCTCACCGGCGGCATCGGCATCCTGCTCACCGGCACCGTCGTCGACAACTGGTACCTGTG
Organism: Methylobacterium longum; assembly: GCF_022179385.1. GTDB lineage: Bacteria > Pseudomonadota > Alphaproteobacteria > Rhizobiales > Beijerinckiaceae > Methylobacterium > Methylobacterium longum. Next base: position 225,506 of record NZ_BPQS01000003.1, on the reverse strand, counting down.
GGCGGTCAAGCACGGCGTCGCACCCTCGTACCCGCAGGTCTACGGCCCGATCGTCGATCCCGCTCATCTCGCACCCGGCCCGAGGCCGTAAGGAGGACGTCATGAAGACGATTCTTGCGGTCGTCGGCGGTGCGCTCGCCCTCTTCCTCACCATCGCGATGTTCGGTGGTGCCGGCTGGACCCACCCGCCGATGGCGGTCAAGCAGACCGGGTTCCGCGGCACCGGGATGGATCTGATCCGCACCCGGGCCGGCAACGAGGCGCTGGCGGAGGCCAACAGGGCGCCGGCACCGGCCGATCCGGCCGATGCGGGCGGCGACAAGGCGTCGGCCGTCTACGAGAACGTGCAGGTGCTGGGCGACCTCTCGGCCGAGCAGTTCAACCGGCTGATGGTGTCGATCACCGAATGGGTCGCACCGCAGCAGGGCTGCACCTACTGCCACAGCACCGAGAACATGGCTTCCGACGAGCTTTACCAGAAGCGCGTCGCCCGCCGCATGCTCCAGATGACGCAGACCATCAACTCCACCTGGAAGGAAAACCACGTCCACGAGGCGGGCGTGACCTGCTACACCTGTCACCGCGGCAATCCGGTGCCGGCGAATATCTGGTTCGACCATCCGGTCCAGGGTGCGGGACGGTTCATCCCGCGCAACAACAGCCAGAACATCGCCTCCCCCGAAGTCGGCAACACCTCGCTGCCCTACGACGTCTACCAAGCCTTCTACCAGCACAAGGAGACGTCCGAAGACGCGGTTCGGGTCAACGCCACCACGGCGCTGCCCGAAACCAAGGGCAAGCCGATCCAGGACGCGGAGAAAACCTTCGCGATCATGATCAGCATGTCCCAGTCGCTCGGGGTGAACTGTACCTTCTGTCACAACACCCGCTCGGTGGCGCAGTGGGACACCAGCACGCCGAACCGGGTCCACGCCTGGTACGGCATCCGCATGGTGCGTGAGCTGAATCAGGACTACATGACGCCCCTGACCTCGACCTTCCCCCGAAACCGTCTCGGCGTCCTGGGGGATGCGCCCAAGATCAATTGCGCCACCTGCCACAACGGCGCGAACAAGCCCCTGAACGGAGCCAACGTCATCGGACCCTATCCGGAGCTGTCGCACCCGACGATCTCCGCGAGCCTGCCGACCGGCGAGGCGAAGGATCCGATCCCCGGCACGAACACGCCGACGCCGAAACCGACCCAACCTTGACCGATCGATGAGCGAGGCGGCCCGGACCATGGGGCTGCCTCGTCTCAGATCAGCGTCAGGGAACCTCCACGGGCTATGGACGTCGATACCCCACGGCCGAGCTTGGCCACAGGAGGCGCCCGTGACCGTCACGATCTCGAATCTTCAGCCTGTCATCGCGATCCTCGCAGGTATCCTGATCCTGATCGCCCCTCGGCTTCTCAATTACATCGTGGCGATCTACCTCATCGTCATCGGCGTGATCGGTCTCGGTATCCTCCACTGATACGGAGAGACGGCGCCGACAGCTTTCTTCTCCGCCATCCCTGACAGAGTGCTGGCGGCGTCAGGTTCACGCGCACAGCCCTGTCAAGCGTTCATCTTGCGTTGCGGTGCGGGATGGTCCAACCCCGGCCATCAGCTCGGCCGCCGCCGGGCACCGGAAATGGACGGGTTCGACATGGCGACCGACAGCGCGAAGTGGGTCTACGCCTTTGGCGACGGCAAGGCAGAAGGCAAGTCGCAGATGCGCGACCTGCTCGGCGGCAAGGGCGCCAATCTCGCCGAGATGTCGAACCTCGGCCTGCCGGTACCGCCCGGCTTCACCATCACCACAGAAGTCTGCACCTACTTCTACGATCACGGGAAGGCCTATCCCCCGGAGCTGAAGGATCAGGTCGCTGCCGCACTCGGGCAGGTCGGCAAGCTCACCGGTCGCCAGTTCGGCGATGCCACGAACCCGCTCCTCGTCTCGGTCCGCTCGGGCGCCCGGGCCTCCATGCCCGGCATGATGGACACGGTCCTGAACCTCGGCCTGAACGACGAGACCGTGCTGGCGCTGGCCAAGGAAGCCGACGACGAGCGCTTCGCCTACGATTCCTATCGCCGCTTCATCACCATGTACTCGAACGTTGTGCTGAACGTGGAGCACCACGCCTTCGAGGAGGCGCTGGAGCAGTACAAGGAGAGCAAGGGCTTCGACCTCGACACCGAACTCGGCGCCGGCGACTGGAAGACCCTGATCCAGACCTACAAGAAGATCGTGCGCGACGAGCACGGCTCGGACTTCCCGCAGGGCGCCGACGATCAGCTGTGGGGGGCGATTGGCGCTGTCTTCAATTCCTGGATGATCCCACGGGCCAAGAAATACCGGGAGTTGAACAGCATCCCGGAGAGCTGGGGCACGGCCGTGAACGTTCAGGCCATGGTGTTCGGCAACATGGGCGACACTTCGGCCACCGGGGTGGCCTTCACCCGCAACCCGTCCACCGGCGAGAAGGCGCTCTACGGCGAGTTCCTGATCAACGCCCAGGGCGAGGACGTGGTGGCGGGCATCCGCACCCCGCAGAACATCACCGAGAAGGCGCGGAAAGAGGCGGAGAGCGACAAGCCTTCGATGGAGAAGGCCATGCCCGAGAGCTTCGCGGAGCTGACCCGGATCTACGGTATCCTGGAGAGCCACTACCGCGACATGCAGGACATGGAGTTCACCATCGAGAGGGGGAAACTCTGGATGCTCCAGACCCGCAACGGCAAGCGCACGGCCAAGGCCGCCCTGCGCATCGCCGTCGATCTGGCGGGCGAAGGGCTGATCTCCCGCGAGGAGGCGATCGGCCGCGTGGAGCCCGGGGCCCTCGACCAGCTCCTGCACCCGACCATCGACCCCAAGGCCGAGCGCAAGGTCATCGCCTCGGGCCTGCCGGCCTCGCCGGGGGCGGCCACGGGCGAGATCGTGTTCAATTCCGAGGACGCGGAGGCGCACCGCAAGGCCGAGCGCAAGTGCATTCTCGTCCGCATCGAGACGTCGCCCGAGGACATCCACGGCATGCACGCCGCCGAGGGCATCCTGACGACCCGCGGCGGCATGACCAGCCACGCGGCCGTGGTCGCCCGCGGCATGGGCAAGCCCTGCGTCTCGGGCGTCGGATCCATCCGCATCGACTACAAGGCCCAGACGCTGACGGTCGGCGGCCTCACGCTCAAGGCGGGCGACCGGGTCACGATCGACGGATCCACTGGCCAAGTCATCCGGGGTGAGGTGAAGATGCTGGAGCCGGAGCTGTCCGGTGACTTCGCGACCCTCATGACCTGGGCCGACGATTTTCGTGGGATGAAGGTGCGGGCGAATGCCGACACCCCCACGGACGCCCGCACGGCCCGGAACTTCGGCGCCGAGGGCATCGGCCTCTGCCGCACCGAGCACATGTTCTTCGAGGGCGACCGCATCATCGCGGTGCGGGAGATGATCCTGGCGGACGATGCCGAGGGCCGGCGCGCCGCCCTTGCCAAGATCCTTCCCTACCAGCGGCAGGACTTCGTGGAGCTGTTCACGATCATGTCCGGCCTGCCGGTCACGATCCGTCTGCTCGATCCGCCCCTCCACGAGTTCCTGCCGCACACCGACGCCGAGGTCGCCGAGGTCGTGAAGGCGACCGGAGTCTCCGAGGAGAAGATCCGGCACCGGACCCGCGAACTGTCCGAGCACAATCCGATGCTCGGCTTCCGCGGTTGCCGCTTGGCGATCGCCTTCCCGGAAATCGCCGAGATGCAGGCCCGGGCGATCTTCGAAGCGGCAGTTCAGGCTGCGGCGGATACCGGCAGCCCGGTGACGTCCGAAGTCATGGTGCCTCTGGTCTTCACCCGCGCCGAGTTCGACATCGTCAAGGCGCACATCGACGCCATGGCGAAGGCGGTCGCCGAGGAGAAGGGTGCGACCCTCGATTATCAGGTCGGCACGATGATCGAACTGCCCCGCGCCGCACTGAAGGCCGGTGAGATCGCCGAGACCGCGGAGTTCTTCTCCTTCGGCACGAACGACCTCACGCAGACCGCGCTGGGCATTTCCCGCGACGACGCCGCGACCTTCCTGGGCCCTTACACCCAGAAGGGTATCCTGCCAGCCGATCCCTTCATCACGATCGATCAGGAAGGCGTCGGCGAACTCGTCCGCATCGGCGTCGAGCGTGGCCGTAAGACACGGCCCGACATCAAGCTCGGCATCTGTGGCGAGCACGGCGGCGACCCGGCTTCGATCGGGTTCTGCCAGGACGTCGGGCTCGATTACGTGTCCTGCTCGCCCTACCGGGTGCCGATCGCCCGCCTCGCTGCGGCTCAGGCAGCCTTGGGCAAGGTGGCCGGCAAGGAGGGCTGACGGGCGTTCGAGGGGGCGCCGGTTCGGCGCCCTCTCATCACTCGTCAACCAACGGACTAATCGGCGGTTGAAAAATCCGCCGTTCCGCAAGAACCCGGCTCAACGCGGCACGTTGAACTGTTGAATACGCGCTCGGTGCATGCGCGTGTTCGGTCCGTTCCCAGCGCAGTTTCGTCCGCCATGCTGCCACACAGTTCCTCGTCGCTGTGCCTCGGTGAGACGCCCGCGGTGGTCGTCGCGCCCCGCGCTGCCGTGCGCGCCTACCTGGCTCTGGTTGCTGCCCTCGGCGGTCTGACCACGGCCGTCATGCTGATGATGTCGGTGGCCGCCAACAGCGGGGGCGAGGCGGATCGCATCACGGCCACGCAGGACGACAGCTACGCGGCGACGCTGGTCGCGGCGTTGGCGGTGAACCTGTCCAAGCCGCAGCGCTGAGGGAACACCAGCACCCCGCGCCGCCGGCGATGAGCGATCGAGGGATCGGCCCGTCGCGTGGCGCGTCGCTGTCCCGCGTGTTCGAAGATTGTTCGGGAAGCGTCGAGGCTCAGCGTCCGGCGGGTACTGCCCGCGTCGCGGAGCCCGTGAATCGGGCCGCGGTCAGGTCGTCACCCGGGCTACGGGTGCTGAATCGCGTCGATACACGATCGGGGGCGGCCGCCACGACGGCCTCGGGCGCTGCGTCGCGAACGCGGGTTGTGGCGACGCGCACAGGCGCGTTCCGGCTCGCCGGTGCCGCTACCGGCCCGGTCGAAACCGCCTCGAAGAGCGCGCGCAATTGAACCTTCGGATCGGCGTCCGGCGCAGCGCCGGGGCGCGAGCGCGCAGGTTCGGGCAGGATGGTCTTGGCGAGCGCCCGGGTCTCGGTGGACCCTGACAGGACGGCCATGCCTCCGCCGAGCGCGGCGAACTGGATCGGGCGCGGCGGCGGCAACGGCATGTTGATCGCGGCGGTCACGGCGGCGAAATCCGAGGGCCGGCGCGGCGGCAAGGGCGCATCCATCACTGACGCGGCCTCGTCGAAGGCTGGGTTCGGCTTGGCGGCTGTCAGCAATGCCTTGGCGTCCGCCGCGCGGAGATCGGATCCCTTGGCCTGCTCGCGTTCCAGGAGGGATCCGCGCAGCACGGTGTCCGTGACCGGTGCCGCATAGGCGAGGGCAACGCGGCCGCCGACGGGATCCTGCGGATCGGCGCTCGCGACGGCCACGACGGGTGCCGGGCGGGATTTCTTTGCGACCGGTGCCGGCTGCGCCGGCTCCGGTGGCGGCGCGGAGGAGCCGCCGCCGAAGAGGCTTGCCAGGAAGCCGAACAGGCCGGGGCCGTCCTCCTCCTCGCCGCCGGCCATCTGGGTCGTGATGCCCGCCACCGTTCCGCCCCGCGAGAGGATCTCGGCCTTGGCCTCCTCGTAGCGGGGGAACGGGCGATTATCGCTGGCCAAGTGCACCGTCTTGCCATCCGGGAACAGGCGCGCGAGCTGGTCGTGCGTCATGCGCGGCCACATCCGCACCGACCCAACATCGAGGTGGATGAAGGGTGTCCCGGCATGCGGATACCAACCGACGCCGCCGCGCTGCATCTGGAGCCCGACCTCGCGGATCCGGTCGATCGGCACGTCCGGCAGATAGAAGTCCATCGCCTTGCCGAGCATGTGCTGGCTGAACTCGGCCACCATCTTGGAACGCCGCCGCAGCATCGCGTTCGTGCCCGGCGACCGGTAGGCCGAGACGATATGGATCGCCTGATTCGAGCCGACCTGCCGGTAGGCTTCCCAGACCGTGTCGAAGAGCCGTGGATCCATCTTGGTAGGCTCGTTGACGCGCCAATCGCGCAGGAGCCAGTTCAGCTGGTCGAGCGCCGCGCGGTCGTAACGACCGTCGCGCTTGAACGTGATGGTCGCGCTCTCCTGCGTGTGCGTGTGGAGGATCGTCAGGGAGCGTGTGTCGCCGTTGGCGACCGCATCCTCGGTCTCGACCGTTCCGGCGATCAGGCCGACAGCGATGCCGGACAAGGCCAGCACGAGGTGGCGAAAGGCGCGCGGGAGATACGGCACGGTTGTCCTGATCCTCTCCCGGCGGCCGCGCGTGGCGGAAGTCAGGCGGGCGTCTCAATCGAAACGGCTAAGGCTGCACCGTGGCGAAATCGTGCCCGGCTGTGCGCATGCGCACCTGAAAGTTGCGGTTTGGCGGGGGCGCTACCACCAACCGCGCGAGACTGGCTGCTGCGGTGCCGGGGTCCACAGCCCCGGCTCGCCGTATTCCGGAGCGGCGTCCGCGCGGGCGGCGCGGCGGACGGCGCGGCGGGGCGTATCCACCTCCTCGTACCGACGGTTCGCCCAATCGTCGGACGCGTGGTGGCGCGTTGCGGATCGCTGCACGACCCGTGGTTTCGCCGGCGCCGCGGCGCGTTCCGCCTTGCGGGGGGCCTCGTCGGGCAGACGGGCGATCGCCGGGCCGCCGCCGCCCGGCAGGCCGAGCGCCGCGCGCATCGGCGCATCGTAGCCGTAGAGGTCGGGCAAGGTGCGGTAGGCGCCCGAGTCGTCGACGTAGGCGGTGAAGTAGGCGAGGTGCACCGGCAGCTTCTCGGGAAGCCGGATGGTGCGCTCCCCCTTGCCAATCAGCTTCTTCAGGCGCTCCTGCGACCAGTCCGGCAGAACCGCGTCGGCGAGGCGGAACGGATCGTCCACGCGCACGCAGCCGTGGCTGAAATCACGCTTCGCGGCGGAGAACAGGGAGCGGTTCGGCGTGTCGTGCAGGTAGACCGCGTGCTGGTTTGGGAACATGAACTTGATGAAGCCGAGCGCATTGCGCTCCCCCGGGGGCTGGCGCAACGAGACGTGGCCACCGCGGCGGACGACCTCGTACCCACCCCAGGTTTTCCCGCCGTAGCCCGCCAGCTTGGGTGCCATGGTCTTCAGGATCGAGGGTGGCACGTACCAGGATGGGTTGACGACCGCGTACTCCATCAGACCCGAGAACAGCGGCGTGCGTGATTCCGGCTTGCCGACGATGACGCGCGCCTCGTCGCGCAGCGTCCCGCCGCGATAGGCGCGCAGGCGGTATTCCGGGACGTTGACGAGGATGTAGTCCGGCCCGAGATCGCCCGGCAGCCAGCGCCAACGCTCCATGTTGACGATGAGCTCGGCCTCGCTCCCGGTCGGCCGGCTGGACCGCCCGGCATCGGCCAGCGCGAGGACCGTCTGGACATTCAGCACCCCGTTCGCCGGTACTCCGCGACCGCGCTGGAACTTGGTGACGGCCTCGGCCACGACGGCATCGTACTCCTCCGGCTCGCCGGGCCCGTGGTCGAGCGTGGCGGCCGGTCGCGATTCGAGGCCGAAATGGGTTCGCAGCAGGGGCACCCGTGGGTCGCGCATCCCCAGACGCAGGACCGGACCGGCGGGAAGCCGCAGGGCCTTCACGGACGTAGGCGCCGGTCCCCGCAGGGCAGCCAGACGCGTCTTCAGCGCCACGTAACCCGGCGTGGCGGGATTGTAGGCCTGCAACGCGTCGCCGGCCTTCCCGCCGGCCTCGTTCAGCTTGCCCAGCACCTCGGCGCCGGACGGAAGGTCGAGCTTGGGTGTGATCAGACGCGAGATCGCGGTCAGGTTGACCCGTCCGCCGCGCGCATCGCGGGCGTAGAGGATGACGGCCGCGGACAGGCGGAGGTCGGCGTCGGCCACCGCCTTCTCGTCCGGCTTCTCGGCCAGGGTCGGCACCGGGTAGGCGCGCGCATCGAGGCCGTCCTCGGCCGACGCGGCCAGGCGCGCCGCGACAGCCTTGGCGGGCTCAGTCCATGCCCCGTCGACCACCCAGAGCGGCTTGTAGGCGCGCGCTTCGTAGAAGCTTCGGATCGCGTCGCGTTCCTTGCCGGTCAGGCGCAGCAGGAGGGGCGCCGTCTCCCCCAGGCGGGCGAAGACGGCGGCGCCGAGCGGATCGACGGGGGCGACCGGGGCTGCAGCCACGGGGGCCGCCGGTTCGGGGGCGGGGGGCTCGGGTTTGTAGTCGGGAAGCGAGGTCGCAGCCGGTTCCGTCGTCGGCGGCGGCGTGGCCGGCGTTGAGGCGGGAGACTCGGCCGGCGGCAGATCGAGGGCCGCCGTCTCGGCGCCGAGCGCACCGGCGGAAGCCAGCGTGCCGGTCATCAGGGCGGCCAGCGCCATGAGGCTGGAGCGCGGGACGCGCATCGTGTTCTCCCAGGGTGCGGCGGCCGAACCGCACGCTCATACCTTGATTATCCGCCCAAGCGTGGCTTTCATCAACCGTAGTCTTCGAAGATAAACCGATAGATCTGCCGGTGTTGCACTTCGGTCAATGCTTCAGATCGCTCGGTCCGGCCAGTCATCGTTGCGGGTCGAGAGCGCCGTCCGAGGTCCAGCGCAGCCGCCGCTCGCGGTTTTGTCCGGTGCGCTAGCGCACGCGGACCACGGTCAGGCCGCATCCTCCGACTTGTCCTCACCTTCGAGGCCCAGATCCTTGAGCTTCCGGTAGAGCGTGGATCGGCCGATACCGAGGCGACGCGAGACCTCCGACATGCGCTGGCGGTAGAACTGCAGCGCGTACCGGATGATTTCAGCCTCCAGCACATCCATCGGCTTCATCTCGCCGGTCTCCTCGGCCACGAGCGACATGGCGTGCGGATCACGGACCTCGACCCGCACGATCTCGCGCACCGGCTCGGGCGCATAGGCCGGCAGGGTCTGCTGGTGTGGCGCGGCGGGAATCCGAACGTCGAAACCCTCGACCTGCGCGGCGATCTGCGGAAATTCGGCGACCGTCAGCTCGTCGGCGTCCGCGAGCACCACGGCGCGGAACACTGCGTTCTCCAGTTGCCGGACATTGCCGGGCCAGGGATAGCGCGTGAGTAGCGCCATCGCCTCCGGGGTGATCGCCCGGACCCGCTTGCCTTCCTCCGCCGCGAACCGCGCGCAGAACGAGCGCACGAGGTCGGGGATGTCCTCCCGGCGCGCCCGCAGCGGCGGCAGCGTCATGGGGAAGACGTTGAGGCGGTAATAGAGGTCTTCGCGGAACTTGCCCTGCTTGACGAGGTCGAGGAGCGAACGGTTGGTGGCCGAGACGAGACGGATATCCACCCGCACCGCCCGCTTGCCGCCGACCGGATCGACCTCGCCCTCCTGCAGCGCGCGCAGCAGCTTCACCTGCGCGTCCAGCGGCAGTTCGCCGATCTCGTCCAGGAACAGCGTACCGCCGGAGGCTTCCACGAACTTGCCCGCGTGCTTCTCGGTGGCGCCGGTGAAGGCGCCCTTCTCGTGCCCGAACAAGGTGGACTCGACCAGGTTGTCGGGGATCGCGCCGCAGTTCACCGTCACGAACGCCTTGCCGCGTCGGTCGCCGGAACCCTGGATCGCCCGCGCCAGCACTTCCTTGCCGACGCCGGACTCGCCCTCGATGAGGACCGGGATGCTGGATTTCGCCGCCCGCTCGGCGAGGCGGATCACCCGTTCCATATCGGGGCTCTTGGAGGTGAGGTCCTTGAACGACAGGGCGCCGGACGCCCTCCGCCGCATGCGGCGGACCTCCTCCTCGAGCGTATCCACCCGCAGGGCGTTCTTGATCGAGACCTGCAGCCGCTCGGCGCCGGCCGGCTTGACCACGAAATCGACGGCGCCGGCCCGCATGGCGGTGACGACCGTGTCGATGGATCCGTTGGAGGTCTGCACGATGACTGGCGTGGCGAGGCCGCTCTTGCGCATCTCGGCCAGCACGCCCAGGCCGTCGAGCCCTGGCATCACCAAGTCGAGGAGCACGACGTCGGCACCCTCGGATCTGAGGAGGGTGAGGGCGTCCATCCCCGTCTCGGCGATGCGCGGCTCGAAGCCGAAGCGGCGCACCGCCGCCTCGGCGAGGCGGCGTTGGACCGGATCGTCGTCCACGATCAGCACGGTTGTGGACATGAAGGCTCCCTGCACGGCACACGAGAACCGGGCATGCGACGCCGGCTTCACCCCGGGCGCAGGCATCGAATCGGCGTGTGTTTCGTTTCGAGCCGGAGGGTGACCGACAGACGTAAAGTGCCGCTTAACGACGTTTGCGCCGCTTCGTCAGGGAACGCCCGTCCACGAGCCAACGGGCCGCGTTGAACGCATGGCGACGCGATCGATATCAGGGTACGGGGCCTCTGCCCCTGCCTTCGCCTCTCGAGAGGAACGCGCGACATGATGCCGAGCCCCACCGCCTCGCCGGTGAACGTCCGCCTGCCCGAGGGCGTGAGCGCCGCGCGCGCCGCCGCGAAGGCCGCCGACCTCGGCCACCTTCCGGAATGGGACCTGTCGGATCTCTATTCCGGCCTCGACGCTCCCGAGTTCTCCGCCGACATGACCCGCGCCGAGGAGGAATGCCGCCGCTTCTCCGAATCCTATGCCGGTCGCGTCGCCGAGATGGCGGGCGCTCCGGATGCTTCGACGCGCCTCGCCGAGGCGGTGCGTGCCTACGAGGGCATCGAGGATCTGCTGGGCAAGCTGATGTCCTTCGCCGGCTTAATCTATTCCGGTGACACCACCGACGAGGCGCGGGCCAAGTTCTATGGGGACACCCGCGAGCGTCTGACGAACGCCTCTGCCGACCTGTTATTCTTCGCCCTGGAATTGAATCGCGTCGACGACGCCGTAATGAACGCCGCGATGGCGGACGGGCCGCTCGCCCGCTACGCGCCGTGGATCGAGGATCTGCGGCGGGAGAAGCCGCACCAGCTCGACGACCGTACCGAGAAGCTGTTCCTGGAGAAATCCGTCACGTCGAACGCCGCGTGGGACCGCCTGTTCAACGAGACGATCGCCTCGCTGCGATTCACCGTCCAGGGCGAGGAGATGCCGCTGGAGCCGACCCTGAACAAGCTTCAGGATCCGGACGGAGCCGTCCGCAAGGAGGCCGCCGGCGCGATCAGCACGGTGCTGCGCAGCAACTTGCGCGTGTTCACTTTGATCACCAACACCCTGGCCAAGGATAAGGAGATCTCCGACCGGTGGCGGGGCTTCAAGGACGTGGCCGAGGCCCGCCACCTCGCCAACCGCGTCGAGCCCGAGGTCGTCGAGGCCCTCGTGGATGCTGTTCGGGCCGCGTATCCGCGCCTGTCGCATCGGTACTACAGGCTCAAGGCCAGATGGTTCGGGCAGGATTCGCTGCCCTACTGGGATCGCAACGCGCCGCTGCCCAGGGTCGAGCAGCGCACGATCCCATGGTCGGAGGCCCGCGACACGGTGCTGTCGGCCTACGACGCCTTCTCACCCGAGATGGCCGGCATCGCGAAGCGCTTCTTCGATGGCCGCTGGATCGACGCGCCGACCCGTCCCGGCAAGGCTCCGGGTGCGTTCGCACATCCGACCGTGCCATCCGTGCACCCCTACGTGCTGGTCAATTATCAGGGCAAGCCGCGGGACGTGATGACCCTGGCCCACGAACTCGGCCACGGCGTCCATCAGGTGCTCGCCGGCCCGAACGGCGCCCTGATGGCGCCCACGCCCCTGACCTTGGCCGAGACGGCGAGCGTCTTCGGCGAGATGCTCACTTTCCGGAAGCTACTCGCGGCCACCAGCGACACGACCCAGCGCCGGGCGATGCTCGCCGCGAAGGTCGAGGACATGATCAACACGGTGGTCCGGCAGATCGCCTTTTATTCCTTCGAGAGGAAGGTGCATCTTGCCCGCGCCAAGGGCGAGCTGACGATCGACCAGATCAACGCTTTGTGGCTGTCGGTGCAGGCCGAGTCGCTCGGGCCGGCGATCACGCTGGACGCGGGCTACGAGCCGTTCTGGGCCTACATCCCGCACTTCATCCACTCGCCCTTCTACGTCTACGCCTACGCCTTCGGCGACTGCCTCGTGAACTCGCTCTACGGCGTCTACGCCCAGGCTGAGGCGGGCTTCGTCGAACGCTACTTCGCGCTCCTCTCGGCCGGCGGATCGAAACCCTACGGCGAACTGCTCGCGCCCTTCGGTCTCGACGCGAAGGATCCGGGCTTCTGGCAGATCGGGCTCGGGATGATCGAAGGCATGATCGTGGAGCTGGAGGGAATGGAGAGCCAGGCCTGACTGACGCGTCGCGCCCGGTCCCCGGGTTGTGGGACCGGACGTCCACCTTCCCGGGGATGATCCACCGCGAGGAGCGTGTCTTCGAGCCCGCTCCCAGGCGATCGTTGTGCTGCCGATTTGCGGCCGCGGGCCGGACGTGATCGACCGCGGTGGCGAGAGCCGCCGGATCCGGGGGCCCTGGCCCGTTTGAGCGCCCGCGGCGCAGGGACCCACGCCCCTGGCGCCTGCGCTGGCGCGGCATATCTCCCGCTCAGCAGCAGATAAGCAGATCGAGCGATGGCCGAGACCGACCGCGAAGCCAACCGGTTCACCGCCCGCGCGGGGCGCTACGCCAGCGTGGGAGCCAATGTCGGCGGCGTCGCCGCCCGCATGGCGATGTCGCGCCTGTTCGGGAAGGAGGGCACAACCAACGCGGCGGCTCTGGCCCAGGCGCTGGGCGGCCTGAAGGGCCCGATCATGAAGGTGGCGCAGCTACTCGCCACCGTGCCGGACCTGCTGCCGCCCGAATACGCCGCCGAACTCCAGAAGCTCCAGGCCGACGCCCCCCCGATGGGGGCCGCCTTCGTCCGGCGCCGGATGCAGTCCGAGCTGGGGGCCGGCTGGCAGGCCCGGTTCGGCAGCTTCGACCTGAAGCCTGCCGCGGCGGCCTCGCTGGGGCAGGTGCACCGTGCCAGCACGAAGGATGGCGTGCGGCTCGCCTGCAAGCTCCAATATCCGGACATGCAATCCGCGGTCGAGGCAGACCTGAAGCAGCTGGAAGTCGCCTTCGCGCTGCACCGCCGGATGAACTCCTGGCTCGACACGCGGGAGATCGCCAAGGAGATCGGTGCGCGCGTCCGCGAGGAACTCGATTACGAACGTGAAGCCAAGCACGCCGACCTCTACGCTGCCGTGCTGAAGGACATCGACGTCGTGCGCGTGCCGCGGGTGTTCCCCGAACTGTCGACCAAGCGCCTCCTGACGCTCGGATGGCTCGATGGGGACAAGATCCTGGGCTTTGCCGAGGAACCGGTGGAGGTGCGCAACCGGATCGCCCAGGCGATGTTCAAGGCGTGGTGGCATCCGTTCAGCCGCGCCGCGGTGATCCACGGAGATCCGCATCTCGGCAACTACACGGTCTTCTCGGACGGCGGGGAAGCGGCCGGCATCAATCTTCTCGACTACGGCTGCGTGCGCATCTTCCATCCGCGCTTCGTCGGCGGCGTGGTGGATCTCTATCGCGGCCTGCTGGAGAACGACGAGGCTCGCATCGTCCACGCCTACGAGGTGTGGGGCTTCCGCGACTTGGATCGAGAGAAGATCGAGATCCTGAACATCTGGGCGCGCTTCATCTACGGTCCGCTGCTGGAGGATCGCACCCGAACCGTCGCGGACGGCGTCAAGCCCGGCGAGTATGGCCGTCGTCAGGCCTTCGAGGTGCATCAAGCGCTCAAGGAGCGCGGGCCCGTGACCGTGCCGCAGGAATTCGTGTTCATGGATCGCGCGGCGGTGGGTCTCGGCGCCGTCTTCCTCCATCTGAAGTCGGAGCTTAACTACCACCGGTTGTTCGAGGCGGAGATCGAGCATTTCTCCCTCGATGAGTTGACTGCGCGGCAGGGCAGGGCACTCGCCGAGGCCCGCCTGCCGGAGCCCGCCTGACGCCACCCCGGGATCCACCGAGAGGCCAATCAACTTGCGTGCGTCCGATTGCGGCAGGTAAACGCTTGAGCTACATCCCACCCTGACCGCAAGAAGTCGCGTCTTAGGGATACGAGCGCACGATGGCTGAGAGTGACACGGTGGCCGGGCACACTTACAGCCCGGCGATGGACGCGAAGACCCACGAGCAGACTTATCGCGGCTTCGTCCGCTTCGTCGAGATCGGTACCGGCGTCGTGATCTGCTGGGTCCTCGCCCTCGCGATCGGCGGGATCCGCGAAGCTTGGCTTCTGGCCATCCTGGGCGTGATTGTGTCCGGTGCGGCGGGAGCGGTCGGCGCCCTGGCCCCGGCTGTCGGCTGGCGCGGCCCCCTCGTCGTGGCCATCCTGCTGCTGCTGTACCTGTTCTTTGCCTGATGCAGATGTGGCGGCCGCTCGGCCGCCCGGTCCTGCTGATCGACCCCGCGCATTCCGGTGCAGCGGGGTCAAATGCTTTGATATCGATTAGATTGGGCGCAAGTTACATTCGGCCCGGTTCCACCAACATAATTTAGGTCCGCCTCTCGAAAAGCGGCGCCGGTTCGCGCATTCGAGAAGCCGAGCTTACCGAGGGGAATCTGCGCATGCGCATCGCTGTGCTGTCCGAGACCGATTCCGCGGAGCCGCGCGTGGCCGCGGTCCCCGAGACCGTCAAGAAATTCAAGGCTCTCGGCGCCGACGTGGTGGTGCAGGCGGGTGCGGGCCGGAAGGCCGGCATCCTGGATGACGAGTACGAGGCCGCCGGCGCCCTCATCGCCGGGAGCGCGGCGGACGCCGCGGGCGATGCCGATCTCGTCCTGAAGGTCCGCCGTCCGAGCGCCGAGGAGCTGCCGCAGCTGAAGCGCGGCACCGCGGTGGTGGCGATCATGGATCCCTACGGCAACGAGGACGCGCTCAGGGCCATGGCCGATTCGGGCGTCGATGGCTTCGCCATGGAGCTGATGCCGCGAATCACCCGCGCTCAGGTCATGGACGTCCTCTCGTCCCAGGCCAACCTCGCCGGCTATCGCGCGGTGGTCGACGGCGCCGCAGAGTACGGGCGGGCCATGCCGATGATGATGACGGCCGCCGGCACGGTTCCGGCAGCCCGCGTCTTCGTCATGGGCGTCGGCGTCGCCGGCCTCCAGGCCATCGCGACGGCCCGCCGGCTCGGCGCGGTCGTGACCGCCACCGACGTGCGGCCGGCCACCAAGGAGCAGGTCGAATCGCTCGGCGCGAAATTCGTCGCCGTCGAGGACGACGAGTTCAAGCAGGCCGAGACTGCGGGCGGGTACGCCAAGGAGATGTCGGCCGGCTACCAGGCCAAGCAGGCGGAACTGGTCAAGGGCCACATCGCCAAGCAGGACATCGTCATCACCACCGCACTGATCCCCGGCCGACCGGCGCCGAAACTCGTCTCCGAGGAGATGGTGGCATCGATGAAGCCGGGCTCGGTCCTCGTGGATCTCGCGGTCGAGCGCGGCGGCAACGTCGCCGGTGCGAAGGCCGGCGAGGTCGTCACCAACGACCGCGGCGTGAAGATCGTCGGGCACGTCAACGTGCCGGGGCGCCTCGCCGCAACGGCGTCGAGCCTCTATGCGCGCAACCTCTATGCTTTCGTCGAGACGCTGATCGACAAGGAGACGAAAGCCCTGGCCATCAACTGGGACGACGAGTTGGTGAAGGCCACGAACCTGACCCGGGACGGCTCGGTCGTCCACGCATCCTTCCAGTCCAAGACCGATGGCGCCGCCTCGGAAGCCGCTTCCGTGGGTCTGGCCAAGTCGGAGGCCAACAAGGCTTCCGGCACGGCCGCCCCGGCGGGTGCGCAGTGAAGCCCGGCCGAGAGGAGTAGCAGAATGGCAAACGTCATCGTCCCTCCGGATCAGGCGGCCGATCAGGCGCGCGTGCTGGCTGATGCCGCCCGCGCCGCGGCCGCGGTGGCGCGCAACGCCGCCGATCAGGCGCAGGCCATCGCCGACGGCATGGGTCACGGACTCAGCGCCGCCACCGGCGGTGCGGTCGATCCCACCGTATTCCGGCTGGCGATCTTCGTGCTGGCGATCTTCGTCGGCTACTACGTGGTCTGGTCGGTGACGCCGGCCCTCCACACGCCGCTCATGTCGGTCACGAACGCGATCTCGTCGGTGATCATCGTCGGCGCCATCCTCGCCGTCGGTGTGCCGCTCATCGAGAAGGGCACTGGGCTGGCCCGGTTCTTCGGCTTCATCGGCATCGTGCTCGCCAGCGTGAACATCTTCGGCGGCTTCCTCGTCACGCAGCGCATGCTCGGCATGTACAAGAAGAAGGGCTGAGCTCGTGTCAGAGAACGTCTCCTCCCTTCTCTACATCGTCGCCGGCGTCCTGTTCATCATGGCGCTGCGGGGGCTTTCGCACCCCACCACCTCCCGGCAGGGCAACCTGTACGGCATGATCGGCATGGGTCTCGCGATCCTGACCACGCTGGTCGGCCATCCGCCGGCCGGCTTCGGCGCCTGGATCCTGGTGCTCCTCGGCCTCGGCATCGGTGGCGGTGCGGGCGCGGTGATCGCCAAGCGGGTGCCGATGACCGCCATGCCCCAGCTCGTGGCGGCGTTTCACTCCCTGGTCGGCCTCGCGGCCGTCTTCGTGGCGGCCGGCGCGCTCTACGCACCGCAGGCCTTCGGCATCATCGAGAACGGCCACTTCCACAAGCAGTCGCTGTTCGAGATGGGGCTCGGCGTCGCCATCGGCGCGATCACGTTCACCGGATCGGTGATCGCCTTCGCCAAGCTCGACGGGCGGATGTCCGGCAAGCCGATCATGCTGCCTCAGCGTCACCTCATCAACGCGCTGCTGGCGGCGGGCCTCGTCCTGCTGATCGCCCTGTTCATCGGCACCGAGTCGAAGGCGATCTTCTGGCTGATCGTTCTCGCCTCGCTGGTGCTGGGCGGCCTGATCATCATCCCGATCGGCGGCGCCGACATGCCGGTGGTCGTGTCGATGCTCAACTCCTACTCGGGCTGGGCGGCCGCCGGCATCGGCTTCACCCTGGGCAACCTCGCGCTGATCATCACCGGCTCGCTGGTGGGCTCCTCGGGCGCGATCCTCTCCTACATCATGTGCCACGCGATGAACCGGTCATTCATCTCGGTGATCCTCGGCGGCTTCGGCGGCGACACCGCCGTGGCCGGCTCGGGCCAAGTCGAGACGCGGCCCGTCAAGCAGGGGTCGGCCGATGACGCGGCCTACATCATGAAGAACGCCGAGCGGGTCATCATCGTCCCGGGCTACGGCATGGCGGTCGCCCAGGCGCAGCACTCCCTGCGCGAGATGGGCGACATGCTGAAGAAGGAAGGCGTCGACGTGAAGTACGCCATCCACCCGGTGGCAGGCCGTATGCCGGGCCACATGAACGTGCTGCTCGCCGAGGCGAACGTGCCCTACGACGAGGTGTTCGAGCTGGAGGACATCAACGGCGAGTTCCCGCAGGCGGATGTGGCCTTCGTGATCGGCGCCAACGACGTCACCAACCCGGCGGCGAAGACCGACAAGACGTCGCCGATCTACGGCATGCCGATCCTCGACGTGGAGCGGGCCAAGACCGTTCTGTTCATCAAGCGCGGCATGGGGTCGGGCTATGCGGGCGTCGAGAACGAAGTGTTCTTCCGCGACAACACGATGATGCTGTTCGGTGACGCCAAGAAGGTCGTCGACACCATCCTGAAGTCCCTCTGACAGATCGCATCCCGGCAGCCGCGACGGGGCGGGCCGCAAGGTCCGCCCTTTTGCGTTGCAGCTGTGGCGGTTTCGGTGATGCGGTGTTGCGGACCTGCGCGGGATTTGGTGATCAACCCGGTGTAGGGTGGCGTCCGTGTCCTGCGCCCCGTCCCTCACCGAACTCCCGCCTTACCTGGGTGTCGCCGCGTCCGTGACCGGACGGCGCTGGCAGGAGCGCTGCGCCGGGGGCGTCGGTCAGAACCACATCGCCAAGATGGTCCAGGCCTATGGGCTGCCGGAGCTGCTGGCCCGGGTGTTGGCCGGCCGCGGCGTCGTCCCGGACGACGTGGATCGTTTCCTGGCTCCGCGCCTGCGCGATCTGATGCCCGATCCGCACGTGCTGCTCGACATGGATGCGGCTGCCCGGCGCCTCGCTGACGCGGTGCGACGCGGCGAGACCGTGGCGGTTTTTGGCGACTACGACGTGGACGGCGCCGCGAGCGCGGCGATGCTGGCGGGCTACCTGCGCGGGCTCGGTCTCCACGCGCCCATCCACATCCCCGACCGGATTACGGAGGGGTACGGTCCGAACATCGGGGCGATCGAGGCCCTTGCCGCCGACGGGGCGACCCTTCTGGTCTGCGTCGATTGCGGCACCAGCGGTCATGGACCGCTGGCGGGAGCCGAGAAATTAGGTCTCGACGTCATCGTCCTCGATCACCACGCCGCCAGCGAGATCCTGCCACCCGCCCGTGCCGTGGTGAATCCCAACCGGCTCGACGATCTGTCCGGCCTCGGCCATCTCTGCGCGGCCGGGGTGGTGTTCCTGACCTTGGTCGCTCTCAGCCGCGTCCTGCGGCTGGAAGGATTCTTCGAACCGAACCGGCCGGAGCCGGCACTGACCGATTTCCTCGATCTCGTGGCGCTGGCGACCATCGCCGACGTGGTGCCGCTGGCCGGCCTGAACCGCGCCTTCGTCACCCAGGGCCTGACCGTGATGCGGCATCGCGGTCGCACCGGGCTGGCGGCGCTTCTCGACGCCGCGTCCCTCAGTGAGCCGCCCGAAGCGTGGCATCTCGGCTTCGTGCTCGGCCCGCGCATCAACGCCGGTGGGCGTATCGGCGACTCAGCCCTCGGTGCCCGCCTGCTCACGACGGCGGATCCCGCCGAGGCCGTTCGGATCGCCGCCGATCTCGACCGCCTGAACCGGGAGCGCCAAGCTATCGAGGCACAGGCCGTAATGGAGGCCGAGGCGGAGATGGACCGCATTCTGACCTCCGATCCGGCCCGGTCGGTTCTGGTCACCGGCGACGCGGCGTGGCACCCGGGCGTGGTCGGGCTCATCGCGTCGCGGCTGAAGGAGCGCTTCAACCGCCCGGCTTTCGCCTTCGCGATCCGGCCGGACGGCAGCGCAACCGGTTCGGGCCGATCGATTCCCGGTGCCGATCTCGGATTCGCGGTCCGGGCCTGCGTCGAGGCCGGGCTCGCCAGCAAGGGCGGCGGACACGCCATGGCGGCGGGCGTGACCGTCCGCGCCGACGACATTCCGCGGTTCGAGGCCCATCTCTCCATGCTGCTCGCCGCGAGCGTCGCCGTCTCCCGCGCGGCCGACGCGCTGCTGATCGACGGCGGTCTCAGCGCGGGCGGAGCCACCGCCGAGACGGTTCGGCTGCTGGGACGGGCCGGCCCGTTCGGACAGGGATCCCCTGAGCCGATCTTCGCCCTCGGCCGTCACCGGCTCGTCGATGCCGGGATCGTCGGTTCAAGTCACGTCCGGGCGCGGCTGCGCAGCCGTGACGGGCAGGCGGTCGGCGCCATCTGCTTCCGGGCTGCGGAGAGGCCCCTCGGCCGCGCGCTGCTCAACGGAATCGGTCGCGAGATGCACGTGGCCGGGACGCTGTCGTGCGACCGTTGGCGCGGTGCCGAGCGGGCGCAACTCCGCATCGTGGATATGGCGCCCGCGGACGGCTGATCGCCGAAGTCTCAGGTGCCGGCCATCACCAGGGCCCAGAATCGCTTGTAGCGCGTTCCCGGCGCGTCCACGCGGGCGATGCCGATCCGGCGAATCTGGGGGAGCAGCATGTTCTTGTTATGCTCGGGGCTGGCTCTCCACCGGGCCAGGACCTGCTCGAGCGTCTCGGAGCCCGCACTCAGGTTCTCGGCCGCATACGACTTGGCCAAGCCGATCGAATTCATGCGTGACGTGAAGCTGCCGCCAATCTCGTGACTGAGCTGCCCGTGGCGGGCATTGTTGCCGGCCTGAAAGGCGGCCGCCTTCACCAGGGTGGAATCGACGATCACCGGACTCAGGCCATGCTGGACACGGTAGGCCGAGATTGCTGCCGCAGCCGCCACTTCATCGAGCACCGCCGTGTGGGTGGCGTTCTCGACGGACGTTTCCGGTCCGACGGAGAGGCCGCCACATCCCGTGAGGGCTAGTGTCATCGTGAGGGCGAGGGCGAGGGAATGCTTCTGCACGGTTCGGTTTGCGCGCTGTCAGGAATGGTCGGCCTCCGTCGCGGCCGGTTGCGGCGGAAACGCGGCGGCGTCGCGCCGCTCCATCCGTTCCCGAAGCGGCGTGACGGCGGTGCAACGCCGGCGCGCGGTCAGGCCGCCAGCGCCTCGCCGCCGAGCATTACGGGCGCGAAGACGCGCAGAAGGTCGGGATCCAGGTGCCCGGAATTGTCGAGCATGATTGCCAGCGCCTCGGCAGCGCTGGCCGGCTGCCGATATGTCCGACGTTCGGTGAGCGCCGAGAAGACGTCGCAGATCGAGACGATGCGCACCAGATCCCGGATCGCCGGGCCGGCCAACCGATCCGGGTAGCCCTTGCCGTCGAGGCGCTCGTGATGGTGCCGCACCACGTCGATCACCGTCTCCTCGAAATCGCCCTGGACCCGCAGCAGCTCGGCGCCGATCTCGGGGTGACGCTGCATCAGGCGGAACTCTTCCGGCGTGAGCGGACCCGGCTTGTTGAGGATCTCGACCGGGATCCGCGATTTGCCGATGTCGTGCAGGAGGGCTGCGCGAACGAGCAGCCGCAGGTCGGCGCGGCTCAAACCGATCTGCGCGCCGAAGGTGGCGGCGTGGCCGGCGACGCCCAGGGTGTGCTGATAGACACCGATATCGTGGCGCCAGACTTCCGTGAGCCACGTCATGATGCCGACCTCCGAGACGGACGCGAGCACGAGCTCGGTTCCCCGCTCGACGTCGGCCTGCTGGAGCCCGGCACCCAGGGCTGCACTGTCGAACAGTTCCGAGACGATCGCGGTGGCGCCCGTTACGCGCTCGACGAGCCGACGCTTGCGCAGCTCACCGGAGCGGGTCGCCTCCTCGATCATCGCGAACACGTTCGCCAGCACGACCTGACGGGGTGCCGCAGCCGGAAGCTGACGGAGATGGGGCGCGGCCGGCGCGGGTTCCCCCCGGACGAGCACCAGCCGGGGAAGGGGGAGCCCGCGATGGCTCAGAGCCAGATCCAGCCTCGCAGCCTGGGTCGGTGGCAAATCGAGGATGACGAGGTGCGGCCGTTCCTTCGGAACGGGTTTGTCCGCCGCCATGGCCCTGCAATCCATGACCAGGGCGATGGCCCGTTGGAGCGCCGTGCGCTCCGAGGGCCGATCGGAGATCAGCAGAACGAAGGGGCCGTCCGACGACTGTGATGCAACGCCGAGAGCCAACGCGGTCGCTCCCTGGCCCGCATGGTCAACGATGCACCGACATTAGCCTGATTTCTTAAGGAAAGCGTTAACCCTACGCATTCCTCGGGAGATCCACTCGGTTCCGCAGTCGAGTGTCAGGCCAGCTTCGCCGTTCCGACGTCGCGGGCGGCTGCGACGGAGGTCGAGCCCGTGTCGGAAGCCGGGCTCAGGAAGTCGGCGTACTTCACAGTCAGCAGCGCCTGGCAGGCGGCGAACGCAGCGAAGATGACGAGGAAGCTGGCGATCATCGGGGCACTCCGTCTGAGGCGCGTCGCCTCTTGATGTTGCGATGCGACAAATGCCATGCCGCTCTGCAAACTGGTATGCCAGATAACGAATACCGCGCATGCGAACCGTGCATGCGCGCCGCGCTGATTGTCTCAAGCCGGGTCCCAACATGCGCTGCACGGTTGGGTTGAGGCGCTTGAAACTGCTCCAGCGTCCACGATGCGATGGTGCGACGCGAACGACGCGGCGTCATCACCAGGGTTCCTCGGCGTATTTGTCCGCCGTCTTGCGAGGCTGTGGGGGGCGCGACCTCGACCGTCGTCGCTGCGTGGACGGCGAGCCGTGGGGCACCGTTCAACAGCCCCTGGGGACTCGACAGCGTTGCTTCTGTACGCATGCCTTAGAGGCAGCGACAGCCACATGCGGATTGCCCCGCAACTGCCTGCATCCCGTTAACTGGGTTTCCGGAGCCGAAGCCCAGCCGTGAAAACCGGCTGTCGTGAATCCTGTTCGGCTGGGCCTACGAAAGGTCACCCAAGCACCGAAGGCCGCCGGTCGCTCCATCTGTGCCTCCGCATCCCACACGGTCGTGAGAGGCCGCGGCCGCAATCGGGGGCAGGAGCCGTTGGGCACGCGGTCAACGACCGCGCGCCGGCGCTCGAATCAGTCCAGGTAATCCCCATACGTGTCGACGTGGTGGGCAAGGCCAAGACCGTGCTCGCGGACGAGGCGCTCGGCGAGGTCGGCATCGCGCGCCTCCAGCGCGGCGATGATCGCCACATGTTCCCGGATCGATCGTTCGGCCCGGTCGCCCTGACGGAGTGCCGTGCTCCGGATGCCGCGAACATGCATCAACAGGTTGCTGGTCAGATCCGCGATCGCGTCGCAGTGACCGAGCGCGATGATCCGCTGGTGGAAGCGGATATTCGCGTCGGAGTATTCGTCGATGTGCTCGGAGGGCTGGCCTTCGTAGAATTCCGGGAACGATTCGCGCAGCGACCGCAGCTGCGAGTCCGTGGCGCGGCTGCAAGCGAGGCGGGCCGCCATGCTCTCCAGCGCCGTCCAGGCGTGGATCATGCTGACGATCTCGCGCTTATTCTTCTTGATGACGAAGACGCCGCGCCGCGCCTCGGAACGCACGAAGCCCTCCTGCTCAAGAACGGTCAACGCCTCCCGCACGGGTGTACGGCTCACGCCGAGATCCTGCGACAGCTTCCGCTCGTCGAGCCGCACCTCATCCGGACGCCCGTAGATATCCATGTTGGTGATGGCCGTCTTGAGCGCCTCGTAGGCCAACGTCCGGAGACTGGAACTGGCGACGATCGGCTTCACGCTCAACGGTTCAGAGTTCGACATCCCTCGTCCAGTCGCCCCACGCGTATGATTTCCCGCACGCATTCTCTGTCGTGCGCTCTAAAGCGAACTACCGCAAACCTTGACCAGATCCTAGTCAATTGCAGCCCGGCCCCACAGACCTGTGAAGGAGACCGCACCTGATCCCGGCGCGAGCCGCCGAAGCGCGGTCCACCGCGCGGCGAAATTCGGCCACGTCCGGCGAGAGGGTTTAATCCAGCCCGACATTCCGGTATTTTTCTGCAGGTTCGATTGACACGCGGCAGCGGGATCAGCACCATCCTGCTGGCATACCGTCGACCACCCGGTATTCGTTGATATTGAGCGTGGCGCGTGCCGGAGTAGTTCAGAGATTATTTGGTCGCGAGCCAAGAATTTTTATACGAACGGCTTTCGGATTGTTCTGCCACAGCACGCCTCGGCAGGGCATAGGAAGCCGTCATCAGGAACGGCAACAAGAACACTGCCAAGGAGGGATGGTTATGTCCGAGATCCACAAACCGGTGGGAAGCGGCCGATGGCTGCAACTCGCCTTCGGCGTGATCTGCATGTGCATGATCGCCAACATGCAGTACGGCTGGACGTTCTTCGTCAACCCGATGCAGGAGCGTCACGGCTGGGACCGAGCCGCCATCCAGGTGGCCTTCACGCTCTTTGTCGTCACCGAGACTTGGCTGGTGCCGATCGAGGGCTGGTTCGTCGATAAGTACGGTCCGCGCATTGTCACCCTGTTCGGCGGCCTGCTGTGCGGCATCGCCTGGGTGATCAATTCCTACGCCGAAACGCTCACCGTCCTCTACATCGCCGCGGCGATCGGCGGGACGGGCGCGGGCGCGGTGTACGGCACCTGCGTCGGCAACTCGCTGAAGTGGTTCCCGGATCGCCGCGGGCTCGCCGCCGGCATCACCGCCATGGGCTTCGGCGCCGGCTCGGCCCTGACCGTCGTGCCGATCCAGGCGATGATCAAGTCGCAGGGCTACGAGGCGGCGTTCTTCTACTTCGGCATCGGGCAGGGCGTGATCGTCATGCTGATCGCCCTGTTCCTGCGCTCTCCGATCAAGGGACAGGTCCCGGAAGTCGCGCGCGTCAGCCAGTCGAAGCGCGATTACAAGCCCGCCGAGATGGTGCGCACCCCGATCTTCTGGGTGATGTACGCCATGTTCGTCATGATGGCCGCCGGCGGCCTGATGGCGACTGCGCAGCTCGGCCCGATCGCGAAGGACTTCAAGATCGCCGACGTGCCGGTCTCGCTGCTGGGCATCACCCTGCCGGCGCTGACCTTCGCGGCGACCCTCGACCGGGTGCTCAACGGCGTCACGCGGCCCTTCTTCGGCTGGGTCTCCGACCATATCGGTCGCGAGAATACGATGTTCATCTCCTTCGCGATCGAGGGCGTGGGCATCTATGCGCTGAGCCAGTTCGGCGACAACCCGATCGCCTTCGTCCTGCTGACCGGCCTCGTGTTCTTCGCCTGGGGCGAGATCTACTCCCTGTTCCCGGCAACGTGCGGCGACACCTTCGGATCTAAATACGCCGCCACGAATGCCGGCCTCCTCTATACCGCCAAGGGCACGGCGGCGCTCATCGTGCCCTACACCAGCGTCCTGACGACCATGACGGGGAGTTGGCACGCGGTGTTCCTGGCGGCTGCGGCCCTCAACATCTTCGCGGCCCTGCTCGCCCTCTTCGTCCTCAAACCGATGCGAGCGGCCTACACCAAGAAGCCCGATGTGAGCCTCGCGCCGGCCCTGGCGCAGTAGTCCGGCCTTCGAACCTCCACCGCGATCCGCCAAAGAGCCCGGCGCCGTCTTTACGGCGCCGGGCTTCCTGCATAACCGGGACTCCGACGCACCGGAGATCGGGCATGGAAACGGACGAGCGCAGCGCACGGGAGAGCGTCGTGGCGGCGGCGCGGGCGATGGACGCGCAGGGCTTGAACCGGGGTACCTCGGGCAACGTCTCGCTGCGCTTCCGTGATCGCCTCCTGATCACGCCCTCCGGTCTTCCCACCGCCCGGATGGGTCCGGACGACGTGGTCCCGCTCAAATTCGACGGCACGCACCCGCCGGACCAGAGGCCGTCTTCCGAATGGCGCTTCCACCGGGACATCCTGGCGTCCCGACCAGAACTCGCCGCCGTCGTCCACGCGCACCCGATCCACAGCACCGCCTTCGCCATGTGCGGGCGGGAGATCCCGGCGGTGCACTACATGATCGCGGCTTTCGGCGGTCCGAACGTGCGGTGCGCGCCCTATGCGGCCTATGGCACGGCGGAGCTCTCCGAGCTGGCCCTGGCCGCGCTCGCCGGAAGAAACGTCTGCCTCCTGGCCAATCATGGAATGATTGCGGCCGGGGAGAGCCTGGAGAAGGCACTCTGGCTCGCGGTCGAGCTGGAAACGCTGTGCCAGCAATACGCCGTGGCGCTTCAGGTGGGCGCGCCGATGATCCTGTCCGACCATGAGATCGGTCAGATCGTCGAACGATTCCGCGGTTACGGGCTCAACGCGTCGAAACCGTGAGGCACGCGGGATCCGCGGTCGCGCGCGTTCGTCTCTTCACTGGGGCGCCCCTGCACGTCGGGGATCGAGGGACCCCCCCTGCGGCACGCCTGAAGCTCTCGGACCTTCGGGCAAGGCTGCCGTGGAGCGCACGAAAAGGGTCCGAGCCTGCACGATCGGCGCATGCAGGCGCGCCGATCACGGGCTGACCCGGCGGCGATTTAACGGCCGAGAACCTGACCGACGGAGAGCCCAACCTCGCGGGCGTAATCGGCTGCCGAAACTTTTTTGCCGCCCTCGGCCTTCACCTTGCTCACCCGGATCTGGCCGCCCTGGGCACACACGCTGAATCCGTCGTCGTCGACGGCGATCACCTCGCCGGGCTTGCCCTTCACCTCGGAGAGGCGGCGCACCGGCTGCAGTCTGGAATCGAAGATCTGCAGCTTCTTGCCATCCACGGTCGTCCAGGCACCGGGAGCGGGATTGGCGGCCCGGATCAGGTTGTAGATCTGCTCGGCGTGGGACGACCAACGGATCTCGGCCTCCGCGGCGCGGAACCAGCCTTCGTAGGTGGCGGCGTCCTCCTCCTGATCGATCTCGACGTGCTGGCCGGCGACGACGAGGTCGGCCGCCTCCAGCATCGCCTCGACGCCCATCGGGAACAGGTTCTCGAAGTAGATGTCGCCGAGGGTCGCATGGGCCCCGATCGGGCAGGATTTCTGCAGGATCACCGGCCCCTCGTCGAGGCCGTCGGTGGGCCGGAAGATCGTGAGCCCCGTCTGCAGCTCGCCCCTGGCGATCGGCCAGTTGATCGAGGACGGCCCGCGGAAACGCGGCAGCAGGCTCGGATGGTATTGGATGGTGCCGTGCTTCGGGATGTTCACGAAGCTCTGCGGTGCGAATTGCAGCACGTAGGCCATGATGCCGATATCGGCGCTCAATCCGCCCATCGCCGCCTCCGCCTCCGCGCTCTTGAGGCTCGGAAACTGGAAGACCTTCAGGCCCTTCTCCTCGGCGGCCAACCTCAGGACATCCGGCTTGGCGCCGGGCTTCTCCGGAGCGCAGAACACCCCGGCCACCTCGTCGCCCCGCTTGAGGAACGCCTCGAGGACGGCCTTTCCGAAATCCTGCTGTCCGATGAAGGCGATGCGCATGCGATCTCCTGGGCGTCACTCCCGCGTGGCGCGGGCAGCGATCTGAAAGGCGGGATCGAGGAAGGTCGACGTATGCCGGAGCGTCGACCGTTGCAGCTTGGCGGCCGGCGATGAACGCGCGAGCGGCGAAGGTCCGGTGACCTCGCGCCGCCCCCGCAGGACAGCGTCACTCCGCGGCGATCTTCTGCACCGCGCCGATGGCCCCGGACTCGGCGATTTCGCCGACTTCCGTCTCCGAGTATCCGAGCACGTCACGCAGGATCTCGTCGGTGTGCTCGCCCAGAAGCGGCGACCGCTTGACCTCGCTCGGGCTCGCCGAAAGCTTGATGGGATTACCTACGGTCAGGTACTTGCCGCGCGTCGGATGATCGACTTCCACGATGGTGCCGGTCTTCCTCAGGGCCTCGTCCTCGGCGATTTCCTTCATCGACAGGATCGGGCCGCACGGGATGTCGTGCTTGTTCAAGGTATCCATCGCCTCGAACTTGGAGACCTTCATCGTCCACGCTTCGATCCGCGTGAAGATCTCGTTGAGGTGCGGCAGGCGGGCCTTCGGGGTCGCGTAGTTGGGATCGGTCTTCCAGTCGGGCTCGCCGATGATGTCGCAGATCGGGTCCCACACCGCCGCCTGCGTGATCACGTAGATGTAGGCGTTGGGATCCTGCTCCCAGCCCTTGCACCGCAGGATGCGTCCCGGCTGACCGCCGCCGGAATCGTTGCCGGCACGGGGGGTGGCCTCGCCGAACGGGATGCCCTCGCCGAACTGGCTGTATTCCTTTAGCGGGCCGTGCTCCAGGCGCTGCTGGTCGCGCAGCTTCACGCGGCACAGGTTGAGCACGCCGTCCTGCATGGCGCAGTCGACCTTCTGACCGAGGCCCGACTGGGTGCGGTGGTAGAGGGCGGTGACGATGCCGAGGGCGAGGTGCAGGCCGGTGCCGGAATCGCCGATCTGCGCTCCCGTCACCATCGGGATGCCGTCCCGGAAGCCGGTCGTCGAGGCGGATCCGCCGGCGCACTGGGCGACGTTCTCGTAGACCTTGCAGTCTTCATAGCGACCGGGGCCGAAGCCCTTCACGGAGGCCAAAATCATCCGCGGGTTCGCTTCGTGGATCTTCTCCCAGGTCAGACCCATGCGGGCCAGCGCCCCCGGCGCGAAGTTCTCGACCAGAACGTCGCATTCCTTGATGAGGCGCCAGAGCACCTCCTTGCCCTTCGCGTTCTTCGAATCGAGCGTGATCGAACGCTTGTTGTGGTTCAGCATCGTGAAATAGAGACTGTCCACTTCAGGAAGATCCTGGAGCTGCTGTCGCGTCGCGTCGCCGACGCCCGGCCGCTCGACCTTGATCACGTCCGCGCCGAACCAAGCCAGCAGCTGGGTGCAGGTCGGACCCGATTGGACGTGGGTGAAGTCCAGGATGCGGACGCCTTCGAGGGCCTTGGTCATGATCGGTCTCGGAGTTGGAAGCGGTTCGGGATTGCGGGGGAACGGATCAGGCCGCTCAGACTGGTTCCAGGATGCCCTCGGGAGGCTGCGACCGGCAACGGGCGCCGCGACGGTATGCGCGGCCCATCCTTCGAGGGATCATGTCTGCACTCCCTGTCAAAGCGCGGTCTCGTCGTGTCGCGACACCGTCGTTTGGACCCGGCGTGACGAGTCCGGCGATTTGTATACCACATGCCATCATTCGGAAGCGAGTGCCTATTGTGTGCGGCCCACGCCCGCTCAACGCGCAACCGTAGGCTGACAATCCAGCTACCTCAACAAGTCCGCATGTCTCGGACCTCTGCTATGTGCCGCAGCCCTTGGCTTTCGTCCGTACGCGGTCCATGATTTCGTCAAAATTGCCGACCCGCAGGGGTGGCGAAACGATGCAACGCTGAACGAGGAACGCCCATGCTCGCCAGCACCAGCCTTATCAAATCGTCCTGGATCGCCGTCGATGTGGACCATGATCGCGCAGAGCGCGTGCTCGTGGTCGAAACGTACATTGCCGTCAGCCCGCTGGAGCCGAATTTCGACGCCGCGCAGTACGAGCGCGTGCTGGCCTGCGTGCAGAACGTCCTCAAAACCCATCCGGAGATCGACCGCGCCTCGATCCTGAGCATGCACCGCGGCTCCGGCTGCACGGCCCTGTTCCGTGATCCGCCCGCATCGGCCAAGCAACCGGCGGCGGCCTGAGGGGGGCGAAACTCCGCGGTCCTCTTCTTTCGGGGAGGGGGTCGTGAAGTCCATCGTCCGGAGCCGCGCGCGGAAGCGTCTCGGGAGTTCCGCGTCGACGGGGCGGGTGAGCCGCCGGCCACAATGCGCGCGACAAGCCCGCACCCTGCGCGTGGGACGAGGCCATTCAGGCCGGCGCGCCGGCCCGTCGCGAAGCCGCGGGATCGCTGAAGCCGATGAATCCGGTCCGGGACCGCGACGCCGCCTAAGCCTTGCCGGACGTATCCGGAGGTTCCAGCGCGACCCGGGCCGCGTGGAACCACCAGAGCGGAATATCGCGGTTGGCTTTGGCAAGATCCGAGGCCCAACCTTCCTTGGGCATCACGTCGGCCCGGTCGGCGAACAGGCGAAGCGCGCTTTCGGCCCGCTCCCGGCGGGCTCGCTCCTGGATCGCCTCGCGCTCGGCGGAGGCTCGGGCATCCGCATGCTCGACCAACCGGCGCGTCGCCAGATCATCCGCGTCGAAAGCGAAGTGCTGCCAGAACGCCTCCGCTTCGCGCGCGACATCCCGCTCACGCCGCATCGTGGCGAGCGCCTCTTCTGCGGCAGCGCAGGCAGCCTCGGCTGCATGATGCGCGGCATCGGCTGCGTCACGCGCGGCCTCCGCCGCCTCGGCCCGCGCGAGCATCCGGTTGTTGGCCTCGAGAAGCTCGCGTTCCCGGTCGGGTGCCATCCGCTGGCGACGCAACACCCGTAATTCCTCGTCGTCGGCCGACCGCGCCGCCGCGTCGACCAGGAACGCCGCGAGGGGGCCCGCCAAGACGACGTCGGCGCGGTGAAGGAAGCGCTCCCGAAGGTCGGACCTCGCTCCGTCGAGGGATTCGTCGTCCCAGGGGGGATATTCCGCGACGCTCTGATCGGAATCGTACAGAGCCCGTGCGAGGGTCGTACGCAGCTGGTCCGGGGACGGCGTCGCGGGGTGTTCGTTCATGAAGCTGCATGGTCGATGAGGAGCGACGAAGCCTACAACGCGCGAGAACCGCAGGAGAGGCCATGCCGCTGCGACGAACCGGAATTTTTATTTCGCGCCGTTGCCGGATCGAGATTTCTGCGCGGTCATCCAGCGTCCATCGCAGCGTCACGGCAGGAGAGCGATGAAACCATCAGCTTTTCCTATACCGGTTCATAATCCAGATACGGCTCGCTAGAACTTCATCGTTGTCGTTCCCCCAGGGGAAGATCGAGCTGAACACCTGGCGCAATGCTGGAAGGTCATTGCGCGGCGCTGGCTTCGGCGCCGTTGACCGAGGCGAATGCCTTTCCGACGCTGGTGCGCGGGGTGAATACGGACCGGTCATGGGACCGGCTGCAACGTGGCGGTCTTGTTGACCGCATCGGCGACGCCCAGGGGCGGTTCAACCCGGATGGCGGTCGCGAATAACACCGGCTACATGCGGATCCACGCAGATCGCGCGTCGATGCCTTCAGAATGGTCCATACCGGCTTCAATCCGGCGCTCGTCGCCCTGTCGATCGGCCTCGCGGTCTTCGCCTCGTACACCGCGCTGGACCTCGGGGCCCGGGTCCGCGGGCCCGTCGCGGGTCCGCGTTGGCCGTGGGTGGCCGGTGCCGCCGTGGCCATGGGGGGCGGCATCTGGTCGATGCACTTCGTCGGCATGCTCGCCTTCGAGATGGGTCTGCCGGCGGATTACGATCTCGGCGTCACGCTCCTCTCCCTCGTCATCGCGGTGGCTGCGACCGGAGCGGGTTTCGCCTGGGTAGCCCGGACGGGCGGCAGTCCCGACGGCGTGCTGGTCGCTGGCCCGCTGATGGGCCTCGGTGTCGCCGGGATGCACTACACCGGCATGGCGGCGCTCCGGATACCGGGACACCTTTCCTACAGCCCTTCCATCGTCGCCGTCTCGATCGTGATCGCCGTGACAGCCGCGACCGCCGCCCTGTGGCTCGCCTTCCGCCAGCACGGCGTCGCGCAGAAACTGGTGGCTGCCTGCATCATGGGCATCGCGGTGGCCGGGATGCACTATACCGGAATGGCCGCGGCGACCGTTACGGCGTCCGACGCCGCCGCGCATGCCGGGATGGCGAAGGCGGGTCAGGAGAGCCTCGCCGTCTACGTCGCCGGCACGACCTTCCTCATCCTGTTCCTCGCAATGCTCGCCTCCTCCCTCGATCAGCAGCGGGTCCAGCAGGATCTGCAGGCGAGCGAGGCGCGCTTCCGTGCGGCCGTGCAGGCCGTGCGCGGAGTCCTCTGGACCAACGATGCCGAGGGCCGGATGGTGGGCGAGCAGCCCGGCTGGAGCGCCATCACCGGGCAGACGCGCGCGCAGTACGAGGGGTTCGGCTGGGCCGACGCGGTCCATCCCGACGACGTGAAGTCGTCGGTCGAGACCTGGAACGCCACCGTCAGCGCCCGGCGAACCTACGTTCACGAGCATCGGGTCCGATCGCGCGACGGGACGTGGCGGCACTACGCGATCCGTGCGGTCCCGGTCCTCGACCGACGCGGCGCCATCCGGGAGTGGGTCGGGGTCCATACCGACATCACAGAGCAGCGCGAGGCCGAAGCGGAGCTGAGGGAATCAAACGAGGAGATCCAGCGCTACGCCTACATCGTCAGCCACGATCTGCGCGCGCCCCTGGTCAACGTGATGGGGTTCACGAGCGAGTTGGACTCCGCGCGGCTCGAGATCGGTGCGGCACTGGGTGACCACCCGGATGCTGCGCGGCTCGACGCGGATTTCGCGGAGGCGCTGGGTTTCATCAAGGCTGCCGTGAACCGAATGGAGGCGCTGATCGCCGCCATCCTGAAGCTGTCCCGCGAGGGCCGTCGGCAGTTCACGCCGGAACACCTCGACATGGCGGCCGTGCTCCAGGCCGTTGCGGACGCGCTCCGGCACCAGGCCGAAGCCGCCGGTGCCCACGTGATCATCCCGGCAACTCTGCCGGGCATCGTCGCCGATCGCCTCGCGGTCGAGCAGATCTTCGGCAACCTGCTGGACAACGCGATCAAGTACCTCGACCCGTCTCGCCCGGGACGGATCGCCGTCACGGCCCGCTCGACCGGCCCCCGCGGCATCTGCTTTTCCGTCACCGACAATGGCCGCGGGATCGCGGAGCGGGATCACGCCCGGGTCTTCGAGCTGTTCCGGCGCTCGGGCGCTCAGGATCGCCCCGGCGAAGGCATCGGCCTCGCCCACGTCAAGGCACTCGTGCGCTCCCTCGGCGGACGGATCGACGTCAGCTCGACGCTGGGGAAGGGAACCACGTTCGACGTGACCTTGCCGTCCCGGGCGGCTAATGCGGACCTGGAGGCCGTGGAGCCGACGCCCATGGCCGCCGAATGAGCATGGAGCGCCCCGTGCATCCCGTCAGTATCGTGATGATCGAAGATGACGAGGGCCACGCCCGGCTCATCGAGCGCAACATCCGACGGGCCGGCGTCAACAACGAGATCGTGCCATTCCGGGACGGCACCTCGGCGCTCGCATACCTGCTGGGGGCGGACGGGTCCGGAGAGGCGAGCGCGAAGCGCCACCTGCTCATCCTTCTCGACCTCAACCTGCCCGACATGACCGGTCTCGATATCCTCGAGACGGTCAAGGCGAACCCGCACACTCGGCGCTCCCCCGTGGTGGTGCTTACGACGACGGACGACAGCCGCGAGATCCAGCGGTGCTACGATCTCGGAGCGAACGTCTACATCACGAAGCCGGTCAACTACGAGGGCTTCGCCAACGCGATCCGGCAGCTCGGGCTGTTCTTCTCGGTCATGCAGGTCCCCCAGAACCCATGAGCCGCGAGCGCCCCGACGCGGATGCCCCGACCGCCGCGGCGCGCATCCTGTACATCGACGACGATCCCGGCCTCGGCCGCCTGGTCAAGCGCTCGCTCGAGGCGCGGGGCTACGCGGTCGAGCTCTGCGAGAGCGGCGCCGACGGTCTGGCACGCTTGGCCGCGGGCGGGATCGACGCGGTGGCGCTCGATCATCACATGCCCGGCCAGACCGGGCTCGACCTCCTGCCCGAGATCCGCGCCTTGCCGCAGGCGCCGCCCGTCATCTACGTGACCGGATCTGAAGACAGTCGCGTCGCCGTCGCCGCGCTGAAGGCCGGAGCGGTCGACTACGTCTGGAAGGATGTCCAGGGCCAGTTTCGCGAGCTTCTGGGCGAGGCGGTCGCCACGGCGCTGCGGCAGGAGACCCTGCGGCGGGACAAGGAGCGGGCGGAGGCCGAGATGCGGGAGGCCCGCGACCGGGCCGAGCTGCTGCTGCGCGAGGTCAACCACCGGGTCGCCAACTCGCTCGCCCTGGTGGCGGCGCTGGCGCATATGCAGCGCAACGCGGTGACCGATCCGGCCGCCAAGGCGGCGCTCGACGAGATGCAGGCGCGGATCTCGGCGATCGCCGGCATCCACCGTCGGCTCTACACCTCGGACGACGTCGAGAGCGTGGAGTTGGACGCCTATCTCGGTAGCCTCGTGGAAGAGCTGCAGGCCGCGATGCGGGCGAGCGGCCGGGATCACCCGATCCGTCTGCGGGCCGCACCGGTTCGGCTGTCCACCGACAAGGCGGTGTCGGTGGGTGTGGTCGTCACCGAATTGGTGACCAACGCGTACAAGTACGCCTATCCGCTGGGCACGTCGGGCGAGATCCGCGTCGAGGTGGCGCGGGATGCCGCCGACACGATCCTGCTCGCCGTCGAGGACGACGGCATCGGGTGGACCGGGGAGGGACCCGTCCGCGGAACGGGGCTCGGATCGCGGATCGTGCGGGCCATGGCGACCAACCTGCGCTCGGCGCTTTCCTACGTCCCCGGGCGCCCGGGGACCCGCGCGGTGCTGGCGTTCCAGGCCTGACGGCGGATCTCAGCGGTCTGACCGCTGCGCGATCCGCTCCAAGGCGTCGAGCATCGGCGCGACGTCCGCGTCGCGGAGCTGATGGAAGCCGAGCGCACGGCCCATGAACAGGCCCAGGATCGCGAAGAAGAGCACCGAGCCCTCTCCGGGACTGGCACCCGCGACGGCTTCGAGGCGCCCCAGCTGCTCGGCCACGAAAGCCTTGTAATCCTTTTGCGCCTCCGGAGATTCCATCGAGGCCAGCAGCAGCGCGTGCGAGGACTCGTCGTCGTCGCAGTAATGCCCACGGACATGGGCCACCAGCGCCCGGGGAAGTTGCGACGGTCCGGGTGGAATCTCGGCCTCGCAGGCGGCCAGTTCCGCGCGTAGCTGCGTCAGCTTCCGCGTGACCAGGGCCAGGATGAGGGCCTCCTTCGACGCGTAGTGATGCAGCACCCCGCCCTTGCTCAGGCCGGCTTCCGCCGCGACCGCATCGATGGTCAGCCCGCGCGCGCCGGCCTTCAAGAGGACTGCGGCTGCCGCTTCGAGGATGATCTCCGGACGCTCGACGAGCCGCCTGCGCTTCGCTTCCATCACTCACCTGCGTTAAAAACCGACTGGACGGTATGTAGTGGATCGGCTAGGACGACGCCACGCAATCTGCACGAGCCCGGCCGGGATGGTCGACCGCATGATCCGCAAAGCCAATCTACGTCCTGTCGCGTATATTCTTGCGATAACCGCCTTCGGCGGTATTGGGTGCGCGCAGGGTGAGACGGCAACCGTCGACCCAACCGTGGTGCGCGTCCGGGTCGTGGAGGCCCGGCGTACGCCCGTGGCGCTCGACGTGGTGCTGACGGGTGACATCCAGGCTCAGGCACAGGTCAACGTGTCGTTTCGGACGAGCGGAAAGGTGGCCGAGCGTCGGGTGGAAATCGGCGACCACGTCGAGGCCGATCAGGTCCTCGCCAGCCTGGAGCCCCTGACCCAGCAGGCCAATCTCGACAACGCCAAGGCTGCACTCACGTCGGCAGAAGCCCTTCAGACCCAGGCCAAGATGTCCTTCGAGCGGCAGAAGCAGCTTCTGGCCGGCGGCTTCACGACGCGCTCCACCTACGACAACGCGGAGCAGGAACTGCGCACCACGCAGGCTTCGGTCGAGTCCGCCAAGGCCGCCCTCGGGACCGCGCAGGAGCAGTTCTCCTACACGGAATTGCGTGCGGGGGTCGCGGGGATCGTCACGAGCCGCAGCTTCGAGGTCGGTCAGGTGGTGCAATCGGGCCAGACCGTCCTGGCCGTCGCCCAGGACGGTCCGCGGGACGCGGTCTTCAACGTGTACGAATCACTGACCACCAAGCCCCCGTCCGGCGACGCCGTCGTGATCACCCTGCAGGCCGACCCGACGATCGCCACGACCGGGATTGTCCGCGAGATCTCGCCGACCGTCGACGCATCGACCGGCACGGTCCGCGTCAAGATCGGACTCACCAAGACGCCGCCCGCCATGGGTCTCGGCGCCGTTGTGGTCGGGCGCGGTCGCTTCGCACCCCACGACGCCGTGGAACTGCCCTGGTCCGCACTGTACCGCTACGACGGCCATCCCGCTGTCTGGATCTACGACCCGGCCCGGAACACCGTCGCGGTCCGCATAGTCGAGATCGATCGCTTCGGCCCCGACATCATCGCGCTGAGATCGGGTGTCGAGCCGGGTGAGCGTGTCGTGGTCGCCGGCATCCAGTTCCTGCGGCCCGGGCAGGTCGTCCGCGCCACCGATTTGGGGGGGCGACCATGATCGTGCGGTCCATCCTGGCCATCGGCCTTAGCGCGGGATTTCTGTGCGGCTGTGATGGGCGCGGCGATGAGGCGCGCGATCCCTCGTCCGGCCCGGTTCGACCGGTGCTCACCCAGGTCGCCGAGCCGATCGATACGATCACCTTCGGCCCGTTCGCCGGAACGATCGAGCCGCGCTACCAAGCTCAGCTCGGCTTCCAGATTCCTGGCCGGATGGTCGGGCGCGACGTGACGGTCGGCGACATCGTCAAGAAGGGCCAGCGTCTCGCGGCCCTCGACGTCATCGTCACGCGCTTCGATCTGACCCGCGCCGAGGCCGATCTCGCCGATGCCCGCGCCCAGGCCGAGAACGCCGAGGCCGCGGAGGCGCGAACCCGCCGGTTGATGACCGGCAACAGCGTCGCGCAAGCCACCCTCGATCAGGCGGTGGCCAAGCGTGAGACCGCCCGGGCGCGGGTCGATCAGGCCCTGGCGAGTCTGCAGAAAGCCCGCGACCAGCTGGGCTACACCGCGCTGAAGGCCGAGTTCGACGGCGTGGTCACGCAGCGCCTCGCCGAAGTCGGGCAGGTGCTGAGCGCAGGGCAGGGCGTCGTGACCGTGGCACGACCGGACGTTCGCGAGGCCGTGGTCGATATCCCGGAGGCCTACGTGGGCGCGATGCCGGCGGAAGGCGTCTTCACAATCGCCCTCCAGAGCGCGCCGGACGTGACCGCGCGCGGGCGCGTGCGGGAGGTGTCGCCCCTCGCGGAATCAGGGACTCGCTCGAAGCGCATCCGGATTACCCTCGAGGATCCGAACGCGGCGTTCCGCCTGGGTTCGACCATCAACGTCTCGCTGGCCCGGGCGGTGCCGCCCCACATTCTGCTGCCCGCCTCGGCTCTGCTCGACGAGGGTGGCCGCCCCTCGGTCTGGGTGGTCGCCAGGGATGGCAAGACGGTGATGCGCCGCGACGTCACGCTGGCGGAGCACCGGCGCGCGGCGGAGGCGGGCCGGATCGCCGTCACCGCGGGGCTCCAGCCGGGCGACAGGGTCGTGATCGCCGGTGTCCACGCACTCGCAGAAGGCCAAGCCGTGCGCCTGACCGACGGCGCCGTCTGAGCTGACCGCACGGGGTTCCCCAGTGAAGGATTTCAACCTCTCCGACTGGGCGCTCGAGCACCGCTCGTTCGTCTGGTTCCTGATGCTCGTCTCGCTGATCGCGGGCGTGATGGCCTATACCCGCCTCGGCCGCGAGGAGGATCCGCCCTTCACGATCAAGACCATGGTCGTCCAGACCACGTGGCCGGGCGCGACCATCAAGGACACCCTCGACCAGGTCACGGACCGCGTCGAGAAGGAGCTTCAGCAGCTCAACGGCCTCGACTACGTCCGGAGCTACACGACGCCGGGCTCGTCCACCGTGTTCGTGCAGTTCCGCGACACGCTGAAGAAGGGCGAGGTGCAGCCGGCCTTCTATCAGGTCCGCAAGCGCCTCGGCGACATCAAGGGCCAATTTCCGCAGGGCGTGCAGGGGCCGTTCTTCAACGACGAGTTCGGCGACGTCTTCGGCAACATCTACGCCTTCACGGCGGATGGCCTGACGCACCGGCAATTGCGCGACTACGTCGAGACCATCCGCACCGAGGTTCTGCGGGTGCCCGACATCGGCAAGACCCAGCTGATCGGCACGCAGGCCGAGACGATCTATCTCGATTTCTCAACCCGCAAGCTCGCGGGCTACGGCATCGACTTCCAGGCGCTGATCAAGGCTCTGCAGACGCAGAACGCCGTCTCGGCCTCCGGCGTGGTCCAGGCCGGTCCCGAGCGCGTCTCGCTGCGGGTCAGCGGGTCCTTCGCCTCGGAGGCCTCCCTTCAGGACTTCAACCTGCGCGTCAATGACCGCTTCTTCCGCCTCGCCGACATCGCCGAGATCAGCCGCGGCTACGAGGATCCGCCCGCGCCGCTGTTCCGGGTGGACGGCAAGCCCGCGATCGGCTTCGCCATCGCGATGCGGCCGGGCGCTAACCTGCTCCATTTCGGCGAGGCGCTGAAGGAGCGCATGCGCCGCATCGAGGCGACCCTCCCGGTCGGTGTCGGCGTCCACCTCGTCTCCGACCAGCCCCGCCAGGTCGAGCACGCAATCGGCGGCTTCACCGAGGCGCTGGTCGAGGCCGTGATCATCGTCCTGGCGGTGAGCTTCGTCAGCCTCGGCGTCCGGGCCGGCCTCGTGGTCTCCGTGTCGATCCCGCTCGTGCTGGCGATCGTCTTCGTGGTCATGCAGATCATGGACGTGACGCTGCAGCGCATCTCCCTCGGCGCGCTGATCATCGCGCTGGGCCTGCTGGTCGACGATGCCATGATCACTGTCGAGATGATGGTGGCCCGCCTGGAGCGGGGCGACACGCTCCGCAAGGCCGCGACTTTCGCCTACACGTCGACGGCGTTCCCCATGCTGACGGGGACGCTCGTGACCGTTGCGGGCTTCCTGCCGATCGGGTTCAACGGCTCCGGCGCGGGCGAATACACCTATTCGCTGTTCGTGGTGATCGCGGCCGCCCTGCTGGTCTCCTGGGTCGTGGCGGTCCTGTTCGCACCGCTCGTCGGCGTCACGCTCCTCCCGAAGACCATGAAGCACCACACCGAGAAGGAGGGAATCTTCACGCGCCTGTTCGTCGGGGCGCTGCGGATCGCCATGCGCTGGCACTGGACGACGGTGGTGGTCTGCCTCGCGCTGATGGTCGCCGCGATCGTCGGGATAGGCCACGTGCAGCAGCAATTCTTCCCGTCCTCGGACCGGTCCGAGGTGCTGGTCGACCTCACCCTGCCGCAAAACGCCACCATCGCCGAGACCCGCGCGCAGATGGATCGGTTCGAAACGCGGCTGAAGGACGATCCCGATGTGTCGAGCTGGTCGTCCTATGTCGGGCAGGGGGCGGTACGCTTCTACCTGCCCCTCGACCAGCAGCTCGCCAACGCGTTCTTCGGACAGATCGTGATCGTCACCAAGTCTCTGGAGGTCCGCGATCGGGTGATGACCCGCCTCCAGGACGTGGCGCGGCAGGACTTCGTCGGCACCGACGTCCTGGTGCAGCCGCTGAGCCTCGGTCCCCCGGTCGGCCGGCCCGTCCAGTACCGGCTGAGCGGACCCCGGATGGAGACGGTGCGCCGTCTCGCCCTGGACCTCGCCAACGTCGTGGCCGGCGACAAGCGGCTCGACGTGCCGACCTTCGACTGGAACGAGCCCGGCAAGGTGCTGCGGGTCGAGATCCTTCAGGACAAGGCCCGGCAGCTCGGCGTCACCAGCCAGGACGTGGCCGGCATCCTGAACGGGATCGAGGGCGGTCAGGCGATCACCCAGGTGCGGGATTCGATCTACCTCGTGAACGTCGTCGGCCGAGCGGGCGCCGCCGAACGATCCTCGCTCGACACGCTGCAATCGCTTCAGGTTGGCCTCGCCAGCGGGTCGGTGGTGCCGCTCCTCGCCTTCGCGCGGATCGGCTACGACCTGGAGCAGCCGATCGTCTGGCGCCGCGACCGGCTCCCCACCGTGACGGTACGGGCGACCATCCACGATATGACGCAGCCGGCCACCATCGTGACCGCCCTGCAGCCCGGAATCGACGCCTTCGCGAAGGCGCTGCCGGAGGGCTACACCCTGCAGACCGGCGGTGCGGTCGAGGAATCCGCCAAGGGTCAGGGTCCGATCGCGGCCGTCGTGCCGGTCATGCTGCTCGCCATGGCGGTGCTGCTGATGATGCAGCTCCAGAGCTTCGGCCGGGTGCTGCTGGTCTTCGCCGTGGCGCCGCTGGGACTGATCGGCGTGGTGCCGGCGCTGCTGCTGTTCGAGAAACCCATGGGGTTCGTCGCCATCCTGGGCATCCTCGCGCTCATCGGCATCATCATCCGAAACGCCGTGATCCTCGTGAGCCAGATCGAGGAATTCCGGGCCGACGGGCTGGCGCCCTGGGATGCCGTGTTCGAGGCGACGCACCACCGGATGCGCCCGATCCTGCTCACCGCGGCGGCGGCGAGTCTCGGCCTGATCCCGATCGCCCGGGAGGTGTTCTGGGGGCCGATGGCCTTCGCCATGATCGGCGGCATCCTGGCGGCGACCGTCCTGACGCTGCTGTTCCTGCCCGCCCTCTATGTTGGCTGCTACCGGATCCGGCCGGCGAGCGGCGGCGGAGCGACGCACAGCGCCTGACCGATCGTCAGGCGGACGAGATCGCGGCGCCCTCCAGCGCCGCGACAAGCGGTCGACCCGTCCTTTCGCCCCCTCAGGACGGGTCGACCGTGGAGGGTATCCCTGCGCGCAGTGTCGCGTGGGCGGAAACTTTGCGATGGTCTGGCGCGTAGGGCTGGGCTGGAACGAGGATCCGAGCGCCCATGAATGCCTTCATCGCCGTCGTTCTGGTCTGCGCCAACGGCCTGGCCCAGGAGGCCTGCACCGACGATCAGGCCCTCGAGGTCCGCAAGATCCGGGTCGCCAACGAGCTCGGCTGCGCCACGGGTTGGCAGGAGATCATCGCGCGGACCGAGCGGCGCGACGAGATCGGCAGGAGCGCCTACCTCAAGACCGAATGCCGTCGGGTGAAGGAGCCGCGGTGACGGCTCCCTCGGCGCTACTTGTCGTACTTGATGTAGGCGAATCGCGGATCGGTGGGCGTCCCCTCCAGACCCTGTCCCTCCTGGCCGGGCTGCCAGGCCACCACCTCCTCGATCTTGCGGGCGAGGGCGAAGTCCTTGTCGGTGATGCCCTTCGCGGCGTGGTTCATCAGCCGGACCTCGACCCAGGCATAGGAGGCGGTGATGTCGGGATGGTGCCACGCGGCCTCGGCGAGGTGGCCGACGGTATTGATCACCATGAGCGTGCTCTTCCAGCCCGCGGTCTTGTAGGTCCGGCGGATCCAACCCTCCTCCAGCCGCCACGCGGGCAGCTCGGCCTTCAGCCGCGCCTCGACGGTGGCGTGGTCCAAGGCCTCTTCACGTCGCTCACTCATGGTCCGGTCCCTCCCGTAAACGTGCCTGGATCGAAGGTGCCGCTGTGGCAGGTTGCGCGCAAGCGTGTTCCGCACGATGGACGGAGGCCGGTGCGAGCCCTATGACCTGTTTCCAATGGCAATGGGCCGGGTCCTTACCCCAGTCTCGCGCCACCGAGGACTGCGCAAGACGATGGGAGAAGGCGTGATGCTGTCACGGCGCGCGATGCTCGCCGGAAGCGTGCTCGGCGGCCTCGGGCTTCGAGCGGCGCGCGCCGACGGACCGACGATCCGCCTTGGGAGCCTGCCCTTCGGCACGTCCACCTGGGAAGCGGCGGTGATCAAGGCCCGGGGTCTCGACGTGGCCAACGGCTTCACGCTCGACGCCGTCAAGCTCGCGGGTAACGACGCGGCGCGGATCAGCTTCATCGGCGGGCAAGTCGACACCATCATCGGGGACCTGCTCTGGGCGGCCCGCCTCGGCAATGACGGGCAGGCGGTGCGGTTCATCCCGTACTCGACGTCTGAGGGCGCCGTGATGGTGCCGGCCGACAGTCCTGTGAAGACCCTCAAGGACTTGGACGGCAAGCGTCTCGGTGTCGCCGGCGGCCCCCTCGACAAGAACTGGCTGCTGCTCAAGGCGCAGGCCAAGGATGCGGCCGGGATCGACCTTGAGCGCGCCGCCGAGATCGCCTACGGCGCGCCGCCGCTGATTACCCTGAAGCTGGAGCAGGGCGCCCTCGACGCGGCGCTGACCTACTGGACCTATTGCGCGCGGCTGGAGGCCAAGAAATACCGCCGCCTCGTCGGCGCGGAGGACATCATGCACGCGTTGGGCGTCGCCGGCGACGTGGCGCTGATCGGCTACCTGTTCCAGGATACGGTCGTGAAGGAGAAGCCGGCCGCCGTAGCCGGCTTCGTGCGGGCTTCGCGGGCGGCCAAGGACATGCTCGCGCAGGATCCCGCCACGTGGCAGATAGTGCGCCCCCTCATGGCCGCCGAGGACGACGCCACCTTCGAGGCGCTGAAGCGGGATTTCCTGGCGGGCATCCCGCGCCGATCCGTGGCGGAGGAGCGCGCCGACGCCGAGAAGCTCTACACGGTGATGTCCCGCCTCGGCGGGGCGCGCCTCGTCGGCAAGGGGAGCGCCCTTCCTCCCGACCTTTACTACGACACGGGCCGCAATGGTTGAGGCGCCGGCGCGGGGGGCATTCACGCGGGTGATGCCGACAACCGGATCCGCATGGGTGCGCTGACCCGCATCGCATCCCTTCTGGTGCTCGTCGCCGCGTGGCAGGCCGCCGCGCTGGAGGCCGGTTCGCGCCTGCTGCCGGCGCCCATGGCGGTGCTGCGTTTCATCATCCAGGAGGCGGAACGCGGCGACCTCATCCACAATGTCGGCGTGACGTTGCTGCGAGTCGCGATCTCCTTTGGGATCGCGATGGTCCTCGGCGTGGCGCTCGGCGTCGCGCTGGGTCGCTCGAAGGCCGCGGATCTCACCCTCGACACCCCGCTCCTCGTCCTGCTCAACACCCCAGCCCTGGTGATCACCGTGCTGGCCTATGTCTGGGTCGGATTGACCGAGGCGGCCGCGATCCTCGCGGTGGTGCTGAACAAGCTTCCTAACGTCGCCGTGATCGTGCGCGAGGGCGCCCGCAACCTCGACCCGCAACTCGACGAGATGGCCCGGGCGTATCGGTTCGACCGGCTGACCTGGGCCCGCGACGTGTTGATCCCGCAGCTCCAGCCCTACGTGGTGACTGCGTCGCGCTCAGGCCTGTCGCTCGCCTGGAAGATCGTGCTGGTGGTGGAACTGCTCGGCCGCCCGGACGGGGTCGGCTTCGCGATCAACTACTACTTCGTCCAGAGCACCGACGTCGCCGCGATCATCGGCTATAGCCTCGTGTTCATGGCCGTGATGATCGGAATCGACGTTCTCCTCCTGCAGCGGCTCGAAGCTCATGTCCGCCGCTGGCGCTGATCCCGTCCTCCGGGTTTCGATCGACTCGAAATGGTACCGGTCGCGTGGTGCCGAGCCGGTCGAGGCGGTCCGCGACCTCGCGTTCGGAGTCGAGGCCGGCGAGATCGTCTGCCTGATCGGCCCGTCCGGCGCCGGCAAGACCACATCGCTACGGATCCTGCTCGGTCTCGACACCGATTACACCGGCCAGGTTTCCGGCGCGGAACAGGCCGGGATGGTTTTCCAGGAGCCGCGGCTGCTGCCCTGGCGCAGCGTCGAGCACAATATCCGCCTTGGTCTGCCGCGCGCGCGGCGCGGGCGCGACCTCGACGGCTTGTTCGGGCGTCTCGGGCTGGCCCCATGGCGCGCCAGCTACCCGAAGGCGCTGTCCCTCGGGATGCAGCGGCGGGTGGCGCTGGCGCGGGCGCTCGCCGACGATCCCCGCGTGCTGGTGCTCGACGAGCCTTTCGTCTCGCTCGACGATGCCGCCGCCGCCGAGTTGCGCGGGCTCGTGGTCGACACCGTCGACGGGGCCGGCATGAGCGTCCTGATGGTGACCCACAACGTCGCCGAGGCGATCGGGATCGCCGACCGGCTGCTGCTGCTCTCCCGACGTCCGGCCAGCCTCGTCGCCGACGTACCCCTCGACCGGGAGCGCGGGGCGCGGGATCGGGCCTGGGCGGAGGCGACCCGGGCAACGCTCGCCGCGCTATACCCAGAGATCATCGCGGTCTAGCGGCCGCAGACACTCGCCGACCGCGACGACGCGGACCGACTGGCCCACCGGTGGAACGGACCGAGGCGTGACGGCCGACCTTCACCAGTGAGGTGCTGCTGTCGGGATCACGCGACCGGCTCCTCGGGATCCGGCATCGCCACGTAGATCAGAACACCCAGAACCGTCATGGCGAACCGGAAGGCGGCTTCCTGGCCGTTCCAGGTTTTCGACATCCACATGCCGAACCACTCGCCGCCGATGCCCAGGAAGCCGGCCTGCCAAACCAGGAAGCCGACGCTGAGGCCGGCAATCGCCCAGGTTTTCGCCCGCGCGAATCGCGCCGCCGGTGCCCTCAGCCGGCTGAGCATCAACGAGACGCCGAGCCAGAGGAGCAGGGCCGTTACGGCCTCACCGGCGACGATCACGATGAACGCCGCATGCTGGACCGCGGGGTCCGTGATCGAGCGATCCGTGATCCCGGACCCCGGCATCACGGTATCCATCGAGAGGACGTGCTGGACGAAACTATAATTGGTCGTCGGGTCGACGACGTTCCCGAACACCGCGAGCGTGCAGGTCAGCGCCAGGGCCGCCACGAGCACGATCTTCGAGAGGCGGGCAGCCATCATGGGGAACCACCCTCCTGAAATCCCGGCCGCCTGCCCTTTGGAGGCCGGGATCGGGGCCCTCAGTTTGCCTTGGCCTCGACATCCAGCCGGTCGAGCACGGCGGCCGGCGAGCGCGCCGCGCCGAGGTCGATGAACCCGATGCCGAACGGCTCCTTGGCTTTCGCGCGGACCGCCAGCTTGCCGGGCTTTATCACGAACTGACCCATGGCGGCGCCGATGCCCTTCGCGGCTGCGCTGTTGCCGAGGATGACCGGCACGCCCAGCAGGCTGGCGGTGACGTATTCCTTGCGCAGCTCGTCCGGCTTGAGGCTGAGATCCTTCGACTGTGCGGCGAGGAAGCGTTCGAACAGGCCGGCATTCTCGACCGTCAGGTCGAGGGTCTTGGCGCTGCCCGAGAACATCAGCATCGTCGCCGCCGGCAACGTGCCGGAGAACAGCTCCGGCCCGATCCCGCCCAGCGTGCCTTCCAGCCGCACGGAGCCGATATCGCGTCCCGTTACGGTGATCTCGCGCAGAGACAGGTCGCGGGCCTTCTCGTCCAGCGATGCATCCGCCACGACGTCGAGATCGAGGTTCCGGTAGCCGTAGGCTGGAAGCATGCCGACGATCGGCGCGCCCGCCAAGAGGTCGGCGGGCATGCTCAGACCCGTGAGCCTGAGGCGGCTCGTGCTCGGTACGCCGTTGCTCGGTGGACCGAGGGCGAGGACGGCCTCGCGCAGGGCAATTCGGCGTGGCGGCTGCGGTGAGACGGTGACGGCGAGGGGATCGGCGGTTCTGATATCCGAAGCCCTGGCATCCGGAGTTCTGGCATCCGGACCCTTAGCCTCCGGAGTCCTGCCGGGACCCGGCC
Organism: Methylobacterium longum; assembly: GCF_022179385.1. GTDB lineage: Bacteria > Pseudomonadota > Alphaproteobacteria > Rhizobiales > Beijerinckiaceae > Methylobacterium > Methylobacterium longum. The sequence goes on along the minus strand of NZ_BPQS01000003.1, from coordinate 180,920 downwards.
GGACCGGCTCGGGACCGGTGGCCCGGGTCGGGACGCGCCCATCCCGGAGCGGCAGCTTCTCGGTGCCGGAGTCCGGCGGAAGCTCGATCGACAGGTCGCTCACGGTGAGATTGCCGAGATTCGGTGCGAGGCGGCGCATCTCGACGTCGGACAGCCCGGAACCCGACGTGGGTTCTGCGGCGATCCCCTGGAGCCCGGCGATCGTCGGGGCGAGCGATGTTCCGGTCAGCGCAAGCCGCGCGACCCGCGCGCGCAGGCTGCCCCGCGAGAGCGAGACGTCGTCCAGGAACGTGCCGGCATCCGCCCCCGCGGAGGCGTAGGCGGCGCGGCCGATCTCGAACAGCGCCGGCCCCTTGGGATCGGTGTCGCTCACGCTGAAACCCTGCATCTCCAGGCTTCCGAGGGCGCTCGCCTCGATCAGGTCGGCCGCCGCAGCCGCGAAGACGCGGCGATCCGTTCCGTCCTGGAAACCCGCAGCCAAAATCGCGAAGGCGCCGTTCCACCCGTCGGGCACCTGGCGGCCGCCGAGTTCGCGCCCGCTGAGCCGGGCGATCTTCACCGTGGTTCCCCGCGCATCCGCGTAGGTCACGTCCGAGACCTGGATGGTCCCGTAGACCCGCTGGATCGGACCCTTGCCGTCGCCCGGGACCGTATAAAGGCGGCTGAGCGCCGCGAGGTCGAGGTCCGTCGCCCGCACCGCACCGTAGGTGCCGGAGCCCCGGTTCGGACCCGCGACGGCACTCACCGTCGCACCCGCGGCCGTCAGCTCGCCGACGCGGCCCGCCCGGACGTCGCGGGCGACGACGTCCCGGTACGTGACGGTCTGCCGATTGTCGCCGCTGCCGACATTCTCCGAGGTGAGCACCGGGATCGTCAGGCTGCCGGCGTCCAGCCGGGCCAGCCGGGTTTCCCACGGGACGGCGGAATCGGGCCGCAGGATCCCGGCGAGATCCTCCTTCGACAGGCGAGTCCCGCTCGCGGTCAATCTGGGCGCCCTGAGCAGCGTGCCGCCCAGGGGCAGCACCACATCCGTGACCGTGACGTCCTGGACGGCCGCCGCGCCCTCCTGGGCGAGGAGGGGCGACGGCGCAACGAGGCCGAACAGGGCCATCGCTCCGGCTGCCGCCAGGGCCGACCGGAGGCGGGCGCGGGCCTTCGGGTGGATCATGGCGGGGTCCGAACCAGGGCTCTTGTCAGGTATCCCGCAGGCGTGCCGCGTTTTGCCGGGCGAGGCAATCGTGCCGGCGGGAGCGAGACTCCATGCCGGTCCGGGTGTCGTACGGGTGCAACGGCGCGCGAGGCGGGGCCTACAGGGAGAAGGACGTTCCGCAGCCGCAGGACGCGGTGGCAAGCGGATTCTCGATCTTGAAGGACTGCCCGATCAGGTCGTTCACGAAATCGATGGTCGAGCCGCTCATGTATTCCAGCGAAACCGGATCGACGATCACGGTCGCGCCGTTCCGCTCGATCGCGACATCCTGCGCCTCGCGGCTGCGGGTGATGTCGAACGCGTAGGAGAAGCCCGAGCAGCCGCCGCCGTTGACGCTGATGCGCAGGGATGAGCCCGGCGGTTCGGAACCCATGATCTCGTTGATGCGCTTGGCGGCGCGGTCGGTCAGGGTGATGTCAGCCATCTGTTTCTGGCCACGCAGTGTTCGGTGGACGGCGCCGCCGGGCCGTTGTCCCGGGCGCCACGGTTCACAAGATATGGGGCACCGGCCCGCGCCGCAACGCGCCGGACCGGGAAGGGCTCATGACCAGGGTGCAGGCGATGGCGAGAGACGTTCGTGCGGCCTAACGGTGAGCGCTGGCGCGCGCCCTTCGCCACCGATCCCGGCCGGACCCGCGGGCGGCTGATCCCCGAATCCGCCTCACCGACGCGCAGCGACTTCCAGCGCGACCGTGACCGGATCATCCACTCGACGGCGTTCCGGCGGCTGAAGCACAAGACTCAGGTCTTCGTGCATCACGAGGGCGACCACTATCGAACGCGCCTGACCCATACCCTCGAAGTCAGCCAGATCGGTCGCGCGCTGGCCCGCGCGCTGGGCCTCGACGAGGATCTCGCCGAGGCGCTGGCACTCAGCCACGATCTCGGCCACACCTGTTTCGGCCATACCGGCGAGGACGCGCTGGACGCCTGCATGGCCGCTCATGGCGGCTTCGACCACAACGCGCAGGCCCTCCGGATCGTCACGCGTCTGGAGCGGCGCTATGCCGGCTTCGACGGCCTCAACCTGGCCTGGGAAACGCTGGAGGGCCTCGTCAAGCACAACGGGCCGCTGCTGACGGCGGACGGGCAGCCGACACCGCGTTACGCAGCCCGCGGCATTCCGGCCGCGATCCTCGAGTACGACACGCTGAATTCCCTGGATCTCTGGAGCCAGGCCGGCCCGGAAGCGCAGGCCGCGTCGCTCGCCGACGACATCGCCTACGCGGCTCACGACCTCGACGACGGACTGCGCGCCGGCCTGTTCGATATCCCGGAGCTGCGCGCCGTGCCGTTCCTGGCCGAGATCCTGGACGAGATCGACCGGTTGCACCCTGGCCTCGAAGCGTCCCGCGTGGTGCACGAACTGGCGCGGCGCGTGATCACGCGGTTCGTGGAAGACGTGATCCGCGAGGGGAGCCGTCGGATCGCTGCCCTCGATCCCCGGACCGTCGAGGACATCCGACGAGCGGAAGCGCCGGTGATCGCCTTCTCACCGTCGATCGCGGCGGCGGACGCGGACATCATGGGCTTCCTGTGGAAGCGGATGTACAGGCATCCGGGCGTCGTGGCGGTCCGGAAGAAGGCCGACGCGATCGTCAACGATCTGTTCGCGGCCTTCTCGGCGGATCCGTCGCGGATGCCGGAGGAGTGGCGCACCGGTCTCGACGGCGCCCCGCAGGCGCGCGTCGCCCGGCGGGTCGCAGACTACATCGCCGGCATGACCGACACCTACGCGGTGCTGGCCCACCGCAAGCTCCACGCCGCGACGCCGGATCTCCATTGGGAGTTGCCGAGCCGGGGCTTGCCACTCGCTGAGCCGTGACGCGGACGACACCGACGCTTCCTTAGGTGGGCGGCGGGCCGTGAAGCGCACCGCTACTTCCCACCGGGGACGCCGTCGACAACCACGTTGCGCCGCCCGGTGACGAACGTGCTCCCCGCCGCGCTTCATCGGCGGACGGGGCGCATCGGCGATCAGCAGCCGCAGCCGTAACCGTAGCCATAACCGCCATAGGCGGCCGGGTAGCCGTAGCCATAGGCACCGTAGGCGGCCGGGTAGCCGTAGCCGTAGCCGTATCCGCCGTAGCCGTACCCGCCGTAGAGGCTGCCGGCGGCGAGCCCGAGGCCCAGGCCGAGACCGGCTCCCGCCAGCCCGTAGCCGAGGCCACGGCCGTACCCGTAGCCGCGCCCGTAATAGCCGCCGCGGTAGCCGTATCCGCCTGCCCGATAGCCAAAACCACCGGCCCGATAGCCGAAACCACCGGCCCGGTAGCCGCCGTGGAAGCCGCCGCCCCGGAAACCGCCGGCTTCCGCGGCCGGAGCGGCCAGGATGAGGGCGCAGAGCGCTGAACCGGCAATCGTCAAGATTTTCATCGGTCTCTCCAGGATCGAGAATGTCGCGATCGACCGCGACGACACGACCTCGTCCGCTCCGAGGCAAGATACGCTTTGAAAAATCGGTATTCGTCGCCTTGGATAACGTGACCGCGCCGGTTGCGGGTAAGCGAGCGGGCCACTGCGCAGCCGTCGGCGGCCGGCACAAGCGCGGACCTGCCGTGACACCCTTCCGGCCCCTTGCTAGACGGCCCGGGCGGGCGCAGGCCGGATGGCCCGAGCGACGAGATCCCCGCGCGAGCGAGACCGACACCGATGAACATCTTCGCCCTGTTCGAGGCGCGTGTGCGCGAGGCCGTCGAGGCCCTGACACGCGCCGGCCAGTTGCCCGACGGTCTCGACCTCGCCCGCGTGGTGGTCGAGCCGCCCCGCGATTCGGCGCACGGCGACCTCGCCACCAATGCGGCCCTCGTCCTCGCCAAGGAGGCTCGAACGAACCCGAAGGCCCTCGGCGAGGCCCTGGCGGCGGAGCTCAGGGCGGATCCGCGGATCGCGGAGGTGAGCGTTGCCGGGCCCGGCTTCATCAACCTGCGGCTCGTACCGGCGATTTTCCACGAGGTTCTGCGCAGCGCACTCGCGGCGCCGGAGGCGTTCGGCCGCGCGCAACTCTCCGGCGGCCCGATCAACGTCGAGTACGTCTCGGCCAACCCCACCGGCCCGATGCATGTTGGCCACGGCCGCGGTGCGGTGTTCGGCGATGCCCTGTGCAACCTGCTGGTCGCCGCCGGCCGGCAGGTGACGCGGGAATATTACATTAACGACGCCGGCGTTCAGGTCGACGTGCTCGCCCGCTCGGCTTTCGAGCGCTACCGCGAGGCCCTGGGCGAGCCCTTCGCCATCGCCGAGGGCCTCTACCCGGGCGATTACCTCAAGCCTGTCGGCGCCAAGCTGGCGGAGACGCACGGCCGCGTGCTCCTCGACAGGCCCGAGGCGGAGTGGCTTCCGTTGGTCCGTGAAACCGCGCTTGCCATGATGATGGACATGATCCGGGCCGACCTCGCGGCGATCGGGATCCGCCACGACGTGTTCTTCTCCGAGCGCACGCTGCAGCAGAGCGGGGCCGTGAAGACGCTTCTGCAGGAGTTGCGGGAGCGGGGCCTCGTCTACGAGGGCCGGCTGCCACCTCCCAAGGGCCAGCTGCCGGACGACTGGGAGGATCGGGAGCAGACCCTGTTCCGCACCCGGGAATTCGGTGACGACAGCGACCGGCCGCTCCTGAAGTCCGACGGGTCCTACACCTACTTCGCTTCGGACATCGCCTATCACCGGGCCAAGTACCGCGCGGGCGCCACCGAACTGATCGACGTGCTCGGGGCCGACCATGGCGGCTACGTCAAGCGCATGCAGGCGGCCGTGAAGGCGGTGAGCGACGGTCAGGCCACGCTGGACGTCAAGCTCTGCCAACTCGTGCGGCTGCTGCGCGCAGGCGAGCCGGTGAAGATGTCCAAGCGGTCCGGCGAGTTCGTGACCCTGCGCGACGTCATCGATGAAGTGGGCCGCGACGCGATCCGCTTCATGATGCTCTACCGCAAGAACGACGCGACCCTGGACTTCGACCTCGCCAAGGTGGTCGAGCAGTCGAAGGACAACCCGGTCTTCTACGTCCAGTACGCCCATGCCCGTGTCCGCTCGGTGCAGCGGCAGGCGCGCGAGGCCTTTCCCGATGCGGACCTATCGGCTCCGGCGTTGCTGAAAGAAGCGGATTTCGGCCTGCTCACCGATGTGGGTGAGATCGAGATGATGCGCCTCATCGCGCAATACCCGCGGGTCCTCGAATCGGCCGCCGTGGCGCACGAGCCGCACCGGATCGCATTCCACCTCTATGAGCTCGCGTCCGCGCTTCATAGTTTCTGGAACAAGGGCAAAGACTTGCCGCAATTACGGTTTGTTAATGCAAGCGATCGAAAGTCGACGTGGGCCCGGCTGGCGCTCGTCGAGGCTCTTCGGAGCACGCTTGCCGCCGGCCTTGCGGTGCTCGGTGTGACCGCGCCGGACGAGATGCGATAAGCCTGTCCGCATCGGGCGGGTGACCGGCGTTGATGTGAGGATCTTGCCATGACGAACGCTTCGCGCGCTCAGGTCGATCTCGACGCCCTTGCGCGCGATCTGCGTCAGGACGGTACCCGTGCGCCGCAGGCGGCCGCGAAGTCCGACCCGCTTGCCGAACTGGCCCGGATCGTCGGCCAGGACGACCCGTTCCGTGCCCTGCTGGCGGCCCGCGACGAGATGCGCAACGTCGCAGCCGCGTCGCCGCAGGCCGGCTGGTCCGCGCGGATCGAGCCCAGCTTCGTTCCGGAGGCTCAGAAAGCGACCCCCGCCGACGCCTTCGACCAGTATCTCGCCTCGGTGGAACAGGATACGCATCCCGAGGGCGCGGCCTACGGCGCCGACCTGGGTGCGGCGCAGAACGACGCGGACGGCGCCTACGACACCGACCGGCCGCTGCGGCGGGTCAGCCCGCGCCGCCGGCTGGTTTCGGTCGGCGCCGGCATCGCCGTCGTGGCCGTCGCGGTGACCGGTGCGCTCACCTACAAAGGCCTGAGCCACTCCGATCACGGTGGCGTGCCGGTGGTGCAAGCCGATTCGACGCCGCTCAAGGTGGCGCCGAAGGTGGCCGACGGCGTGGAGATCCCGGATCAGAACCGGCAGATCTACGACCCAAAGGGCAAGAAGGACGGGCAGATCAAGATCGTCAACCGCGAGGAACAGCCCCTCGACGTGGCGGAAGCCGCGCGCACCGCTCAGGGAACGGGGCCGGCCGGCGGTGCCCAGAGCGGCACGACACCCGGCAACGGTCCATTCGAGGCCTTCGGAGAGCCCCGGCGCGTCCGGACGGTGGCGGTGAAACCCGATGCACCGCCGGCACCGCCGGCCCGGGAGGCCCAGGCCGATGCGGGTCCCGCGCCGATCCCCACCATGGTGCTGCCCACGGATGAGCCGCCGGCCAAGGCGCCGCCGATGCGTCAGGCTGCGGCCGGCCTTGCCACCGCCACGCCCGCCCCCATGACGCCTCCGCCGGAGGCTACCCCGGTGGAGGCGGCCGCGCCCAAGCCCGTCGCGGTCAAGCCGCCCCCGAAGGCGGCGCAGCGGGTCGCGACCGTGGCGCCTGCGGCGCCGGATACGACATCGAGCACGGCGATCTCCGACGATGACGCCGTCCGGAGCGGTCCCGTGAGCGGGTTCTCGGTACAGCTCGGCGTGCGGAGTTCCGCTGCCGAGGCGAAGGCCGCCCTCCGCCAGATGCAGGCCAAGTACACGCAGCTTGCCGGCAAGCCGGAGCTGATCCGGCAGGCTGAGGTGAACGGCAAGACCATCTTCCGCGTCCGCGTCGGGCCGCTTGAGAAGGGCGCGGCGTCGAGCCTGTGCAGCGCCCTGCAGGGCGCCGGCGGCCAGTGCTTCGTGGCAAAGAACTGATAGGCCGGAAGCCGGGCCGTCACGCCTAGGAGGAGCGTCTGAGGAGACGCCCCCGCGCGGTACCCTACCGCTGCGCGGGGCAAGACGGCGGGCGAACCACCCATCCGGATGTGTCCGCCGGCTCCGAGTCCCGCCCGCAACACCCGAGCCATCGCAGAGCGGTCGAAACCCCCGGAATCGTGGTTTCGTCTTGCAGCGTCCCTGTTCCCGCCCGAGTCTGCGGTCACCGATCCGAGTCAACGGGCGTTTCTCATCCCCGCGCCGCCACTGACGAGTCCCCGAGACGTCCCGATGACATCCCGTGCCCTGATCCTCGGCTGCGCCGGCAAGTCGCTCTCCGCCGACGAGGCGGCCTTCTTCCGCGACGCGCGGCCGTGGGGCTTCATCCTGTTCAAGCGCAACATCGGCACACCGCAGGAGGTGCGTGCCCTGACGGATGCGCTCCGGGATTGCGTCGGCTCCGACAGAACGCCGATCCTGATCGATCAGGAAGGGGGCCGCGTTCAGCGCATGGGACCGCCGCACTGGCCGGCCTATCCGGCGGGGGGGCGTTACGGCCGGCTCGAAGGCCGTGCCGCGGCGATCGCTCACCTCGGCGCACGCCTGATGGCCCACGATCTGGCCGAGGTCGGGATCAATGTCGATTGCGCGCCGGTCCTCGACGTGCCGGCGCCCGGGTCTCACGACATCATCGGCGACCGGGCCTACGGGACCCACCCGGCGTCGGTCGCGGAGATCGGCCGGGCTATCGCCGAAGGCCTGATGGCCGGCGGCGTCCTGCCCGTGATGAAGCACATCCCCGGCCACGGGCGCGCCGCCTGCGACAGCCATCACGGCCTGCCCGTCGTGGATGCGACCCGCGACGACTTGGCGACACAGGATTTCGGGCCGTTCCGCGCACTCGCCGACCTTCCGATGGCGATGAGCGCGCACGTGGTCTTCACGGCCATCGATCCCGAGCGGCCCGCGACACAATCGGCCACCGTCATCCGTGACGTGATCCGCGGAGCGATCGGCTTCGACGGCCTGTTGATGACTGACGATTTGTCGATGCACGCGCTGACCGGCACGTTCCGCGAGCGGACCGAACGCGCCTTCGCGGCGGGCGTCGATGTCGGGCTGCACTGCAACGGCGCGATGCACGAGATGCAGGATGTCGCGACGGCTGCGCCTCTCCTCGATGGCCGGGCCGCCGCCAGGGCGGCCGCCGCGCTGGCACGGCTCGATCCCGCCGGCGACCCGCTCGACGTCCCGGAAGCCCGGGCGCGCTTCGCCGCCGCCCTCGCGGCCGCCTGACCCGCGGCTTTCCATCGCGGCCTTCCACCGGTGCCGAAGTCGCCTCTGCTTGTGTTCGGGCCGCGCGATCCCTAGGTTCGCCCCGAAATCCTCAACCGGACGTGGCGTTACGCTCCCGCTTTCTCGGGGCGCCCGCAGGAGGTTGCCATGGGCAGCATGAGTATCTGGCACTGGGTCATCGTTGCAGTCATCGTGATGCTGCTCTTCGGACGCGGCAAAGTCTCGGACCTGATGGGCGACGTGGCCAAGGGCATCAAGGCCTTCAAGAAGGGCATGGCCGAGGATGAGACTCCCCAGGCGAGCCAGACGGTGACCCCGCCGAGCGAGCCCGTCCGCACCATCCCGCACGCGGCCGAGACCAGCCCCGGCACCGCCATCCCGGCGAGCCACCTGCCCGGCGGCGAGCGCAAGCCGGTTTGAGGAAGAGGGCGGTCTTAAGGACTGTCAGGGGACGCGTGCTCGTGTAGAGCCTGACGGGGTCCGGACTGAGGTCCGGGCCGCAGGGCAGCAGGACCGTCGACGACATGCTGGATATGAGCTGGGGCGAGGTGATGCTGATCGGCGGCGTCGCCCTCATCGTCATCGGGCCGAAGGATCTGCCGAAGGCGCTGCGCACCGTCGGCCAGGTCACGTCGAAGCTGCGCCGCATGGCCGGCGAGTTTCAGATGCAGTTCAACGAGGCGATCCGCGAGGCCGAGCTCGATGACGTCCGGCGCGAGGTCGACGGGATCCGCAACACCGTGCGGACCGCGAGCTCGACCTTCAACCCCGTGCAGACCATCCGCGACGAGCTGAAAGGCGCGGTCGAGGGACGGGCCAAGACCGGCCCCGAGAAGCTCGGCCCTGAGCTGCCTACCGTGGAGACGCGATCCCTCGCCGATGCGACGGCGCAGCTGAAAGCCGAGCAGGAAGCCGCGTCCCAAGTGGCGGAACCCGCGCTACCCGAGCCCGCGCCACTGGTCGCGTCGCATACGAGTTCCCCGCCCGATACGGCGGAGATGCCACTGCCGGTGCCCGGCTCGGTGGACGACCCCTTCGGACCGTCGCCGGAGCCGCCCACCGCGCACGACACCATTGTGGACCCGAAGAACGGCGCCGCTGTCCGATGATTACCGAAGCGGACGAGGCCGAGATCGAAGCCTCCCGGGCACCTCTGCTCGAACACCTGATCGAGCTGCGCGCGCGGCTGATCAAGTCGCTCATCGCCTTCGTGCTGATGTTTTTCGCCTGCTTCTTCTTCTCGCGCGACATCTACAACGTCCTGGTCTATCCCTACACGTCCATCGTAGGGACACAGAACGCCGAGCTGATCGCGACGCATTTCCTCGAACAGATCTTCACCAACATCAAGCTCAGCGTGTTCGGCGCGGCCTTCCTGGCCTTTCCAGTCATCGCCACGCAGATTTACGCCTTCGTGGCGCCCGGCCTCTACCGCAACGAGCGCAAGGCGTTCCTGCCCTACCTCGTGGCCACGCCGATCTTCTTCCTGCTCGGCGCGCTGGTGGTGTTCTTCCTGGCGATGCCGCTGCTGATCAAGTTCTCGGTGTCGCTCCAGCAGGTGGGCGTGGCCGGAGAGCCGACGATCAAGCTGCTGCCGAAGGTCGATGAGTACCTGTCGCTGATCATGACGCTGATCTTCGCGTTCGGAATCGCGTTCCAGCTGCCGGTGATCCTGACGCTGTTGGGTCAGGTGGGCATCATCGACGCGAAGTTCCTGCGGGAGAAGCGGCGCTACGCCATCGTGCTGGTCTTCGTGGCCGCCGCCATCCTGACCCCACCGGACGTAATCTCGCAGCTCTCGTTGGCGCTGCCGATGCTGCTCCTCTACGAGGCCTCAATATTCTCGGTGACCCGGGTGGAGCGGCTGCGCGCCGCGCGGCGGATCGAGGACGGGTTGGAGCCCTGACGGCCCGGCTCGGCTGCCTCAGTCGGGTCGCCGGCCAAACGTCGTGAAGCGGGTGCGCCGCCGATGTGGCGCCGCCGGGTTGCCGCGCTGTACGGGCCAAGCGACCGTCGGCGCGGCCTGACGTCAATCCGGGGCCCGCAGCCGATAGCCCACACCGGTTTCGGTGAGCAGGTAGCGCGGTCGCTCCGGGTCCGGCTCCAGCTTCTGGCGGAGCTGGCGCATGTAGACCCGCAGGTACTGGGGATCGGACGAGGACGGCGCGTGGCGCATGAGCTGCGCGTGCGTCAGTACCTTGCCGGCGTGCTGGACCAGCACCCGCAGGAAATCGTATTCCCGCGGCGACAGCTTCACCTCGCGCTCGCCCATGCGCACGATGCGCCGCACCAGATCGACCGAGAGATCGTCGATGCGGAACACCGGCCGCTCGCCCTGCATCGCGAGGCGATGGCGCAGCGCAGAACGGATCCGGGCGAGGAGCTCGTTCATGCCGAACGGCTTGGTGACGTAGTCGTCGGCCCCGAGATCCAGCGCCTCGACCTTGCCGCGCTCGTCGTCGCGACTCGACAGGACCACGATCGGCAGGCTCGGCCAGCGCTCCCGGATCGCGGCGAGAAGAGTGTGGCCCGCCATGTCGGGCAAGCCGAGATCAAGGATCGCGAGGTCGATCTCGCCCGCGCCCAGCGCCGCGAGCGCCGACCCGCCATCACCCGCCTCGACGACGGTGTAGTCCTGCGTGCCGAGGCCGGTCCGCAACAGGCGGCGGATCGGTGGCTCGTCGTCGATGACGAGAATGCGGCCCGATGTGCTCACCTGACGGTATCTCGATCCGCTCGCCCCGATGCGCGACTCATTCCGTGCGCAGGAGGACGTGCCGCTTCTTGCCGAACGACAGCTTGATCACACCGTCCTGCATCAGATCGCTCGGGCCGAGCAGCGCTTTCTCGTCGGTTACGGGAACGTCGTTGACGCGCAGGCCGCCGCCCTTGATCTGGCGCCGCGCCTCGCTGGTCGATGGCACCAGCTTGGCGACCTCCGGCCCGAACGCCGTCAGCACACCGAGCCCCGCATCCAGCACCGCCGCCGGGACGCTGACGCTCGGCAAGTCTGCGGCGAGCGTGCCCTCCACGAACGTCTTGCGCGCGGTCTCGGCGGCGGCATCTGCAGCCTCGCGACCGTGCATCAGCGCGGTGGCCTCGGTGGCCAGAACCGTCTTGGCGGCGTTGATCTCGGAGCCGGCCAGCGTGGACAGCCGCTCGACCTCCGTCATGGGCAGCAGCGTGAACAGCTTGAGGAAGCGGGCGACATCCGCGTCCTCGGTGTTCCGCCAGAATTGCCAGTAATCGTAGGGCTTGAGCAGGTCCGGGTTGAGCCACACCGCCCCGGCAGCGGTCTTGCCCATCTTGGCACCCGAGGCAGTGGTCAGCAGCGGGCATGTCAGCGCGTAGAGCTGCGGGGTGCCCATGCGGCGGCCGAGATCGATGCCGTTGACGATGTTGCCCCACTGGTCCGAGCCGCCCATCTGCATGACGCAGCCGTAGCGGCGGTTCAGCTCCACGAAGTCGTAGGACTGCAGAATCATGTAGTTGAATTCGAGGAACGACAATTCCTGGTCGCGCTCCAAGCGCAGGCGCACGCTGTCCATCGACAGCATCCTGTTCACCGAGAAATGCCGGCCGACGTCGCGCAGCATCTCGATGTAGTTGAGCTTGGTCAGCCACTCGGCGTTGTCGACCATCACGGCGTCGCCGTCCGCATCGCCGAAGCGGAGGAACCGGTCGAAGGTCTTGCGGATCTCGGCCTTGTTGGCGTCGATCTGCTCGACGGTGAGGATCTTGCGGGTCTCGTCGCGGCCGGACGGATCGCCGACCCGGGTGGTGCCGCCGCCCATGAGGGCGATCGGCTTGCCCCCGGTCGCCTGCAGCCAGTGCAGCATCATGATCGACAGGAGATGCCCGACATGGAGCGAGGGCGCCGTGCAGTCGTATCCGACATAGGTCGTCAGCCGACCTTCGAGCGCCGCCGCGTCGATGCCGGCGAGGTCCGATGTCTGGTGGATATAGCCGCGCTCGGTCAGGATCCGCAGGAAATCGGATTTCGGCGCGAAGCTGTCGGCGGTCATGGATGCAATCTCGGGTCGCGGGCTTCGCGCGACAGGCCGAGGCTCCGCGTGCTAGCTCGCGCTGGGTACAGGATACGGCGCGCTCTTAGCAGGGCGTTCGCGGAAAGGCACGGGGCAGGTGAGGATGGCGATGATGCGCGCGATCGGGTTGATGAGCGGCACCTCGCTGGACGGCGTCGACATCGCGCTGATCGAGACCGACGGCGAGCGGGTCCACGTCGTCAAGGGCCATAACAACTTCCTCGAACCACTGGGCCCGACCGGCTACCGTGGCTATGCCGACGACGAGAAGGCGCTGCTGCGCGCGGCCACCAAGGATGCCGAATCGGTCCTCCATCCCGGCGACAGGCCGGGCCGTCTGCCGGAAGCGGAGGCTTTCGTCACCCTCGCCCATGCCGAGGCCGTGGAGCGGTTCCTGGAGGAGCATGGGCTGGCGGCGTCCGAGATCGACGTCATCGGCTTCCATGGGCAGACCGTGATCCACCGGCCGGACCAGCGCATCTCGATCCAGATCGGGGATGGGCAGGCGCTGGCGAGCCGGCTCGGCATCCCGGTGGTCTCGGACCTGCGCCGGGCGGATATCGAGGCGGGCGGGCAGGGCGCGCCGCTGGTGCCGGTCTTCCACAAGGCCCTGGCCGAGGCGTCGGGCTTCGACGGCCCCTTCGGCATCCTGAATATCGGCGGTGTCGCCAACGCCACGCTGATCGACTCGAAGGGCGGCGTCATCGCCTTCGACACTGGACCTGGCAACGCCCTGATCGACGAGTGGATGCAGGAGCGCGAGGGCAAGAACCTCGACGACGGCGGCCGGACCGCGGCCCGTGGCCGTCCCGACGAGCAGCTGCTGGCCTGGCTGCTGACCCACCCGTTCTTCTTCCGCAAGCCGCCGAAATCGCTGGACCGGAACTGGTTCTCCCACAAGCTCGCCGGCCAGCTCTCCACCGAGGACGGCGCCGCGACGCTGACGGCCTTCACGGCGCGCGCGGTAGCCCGCGCCCTCGACCACGCCCCCGAGGTCCCGACCCGCTGGATCGTGGCCGGTGGCGGCGCCCGCAACGGCGAGCTGGTGCGGCTGCTGAACTATCACCTGCGCGCCGAGATCACGACCGCCGACGCGATCGGCTGGTCCTCCGCCTACCTGGAGGCGCAGGCCTTCGCGTATCTCGCGGTGCGCTCGCTGAAAGGTCTCCCGATCACCCTTCCGTCGACCACCGGGGTGCGCGAGGAATTGACCGGCGGGGTGCTGGCGCGACCGTGAGCCTGGGCTACGCACTTCGGCGGATCGTCGAGGAGTACCCGCTCGCCCGGCTCGACCCACCGGCCGGTCATCCACTGGCTTCGATCATCCGGAGGGGCGCCCCGGGGGAACTGCGCACCGCCCTGGTGCCGATCGACGGGCCGTTCCTGGTCAAGGGCAGCCCCGGCCGCGGCAGCAAATGGGCCGCGATCCCCTGGATCGCGGTCTTCGATCCCGCGATCACCACCAGCGCGACGCGGGGCTACTACCTCGTCTACCTCTTTCCGGCGCATCGCGAGGCGGTTCATCTGTCGCTGGCGCAGGGGACCGTGGCGGCGATCCGTGAGCATGGCCCGGCGGCCTGCGCCCATCTGCGCGCCAGCGGTGCGGCGCTGCGGGCACGCTTGGCCGACTTTGCCGCGGCGCTGCCGAACGCGACGATCACCCTCGGCAGCGTCGGCGAATTGCCGGAGGGCTACGAGGCGGCCCATATCCTCGGCCAGACCTATGACCTCCGCGCCCTGGGCGACGAGCGGAGGCTGCACCGGGATCTCGCCACCGCGGTCGCGGCGTACCGGGCGCTGAAGGCGCGGGGTGGTCTCGATCCGCCCCGTTCGCGGGGCGGCGCGTGAGAGCGCTGCGCTCCTTGGGCGTCCTCGACGAGGGCTGCGAAGCAGTCCGGCACCGCCATCTTCATCGCTGTTCCACCGCTCGCCGTTGCGTCAGCGTGTCCGCCGAGCGACGGCGCGCGCGGGATCGATCGCGTCCGCCGGGGCGCTCTGCACGGACCGGGTTTGTGCCCCCGGCGCTCCCGCGCTAAGGCAGCCGCGCCATGTCGCACAACACCTTCGGCCATCTGTTCCGCGTCACCACCTTCGGCGAGAGCCACGGAGTCGCGCTCGGCTGCGTCGTCGACGGGTGCCCGCCCGGCCTGCCCCTGGAGGCCGAGGAGATCCAGGCCGAGCTCGACCGCCGGAAGCCCGGTCAGTCGCGCTTCACGACGCAGCGCCGCGAGCCCGATCAGGTGAAGATCCTGTCCGGCGTGTTCTCCGATGACCGGACGGACGGCCGGCAGTTCACCACCGGCACGCCGATCGCCCTGATGATCGAGAACACTGATCAACGCTCGAAGGACTACTCCGAGATCCGCGACAGCTACCGGCCCGGTCACGCCGACTATACCTATGATGCCAAGTACGGCATCCGCGACTATCGCGGTGGCGGTCGCTCATCCGCGCGCGAGACTGCCGCGCGGGTCGCGGCCGGGGCCGTGGCCCGGAAGGTCATCCCGGGGATCAGCATCCGGGCCGCACTGGTGCAGATGGGACCGCATGCCATCGACCGGTCGCGCTGGGACTGGGACGAGGTCGGAAACAACCCGTTCTTCTGCCCCGACGCCGAGACGGCTTCCTTCTACGAGACCTACCTCGACGGGATCCGAAAGGACGGCTCGTCGGTGGGCGCCATCATCGAGGTCGTGGCGGAGGGCGTTCCGCCGGGCCTTGGCGCGCCGGTCTACGGCAAGCTCGACGCCGACCTCGCCGCCGCGATGATGTCGATCAACGCCGTGAAGGGCGTCGAGATCGGCGACGGCTTCGCAGCCGCGGCCCTGCGCGGCGAGGACAATGCGGACGAGATGCGCGCCGGCAACGGCGACCGCCCGCGCTTCCTCGCCAACCACGCGGGTGGGATTTTGGGCGGCATCTCCAGCGGCGAGCCCGTGGTGGTGCGCTTCGCCGTGAAGCCGACCTCCTCAATCCTGACGTCCCGCCGCTCGGTCACCCGCGACGGTGACGAGGTGGATCTCGTCACCAAGGGGCGTCACGACCCCTGCGTCGGCATCCGCGCCGTGCCGGTGGCGGAAGCCATGATGGCCTGCGTGCTGGCCGATCACTATCTGCGCCATCGAGGGCAGGTCGGGCAGCAGCCCTGACCCTGGTCCTCGCCCCAACGACCCGAGAATGCCCGTGCCCCACTGCACTGTCACCGAGGCCATCGCGGCCTTCGCCCGCGGCGAGATCGTGGTCGTCACCGACGACGACGACCGCGAGAACGAGGGCGACCTCGTCGTCGCCGCCTCGCTCTGCACGCCGGAAAAGATGGCGTTCATCATCCGCAACACCTGCGGCATCGTCTGCGCGCCGATCACGCAGGACGAGGCGCGGCGGCTGCATCTCGCCCCGATGGTCGCATCGAACGACGCGCCGCTCGGCACGGCGTTCACCGTCACGGTCGACGTCAAGCACGGCCTGACCACCGGTATCTCGGCCGAGCAGCGCTGCAACACGGTGCGGGCGCTGGCCAACGGCAACATGGGTGCGGGCGACTTCGTGCGGCCCGGACACGTCTTTCCGCTGATCGCCCGGGACGGCGGCGTCCTCATGCGCTCGGGGCACACAGAAGCGGCGGTCGATCTCTGCCGATTGGCGGAGCTGCCGCCGGTGGGGGTCATCTGCGAACTCGCCAACGACGACGGCACCGTGATGAAGGGTCCGCAGATCGAGGCCTTCGCCGGCCAGCATGGGTTGAAGCAGGTGTCGGTGGCCGATCTCATCGCCTACCGTCAGGCGCGCGATCGGCTGGTGGAGCGGGTCGGGCATTTCCCGGTGCGCTCCAATCATGGGGACGTGACCGCCTACGCGTTTTCCACACCCTTCGAGTCGATCCAGCAATTCGCCTTCGTCATGGGCGAGATCGGCGACGGCCGGGACGTGCTGGTGCGGCTCCACCGTTCCAATGTCGCCGCCGACGTGATCGGCGGCGGCAAGCAGATCGACGCGGTCCTGAAGCGTTTCGCGTCGACCGGGCGCGGCGTGCTGGTCTACCTGCGCGACGGCGCGGCCGGCGTTCCGGTGAAGAACGTCACGGATGAGGGCACGGAAGCGATACGCGCCCGGCAGTGGCGCGAAGTCGGTCTCGGTGCCCAGATCCTGCGCGATCTCGGCGTGGTCTCATTCCGCAACCTCGCGACGACCTCGCGGGCCTATGTGGGCCTCTCCGGCTTCGGCATCGAGCACCTCGGCGACGAACCCCTCGACGGGTGAGGGGACGCCGTCACCGGCCCATCAGCGCGTCCACGTGCGCGGCGGCGGACTTCGCCAGGCCTTCGAGACTGTACCCGCCCTCGAGGACGGACACGATCCGCCCGTTCGCGCACCGATCGGCCACATCCATGAGCCGCCGCGTGGCCCAACCGAAATCCTCCGCCTCCAGGCGCAGGTTCGCCAGCGGGTCGAGCCGGTGGGCATCGAAGCCCGCCGAGATGACGATGACGTCGGGCCTGAAGCGCTCCAGGCGCGTGAGGATGCCGGCCTCGAACGCTTCACGGAACACCGCACCGTCATCGTTCGGCCGGAGCGGCACGTTGACGATCGTATCCTTCTCACCCCGCTCGGAGGCGGATCCGGTGCCCGGATACAGCGGCATCTGATGCGTGGAGCAGTACAGCACCGCGGCATCGTCCCAGAAGATGTCCTGGCTGCCGTTCCCGTGGTGGACGTCCCAATCGACCAGGGCGACGCGCTCGGCGCCGTGCTTCTCCCGGGCGTAGCGGGCGGCGATGGCGGCGTGGTTGAACAGGCAGAACCCCATCGACCGCGTGCGTTCGGCGTGGTGGCCGGGTGGACGCATGGCCACGAAGGCGTTGCGGCACTCACCCCCGATGACGGCATCCAGGGCGTGGGTGGCGCCGCCGATCGCCCGGAGGGTCGCCTCCAGGCTGCCGGGCGACAGGATGGTGTCGGAGTCGATTGACACCATGCCGGTCTCCGGCACGGCTGCGACGACGGCGTCGACGTAGGATCGTGGATGCGCGAGCGCGGCGGTCTCGAGCGCGGCCCGCGGGGCGGACGCCCGAACCAGGCCGGCGAAGCGCTCGTCCTCGAGGGCGCGCTCGACGGCGCGCATCCGGGCCGGCCGCTCCGGATGGCCTTCGGGGACTTCGTGGTCGAAGCTGGCGGGATGGCTCACGTACAGGGTGGTCAAGACGGTCGCTCCCGGATGCGATCCTGTCGCGCGCCCGCAACAGGAGCCCGCAATGTGCCACGGGCGCAACGCGCGGACTACGGCCGCGTGCCCGCTGATCCTATGGTTGCGCAAATCTTCCGTTGAATAGACCTGCGGTGGCGGACCGTTCGAGATCGGAAACGGCCGCGGGGGAGGGGATCATGCGCATCTTAGCGGCGCTCGCCTGCATCATGGGCCTGACCGGCTGCACCTTCAAAGGCGTGCCCGATCCGACCCTGTCGTCCCGCGACGCAGCGTTCATGGCGCTCGTTCCCGAGGCGGAGTTCGATCCGCATTTCGCCCGGTATCAGGTCAGCGACCCGACGCATCAGCCGCCGGGGACGATCGTGGTCGAGACCCAGGAGCGACAGCTCTACCTTGTCCTGCCGGACGGCAAGGCGATGCGCTACGGCGTGTCGGTGGGTGACGAGGCCTACGGCTGGTCCGGCACCGCCCGGATCGACCGCAAGGCGGAATGGCCGGCCTGGAACCCGCCGGCCGAGATGATCAAGCGCTGGCCGCATGTCCATGCCATGGAGGGCGGACCGATGAATCCGCTCGGCGCCCGCGCCCTGTACCTCTCCGATCACGGCAAGGACACGC
Source organism: Methylobacterium longum (assembly GCF_022179385.1). Classification (GTDB taxonomy): domain Bacteria; phylum Pseudomonadota; class Alphaproteobacteria; order Rhizobiales; family Beijerinckiaceae; genus Methylobacterium; species Methylobacterium longum. Next base: position 162,733 of record NZ_BPQS01000003.1, on the reverse strand, counting down.
TCTATCGGATCCACGGCACCAACGAGCCGGAGAAGATCGGGCAGGCGGTGTCGTCGGGCTGCATCCGGATGCGCAACATCGACGTGGTCGACCTCTACAACCGGGTCCCGGTCGGGGCCACGGTCATCGTCCGGTAACGCAACTGATCAACGTCCCAATAAGCCTGCTTGATCGCGGCGTGTTTACCTGAACTTCCGTTCAGATCTGGCCATTAACCTCTGGCAGGGAAGCCGTCCCGTAAGTTGAAGACACACAGGGACAAGCACCGGCCGCAGCAAAGGTCGGAGGAGCAGGCAACCATGACCATGATCTCCGTTCAACAGTTCTGCAACCATGCGGTTTCGGCGGGCGCGATCAGCGACGAGGACCTGCTGGTCCTGAAGCGCGAGGTCCTGCCGGAGGGCTTCATGAGCCGCGAGGATGCCGACCTCCTGATCGCCCTCGAGCGGGCGGTGATCGGCTCCGACGCCTTCGCGGACTTCTTGGTGGCCTCGGTCGTCGACTTCGCCGTGTGGGGCACCCGGCCGACGGGCTACATCGATCGCGACGTCGCCGTTTGGCTCGCCGCCTCGCTGAGCGGACGTGAGGGCCCGAGCGCGGTCGGCGCCCGGATCGCCATGGAAGTGGTCCGCGAAGCGCAGGGCAGCGCCGAATCGCTGATGGTCTTCGCGCTGGAAGCCAACCGCCGGATCCGCGACGCGGTCCAGCCCGCCCGCATGACCTTCGCCCTCGCGGCCTGAGGCTTCGACCAAGGCGCAGCTTCCGTCCGCCGCGCATCTGATCTATCGGGACAGTCAAGCCGGTGTGCAATCCGGCGATCTCGAAAGCAGTGCGCCAGCGATGTTCGACAAGATCCTGATTGCCAACCGGGGCGAGATTGCCTGCCGGGTCATCAAGACCGCCCGAAGGATGGGCATCAGGACCGTGGCGGTCTACTCGGACGCCGACCGCGACGCGGTCCACGTCGCCATGGCCGACGAGGCGGTTCACATCGGGCCGGCTTCAGCCTCCGAATCGTATCTCGTCATCGAGAAGATCGTCGAGGCCTGCAAGAAGACCGGCGCCCAGGCCGTGCATCCCGGCTACGGCTTCCTCTCCGAGCGTGAGGCCTTCCCGAAGGCCCTCGAAGCCGCCGGCATCGTGTTCATCGGCCCGAATCCCGGCGCCATCGCGGCCATGGGCGACAAGATCGAATCCAAGAAGGCGGCGGCCGCCGCGGAGGTGTCCACCGTGCCGGGCTTCCTCGGCGTGATCGAATCGCCCGAGCACGCCAGGACGATCGCCGACGAGATCGGCTACCCGGTCATGATCAAGGCGTCGGCGGGCGGCGGCGGCAAGGGTATGCGCATCGCTTTCTCGGGCGAGGAGGTGGCGGAGGGCTTCGCCCGCGCCAAGTCGGAGGCGGCCTCCTCGTTCGGCGACGACCGGGTCTTCATCGAGAAGTTCATCACCGACCCGCGCCACATCGAGATCCAGCTGATCGGCGACAAGCACGGCAACGTCGTCTACCTCGGGGAGCGCGAGTGCTCGATCCAGAGACGTAACCAGAAGGTGATCGAGGAGGCCCCGTCGCCGCTTCTCGACAAGAAGACCCGGCGCAAGATGGGCGAGCAGGCGGTCGCGCTTGCCAAGGCCGTGAACTACGATTCGGCCGGAACGGTCGAGTTCGTCGCCGGACAGGACAAGTCGTTCTACTTCCTCGAGATGAACACCCGGCTGCAGGTCGAGCATCCGGTCACCGAGATGATCACCGGCCTCGACCTCGTCGAGCTGATGATCCGGGTCGCGGCCGGCGAGAAGCTGCCGATCACCCAGGACGACGTGAAGCTCAACGGCTGGGCGGTGGAGAGCCGCGTCTACGCCGAGGACCCGACCCGCAACTTCCTTCCGTCCATCGGCCGACTGACCACCTACCGGCCGCCGGAGGAGGGCCAGCAGGGCAAGGCGATCGTCCGCAACGATACCGGCGTCGAGGAGGGCGGCGAGATCGCCATCCACTACGACCCGATGATCGCCAAGCTCGTCACCTGGGCGCCGACCCGCGGCGAGGCGATTTCCGCTCAGGCCGAGGCGCTGGACGCCTTCGCCATCGACGGAATCCGCCACAACATCCCGTTCCTATCCGCTCTGATGGCGCATCCCCGCTGGCAGGAGGGGTGCCTCTCCACCGGCTTCATCGCCGAGGAGTTCCCGGACGGGTTCACCGCCCCGGAGCCGGCGGGTCCCGTGGCGATCCGCATGATGGCGGCCGCCGCGGCCATCGACCACAAGCTCAACCAGCGCAAGCGCGGCATCTCCGGCCAGATGCGGGCTCCGGGCCTCTTCGCGTTCGAGCGCGACCGGGTCGTGATCCTGGCCGGTCAAACCTTCCCCGTCACCGTTGAGACTGAGGGCGAGGATCTCTTGGTCACCCGCGAGGACGGGACGGCCCTGACGGTGGCCAGCGTGTGGCGCCCCGGCGAGCCGGTCTGGATCGGGACGATCGGGTCGGAGCGTGTGGCGATCCAGGTCCGTAGCCTGCTCAACGGCGTGTTCCTGCAGCATGCCGGCGCGGCCGCCGAGGCCCGGGTCTACACCCGCCGCGAGGCGGAACTCGCCGCGCTGATGCCGGTCAAGGAGCAGGCGGGCTCGGGCAAGCAGGTGCTCTGCCCGATGCCCGGCCTCGTGAAGCAGATCCTGGTCGCCGAAGGCCAGGAGGTGAAGAACGGCGAGCCGATCGCCATCGTCGAGGCCATGAAGATGGAGAACGTCCTCCGGGCTGAGCGCGACGCGAAGGTGGAGAAGATCCACGCCAAGGAGGGCGACAGCCTCGCGGTCGACGCGGTGATCCTCGAGTTCGCCTGAGTGCAACGCGCGATGCCGCCGCTGCCGTGAGCACCAGTCCCGGCGCCATCCTGACGGGCAGACAAAGCTGTCGGCGACGGCGCTGAACGATGTCGCGGTGGCCGAGGTCGTCATCGGCTTCGTCATGCCGATGACGGCGCTGAGCTCCGGCGATCCGAATGCGCCGGAGGAGCTGTCGGGGCAGGTTTTCGCCGCGACGTCGTAGGACGGAGCCCTATCGGTCCAATCTGAGTCCCTGGGCCAGATTTCCGACGGCGGCTCACCCCGTGGCATCCCTGCTGGAGATGCCGTCATCACGGAAGACGGCCTCCGAGGTTGCTTCGCAGCACCGGGGATCGGGGGCTGGGACCGACTCCATGAAGATCTGCGGCTTCGGACGGCGTCGTGCGGCCCGCCGCGGTATGACGGGGACATCGGTCCGCGGCGCGGCGCGGACCGCGTCGAGGAACTAAACGGCACCACCGCATGCCCCTTTACTTCGCCTACGGCGCCAACATGGATGCCGCCGCGATGGCCCGGCGCTGCCCGGTTTCGCGCCTGATCGGGGAAGGCCTCCTGACGGGACATCGCTTCATCGTCATGCGCGAGGGCTACGCCTCGGTGGTTCGCGATCCCCGCCGCGCCGTCTGGGGCGTCGTCTGGGACCTCGCGCTCGATGACATACCGGCCCTCGACCGCTACGAGGGCGTGGCGGGCGGCCTCTACACGAAGGCTACGCTGCCGGTCAGGACCGAGGCCGGTATCCGGCGCGCCCTCATCTACCTCGGATGCTCCACCGCCCCCGGCCGTCCGCGGCCCGGATACCTCGAGGCGGTCGTCGCCGCGGCGCGCGCGGCGCAATTGCCCCCGACCTACATCCGCGAGCTCAGCAGTTGGACGCGGGGACTTACGGCCTGACGGTTCGGCAATGGGCCGGCACTTGGTACGCGACGTGCTTTCCCCGGATCGAGCTGGAGGGCGAGCGGCAGCACCGTGCCCGGCCAGCCATCCGTGATTGCGCAGCGCGCCCGTCGGTCAACGCCGATCGGCCGGCGCCTGTGAGGGAGCATGTCGCATGTCGTATCTGGCGCCTGCCGATTTCGTGAAAAAAGCCGTCGACGCCGGTGAGGCGAAGGTCTTCATGGCCACCAAGGACACCTTCATCCGGGCCTACATGGCCGGCGCGATCCTGGCGCTGGCCGCCGCCTTCGCGGTGACCATCAACCAGACCACCGGACAGCCGCTGGTCGCGGCGCTGCTGTTCCCGGTCGGCTTCTCGATGCTGTACCTGCTGGGCTACGACCTGTTCACCGGCGTCTGCGTGCTGACGCCTCTGGCGCTGATCGACAAGCGGCCCGGCGTCACCGTGGCCGGCGTCGCCCGCAACTGGGTGCTGGTCTTCGTCGGCAATTTCGCCGGCGCCCTCACGACGGCGGTGATGATGTCGATCGTGTTCACCTTCGGCTTCGCCACCGAGCCCAACGCCGTCGGCAAGCTGATCGCCGGGATCGGCGAGGCCCGCACCCTCGGCTACGAGAAGTACGGCGCCTCGGGCATGCTGACGCTCTTCGTCCGGGCGATGCTGTGCAACTGGATGGTCTCCACGGGCGTGATCGGCGCCATGCTGTCGACCTCGGTGCCCGGCAAGGTGATCGCCATGTGGATGCCGATCACGGTGTTCTTCTTCATGACCTTCGAGCACTCGGTGGTGAACATGTTCCTGTTCCCGTCGGCGATCCTGATGGGCGGCCACCTGACCGTGATGGATTACCTGATCTGGAACGAGATCCCGACGCTGGTCGGCAACATCGTCGGCGGTCTCGCCTTCACCGGCCTGATGCTCTACTCCACCCACGTTCGTACCGGCGCACCGCGCAGCGCCGCGGTTGGCGCGAGCCTCCGTCACCCGATGGCGGCCGAGTAGGACAACGGAGGCCCGCGCAGTCGCGCGGGCCGTGCCCGGTGGAGACGGACCTGATGAGCGCGACGCGCACCGTTTCCATCATCGTCCGGGGCCGCGTCCAGGGCGTCTCCTACCGGGTCTGGACCCGCTCCGAAGCCCGCGCGCGGGGATTGCGCGGTTTCGTGCGCAACCGCGACGATGGATCGGTCGAGGCGCTGTTCAGCGGACCGGCCGACGCCGTGGCGGCGATGGAGACCGCCTGCCGGTTCGGACCGCCCGGGGCGCGCGTCTCCGACATGGATGTCCGTGAGCGCGACGACCTCGCCGCGCCGGAGGGCTTCGAGATCCTGCGCGACTGACCTCCGCGGTGCTGGCCAGTCCGGGCGGGTTCTGAACGGGGCTTCGGGCTGCTATGGCACCGCGACCCCTCGCGAATCCGCCGTCCGGAGATCATGAACGACCTGACCGTCGGCAGCACCGCCTTCTCGCCCCTGGATCTCGGCGCGCTCCTCTACTTCATCCTGGCCTGGATGGCGTACGGGCTCTCGGTGGGGCGCCTGCGCGGGCGCATGGTCTCGCTCAGCCAGATCATGAACGGTCACCGCTCCAACTGGGCCCGGCAGATCATCGGGCGCGACAACCGCGTGGTCGACACGCAGATCAACGCGTCCCTGCAGAACGGCACCGCCTTCTTCGCCTCGACCTCCCTCATCGCCCTCGGTTCGGTGCTGACCCTGTCGCGCTCCGGCGACGACGTGCTGAACCTCTTCGCGACGCTGCCCTTCGGCACGGTGGCGAACCGCCTGACCTGGGAACTGAAGGTCGCCGGCCTCGCGGTGGTTTTCGTCTACGCCTTCTTCAAGTTCGCCTGGGCGTACCGCCTGTTCAATTACGCGGCGATCCTCCTCGGGGCCATCCCGTCGAAGGGCTCGGGCGCCAGCGAGGACGAGATGATGCGGGCGGTGCGGCGGCTCGCGGCCATGAACGTGACCGCCGGACGGCATTTCGCCCGCGGCCAGCGGGCCTTCTTCTTCGCGCTCGCCTATCTGGGCTGGTTCGTGAGCCCCTACGTGCTCATCGTCTCGACGACGGCGGTCGTCGTCATCATGTGGCGGCGGCAATTCGCCTCCGAAATCCGCAAGGCTCTGCTGGAGGCGGGGGAGGGACCCCACGAGGGGCCGCTGCCGATCTCCGCGAAGGATATCAGGTTATGACCGACGCCAAGCCGGACGATGCGGCGATCGAGACGACGATGCTCAGCCTCGTGGCGGAGCGCGGCGCCGACAAGACCGTCTGCCCCTCGGAGGTAGCGCGGGCCCTCGGGGGTCCGCATCCGGACGGCTGGGGGCCGCTGATGCAGCCCGTGCGCCGCGTCGCCGTACGCCTCGCCCATGCCGGCCGGATCGCGATCCTGCGCAAGGGGAAGCGGGTCGATCCGGACGATTTCCGCGGCATCTACCGGCTGGCGCTCCCGGGGGCGGGCGCTGGCTCCGGGCCGGGAAGCCAGTCGGGCGTGTAGCCGGACCAGCGGTAGGCGGCCAGGCCGACCCACTCCTTCACGGCGAGGTCGAGCTGGAGCAAACCGTCCGAGGCGAAGCCGTTGACGCGGGTCAGGTCCGACCAGCCCCGCGTCCGGTAATCCACCGGGAAGGCGTCGACTGTGAACCCGGCCTGCCGGAAACAGCCGATCGCCCGGGGCATGTGCCACGCCGATGTCACGAGGAGCCAGCGTTCCCCCGGCTTCGGCTGGACCAGCGCCGCCGTGAAGGCGGCGTTCTCGTACGTGTTGCGCGAGCGGTTCTCCAGGATCAGCCGCGTGCGGGGAACGCCGATGACGTCGGCCTGCCGGCTGATGACATCGGCCTCGGCGACGCCGCCGCCGATGAAGCCGCTGCCGCCCGAGAAGACGAGGCGCGCGCCGGGGAAGCGCCGGGCGAGCTCGGCGAGGTAGATCGGCCGTTCGCCGGCATCGTTCACGACGACCTGATCACGGGCCTCGGATAGGCCCGCCTCGACGGCGCCACCGAGCACGATGATGCCGGCCGGGGCCGGGGCGTCCGCGGGAAAGGGTGCGAAGCGCTGCTCCAGCGGCAGCAGGAGCGCTTCGGAGAGCGGCGCCAGACCGCCGAGCGCGAGGCCGAGGGCCCCGAGCGTCGCCAGACCGGTTCCGGTGCGCCGCAGCCGCGTCGTCGCCGACAGTAGAAGCCCGGCGAGGACGGTGAAGATGAAGAGGTTCGACGGGGTGATCAGGAAGTAGATCACCTTGGAGGCGGGAAAGAACACGGGCGATCAGGCCGGCTTCGTCTCGGCCTCGAACCGGGCGAGTGCCGCGGCATCGGGCGGCAGCAGGCTCGCGAGGCTCTCGCCCCGCTCGGCCTCGCGCTGGATCCAGAGATCGAGCCGCTGCTGCTCGACGGCCTCCAGGGCGACGCGCTCGGCGAGCGCGACCGGGAGGGCGACGATGCCGCTCTCGGTGCAGACCACGATATCCCCGGGATGGATCGCGGCGCCTCCGCACGCGACCGGCTCCTGCACGGACACGAGGGCCAGCGTCCCCGCCGCCGCTTCCGGCGCACTCCAGACCGGCAGCCCGACCACCTCCGGCAGGGCGGCGTCCGTGACGAGGCCCGCGGCGCCGCACTGGCCGAGCCGCGCCGCGAGGATCGCACCGAACGGCAGGGCGAGACCGGAGGCGGCTGTATCGATCACCACGATCGCGCCCTCGGGAATGGCGTCGACCGCCGCCGCGAGGTCGCCCACCGCATCGCCGCGGGCCGGGATCATCCGCAGCGTGTAGGCCTCGCCGATCGCGCGCTCGCCGCGGCCGGCCAGCCCGCGCGGGCTGAAGGCTTTCACGCCCGCGCGGGTGAGGGCGCGGGCGAGACTGGCCGGCGTCACGGCGGAGAGCGCGTCGCGCAAGGTCGGGTCGATCGCCATGGGGAACTCCGTCACGGCGGCCCGCTGCGGGCGGCGCGCCTTGCCAAGGTATATCTGCCAAGGTGTATCGGGCGGGCGCGCCGGCAAGCCCGAGGCGTGCTCAGCCGACCGGTTCGCCCAGCGCCCGCGCGGCGCCCGGACGCGCGGCGATGCTGTCGTACCAGCGGCGCAGCGCCGGGCGCTCGGCCCGCTCGGCCGGCAGATTGAGCCAGCGATGTGCCGCGCAGCCCAGGGCGATGTCGGCGATGCCGAAGCGATCGCCGGCCACGTAGGCCCGGTCGGCGAGGTGCCGCTCCAGGATCGCCGCCATCCCCTCGCTCCTCTTCAGGGACTCGGCGACGAGGGCGTGGTCGGGATCGGCGGACCGGAAGAGTTGCCAGAACGCGTCGCGCATGGCCGGCGTGAAGCTGGTCGACTGCCAGTCGATCCACTGCTCCGCGTGGGCCCGCGCGCGGGGAGCCTCCGGCAGCGCCAGGGCGGGGACGGTCGCCGCCAGGTAGCGCAGGATGGCGTTCGACTCCCAGAGGACGAAGCCGTCCTCCTCCAGGGTCGGGACCAGACCGTTCGGATTCAGGGCGCGGTAGGCGGGGTCGTTGACCACGCCGTGCGCACCGCCGGCCTCGATCCGCTCGTAGGCGAGGCCGGCCTCGTCCAGGCCCCAGACCGCCTTCTGCACGTTGACCGAGGTGAGCCGTCCCCAGAGCCTGCGCATCGTCTCAGAGTTCTCCGTCACGTTTCGGCGGGTAGGCGTGCTCGCGCCCGTTCGGATCTGTCACCTGCAGGCCGTCCGCGGCCTCGCGCAGGTAGCCGGGACCGACCGGGACCTTGCCATGACCGCCGGGGATGTCGAGCACGTAGGTCGGCTGCGCCAGCCCCGAGAGACGCCCGCGCAGCGACCGCATCAGCGCCTGGCCCTCGGCGACGCTCGTGCGCAGGTGACCGGTCCCGGGGGCGAGGTCGCCCTGGTGCAGGTAGTAGGGCTTGATCCTGTTCTCCACGAAGGCGCGCATGAGCGCCTCCAGGGTCGCGGCCTCGTCGTTGACGCCGCGCAGCAGCACCGATTGGCTGACCATGGGGATCCCCGCGTCGACCAGCCGCGCGCAGGCGGTGCGGGCCTCCGGGGTGAACTCCCGCGGATGATTGGCGTGCAGCGCCACGAAGACCGCGCCCCGGAACTGCCGCAGCGCCTGCACCAGAGCGTCGGTGATGAGGGCCGGCTGGACCACGGGCACGCGGCTGTGGAGGCGCATGACCCGCACGTGCGCGATGCCGGCGAGGCGCTCCGCGATCACGCCGAGCCGGCGGCTCGAGAGGGCAAGGGGATCTCCGCCCGTGAGCACCACCTCCCAGATCCGCGGATCCGCCGCGATGTAGGCCAGGGCGGCGTCGAGTTCGGCGTCGGTCAAGGTCCCGAGACCGTTCGGTCCGACCATCTCCCGGCGGAAGCAGAAGCGGCAATAGACCGGGCAGACGTGCAGGGGCTTGAGCAGCACGCGGTCCGGGTAGCGGTGGACGATCCCGGTCACCGGCGCGTGGGCGGCGTCGCCGATCGGATCCGCGCGCTCCTCGGGCTCGGTGACGCTTTCCCGGGCGACGGGAACGAACTGTCGGCCGATCGGGTCGTCCGGGTCATCGGGGTCGATCAACTCGGCCATGTCGGGCGTGACCGATACGGCGTAGCGCGCGATCACGGCGCGCAGGGCCTCGGCGTCGAGGTCGGAGACCAGCCCGGCGGCGGCGAGATCGGCGGCGCTGCGCAGGACACGGTTCACGGCAGGGTCTCCACGACCGGGGTCCAGATCACGTCGTCGATGCGGCTCGCCCCGCAGGCGAGCATCGCGAGCCGGTCGAAGCCCAGGGCGATCCCGGCGGCCTCGGGCATGTGCCCGAGCGCGGCGAGGAAGTCCTCGTCGATCGGGTAACGCTCGCCGTAGACCCGGAGCTTCTCCGCCATCTCGGCCTCGAAGCGGCGGCGCTGTTCCGCCGGGTCAGTCAGCTCGCCGAATCCGTTGGCGAGTTCCACACCGCAGGCGTAGAGCTCGAAGCGTTCGGCCACGCGGGGGTCGTGCGCCGCCGGGCGGGCCAGGGCCGCCTCGCACACCGGATATCCATACAGGATGGTCGGGCGCCCCATCCCGAGATGCGGCTCGATCCGCGCCACCAGGACGCGGGAGAACAGATCCGCCCAGGTGTCGTCGGCGGCCACCCGCAGACCTGCGCCGATGACGGCGTCGGCGAGGGCGTCGCGATCCGTCTCTCCGCTCGGCGCCACGGTTGCCAGCAGATCGATGCCGGCGAAGCGCTCGAAGGCCTCGGCCAGCGTCAGCCGCTCCGGCTCCGCGCGCGGGTCCGCCTCCCGACCCCGGAAGGTGAGCCGGCAGATACCGGCGGTCTCGGCGGTGAGGCTCAGGAGGGCGGCGCAATCCTCCATGAGCGCCACGTAGGCGGCGTCGGCCCGGTACCATTCCAGCATGGTGAATTCGGGGTGATGCAGCGGCCCTCGCTCGCGGTTGCGGAACACGCGGGCGACGCTGAACAAGCGCGGCTCCCCCGCGGCCAGCAGCTTCTTGCAGGCGAATTCCGGCGAGGTGTGCAGGTAGAGCGGCGTGCGCGCCCCGCTGGCGCCCAGGGCCTCGGTGGCGAAGGCCGACAGGTGGGCCTCGTTGCCCGGCGAGACCTGCAGGCAGGCGGCGTCGACCTCGACGAACCCGCCGGCGTCGAACCATGCGCGGAACGCGGCCAGGATGCGGTTGCGCAGGAGCAGCGCCGGGCGGCGATCGACGTGGCGGTCCGGCGACCACCAGGAATCGGCCGGCTGGCTCATGACCGGCCCCGGGTTCCCGGCGGCGATCCTCGTCGGTCGGGACGCGATCGGCTTCGGTCGGATTGCTCGTTCCCAGGCACGTCCGATCCTTGGCCCTGACCCTGGCGGGGCGCTACCGCCCTCGTCGCGACGCGCAGCCCGCCCCGGAGGCTTCACACCCGCGCGCTGGCAACCGGGCCGCAGATGCGATAGTGGCGGGGACCGAGATGCAGCGCCCGCGCTTGGCGCGTGCCGCCCCCCTTGTCAATGCAGGACGTCATTCCGTGAAGGTGATCGCTTCAACGCTCCGTAAGGGCAACGTCGTCGAGAAGGATGGCAGGCTTTACGTGATCCTGTTTGCCGAGAACATCCATCCCGGCAAGGGCACCCCGGTGACCCAGCTCGACATGCGCCGCATCACGGACGGCGTGAAGGTGTCGGAGCGTTACCGCACCACCGAGCAGGTCGAGCGCGCCTTCGTGGAGGATCGCGAGCACACCTTCCTGTACAGCGACAGCGAGGGGTTCCACTTCATGAACCCCGAGAATTACGAGCAGATCGCCGTTCCCAAGGACGTGGTCGGCGACGCCGCCCCGTACCTTCAGGAGGGCATGGCCGTGATGCTCTCGGCCCATAACGGCGTGCCGCTGACCATCGAGTTGCCGCAGCGCGTGACGCTGGAAGTCGCCGAGACGGAGCCGGTCCTGAAGGGCCAGACGGCGTCGTCCTCCTACAAGCCCGCCACACTGTCGAACGGCGTCCGCACCACCGTGCCGCCGCACATCGCGGCCGGAACCCGCGTCGTCGTCATGACGGCCGACGGTGCCTATGTCGAGCGCGCGAAGGACTGATCCGAGGATCCGTCAGCGCGTCCCCTGCGCGGCCCGCTCGATGGCCGCGTAGCAGCCCTGGGAGAGGGCCTGCGCGCGCAGGCGCTCGGATCCGCTGAACGGCCGTCCGTCCTCCCGAAACAGGTCCTCGCGCATCAACGCCTCCGAGGTGCAGCGGGCGGCGATCCGGCAGAGGGGCAGCTCGCCGCCGGTACGGGTGCAGATCGTCGCGTAATCGGCCCGGAAGGCCCGGACGCCGGCCCGCGGGTTGGGGCCGGTCAGCGTGACGAGGCCGGTCAGCAGCGCCAGCAGCACCGGCTGGTGAATGAGGTAGATGGCGAGGCTGTGACGTCCCGCGAAGACCGCCGATCGGGCGAAGGGCGACGCCGGTTGCCAGGCGCCGAGTCGGGAATCCGCCAGCCGCGGTAGGCCGATCCGCCCGAGCACGATGCCGGACAGCACGAGGCCGAACCACGGGAAGAGCGGCACGTAGTCGTTGGTCCGCGGCGTGACTGTCCCCAGTCCCAGGAAGAGCAGTGCCGGAGCGTCGAGGATCGGCGCCCGCACGAATTGCGGCGCGGCGATCACCGCCGCCGCCGCGAGCGCCGTGACGGGCGCCGGTAGGAACAGGAACGGCAGGCCGACCACGCTCGCGACCGCGATGCAGTGCAGGACGCCGAAGAACACGAAGGCGTCCGGGAAGGCGACCCAGGTTCCGATTGTCACCGCCAGGGCCGCGGCGCTGATCCGCCCCAGCCGCAGAAGCGTCGGCCTGAGGCGGATTCCCCGGCCGTTCATCAGCACCAGCCCGACGCCGACGAGCACCAGGAAGGTGCCGGCGATCAGTTCGGCGGCGAGCCGTCCGGCCGGCGTGCCCGCATAATTCTCCCCGGTCAGACGCAGATGACCGAGGTCCCAGAGCGTGTGGTAGGTCGCCATCGCGGCGAGCGCGGCGGCGCGGGTCGCATCGACGATCGGGAGACGGCGGCGCGTGAGGGCGGCGCCGGGTGCGGTGGCGGGACGGTCGAGGGCGATGTCTGCGCGCATGAGCCGATCCCAAACCATGTCGGCGGTGCAGATGCCATCCCGTCGCCGGCGACGGGGGACCTGACCGCGCGGGGTGCCGATCCGCTCTCGAAAACGTGACACGCGGTCAGGGTTGGATCCCCCTTCCGGTCGGCCGCCTTCGGTCACGAAATCGGCCCTGTGGTGATCGAACCGGAGCCCCGTTCGGCGCCCCTGCTGCGACCGATCGACTGTTGCTGCGCCGCCTCCCAGGGCCAAGATTGCATCTCGTGCGGCCTTTTCTGCCGGTCAAATGGGCTTCCCGGGAATCAGGACTTCGTTAATCTTGCCTTGAGAGCGCGCGGCGTGATTCGGTGTAGGTTGCTCGGCCATGTCTGACGAACGCGGAAGCGGGGCTGAGAATCCCGAGCGGATCGTGGGTCTTCGGACCGACGAGACCAACCCGCACGAGGAGGAGGCGCTCGACCTCGTCGAGGTGGCAGGCCGCATCAAGTGGTTCGACATCTCCAAGGGCTTCGGCTTCATCGTGCCGGACGACGGGGCGCCGGACATCCTGCTCCACGTCACCTGCCTGCGGCGGGACGGCTTCCAGGCGGCCAGCGAGGGCGCGCGCATCGTCGTGGAGGCCGTGGAGCGGCCGCGGGGTTGGCAGGCGTTCCGGGTGGTCTCGCTCGATCAGGCGACGGCGCTGCATCCCTCCGAGATGCCGATGCCGCGCACCCACGTCTCCGTGACGCCGACGAGCGGGCTGGAGACAGCCGTGGTGAAATGGTTCAATCGCCTGCGCGGCTTCGGATTCCTGACCCGCGGCGACGGCACTCCCGACATCTTCGTCCACATGGAGACGCTGCGCCGGTACGGCATCGCCGAATTGAAGCCCGGCGATGCGGTGCTGGTGCGGTACGGGGACGGGTCCAAGGGCGTCATGGCCGCCGAGGTGCGGCTGATCGACGGGGCGCTGCCGGCCTCCCACTGACGCGGCAGGCTCACGAGGCCGCCGCGTCGACGCCCGACAAGGCCCGACCTGACGAGGCTCCGCCTCGACCGGATCGGATTCCCTCTGCGGGCGTCCTGGTCTATGTCGGCGCACCCGGCCGAGCAGTTTGCGCGTCATCCCATGAGAGGCCCGAGCCCGTGAGAGTCCTGTCCCGTGCCGTCTCGGCCGCCGCGCTGGCCTGCCTGAGCCTCGCCGCGTCCGCGCCCTTCCCCGCCGTCCATGCCCAGGCGGCGCGGGCCGCGACCGCCAAGTCGGAGCCCTTGACGATCGTCACGCAGTCCGGTCCCCGTCGCTTCGACGTGGAGGTGATGCGCGACGATGCCGGGCGGTCCCGCGGCCTGATGTTCCGCCGGAGCATGGCGCCCGATCACGGGATGCTCTTCGATTTCGAGCGGGATGAACCCGTCACGATGTGGATGAAGAACACCTATCTCCCGCTCGATATGGTCTTCATCCGGCCCGATGGCACTATCAGCCGCATCGCCGCCGATACGGAGCCGCTCTCGACCGCCATCATCCCGTCCGGCAGTCCGGTCGTCGCCGTCCTCGAGCTCAACGCCGGGACAGCGGCGAAGCTCGGGATCAAAGCCGGCGACCGGATCGAGCATCCCTTGTTCAAGGCGCGCTGACAGGCGCCGCGCGATCAGTGAACGCATCGGGAACAATCGCCTTGACCGCCGCAGAGATCCGCGCCAGTGTTCCGGCAATGTTCCGGGAGGCCGGGACGGTGCTCCAGCGCGGAGGATCCGATGAGCGACGTGGCCGGGGCCGAGCTGTTCGGCAATGACGATTGGTCGGTGCAGGCGGACGGGATCGAGCACCGCGCCACCGGTTATTTCATCGCCCGGGAGGTCGTTGCGGCGCGGCGGGCGGAGGGCCTGTGGGACTGGCCGCTGCAGATGGCCGAGAAGCGCTGGTGCCGGCCGAGCCTGTTCCGCGAAGCGTTCCTCGCCGCCCTCGACCGGTTCGGGATCGGACGCGACGCCGACCTGCTCCGCTCCTTCGCGCTCGGCTACGGCATCCGGGCCGTGATGTCGCCGGCCGCGGATGTCTTCGTGAGCCTGGCCGACGTGCTGCAGCCGCGCGACGCGCCCGAGACCGTCCGGACGGCGCACCGACGGCCGGCCCGCGCGCTCGCCGCCGCAGGGGCGTGACGACCTCGGCGCCTTTGCCGCCGGGCCGATGAATTGACCGCGACCTGCATCCCCGGATAGCCCTCCATATCGGGGTTTGGGAGCGTCCTTATGGCAGAGCAGGATCAAGCGGGACTCGACGGGTTGATCACACCGCCGCTGTCACGGCGCGGCTTCGTGATGACGAGCCTGATGAGTGGCCTCACGCTGGCCACGACCCGCGTCGAGGCTCAGGTGATCCATACCGACACCGCGGGAATCGAGGCCGGCGAGGTGAAAATCCCGGCGGCGGACGGACCGATGCCCGCTTATCGCGCCGTTCCCGAAGGGGCGGGTCCCTTCCCGGTCGTCCTGGTGATCGAGGAGATCTTCGGCGTCCACGACTACATCAAGGACGTCTGCCGGCGTCTCGCCAAGGCCGGCTACTGCGCGGTTGCCCCGGAACTGTATGCCCGGCAGGGTGATCTCTCCACGATGACGGATGCCAAGGTGATCATCCGGGACGTTATCTCGAAGACGCCGGACGCGCAGTGGATCGGCGATCTCGACGCCACCGCGGCCTGGGCGGCCTCGGCCTCCAAGGGTGATCTGAACCGCCTCGGCGTGATGGGCTGGTGCCGCGGCGGACGCGACGTGTGGCTCTACGCCGCGCATCGCCGCGACCTCAAGGCGGCGGTCGCCTGGTACGGACCCGTCGGCGGCGAGCGCACGGACATCCAGCCGCGGACCGCGGGTGACGTGGCCGCCGAGATCAACGCGCCGCTCCTCGGCCTCTACGGAGGCGCCGATACCGGCATCCCGGTCGCAGCCGTCGAGGAGGCCCGCGACAAGGCGAAGGCGGCAGGCAAGAGCGTCGAGCTGGTGGTCTATCCCGACGCGCCGCACGGCTTCCACGCCGATTACCGCCCGAGTTATCGTCGCGAGCCCGCCGAGGACGGCTGGAGCCGGGCGCTCGCCTTTCTCAAGGCGCACGGCGTCGGCTGACATCGTCGATCTTCGGCTCGGAAGGGGACGATCATCGCGGTCTGTGTTACTCAGGACACGGCCACAACTTGTCGATTATGCAAGGATCCAAGGAGGATCTGTGCCTGCGCGGGTCCGGCACTTCGTTGCGATCGGTCCGTTGAACCGATCGCGGCGATCGCCGTTCAGCCCCAGTAGAGTGTCCTGGCCCATGAGCGAACCGGTACAGCCTGGCCAGAAGCCCGTCATTCTCGTCGTGGAGGACCAGCCCGACGAGCGCTTCCTCGCGGCCACGTTGCTGGAGGATACCGGTTTCACGGTGATCGAGGCGGAGACCGCCGACCGGGCGCTCGCCATCCTGAACGATCGGGGCGACGAGGTCAGCGTCGTCTTCTCGGACGTGCGCACCCCCGGCCCGATCGGCGGATTCGAGCTGGCGCGGATCATCGGGGTGACGTGGCCCCGGGTGCGCGTCCTGCTGACCTCCGGCGATGCGGGCGATCAGCCGAGCGACCTGCGCGTGTCGGCCACCTTCATCCCAAAACCCTGGCGCGCCGAGGACATCCTCGCCTGGGTGGAGCAGGCCGCGGGCCGGCCCTCGGCCGCGCCTGGTCCGTCCGTCATCGGACCGGGCGGAAAAATTATCACGCCGGGTTTGGAAACCTGAGGCGACGGCGGTGTTGTACGCCACTCCCGGCGCATGCTGCGTCCGGTCCAACCCAATACAATCGATCCCGTACGCAACCATGAAGATCGTCGCCGCCAATCACGCCGATAGCCTCCGTCGCCCCGGCTCGTGGGATACGGACGCGATCGCCGTCCTCGATACCGTGCGGGAGGAGCTTCGCGGCTTCTACGGCGACGCCCACGACGACCTGCCGGTGGAATTGACCACGTTGGCGCAGCGTCTCGACAGCATCGAGCCGGGGCAGGGGCGCGCAGCCTAGGCCTGACATCCGGCCGATGTGGAACATCCTCTGACGCGGCAGAACGAGGTCGCCACGATGAGGTCGGCGGTGAGTCGCCAAGACCGGAGAATCTGCTATTCAGCGCTCTCTGGATCTGCCGACGCATCGCGTCTCTCAATCGAGCCCTTCATGCGTCTCCCTGATCTTCGCGGATCGCTCGCTGCGGCCGCGATCCTGGCCCTGTCCGGCCTCGCCGCGCAGGCCGCCACACCGCCACCGCAACCGGCCGAGGGGCCGGGCGGCGTCGGTGATCGCAAGGCGACCGTGACGAAGCGCCTGCTGGGGCGCGGCACGGCCACCACCTTCGCGTTCTACGCCGCCGGCGACGCACCGCAGGCCGGCCGGCCGGTGGCGATCCTCCTGCACGGCTGGGGCGTGGTGAACCCGCAGAGCTACGGCGGCTGGATCGATCACTTGGTCCGCCAGGGCTGGCTCGTTCTAATGCCGCGGTTTCAGGAGGTGAACCGGACTCGTCCGGCAGATGCGCCCGGTATCGCCGAGAATCTTCTGAAGGCCGCCTTCGGCGATCTCGCGTCGGACGCTGCGGCCAAGCCCGATCTCGCGCGCGTCGCGATGATCGGCCACCTCGCC
Source organism: Methylobacterium longum (assembly GCF_022179385.1). GTDB lineage: Bacteria > Pseudomonadota > Alphaproteobacteria > Rhizobiales > Beijerinckiaceae > Methylobacterium > Methylobacterium longum. Next base: position 145,759 of record NZ_BPQS01000003.1, on the reverse strand, counting down.
GGGGCGCCGCTCGCCATGGACCTGGCCGCCGATTCCAAGACCCGTGGCCTGCCGATCCCCAAGTTGATCTTCGCGGTGACGCCCGGCGGCATCGCGAGCGGCCCCAAGTCGCGGGGCATCACCCTCGGCGACCTGGCGTCGATCGATCCGTCGACCCTCATCGTCACCATGGTCGGCGACAAGGATACGCGGGCAGCCGATCTCGCCGCCAAGCGCCTGCTGCGCGAAGCCGCGGCCGTGCCACTGGAGCGCAAGCTGTTCGTGCGCGCGCTCTCGGACGATCACGGCTTCCCCGCGCTCACCGCGACGCTGGCGGCGCCGGCGGGGCTCGATACCGCCTACGACGGCGGGGCGATCAAGCCGGGTCCGGAGCCCAAGGACGCGAAGGAAGCCACCAAGCCGCCGCCCTTCCGCTGGTCGGCCGACATGGCGCTGACGGGCGAGCAGCAGACGCTGGTCTCCCAGATCAATGTCGCCCGGGTGGACGCCCTGGATTACCTGGGCTTCTGGAAGACCTTCGACCTCGCCGCCGCGGCGGCGTTCGGCGGCTCGGACGCCACCGCGCTCAAGAACAATGCGCGGCTCGCCGACATGGAACGTTGGAGCGACGGCTGGCCTGTCAAGCGGCTCGCGGTGGAAACGCCCCGTCCGACGCCGGCGGTGCAGGCCGGGAGCCCGGCGCCCGCACCCCGCAAGCGCTGACGCGCGGCGCCCTTGGCGACGGCGTCGGCGCCTTGGCGTTGGCGCGAGGCTTGCTAAGCTGATCCCGTTCGAAACGGGGTCTGATCATGCCCGAGTTCGTCGCCAGCCTGCTCGCCGCAGCGGCCTTCTGCCTGACGCTGATGGCGCTGAACGCACTCACCCGGGTGCTGATCCAGGCGCAACTCGCCCTTCCGGACCTCGGAGAGACGGGGTTCCTGCAGATCGGCGGCGCCCTGGTGGTCGCCCGCGTGGCGTACCACCGGGCCCCGCATCGTCGGACTTTCTGAGGATCCGCGGACCCCTCGGCCCGGGCTCGCGAAATTCCCCGGCGGTCCTGTTCGGACACCGCGCGACCTTCGCTCGTTCGTCGAGGTTCCGTCATCCGGCCACCTCCTGCGGTGAAGGACGCGGAGAGCAACCCTCGCGGGGCCTTCGGGACGCGCAGAAGTGCCGGAATTCGTCCTGCGACGCTCGCCGATCCGGGCGCCTCCGTCGGGGGCGGGGTCCCGGTTGTCCCCTAGCGCAGGAAGGTTCCGAACGAGCGGGGTCCATTTCCTGTCGGAATGGTCTTGAGGACCTTGAGCGTCTGCGCGTCGAGGACACTGAGCGTGTTGTCGCCCCAGTTGGCCACGTAGATCCGGCCAGCGCCGTCGGCCGCGATGCCTTCGGGATGATCGCCCACATCGATGTCGTCGATCGGCTTGAGGGTCGCCAGATCGAAGGCCGTGATGCTGCCGGCATACTGGTCGGTGACGAAACCCCGCCCGCCGGAGAGGGCGATGACGTAGGGGCGCCGGCCGGTCGGGATCCGGCCGATCTCACGGCCGGCGGCGAGGTCGATCACCGAGACGTCGTCGCTCGTCACGTTGGCCGTGTAGGCGCGTCCGGCGGGCGCATCGAGGGTGATGCCGAATGGATGCTGCCCGACCGGGATGACCTTGGTCTCCCGGCGCGCCTCAGCATCGACGACCGAGACGGTGTCGGCCTCGCGGTTCGCCACGTAGAGCGTCGCCCCGTCCGGACTGACGGCGATTCCGGACGGCGATGCGCCGACCACGATCTCGCCGTCCGGCGTCAGGGTGCCGTCGCACTCGGACAGCACGAACAGGCGATGACCGTACCAATCGGCCACGTAGACCCGGCCGCCCCGCGGATCGGCCGCGATGCCGAGCGGTCCCCCGGGCAGGGGCACCTCCGACAAGACACGACCGGCGTCGAGGTCGATCACCGCCAGACCGTGACCTTCGGGCCGGGTGACGTAGGCGCGCTTGCGATCCGAAGAGAGCGCGATCCCGGCGGGCGCCCCGTCGACCGGGATGCGCCGCACGACCGTGCCGGCGGCGAGGTCGACGATCTCGACCGCGCCGCCGAGTTGGGCCGTGACGACCGCTTCCCGCGCCGGCTCGGCATGCGCGGCCGACGCGATGAGGACGAGGCCGGCGGCGCGTGCCGCCTGGCCCAGCCGCAGCTTCATGAACCCTTCTCGACCTTCGCCTTGAGGTTCGCGAGGCTCGCCTTGATCCAGTCGCCGACGCCCTTCTCGGACGCTTCGTCGTTCAGGTTCGGCGGCGGATCGTTGTTCATGTACCCGCGGTAAAAGGCGGCCTTCCACTCGACCTTCGACTTCGCGTCGCCGGCCGGCTCGACCGTGATCGTCGCCGAATAGTCGTTGGCAGGCAGATCCTTCACGTCGACCTTGTCGATATAGTAGGACCAGGTCTTGTCTTCGGGCTTGTACTTGTTGCTCGTCTCGGCGATCTGATCGCCGTTCTTCAGCGTCAGGGTGCGCTTGAACTTGCTCGCCGGATCTCCGGTCAGCTCGGTCTTGGCGACGTTCTGAACCCAATCGGCGTTCTTCACGTCGCCGACGACCGCCCAGACCTTGTCGGCCGGCGCGTTGATCTCGATCGACTCGGTGATCTTGCGCCGGGTCGGGCCATGGGCCTGCGCGGTGGCGGCAACTAGCGCCGCCGTGGCCGCCAAGGCCAGGGTAATTTTCTTCATCTTGTCCTTCTCCTCCCGCCTTCAGCGGTCGTCGCGACCGAGAACGCGCGCCTCGGAGCCGAGAGCCGCCGCGACCTTGTCCTCGATCCAGCCCCAGGCCTCGCGCTCGCGTGGACCCGCGGTCTTGCCGATGGCGATGGCGAGATAGGCCATCTCCGTCAACACCTTGTCGGGCTCCAGCATGTGAAGCCGCGTTGAAAGAATGGCGGCCTCCAGAACGGCGGCCTGGGCGCGGTTATAACCGATGAAGGGTGCGTGCGCCGCGCTGTGGACCAGGCGTCCGAGGAAGCGCGGCCGCGTCTCGTGGTGCTCGACACCGGCGACCTCGAACTCGGCATGGCCGAAGCTGTCGGCGAGGCGGCGGCCCGGGATGACGTCACAGGCCCGCGTCGGCCACTCGCGCCGGCCGGTCACGGCGCCGGCGATCACCCTGATGTCGCGCGGACTGGAGGCCGCGAAGCTGGGAATCGCCTCCAGGTTGACGATCGTCGGTGACGGTCGAAACGGCGCCAGCACATAGCCGTCCGCCTCGCCGATCAGGCCGAAGGGGACGAGGTGCAATTCACCCGCAGGTGACACGGTCGTGACGACGGTCTCCAGGATCAGCGGCATCGGATCACGCCCTGTCGGCCGGCACGAGGCGGCCACAGACCAGCTTCGCCGGCGGGTCCTGCGGTCGCTCGGGGGCGGATTCGGCGCGCGCCTCAGCCTCCGACACGGTGCGGGGCGGACCCGCATCGGCCTCCGGCCCGGACAGGCGCGCGTCGCGGGTGCCCGGCGGCGGGGCGTCGGGCCCGGAATGGCGGGTGTGACCCGCCTTCTTGAAAGCGGTGGCGTCCTCGAGATCGGCATCGGCAGCGCAGCCCCAGTCGAGGGGTTCGTCCTGCACGTAGCGCTTGCCGAGCCGCCACGCGGTCTCGGCCTTGGCGAGTTCCGCACCGAGGTAGAAGGCGTGGGCGCCGTCGCTCGCGACGTCCAGGTCCGGGAAGAAGGCCATCGCGTCGGTCCCGACCTTGTGGATGTCGCGGTTGTAGACGTGGATCCCGTCCTCCGCGACCGCGATCCGGTAGTTCGGATCGCGCACCTCGGAGGCGGCCTGGGTAAGCTCCTCGGAGGTCTGGACGAAGGGACGCTTGTCGTGGAGCGCCAGCAGGGCCCGGCCGTAGCCCTTCGGGAGCGAGGAATCGGCCTTCGCGGCATACATCACCCGTCTCGCGGCGTCGTGCTCCTCGACGGTTCGGCGGGTGTGGTTTGAGACCTGGACGATCAGCACGTTGCGGATGGCGAGTTCGGAGCACATGCCGACGAGGAGCGCGGTCACGCCGAGCGAATCCGCCTCGGTCAACTCGGTCAGGTTGCCGGTGCCCATCATCATCTCGATCCCGGGCCAGCGGGCGCGGGTGTCGCGGTAGCGTGCGACAGAGTCGACGAAGCCGTGGTGGATCGGCTCGAGAATCGGATCCGCCAGGAACGGTCGCCCGGCCTCCTGCATCCGAGCGATGGCACGGTCGAGGGAGGGCAGGTCGTCCGGACGCGTCGGCACGAGCACCGGCACCGCCTCGGTCTCGAAGGCGAGGTCGAGGGTTTCCTCGTTCAGGCTCAGCAGGAAATCGGCTCCGGCCGCCGCGCCGCGGGCGAGTTCCTCGCGGGAGAACGAGTCGACGCTGACCTTGAGCCCCGCGTTCTTCAGAGCCCGCACCGCGTCCTCGAGGTGCGGGAAGGGCGTGTCGGGCAGGCCGCCGAGATCGATGACGTCAGCGCCCCGCCGCGCGAGGTCGAGCCCCTTCGCCAGGATCTCGGCGACGCTCATCTTCGACGCATCGACGATCTCGGAGAAGATCCGCAGGTCGTGGCGGGAGAGGTCGACCTTCCGGGCGGTCAGGCCGAGCCAGGCGGGCAGGTCGACCACCTCATCGGGGCCGCGCTCCACGGGAACACCGAAATGTTCGGCGAGGTGCTGAGGGTTGGCCCGGCAACGACCCGGTAGGATCACCCGGGTGGCCGCCTCGGGCAGCGTGACGCGGCGGCGAATGATCTCCTCAGTCATCAACGCCGCGACCTTCACGCCGGCATCCGCGATGCTCCACCGGAACGTCTCGGGCAGGCCGGCCGCGACCTTCTCCAGGCGGGCCCGGGCGAGGCGACCGGTGATGAAGACGAGGTGCTCGGGCGCGCTCATGCGGCATCCCTCATGGCGACCGCCACGGTGCGGCTCGGTCCCCAGATCTCGATCCGGCCGCCGTAGCGGGCCGCGAAGGCCGGAAAGGCGGCGTCCACGAGACCGTGCTGCGCCAGCGTGGCGGCATCCTGCCCGCCGGCGGCGTCCGCCGACTTCACCAGCACGCAGCGATCCGCATCGATCCGACCGGCGAGCCAGAGGGCGAGGCTGTCGGAGGTCACGTCCCAGGTCTCGGGGATGTCCGGGTGCCCGCCCCGCAGTCTGCGCGGGTTCCAGATCCGCGCCGTGACGGTGGTGGATTCCGCCCAGGGCTCGAAGCTCTGCACGAGCCGCGGCTCGATCCCTCGGAAGATTCCGGCCGCGTCGCTCATGGCATCCAGGGCCCGGCGATGGGCCTCGGCGTCGCTGAAGCCCTCGCGGGCCTGAGCCGCCCGCACGGCGCCCGCGAAGGTGCCGCCGCCCGGGACGACGATGCAGCGTCCATGCGTGCCGTCGGCCAGGGCTTGCAGCACGGCGCGGCGGCGGTGTGGATCCGCCTCCAGGCTGCCGCCGATCTTGAAGACCGCAGTCACGCGGCGTCCCGCCGGCTCGGCCGCAGGACCCGCAGCGCCTCAGCGATCCGCAGCGGATCGATGCCGTTGCGCCGGTCGAAGTCGCGGCAGAGGCCGCCGCGGAACCCGAGGTAATCCGAACCGTGTCCCAGGAGGTTCGGGATGTCGATGACGCGCAGCGAGCCCGCGAGGCCGCTCATGAGCCCGTGCCGGCGGCAGGCGGCCGTGAAGGCCGCCAGATCCTCGGGCCCGGCCAGATCGGGCAGGCGGGCGCCGCCCTTGCCCGCGGTATCGATCATGGCGCCGGCGAACCCGGCCCGCGCCAACTCCGGCACCAGCGCGGCTGCCGGCCCGTCCTCCGCGAAGAGCACGGCGATGAGCCGGCCGGGCGCCGCGGCGGCAAGCTCGGCGCGGGCCGCGATGGTCCGCCGACCGTCCGCGTCGAGCCCGGTCTTCACCCAGTCGACGCCGGTCGCCGCCATCGCGGCCACGCCCGTGGCGACGGGATCGGCCACCGCGCTGGTCTGTGCGGCGCCGGCCACGCGGACCAAGATCTCGCGCACGACGACCGGGTCGAGGGCGCCCAGGGCACCCCGCCCGGGGTCCTTGGCGTCGATCAGGTCGGCACCGGCGAGCCGCGCCGCCTCGGCCTCGGCGGGGTCGCGGACGCTGACGAGGAGACGGGGGAGGGCACTGTCTTCGATGGTGGACGCGGGCACGGACGACTCAAAATGTGACGGAACGCCTCAGGATTTCCCGGGGAGCGGCTCGGCGAGCAGGCGGTTCTTCACCACCCACCGCATGGCGTGGGCCCAGGTGTCCTCGGTGTCGGCCCGGATCGTCACCTGGCCACCCCGCACCGTCTTGCCGGTCTCGGCCTCGGCGATGGTGACATTCAGATTGAAGATCTGACCCGATCCCTTCTCCACATAGCCGGTCACGACGAGGTCCGCACCCAGGCTCTTGCCGATATCCGACGCGCAGCCGTTGCACTTGTAGAGCGGTCCCTCCTTCGCCACGATATCGGCCTTCGGCGCCGTGTCGACGATCTCCAGCCCAGCCTTCTCGTGGAGCGCCTTGCGCAGTTCGTCGGTCACGAGGGCGAGCTTCTTGGTGTCAGCCGGCCGGGCTCGGGCTCCGTACGAGGCGCCGGGCTCGAACAGCTCCACCGTGAACACGGCGGCCTTCTCGGCACCGAGGGCGGCACCGGGCAGACCTGCCCCCAGGGCGACGAGACCGCACGCAATGGCCGCTTGCAGGGTCAGGTGGCGCATGGATGGGCCTTTCTCTCGACGATCCGGCCGCCGCCTCGGGCGACCTCGGTCCCCGCATAGGTCGGGCGAAGGGACAATTTGGCAATGTACTTCGCGGCTTCCATGACCCACGACGGGTCGCGACGGGCCACGACGGGATCGTGAACGTCGGGACGACCAGTCGCGGTTGAGCGGCCGGAGCGGAAGCTGATAGAGGCCGCGCCTATGCACGATCCTGCATTCGAGACCCTTGTCCCGCGGCCCGGCCGTCGGCGGCTGATCCGGACGGCGCTCGTCCTGCTCGCACTGGCACCGGCCGTCGGACACGCGCAGCAGCAGGCGCCGCAGCCCGCGCCGCCACCACCGACGCAGCCGCTCGACACGCATATCGGCCTGATCTACCGGCCGCAGCCCGCCCCGTCCTCCTACGACGCCGAGGCGGCGCCCGAGGATGAAGGGCTCGCCGGCGCCAGGATGGGCATCGCCGACAACAACACCACCGGCCGCTTCACCAAGCAGACCTACGCGCTCGACGACGTAGCGCTCACCGACGACAAGTCGGATCCGGTGGCGGCCGCCAAGAACCTCGTCGCGAAGGGGGTCCGCTACCTCATCCTGGCGCTGCCGGCCGACGCGGTCCTGGCGGTGTCGGATGCGGTGAAGGATTCGGGTGTGGTCGTGCTCAACGCGGGCGCCTCGGACGACCGGCTGCGCGGCGCGGATTGCCGCGCCAACGTGTTCCACGTCCTGCCGTCCCGGGCGATGCTCACCGACGCCCTGGCGCAGTACCTCACGGTGATGCGCTGGCGGAAGATCTTCCTGATCGTCGGCCCGACCGATGCCGACAAGGCCTATGCCGACGCGGTGCGCAACTCGGCGCGGAAGTTCGCGCTGAAGATCACCGCGGAGAAGCCCTGGACCTTCGGCCCGCTCGCCAAGGCGCGCGGCGACACGCCCACCCGGGCGGAGGCGATGGTCTTCACCCGGGGCCTCGATTACGACCTGGCGATCGTGGCCGACGAGGAGGGCGACTGGGGCGACTACGTCTCCTACCGCACGGTGGATCCCCGGCCGGTCGGCGGCACGCAGGCGCTGACGCCGACGACGTGGTCCCCGGTTCTCGAGACCTGGGGTGCCGCGCAGGCGCAGAACCGGTTCCGGCGGCTCGCCTCACGGCTGATGCGCCCCCTGGATTATCAGGTCTGGGCCGCGGTACGGACGGTCGGCGAGGCCGTGACCGCCAAGAAGACCAACGATCCGGCGGTGATCGCGCCCTACCTGGTGGAGCCGGATTTCACGCTGCCGGCCTACAAGGGCGTGCCGCTGAGCTACCGGCCCTGGGACCATCAGCTGCGGCAGGCGATCATCGTGGTTCAGCCTAAGGCGCTGGTCTCCGTGGCGCCCGAGCAGGGGTTTCTGCACCAGCGCACGCCCCTCGATACGCTGGGGGTGGATCTTCCGGAGACCACCTGCAAGTTCAAGTGAACGGGGTGCCTGCGGCGTTGATGGACGCGCGGCACCCTCGCAACGCGCGGAAATCGCACTACTATTGGCCGACGAGAACGTCCCGTCAGGACGTCGGGAAGGCGCAAGGGAAGGGAATGGCATGAGCGGCCGCGTCGAGGCAGGTCTGAGTGTGTTCGCCCTCGGTGCGTGGTTCGCCCTTTCCGGGCCGGCCGCCGCCTACACCGCCTACATCACCAACGAGAAGGGCAATTCGGTCAGCGTCATCGACACCGCCACGATGGCGGTCACCGGCACCTGGAAGGTGGGTCGGCGGCCGCGCGGCGTGACCGTGTCGAAGGACGGCAAGGAGCTGTTCGTCTGCGCCAGCGACGACGACCGCATCGACGTGCTCGACACCAGCTCCGGAAAGGTCGTGCGCTCCCTGCGGTCGGGCCCCGACCCGGAGCAGTTCATCCTCGATGCCTCGGGCAACCCGCTCTACGTGGCCAACGAGGACGACAGCCAAGTCACCATCATCGACATCGAGAAGAACAAGGTGCTGGCCGAGGTGCCGGTGGGTGTCGAGCCGGAGGGGATGGGCCTTTCGCCGGACGGGAAGATCCTCGTCAACACCTCCGAGACGACCAACATGGCCCACTTCATCGATACGAAGACCTTCCAGGTCATCGACAACGTGCTGGTGGATGCCAGGCCGCGCTTCGCGGAGTTCACCGCGGACGGCAAGTTCCTGTGGGTGTCGGCCGAGGTCGGCGGCACGGTCAGCGTGATCGACGTGGCGCAGCATCGGGTGATCAAGAAGATCACCTTCAAGATTCCGAGCGTGAACGACGAGGCGATCCAGCCGGTCGGCATCCGGATCACGAAGGACGGCAGCAAGGCGTTCGTGGCCCTCGGTCCGGCCAACCGCGTCGCCGTGATCGACGCCAAATCCTACGAGCTCGAGAAGTACCTGCCGGTGGGCCAGCGCGTCTGGCAGCTGGCCTTCACGCCGGACCAGAAGATGCTGTTCACCACGAACGGCACGTCGAACGACGTGTCGGTGATCGACGTGACCGCCGAGAAGGTGGTCAAGAGCATCCCGGTCGGCCTGTTGCCCTGGGGCGTGGCGATCTCACCGAACTGATCCGACGCGGCCTGCCCGCCGCAGTGAACGCGGGTCGCGGAACACGCGGCGCCGAGATTTGGGGAACGACAGGATGCGGATCTTTCGGATGGCGGCCCTCGCCTGCGCGGGGCTGCTCGCGGCCGGGCCGGCGCTGGCCCTGGACCTGACCAAGAAGCGCGAGAACCTGCCGGACCTCGTCCTGGGCGATGATCAGGGCAATGACTTCGCGGTCGAGAACAAGGACATCACCCTGGAGTCCGGGAAGGCCTACCGCCTGCGGATCGTCGCGAAGGGCCGTCAAGAATACAAGTTCTATGCTTCGGAGTTCTTCCGATATATCTGGTTCAATCAGATCGTGATCGAGCACAAGGAGATTCACGGCGGCGGCCCGCCCGACCATCTCGAGTTCGACGATCCCGGCGAGATCGCCATCGAGTTCGTCGCCATCAAGCCCGGCACCTACACCTGGGAGGCGCGGGGCCTGGAGTCGAAGGGCATGACCGGCACTCTGACGGTGAAGTGATGCGTGCATTCCTGATGGCTTCCTGCCTCGTCCTCGCGGGCCCCGCGCTCGCCGCCGACGATGCGTCCTCCTGCGCCGAGGGCATCACGATGATCCGCGACGCCCTCGCGCTGAACCCGCCCGAAACGGCTGTGCCCAAGCTCAGGAAGGCCCTGCGCGTCGCCGAGCGGGAGCAGAAGGAGGGCGAGTTCGACGAGTGCCTCGACGCGGTCGCCGACGCCCGGAAGGTGCTGGGACGATGAGCCCCGCGGGGACGCCGGCCCTCCAGGTGGAGCGGGTCGGCCACCGGTTCGGGGCGCGGGCTGCGCTGGACGACGTCTCGCTCGCGGTCGCGCGCGGGCGCTTCGCCGCGCTCCTCGGGCCCAACGGCGCCGGCAAGACCACGCTGTTCTCGGTGATCACGCGGCTCTACAACAATCAGACGGGACGCGTGGCGATCTTCGGCCACGCGCTCGACCGGGAGCCCTCCCGCGCCCTCGCTCGCCTCGGCGTGGTGTTCCAGGCCCGGACCCTCGATACCGATCTCACCGTCGAGCAGAACCTTCTCTACCACGCGAGCCTGCACGGGATCGCCCGCGCTGCAGGCAAGGCCCGCGTCGGCGTGCTGCTCGACCGGGTCGGTCTGGCGGACCGGCGCCACGACAAGGTCCGCACGCTCTCGGGCGGCCAGTCGCGCCGCATCGAGATCGCCCGCTCGCTGATCCACCGGCCCGACCTTCTGCTCCTCGACGAGCCGACCGTGGGCCTCGACCTCGAGTCGCGGGCCGACATCGTCGCGATCGTCCGCGCCCTGGTGCGCGAGGAAGGCCTCTCGGTGCTCTGGGCGACCCATATCTTCGAGGAGATCGACCCCGAGGACGATGCCGTCGTGCTCCACCGGGGGCGCATCGTGGCCCGCGGCCGAGCCGGCGCCATCGGCGCCCCGGGCGAGGCCTTGGCCGACGCGTTCCGCCGCATCGTGGCCGAGCCGGGGCGGGCCGCGGCATGAAAGCCGACGTGACCGCTCAGCGCATCGGCCGTCTGGACGCCGTCGGCTACCTCATCTGCCTCGGCGGCATCGTTCGCCGGGAACTGCTGCGCTTCTTCAATCAGAAGGAGCGGTTCTTCTCGGCGCTGGTCCGCCCGCTGGTCTGGCTGTTCATCTTCGCGGCGGGGTTCCGCAACACGTTGGGCGTGTCGATCGAGCCGCCCTACCAGACCTACGTCCTCTACGAGGCCTACGTCGTCCCCGGCCTCGCCGTGATGATCCAGCTGTTCAACGGCATGCAATCGTCCCTCTCGATGGTCTACGACCGCGAGGTCGGCTCGATGAAGGTGCTGCTGACCTCGCCCTATCCGCGCTGGCTGCTGCTGCTCGCCAAGCTGATCGCGGGCGTCGCGGTCTCCATCGTCCAGGCCTACGCGTTCCTCGCGGTCGCGTATTTCTGGGAGACCGACATCCCGCCCCTCGGCTACCTGACGGCACTCCCGGCTTTCCTGGCCACGGGGCTGATGCTCGGGGCGATCGGCCTGTTCCTGTCCTCGCTCGTGCGCCAGCTCGAGAATTTCGCGAGCGTGATGAACTTCGTGATCTTCCCGATGTTCTTCGCGTCCTCGGCGCTCTACCCGCTGTGGCGGATCCGGGAATCCTCCGAGACCCTGTACTGGATCTGCGAGTTGAACCCGTTCAGCCACGCGGTGCAGCTCGTCCGCTACGCCCTCTACGTCCAGTTCGAGCCGGTCGCCTGCGCGGTGGTGGTCGGTGTCGCACTCGCCTTCTTCGGCATGGCGGTGATCGCCTACGACCCCGGCCGCGGCATCATGGCCCGGCGGGGCGGGCCGCCCGGCGAGAACACCTGATGGAGTCCGTCCGATGAATCGTTCCGCCCTCTTCGGCCTCCTCGGCCTCGTTTCCCTGGTCCCGCCGGCCCTGGCGCAGCCCCGGCAGGATCCGGACTGGCCCTGTGTCCAGCGCAAGGTCGCCTCTCTGAGCCCTGGCCAGTTCTGGACCGGACCCGACATCGCAGCGGCCGGCGACTGGGGCAGCGACAACGACGCCGCGGTGCTGGCGCAGAAGATCGCCTCCCGGCGCACAGATCTGTCGGAGGTCGGACCGCTCCTCGACGCGTTCGTGAGCAAGCTCGGGACCGACAAGGACGCCAAGGACAAGGCGCTGACCCGCGTCTACGCGGGCGTCTTCGAGGTGCTTAACGGCGAGCGCGACAAGGTGATGAGCGGCATCGGCCGCTACGCGCAGGGTCAACGCCGGATGGCGGAGCGGATCCGCGACGAGGCCGACAAGATCAGCCAGGTCAAGGATGCTCCGAGCGCCTCGGACGCCACCGAACTGCCCAAGGACCAATCCGAGCTCGAGACGAAGTTCGCCTGGGACCGGCGCATCTTCCAAGAGCGCAGCCAGTCGCTCACCTACGTCTGCGAGGTGCCGCAGCTGCTGGAGCAGCGCCTCGGCGAACTCGCCCGGATGATTCAGTCCAAGCTCTGACCGTCCAGCGCTGCGGCGGTCGCTGCGATTGCCACATTCTCCCAAGGCGATTGCCGATCCGTCCCTAAGTGACTGAAAGTGCTAGCGAAACTGTTGCGGTTTGATCACGTCGCACCGTGATCGACCGTTCGATGCGGTAAATGCGGCGGAAACAGTGCGGTCGTGGTTCACGGCCGATTGTGTGCTTTCCCATCACCGGCCATGAGTGATCACAAGCTCGGCATTACCGAGCATGGGTATCGGGTCACGGGGGTTGGGAATGTCACTTCGCGCGTTGCGGAGCAGCTTGGTCGCGTCCGCATCGGTCCTCGCCGGAACGGTCCTGTCCGGCGCCGTGCAGGCTCAACAATCGGTGACGCTCGGCGAGATCAGCGTCGTCTCCACGTCGCCGGTCGGTTCGGGCGGCGGTACCTCGAGCCAGGCGCAGACGTTCAACGGTCCCGGCCCGGTCCCGCCCCTGGGATCCGTGCCGCCCACCGGCCTGACCCGCCTGCGCGGCAGCGAGCAGCCCCTCTACAAGATCCCCAGCACGGTTGAATCGGTCACCGCGAGCGACCTCGCGATCGATCAGGCCAACAACAATCTCGTCACCACGCTGGCCCGCCGCACCCCCGGCCTCAACATCTCGGACTCGCAAGGCAACAGCAACCGCGTCGACGTCACCTATCGCGGCTTCACGGCCTCGCCGGTGCAGGGCGTGCCGCAGGGGCTGGCCGTCTACCAGAACGGCGTGCGCATCAACGAGGCCTTCGGCGACGTCGTCAATTTCGACCTGATCCCGCAGCAGGCGATCCAGCGGATCGACGTGGTCACCGGCAACCCGGTCTTCGGCCTCAATGCGCTGGGCGGCGCGGTCAACATCCAGATGAAGAACGGTTTCACCTGGCAGGGCACCGAGATCGCCGCCTGGGGCGGCTCGGACGCCCGGACCGCCGGCTACCTGCAATACGGCAAGGTCGTCGACAATTGGAGCGTGTACTTTACGGGGGACGGGCTCAACGACCGCGGGTGGCGCTACGAGAGCCCGAGCACGATCGGCCGCCTCTACGGCGATATCGGCTACCGCTCGCAGGATTCGGAGTTCCACCTGATCGGCCTCGCGGCCCGCAGCTTCTTCGGCGCCGCCGCGGCGGCGCCGGTGGACTTCACCCACCGCGACCCGCGGGCGATCTTCACCTACCCGCAGACCACCGCCACCGAGGTCGGCACCCTGCAGCTCACCGGCCGCGTCGACGTCTCGCCGACGTGGGATCTCGCCGGCAACGCGTATTTCCGCCGCTTCAGCCAGACCTACATCGACGGCAACGACGGCAACTTCGAGAATTGCAGCACCCGGTCCAGCTTCCGCGGCAACCTCTGCTTCGAGGATGACGGGTTCAGCCCGGCTGCCGGCCAGTCGCAGCTCGCATTCCGCAACCAGTTCCTGATCCTGGGCCAGCAGAACCAGCGCGTCCCGTTCCGGGCGAACATCCCGTACGGCACGCTGGACACGACCCAGACCCAGGCGACCGGCTTCGGTGGCTCGCTCCAGGCCTCGAACCGCGACCGCGTGTTCGGCCTGCCCAACAGCTTCGTCGTCGGCGGCAGCATCGACGCGGCGAATTACTCGTTCAAGTCGTCCAGCACCCTGGGGGTCATCAATCCCGACTTGTCGATCACCACCAATCCGAACAACCTCTACTACGGCAACATCCCGGGCCTCGGCACGCCGCAGCTTCGGACCGCGGGAGCCCTCGGCATCGCCCCGAGCTCGGTCAACGGCTCGAACCTCTACATGGGTCTCTACACCCTCGACACGCTGGACGTGACGGATCGGCTGTCGCTGACGGCGGGTGCGCGCCTCAACTTCGCGCGCATCCAGAGCGAGGATCTCACCGGCTTCTCGCCGGACGTGACCGGGACGCACTACTTCAACAAGATCAACCCGGTGGCGGGCCTGACCTACCGCTTCTTCGACGCGCTGAACCTCTACGGCAGCTACTCGGAGTCGAACCGCGCCCCGACCCCTCTGGAACTGGCCTGTGCCAACCCGGACCGGCCGTGCCTCCTGCCGAACTCCCTGGTGGCCGATCCGCCGCTGAAACAGGTGACCGGGCGGACCTACGAGGTCGGCTTCCGCGGCCAGCTGCCCGATACCTATGACGGCGGGATCATCACCTACAAGATCGGCGCCTTCCGCACCGACCTGAGCAACGACATCCTGTCGCTGGCCACCCCCGGCAACACGGCCCGCGCGTACTTCGTCAACGTGCCGGCGACGCAGAGGCAGGGCATCGAGGTCGGTGGGGAGTACACGGCCGATTACCTGCGGGTCTACGCGAACTACGCCCTCGTGGATGCGACCTTCCAGTTCAACGGCACCCTGTCGTCGCCGAACAACCCATTGGCGGATGACGGCGCGATCGAATTGCGCAAGGGCAACATCGTGCCGCTGGTGCCGACCCACCAGTTCAAGGCCGGCTTCGACTACTCCGTGACGCCGGCCTGGCAGTTCGGCCTCTACCTGCAAGCCTTCTCGTCCTCCTACTTCCGCGGCGACGAGTCGAACCTGAACCGCAAGCTGCCGGCCTACTACACGCTGAATCTGCAGACGAAGTATCAGGTGACGAAGAATCTCGAGATCTTCGGCCTCATCACCAACCTGACCAACAACCGGTACGCGACGTTCGGCACCTTCGCGGAGCCCGGCCCGGTCGCCGGCAACCTGCGGATCAGCGATCCGCGGACCACGACCCTGGCGCAGCCCTTCTCGGTCTATGCCGGTGTCCGCTACGCCTTCGGGGCCGATCCGGTGCCGATGTCGCCGGAGCCGATCATCCGGAAGTACTGATCCCGACGGGGTCGCGATGCGGGCGCCTCCCGCGGCCTTCGGGCCGCGGCGGGGCGCCCGCGGCGTTTCGGCGCCGGTGCGGCCTCCTGTCTCGGGAACGGCGACGGGCGCCCGGCGTCTTTCCGGTAGTCGCTCTGTGCAGAGCCGCGCGGTCCCGCTTGTCGTGATCCGGCTCGCGCCACCCGACACCCTGGAGAAACGCCTCGATGATGTTCCGAATTGCCGTTGCAGCCCTGGCCCTTGCCGCAGCCACGCCGGCCCTGGCGACCCCGTGCTCCGACGAGGTGGACACGCTGCAGCGGCGGCTCGACAGTGCCGGCGCCGCGTCCGTGACCGGCACCACGCCCCCGGGCGGCCCGACCTCGTCGAACTCGCCGAAGGCGCTCGACAAGCCGCCGGCGCTGACCAAGTCGGACGCCGACGTGAAGCCGACGGCCTCGGGTGTGGAGGAAGCCAAGAAGCTGGTGGCCCAGGCGCGGCAGCAGGACAAGTCCGGTGACGCCCAGGGCTGCCGCGACACCATCATGAAGGCCAAGGAGAAGGCCGGCGCGCTGCCGTAGTTCCTTGACCGCGCGGCCGGCGCTCTGCCGGCCGCCGACGATCAATACGCGTTCTCGGTCTTCATCAGCGCGAACGGCGTGGTCAACAGGATCTGAAGGTCGAGCAGCACAGACCAGTTTTCAATATAGTACAGGTCGTGCTCCACGCGCCGCTGCAGCTTCTCGGACGTGTCGGTCTCGCCGCGCCAACCATTGACCTGCGCCCAGCCGGTGATGCCGGGCTTGACCTTGTGGCGGGCGAAGTAACCGTCGACGACCTGATCGTAGAGGGTGTTGGCGGCCTTCGCCTGAAGGGCGTGCGGCCGCGGGCCGACCAGCGACAGGTTGCCCTTGAGGACGTTGAACAGCTGCGGGAGCTCGTCCAGCGAGGTCTTGCGGATGAAGCGGCCCACCGGCGTGACCCGCGGATCGCCCCGGGTCACCATTCTGGCGGCCCCGGCATCGCACTGGTCCACGTACATCGAGCGGAACTTGTAGACCTCGATCAACTCGTTGTTGAAGCCGTGGCGTTTCTGCCGGAACAGAACGGGGCCCCGCGAGGTGAGCCGCACCGCCAGGGCGATGGCCAGCATGAGCGGCGACAGGGCAACCAGCATCATCAGCCCGACGCAGCGATCAAACAGCGCCTTTACCACCACGTCCCAGTCGGCGATCGGCTTGTCGAACACGTCGAGCACGGGGACCGAACCGAGATACGAGTAGCTGCGCGGGCGCAGGCGCAGCTTGGCGGCATGGGCCGACAGGCGGATGTCGATCGGCAGCACCCAGAGCTTGGCCAGCATCTGGAGGATGCGCGCCTCGGCGGTGATCGGGATGGTGAAGACGATCAGGTCCAGGCGGGCGTGCCGGGCATAGGCGACGAGGTCGTCGACGTTGCCGAGCTTGGGGTGGCCGCCGATCACGTCCGATGACCGGTCGGTGTTCCGGTCGTCGAAGACGCCAACGATGCGGATGCCGCTGTCGCTCTGGGTCTCCAGGGCAGCGATCAGGTCCTCGGCGGGCTTCCCGCCCCCCACGATGGCCGTACGGCGGTCGAAGCGGCCCGCCCGAGTCTGCCTGTCGATGACCGCGAACAGCACGAAGCGCCCGATCATCAAGGCGGCGAGCCCGGCCGCGAAGAACGCGGCGAGCCACAGGCGCGAGTAATGATCGGCCACCTTGGCGAGAACCAAGCCGGTGGCGACCATCAGGAAGGTCATCGACCACGCGGCGATCAGCCGGAGGGCGGTCTTAAAATAGGCGCGGAAGGCGCCGATCCGGTAGCCGCCGGCCGCCTGGATCAGCGCGACCGTGATCACGGTGATGAGCCCGATCGCGCCGGCGTAGGTCAGTCCGAAGGGTACACGGCCGCGCAGCATCATCAGGTGCAGCAGGGAGCCGAGGCTGAAGATCAGGGCGCTTTCGAGCGCCCGCACCAGCCCGGCCACCACCACCGGCGAGATCGCTGTCGGACCGGACACCGTCGTTTCGGCAAGCGGCACCGCCTCGGGGCGCACGGCGCTCAGCCGGGCCTCGGACGGCCCGGCCGCTTCCAGGAGATCGCGGATGTCGAACGCGCTCATCGATCGGCCTCTTCCGCGTCAACCGGCGGCTCTCTCGTCCGCAGAGTGGCACAGGGCGTTGTCGGAAGAATTAAAAGCGGGACGGCTGCGGCCATAACGGTCGCCGCCGCGCTTCCCAGACTTCACGTTTCCGTGGACCCGCTCAGGCGGTGCGCGGCCCTGCGATCCCGGGCGCTTCGACGGTGCGGGGGAGCTGTCGGGCCTGGAAGGCCGAGGCGTAACCGGCGATAACCTCGCTGCCCATTCGCTCCAGCGAGAAGCGCTGTCGGATCGACGCGCTGAGGGCGTGGACCCGGGCCGAGAGTACGTCAGGCGCATCGTCCAGGACACGCCGGATGCCTTCCGCCAAGGCTTCCGGCTCCCGGGCGGGTACGAGATCGCCGGCGGCCGGACCGAAGATCTCTGGTATGCCGCCAACCCGCGTCGCCACGAGGGGCTGCGCCGCGGCCGCGGCTTCCAGCACCACGTAGGGCAGCGACTCCGCCAGCGAGGGGACCACCAGGATCCGCCCGCGGGCAAGCACCGACCGGATCGCCTGTGGAGGCTCGAAGGCCACCGCATCCGCCAGTCCCATCCGCTCGACGGTCTGCCGCAGGATCTCCGCGTCCGGTCCCGAACCCACCATCAGCAGGCGCAGCGTCCGACCTTCGGCGCGCAGGCGCACCAGGGCTTCGAGCAGGTAGGGGAGGCCCTTCGCTTCGCGCAGTTCGCCGACATACAAGAGATCGAAGGGATCCTCGACGCGCTCGACCGGCGCGAACTCCGCCTCGGCGATGCCGTTGTGCACGATGCGCGTCACGCGCTCGGGTCCACCCACGAACGATTGGTGGCGTCCGGCGACGTACTCGCTCTCGAACAGGAAGGCGTCGGTGCGGCGGGCGAGCACGGCCTCCGCGGCCATGTAGAGGCGGTGGATCGGACTGCCGGGGCGATAATTGTAGCTGCCACCGTGCGGGGTATAGGCGCGGATCGCGGAGGCCGCCGACGCGAGGCGCGCATAGGCGCCGCCCTTCGCCCCGTGACCGTGGATGACCTCGGCGCCCACCGTCGCGGCGCGCTTGCTGACGGCGCGCAGGCATGACCAGTCGGAGGCATGCGGGTTGCGGCGCATGGGGATCCGGATGAGGCCGAGTTCCAGATACGGCATCAGGTCCGCCAGGGCCCGCTCGCCGCGTTCGCCGCCGGTGGTGGAGTCGCAGACAATGCCGACGGCATGCCCGGCCGCGGCCTGGAGGCGGGCTAGATCCATGACATGGCGAAACAATCCGCCGACAGGCGCGCGGAAGACGTGAAGAATTCGGTAACGATGAATATTTCGGGTATCGTTTGTCTTGGCGATCACGGTATCGCTCCCGGGAAGATCAGTCCCGAAAGTCTTGACGCAGCGACCGTCGCGGGGAACTTAAAATCAATCGTACCGGCCCGACCTTTTGATCAAGACGGTAACTGGAATTCGAATCGATCAAATCCGTCTTATGTCGTCGTCAATCCGTTAAGGCTGGCCCAAATGGTTCCGTAGTGGCACGCCGTGGCGGCGAGGACGAAGCCGTGCCAGATGGCGTTCTGGAACGGCAGCGTCCGCCAGACGTGGAACAGGACGCCGATCGAGTAGAGCCCCCCGCCGATGGCGAGGAGCCAGAGGGCAGTCGGCTGCAGGGTGGCGATGACGGACTCGTACGCGAAGAGGCCGCTCCAGCCGAGCATCAGGTAGAGGACGATCGAGAGGCGGTCGAAGCGTCCTGGAAGGAACAGCTTCACGGCGATCCCGACCAAGGCCACCGCCCAGATCACGGCGAGTAGGCCGTAGGCACGGCTTCCGGAACCCACCAGGGCGACGAGCGGCGTGTAGGTCCCCGCGATCATCAGATAGATGAGGGCGTGGTCGGCCCGCCGCAGCAGCCATTTGCGCGGGCTGACCGGGTACAGGTTGTACAGAGCGGATACGCCGAGCATCAGGACCAGCGCCGTGGCGTAGACCACCACCGCCGCCCGCTCGCCCGGCCCGAGATGTGCCGTCGCCGCCGTCGTGACGAGCGCGACCGCACCGGCGAGGCCCAGCACGACCCCGAGACCGTGGATCACGCCATCCGCCATGATCTCCCGGGGCGTGTAATGCCAGGTCAGGGAGATCGGTCGACCATCCTCCGCGAGAGACATCTTGAAGCCTCCTGCAACGCGTGCAGCTTAAAGCTTGAGATGTCTTGATCGTTCCACGTGGAGAGTGCTGAGCGGAGTTATCCCAAAGTTTCTAGGTGGTCGGCACGGGATTCCTGCACTGCCACAACCTTGATGCAGCGCCAAAACGCCTAGGTGCCCTGTACGGCCAGCCCCTCGAAGCCGAAGGGCACTGCCGCGGCGACCGGCTTTAGGCGGCCGGTCCCGCGGCTCAGTCGCGCATGGACGGTGGCCATCGTCAGCACAGCCATCGCGAGAACCTGATGGGCGAGGGCGGCCCAGAGGGGCACGCCGAGCAGGAGCGTCGTGATGCCCAGGACGACCTGCAGGAGGACGAGAAACGCCACGCCGCCCGCCCGTCCGGCCGTCCCACGGGAGCCGGTGAGCCGCGCGTCGATGGCGTGCAGCAGCGCCACGACGATCACCAGATAGGCGGCCACCCGGTGGTCGAACTGGACGAGGGTGTGGTTGTCCACGAAGTTCTCGATCCATGGGCGGATCGCGAACAGCGCCTCGGCCGGCGGCACGAGATATCCGTTCATCGTCGGCCACGTGTTGTAGACGAGACCCGCATGGGATCCGGCGACGAGACCGCCGAGAAAGATCTGAACGAGAACGAGGATCGGCAGAACCGATGCCGTGACGCGCAGGCGTGCCGGAGCCGCAGCGGAGACGCCGCCGCGCTCGCCCGCCGCCAGCCAGACCAGGCCGGCCAGGATCAGGCTGGCGGTGGTGAGGTGCAGGGCCAGCTTGATCGGTGCCACCGCGGTCATGCCGGGTTGAAGGCCGGAGGCCACCATGATCCAGCCGATGGCGCCCTGCAGGCCGCCGAGCAGGCCGAGCCCGAGGAGCCCGAGCCCGAGACGACGAGAGATCTGCCCCTGCCACCAGAACAGGATGAGCGGCAGGAAGAAGACGAGGCCGATGATCCGGCCGAGGAGGCGATGTCCCCATTCCCAGCCGTACAGGACCTTGAACGCGGACAATCCCATGCCCTGGTTCAGGATGGCGTACTGGGGCGTGTCCTTGTACTTGGCGAACTCGGCGGCCCAATCAGCCTCGGAGAGCGGGGGCAGGGCACCCGTGACCGGACGCCACTCCGTGATAGACAAGCCGGATCCGGTGAGCCGCGTTGCGCCGCCGACCGCCACCATGGCGACCACCAGGGCCGCGACCACGTAGAGCCAGGTCCGCACCCACGATTGCCGGTCGCCCGCGCCGCCGATGACCATCCGCATCCCTTCCGCATCGGCCGGGACAGCCGGCCGGTGCGACCGGGTTAGGGGATGCGCGCCGCGCCAGCAACGTCGGCGGCGCCGCAGCCCGCGGCCATGCGCGCGTTGCCAAGTCGAAAGAGGGGCGATAGCGGTCGGCCCTCAGCGTCCCCGGGATCCTCCATGCGCCGCCGCACCCGTACCCTGATCGGCACCCTCACGATCCTGGCCTTCGTGTGCGTCTACGGGCCGCTCGCCATGGCGCTGGCCGACAGCCGCATCTCCGAGACGCCCGCGGTGGTTCAGGCGGTGCTCTACTCGATCCTCGGGATCGTCTGGATCTTCCCGCTGATGCCGCTGATCCGCTGGATGGAACGGGCGGACCCCTGACGCGGACCCTCGATTTCGCCGCACTCCGGCGCCACAAGCCGGCGAGCCCGCCGCCGAGATCGAGCCTCCGTGTATCCTTCGCTCATGCGCCTGACGCCCCTGGTCGCCTTCGTCGCGCTGCTGGCCCCGTTGCCGGCCCTGGCGCAGGGAACGCCCCGCTCGATCGGCGAGTGCGAGAGGCTGAAGAACGACCTCGCCTACAATCAGTGCCTCGCGATGTTCGGACCCGCGGCCAAGAACGTGGCGGGCGGCTACGCGTCGGCCGACATCGCTTCAGCCCCGGCAGCCGCCATGGCGGAGCCGATCCCGCAGGTCGACGAGACGGCCGAAGTCAGTACGGGCCGGCGGCGGCGCTATCGGTCGAGCCGCGGCCGGCAATACGCGTCGTTCTCCACTGGATACCGTCACCGTCGGCGGCGCTGACGCGTCAGGCGACGTTGAGGCGTCGGCCCCGGTTCCACGCCAGGAACGGCACGCCGGAGAGCAGACCGGCCAGCGCCGCGCGCGACTGGTGGCATCCGTTCACCGACACCCGCGGCAACGCGTGCAGGTGGCCCACATGCTCGGCGAAGAGGTGGCCGGGCCGGGTGGTCACCGCGGTGGCGAAATCCATGTCGCGGGCCAGCGCGAACTCCCTCGGCCCCGCCGAGCCCGGGTCGCCCACCGGATAGGACAGGTGGCGGACCGGACGACCCAGTTCCGCCTCGATGCGCGCGCGGCCCGACGCGATCTCGCGGGCTGCCACCGCCGCGTCGTGCTTGGCCAGCATCGGATGGCTGACCGTGTGGGCGCCGAGCGTCACGGCAGGATCGCGGGCGAGATCGCGCAGCTCCGACCAGGACAGGCACAGTTCGGAGGCGATCTGACCGGGCGCGAAGCCGGCCTGACGGCAGAGGTCGGCGATACCGCCGAGAAGCTCGGCCTCGCCGCCGCCGCGCAGGTCGCGGTAGACGGCGTCGAAGGCGATCGCCTTCTCCTGCGGGCTGCGCGCAGGCAGATCGAGGCTGCGCGACCCGATGGCGATACGCACCCGGTCGAGACGCGCGATGGCACGCTCGAGTTCGATCCACCAGAGGCGGCCGGTCTGGTCCGCGAAGGCGCTGGTGACGAACAGGGTCCAGGGGGCCCCGTGGCGCCTCAGGACCGGCCGCGCGTGCTCGACGTTGTCGCGGTACCCGTCATCGAAGGTCAGCACCGCGAAGGGCGGCGCATAATCGCCCTGAGCGAGGCGCTCCGGCACCGCGTCGAGGCCGATCACCTCGAAGCCGCGGGCGTCGAGCTCGCGCAGCGTCAGGTCGAGGAAGTCGGGGGTGATGCCGAGCAGCCGGTTCGGCGCGAAAGCCGGCGCAGGCTGCGGGCTGACATGGTGGAAGGTGAGGATCACGCCGAGACCGCGCGCCGCCGGCGCCAGCCAGCGATCCGCGCGGAGAGCCTGGATGGCGCGGAATCCGGACGCGAAGACCCGATGCTTGGTGCGCGACGACAGCATGGTCCTGAACCGATCGGGCCTCGGACCCGGATCGGCGCAGCCTGCGCGCGGCGGGTTAAAGAAACTCGAAGGGCGCCGGACGGCGGCAGGAATTCCGGAAGGATATGTTAGCCAACCCGGAGCTTTCCCGGGGGTTTGCCGCGGTGGTGCCGCGCCGAAGACGGTTGAGGTCACGGGCTGTTCAGTCGCCGACCTCCAAGTTGCGGCCTCGACGGTGGATCGCGTGCGATCCGGAGGAGTCCAGGACCATGGCGGTCGGCGCGCAGATATCGGGAACGGGCATGATCGACGCGCGAGCGAGCGGCGCGCTGGTCGCCGAGGTCCTTCCCGGAATGGCGGCGGCCGAGGCGGTCTGGCGCCGGATCGAGGCGGATCCGGCGAGCCTCCAGACGCCGTACCAGCGTTTCGACTGGGTGATGGCCTATCTGCGCGCGACCGGTGACTTCGACCGGGCCTGCGTGGTGATCCTGCGGGACCAGGACGGTCGGGCGCGTCTCCTGCTGCCGCTGATCGTGCAGCGGACGTACGGGCTCCGGATCGCCCGGACTGTGGGCGACACCCACGCGAACTACCACATGCCCCTCTTCGCCACCCGCGACGCGGCGGCGATCCCACACGGTGCGATCCTGGCGGCCCTGATCCGCGCCGGTCGTTCGGCCGGCATCGACCTCTACGCCCTCCCGCATCAGCCGCGGATGTGGGACGGCGCGGCCAATCCCCTGGCGGCGACCGGCGAGCCGGAGGCCAGCGATGGCTACGGGCTGATGCTCGGGCCGGACCCGGACGCGACGGTACGCCGGGTCTTCAGCGCGGATGCCCGCAAGAAGCTGCGCTCGAAGGAGAAGCGCCTCGTCGAGGCGAAGGGCGCGCTCGTCTTCCGGCGTGCAGAGTCGGCCGAGGAGGCCGCGCGGTTCCTAGGGGCGTTCTACGCCCAGAAGGCGGCCCGCTTCGCCGGCATGGGCATCGCCGATCCCTATGCCGAACCGACCATCCGCGCCTTCCTGGGGGCGGCGACCGCCGGTCCAGATCCCGCGGTCGAGATGTACGCGCTCTGCCTCGCCGAGAGCGGGCGCGTTCTCGCGACCTTCGGCGGGGCCGTGAGCGAGCGCCGTTTCAGCGGGATGATGACCGCCTTCGATGCCGATCCGGAGGTTTCCCGGTTCAGCCCCGGCGACCTCCTTTTGCAGCATCTCGTCCACGACCAGACCGCGCGGTGCCGGAAGGGCTTCGACCTCGGTGTCGGCGAGGCGCGCTACAAGGCCAGCATCTGCGACGAGACCATCGGCTTGGTGGAGACCCTCGTGCCAGTGAGCCCGCCGGGCCGCGCCTACGGGGCGCTCCGCCGGGGCTTCACCCGCGCCAAGCGGCGCATCAAGAGGGATCCGCGCCTCTACGCCGCCCTCCAGCGGCTGCGGAAGCTGCGCCGTCCGTGATGTCCTAGGCCGCGTTGAGGCGCAGCTCCGCGGCTTTGTCGCCCGCGACGTCCGCCGCCGTCACGGGACGGTCCTGCGCCACGAGGATCTGGCCGGCCCCCGCATCGCTGGCGATGGCGTAGAGGTCGGCGAGCGCCGGGTCTTCGGCCGCGGCGTTCGACGCGATGACCACGCAATCCATCTCGCCGGCGACGAGGTCGAGGAGGTCGACGGCGCCCGGGACGGCATGGATGCGGCACACGACCCAGTCGTAGGCCTCCGCCATGGCCTCGAAGGTCAGGGCCAGGGCATCCGGCTCATCGAACAGCACGGCGGCGGCCTGCAGGCCGGCGGCGATGCGGTGCAGGTTGCTGTCCCGGTCGGGCTGGATCGCGTCGAGGAACGCGGCGTCGCCGGCGACGAGGTCGGTGAATCCCACCTCCGGCTCGTGCGAGGCCGGCGCGTTCAGGTCGACGGCGACGAGGCTGCCCTGGCGGCCGAGGGCGCGGGTGAGGGCGTCGGGCAGCGCCGGAGCGGCGAGGGAATCTTCAGTCTCCACGATCAGCACGCGGCGGCCGGCGGGCGCGGCGTCGCCGCGCGGGGCCGCGACGATCCGCTCAACCAACGGGGCGAGGTCGAACGAACCGGCGGCGTCCGCTGCCACCGCCGGATGGGGCTGCACGGCAGCCGCCGCGACCGGCTCGGACCAGCGGGCCGGCGGCATCGCTTCCGGGAATGCGAAGACCGGCCGCTCCATGATCGGCTCGCGCCGCTGGCGATCGTCCGCCGGGTCGAAGGCACCGCCCCGTCCGGCTCCGATCCGGGCGCCTTCGGCGAGCAGGGCGCGGGCGATCACCGCGCCGGCCGCGAGCATGAGCGTCAACAGCGTCGCGAAGCCGACGATCGGCAGCTTCTTCGGGAACGAGGGTACCTCCGGCGTGACCGCGCGGGAGACGACCCGCGCATCCGCCGGTGTCGCGGCTTCGCCGTCGCGCGCGGCCGCCTCGCGGTAGCGGGACAGGTAGGATTCGAGCTGCTCGCGCTGAACCTTCGCCTCGCGCTCCAGCGCCCGGAGCTGCACCTCGCTGGCATTGCCCTTCACCACGACGTCCTGCTGACCGTCGACGGCGGCCTGAAGGCTCTCGACGCGCGCCCCGGCGATCTTCGAATCGTTGTCCATGGTCCGCACGACGCGCTCGGCCGAGGCCTTGATCTGCGCGTCGAGATCTTCGAGCTGAGCATTCAGCTCCTTGATCCGGGGATGGGCCGGCAACAGCGTGCGCGATTCCAGGGCTAGCTGGGCCCGGACCGCGATGCGGTTCTCGACGATGCGCCGGATCACCTCGTTGTTGGCGACGTCCGGAATCTCGAAGGCGCGCCCGTCCTTGATGAGGTCCTTGATGGCCTTCACCTTGCCGGTGAGATCTGCCTTGAGGATCCGGGCGGCGGAGAGCTGGCTCGACAATTCGCCGAGCTGTTGCCCGTTCAGGGGCCGGCCCGTCGCCCCGGCGCTGCCGATGAGGCCGTTCTTCGCCCGGAACGCCTCGACCTTGGCCTCCGCTTCGGCGACGCGCTTGCGCAGGCCGTCGATGTTCCCGCCGAGCCACGTGGACGCGTAGCGCGCCGTGTCGACCTTATCGGCTTCGAGCGACGCGATGTAGAGCTGCGCGATGGTGTTGGCACCCTCGGCGGCGAGCTTCGCGTCCTTCGAGCGGAACTCGATGGTCAGGATGCGGGACTTGCCGGCCGGGAAGACGAGCAGGTGATCGAAATAGGCGTCGAGCACCCGATCCTCGGCCGGACGGTCGAGGGGGTTGGCGCCGATGCCGAGCATCATCATCACGCGCTGCACCGGGCCGATGCTACCCGCGCCGGGATCGAATTCCGAATTGCCGACGAGCTTCAGCCGGCGGATCGCCTCGCGTGCCAGATCGCGGGACATGACGACCTGCACTTGGCTCGCCACCGCCTGCTCGTCGATCGGCACCTGCTGGTCGGCGCGCTCCTGCGTGGTGCGGGCGAATGCCGCGTCCCGGCTCTCCAGGATCAGCTTCGCCTCGCCGGTGTAGCGCGGGCTCACCACGTTGACGAACACGCTGGCGCCCAGCGCCACCATCAGGGTCGGCCCGACGATCCAGCCGATCGACCGGCGCAGAACACGCGGCACCTGGGCGAGGCCGAGACCCTCTTCGGCCTGCGGCTGCGACGCGGGCTCGGCGTGGGTCGAGCGTTGACGGATACGGGACATGCGGACGCTCTGGCGGCGAAGTCAGACCGGGCAGCCGTTACTGGCGCCCGCCGCCCATTAGTGGATGTTAAGGTTGCTCAAGAGTTAAAGGAGACACTAGCTGCCAGAACCGCCTGCGGCCGGAGCGATCATCAAGTTTTGTTAACCTTAACGGCCTAATCGATGCGGCAACCGCATCCATGACGGCGATGGTGATGAACCGGCGCGCTCTTCTCTTCACACTCGGCTCGACCCTGGCTCTCGGCGGGTGCCTGCGCCCGACCTTCCGAACCGGAGAGCTCGACGCCACCGGCACCGGGTCGATCGCCGCGCGCTATACGCTCGCCGCCGGCGATAAGCTCCGCGTCATCGTATTCGGTCAGGACAACCTCTCGAACATCTACGCGGTCGACGGCGCGGGCCGGATCGCGATGCCGCTGATCGGCACCGTCCAGGTCGGTGGGCAGACGACGGGTCAGGCCGCCCGGTCGGTGGAGGCCAAGCTCGCTTCCGGGTTCGTCCGTGAGCCGCACGTGACGGTGGAGGTCGACGCGTATCGGCCGTTCTACATCCTGGGCGAAGTCACCACCTCGGGCCAGTATCCCTTCGTGAACGGCATGACGGTGGAGACGGCTGTGGCGATCGCCGCCGGGTTCGGACCCCGGGCGGCACGCGATTACGCGGTCCTCACCCGAGACACGGGCGGCAACCTCGTCTCCGGCATCGTGCCGATGACCTACTCGGTCCGCCCGGGCGACACGATCGTCATCAAGGAGCGCTTCTTCTGAGCGGCCCGGCGTTCACTGTCCGCTCTGCCACGGGTTGATGATCCGCATCGCGGTCTTCTGCGCGGGAATCGGCGTAGCCACCGGCTCCGCGGCCTTGCTGGCGCGGGCCATCATCCGGCGTGCTTCCTGGGCGGGCATGCTGCCGACCGGCGTGAACAATCCGGCCAGCACCCTGCGGGTGTCCTTGCTGACCATCCGCGAGTTCTGGACCGGCTCGAAATCGCGCAACGCATGGCGCTTCTCGGGATCGCCGGTGAAGACCTTGGCCCCGGAATGCAGGACGACGATGTCGCCCGGGCGCAACGTCTCGTCCTTCAGCAACGCCGCAGTGGCACCCGCTCTCATGTCGATCGGGATCTGCCGGGGACTGACTTCCGGCTCCTTCGCCCGGATCTTGAGCGGCAGCGCCGCGTAGCGGGTCTGGAAGCGTCGGCGGGCCGCGCCGAGCCGCGGCGTCGACCGGCGCCCGTAGGCGTAGTTGGGCAATCCCGGTGAGGCGGAAGGCGCCGCCGCCGGAGACTGTTGCGCCGCTGGCTTGGCGCCGAACAGCATCTCGAGGAAGCCCACCTCGGCGGCCTCTGTGCGCACGGCCGTTCCGACCAGAAGCGCACCGGCGATGATCGCCAGCGTGCCGCTCGTGCGAAGCCTCATGTCGTCCTCCGAAACGACGCCCGACGCGAGCATCCCAGCTTAAACGGCAGCGCGAGCGCGTGGGTTCCGGGATAGTGTCACTCTACGGTGAGACTACGAGTCAACGCGATGAAAGTGCGGTATTCGACGAATTAGTCGCCGGATAGATTGTGCAAAACCGGCCGCAGATCGGCAGTCGGTGCTTCGATCAGCCCGGGGCGGACTGCTCACCCTCGCCGATGCAGTCGAGGGCGCGTTCCACGGCGCTCACGGCGTCCAGCAGGTGCTGCACCGTGCGCTCCACCTCGAGGGCGGGCCGGCCCATCGCGGCGGCGCGGGCGCTTACATCCTCCAGTTGCTCCAGCAGGGCGAGGAGGTCACCCGCCACGGTCACGACCTCGCAACGGGCGAGGCGCGTGACGGCGGGGCGTGGTCGGAAAGGCAACACGTTGGTCATCGACAGGGAGTGTCACCCGAAAGGCCCCGGATCCGCCAGGGGGCGGCGGCTCCGCTCAACACGATTGCCGGCCGATATCCTGCGCAAAGCCGAGGCGTGGTGGATTTTCCGTGGCCGCCGCGCATCGGAGACGGCAGAACAGGTTTACCCGCCGCCACCGACCTTGACGGATCCTTCCTGGCGCTGACCATGCCGCGATAGCCCCTTCGCTCGATGTCGCGCCGGTCGATACCAATTCACCGGCCGATTCGGCACCCATCAGGATTCGACATGCGCTTAACCCTCCTCGCCCTGTCCGCGCTGTCGCTCGGCGGCCTGTGCGCCTGTACGAGCGACGGCCCCGGCTCGCGCAGCGGCCTCGCCGAAACCTTCAACCTCGACAACTACCGGGCCTCCGGCAACACCAACGGCACGCAGACCCGCCGCGACGTGAACCGCGCCTACACCCAGCCGACCCTGCCGACGATCGGCAACCGCGGGATGTAGGCGGCCGAAGTCGGCTCAGCGTTTCGCGACCGCATCCGCGAAGGTGGTGATCCGATTGCGGGCATAGACGGGAAGGCCGGCGCTGATCGAAGTGCCGGTGTTGAAGCTCGAATTGCCCATCAGGACCTGCGCGGGCAGCAGGTTCTTCAGGACCGGAACGCGGGCGTACTCGGCCTTGCGGTCGAGAACGTCGCCCTTGATCGCCAGGACCATGTAGGTCGTGACGACCGTCTTGGCCGGATCGTTCGGCAGGGGTTGGAACACGGCCAGGAACTTGCCGAACCGCAGAATCTGATTGACCCAGAAGATCGTCTGCTCGAGTCCGCCGGCGACCGGCGCCTCGACCTTCGTGAGCGCCTGCAGCGGCGCGCCCTGGTCGGGCCCGAGCACCCGCAATTCGCTCTGGAAGGAGACGTATTCGGCGATCTTCTTGGACGAGCCGTCCTCGAGTTTGTTGGCGAGCTTCACGCCCAGGGGCAGCTTGCCCTCCAGGTCGTAGCGGGACTCGATGCAGGCGCCCGCGCCCTCACACCAGGGGCGGTCGGGTCGCTTCGCGAAAGCGGCGGCCGGATCCTTGTTGGGGGTCACGTCGACCATGGCGACGGCCCGGTGCTTGATCGCGGGGTCCATCTTCTGGATGAAGCCGAGATTGGCATAGGCGGACAGATCGATCGATTCCGGCGGGCGGGCCACCACGAACCGGCCCTCGGCCACGTAGATCTTCAGGGTCTCGTGGCGGGGCTTCGTCACGCCATTCACCGTGACCGTGTAGTCGGGCTCCTTGTAGCCGGGGTAGGGCGCCAGCACCGCGGCCTCGGCGGGCCGCACCTTCTGCCAGTCGAGGTACGGGATCAGGCTGTTCTCGGGCGCGGACGGGTTGTCGCGGTGATCCGTGAACAGGATCTGGCCGGGCTTGATCGTCGCCGGATCGACGGCCGTGATGGATGGGACTTCCTTGATCCGCTCCGAACCGGGGGGCGGCGTCGTGTTGGCGGCGGGCGTCTGCGCGGCGAGCGGCGTGGCGGCCGTCAGGGCGAGGGCGAGGGCGGCAGGAAACTGCGGTCGCAACGGGCGTCTCATCTTTCGGAACGGGTGATCGATAGGGCGATCAGAAGCCGGGATCTTCGCCGAACAGGTAGTCCGGATCGCGGCGGCGGGGCCGACGTACCCCTTCGTCCCCGAAGGGCGAGCGGGCCCCCTGGCCCGGCCAGGGCCGGTAGGAATCCTGTACCTCCGGATCCAGATCGCCCTGCGCACGGCGGCTGCGCGGGGCAGGCCGCTCACCGAACGGATCGAGGAAGTCAGGACGCGGGCGCTCGCCGGTCATGTTGCCGTTGTAGTCTCCGGCAACGCTGGCGCCGTCATCGGCTCCGGCCAGGTCGCCGTCCTCGGCGTCGGGCCGCATGGCGTAGAGCGTCTCGCGCGGGACGAGGCGGTACTGCGTGTCGGCCATGCGGCCGTCGCCGCTGGTCCGGAAATGTTCGAGAAAGCCGCCACCGGCGACCCGCACGCCGCTGCGCGGATCGACGGGCAGGTCGGCGATGAACGGCCGCGCCTCAGAGGAGGGGCCTCGCAGGGCGGTCTTCGGGACCCCGTTCGCCCAGGCCGCCTGCAGGATCGCCGCGGCGATCGGGACCGAGACGTGTCCGCCGGTCTGGCCCCGGCCCAGCGTCTTCCGGCTGCCGTCGGCGTTGTCGTATCCGACCCAGACCACGACGCTGATCTCGTTGGTGAGGCCTGCGAACCACGCGTCGTTCTCGTTCTCCGACGTCCCGGTCTTGCCGGCCACGTAGGGCGACACCTTCGACAAGGCCGCCGCGGTCCCGTGCTGGGTGACGCCCTGCAGCATGGTCTTGAGCTGGTAGAAGGCGATCCGGTCCGCCGAACCGATGCGCGTCGGCTCGCGGGCCGCGTGCGTGTAGAGCGACTTTCCGTCCCGCTCCACCGATTCCAGGGCGTAGGGCGCGGGCCGTGCGCCCTCGTTGGCGACCGCCGCGTAGAAGCCCGCCAGGTCGAGCATCCGCACGGGTTGGGCGCCGAGCACGAAGGGATAATAGGGCTCGCACTCGGCGTAGATCTGCGCTTCCAGGGCGATGTCGCAGACCCGCTTGAGGCTCGCCGGCGCTTTTGGGGCGATACCGCCCTGAAGCAGGCGGGCCGTGACGAGGTTCTTCGAGAATTCGAGTCCGCGCCGCAGGGTCGTGGGACCGGAGCCGCCGCCCTCGTAGTTCTTCGGCGACCAGGATTCGCCCGTGCCGTTGATCGGCTGGAGGGTGACGGGCGAGTCCATCACCAGGGTGTTCGGCTGGAGCCCGGCATTGAGCGCAGCCAGGTAGGTGAGGGGTTTCAGGGTCGAGCCCGGCTGGCGCACCGTCTGGGTGACGCGGTTGAGCTGGCTGAGTGGATACGAGAAGCCACCGGTCATGGCCAGGATCCGGCCGGTCTGGTTTTCCAGCACGAGGGCCGCGCCCTGGACGGTTGGCCGGACGCGGATCTGCGCGCGTGGGCCGCCCTTGCCGGCGGTGAGCTTCACCCGCACCAGGTCGTAGGGCTGGAGCTTTCCGCGGGCGACGCCGGCGTCGAGGCTGGCCGTACGGCCGTCCGCCAGCCCGACCTTGATCCCCGCGCGGACGGTCTCCAGCACCACAGCCAGGGGCCAGCGCACGTCGTAGAGCACCGGACGTGCGCTCTCCAGCGCGAGCAGCCAAGCGGGTTTGTGGGCCGGCGCCGGCGCCGCGGCCTTCCCGGCCTTGAGGCTCCTGGCATCCGGCTTGATCGCGTCCGCCCGCGCCCCGGTCACGCCGGGAGCGGCCTGCGCGGAGGCTTCGGGCGCGGGCGTCGCCGCCTGGATGCGGCGGACACTGTCGGCGAGGTTCAGTTCGGGACCCGCGAAGGTCTGCCGCCCGGTCGAACGCTCGTAATTCGCCAGCCCGTCCTGGAGCGCCTCTTCGACGGCGCGCTGCAGACCGGCATTGATCGTGGAGCGCACTGTCAGCGAGCCCGCGGTGAGCGAATCCACGCCCGCGAAGGTGCGTGCCTCGCGGTTCAGGAAGTCCACCACGTAGAAGCCGGAATCGCGCCTCGCGATCTCGATCGGCTTCAGGCCGAGATCCGCCTTGATGGCGGTGTTCATCTCGGCTTCCGTGATGGTGCCCTCGTCCTTAAGGCGTGCCAGCACGTAGGCGCGCCGTTCCCGGGCGCGGTCCGGGTACCTGTCGGGACTGTAGAAATTCGGCCCCTTGGGCATTCCGGCGAGCAGGGCGGCTTCCGGCAGGGTGAGCTGGCTCACCGGCTTCCCGAAATAGCTCTGCGCCGCCATCTCGATGCCGTAGGCGCCGCGGCCGAGATAGATGCCGTTGAGGTAGAGGCCCAGGATCTGCGGCTTCGTGAGGATGCGCTCGAGCCGCGAGGCCACGATCATCTCGCGGATCTTGCGCTCGTAGGTGACGTCGTCGCCCACCGAGAGGTTCTTCACCACCTGCTGGGTGATGGTCGAGCCACCCGCGGGCCGGCCCGGCGAGGCGAGGTTGCCGATGAAGGCGCGGATCACGCCGCGCTCGTCGATGCCGTGGTGGCTCTCGAACCGCTTGTCCTCGGCGGCGATGAAGGCCTTCTGAACCAGCGTCGGGACCGCGGTGATCGGCACGACGATGCGGCGTCCGTTCGGCTCGGACGCCTCGGCGAAGGGCTTGCCGGCTCCGTCGAGGATGCGGGTCAGGCCGGGGAGGGCCTTGTCGCGCAGCGCCTCGGCGCTGGGAAGGTCCTTGGTGGCGTTGTCATAAAATTCGATCACCGCTCGCGCGTCGAACGGTGAATTTGCCGGGTTCTCGCCCTTGCAGAATTGCTTGTAGCTCGTGTTGAGCTCGTTGATATCGAGCCCGTGCAGGATCTTCGGCGCGGCGGGACCGGCCACGGTCGACGGATCCTCCATGGCGGTCGAGATCAGCTCATCGAGGTTGATGTCCTCGATGTCGAAGCTCTTGCGCATGTGGGCGCAGCCGTCGCGCAGCAGGCGCACGACCTCCGGTCCGTCCGTGGCGGGGTCGAACCGGGTCCGGACCGCGTCCGGCCGGGTCGTGACCTGGCTCAGCGTGAGGGCGGTCGCGAACAGCTTGATCAGAATGGCGTTCATGCGGGCCGGGTTCGGGGACGCGACGGGGCGGCCAGGCAGAATCCGGGCACGCGGCTGAACAGGGCGTGGACAACGCGGCTGATTTAAGGAGGACGGGTCACGGCAACGCTTTCGGCCGCATCGACGTTCGTGCTTCACGACGACGCCGGGGGGCCCGTATGATCAACGACCTGTGGTACAAGAACGCCATCATCTACTGCTTGTCGGTCGGCACCTTCATGGACGCCAACGGCGACGGCATCGGCGACTTTTCCGGACTTGAGCGCCGCCTCGACTACATCCAGAGTCTGGGCGCCACCGCGGTCTGGCTGATGCCCTTCCAGCCCTCCCCCAAGAAGGACGGCGGCTACGACATCGCCGACTATTACGGCGTCGATCCCGATTACGGCTCACTCGGCGACTTCGTCGCCTTCACGCACGCCGCCAAGCAGCGCGGCCTGCGGGTGCTGATCGACCTCGTGGTCAACCACACCTCGGACCAGCACCCGTGGTTCCAGTCGGCCCGCTCCAGCCCGGATTCCCCCCACCGCGACTGGTACGTCTGGTCGAAGGAGCGCCCGGCCAACGCCGACGAGGGCATGGTCTTCCCGGGCGTGCAGGACACGACCTGGACGTACGATTCGAAGGCGAAGGCGTGGTACTTCCACCGCTTCTTCAACTTTCAGCCCGATCTCAACACCGCCAATCCGGAGGTGCTCGCCGAGATCCTGAAGATCATGGGCTTCTGGATCGAGCTCGGCGTCTCGGGCTTCCGGATGGACGCCGTGCCCTTCGTCATCGCCGAGAAGGGCTCCGATGTCGGCGGCAAGCCGCGCGAGCAGTTCGAGATGCTGCGCGACCTGCGCGAGTTCCTGCAATGGCGCCAGGGCGACAGCATCATCCTGGCCGAGGCCAACATCCTGCCGGAGCAGGATCTCGATTATTTCGGCGACGACGCCGACCGCATGCACATGATGTTCAACTTCCAAGTCAATCAAGCGACCTTCTACGCCCTGGCCGCCCACGACGCCCGGCCCCTCGTGAAGGCGATCGAGCGGACCAAGCCCCGCCCGATGTCCTGCCAGTGGGGCATCTTCCTGCGGAATCACGACGAACTCGACCTGGGCCGCCTCACCCAGAAGCAGCGGCAAGCGGTCTTCTCCGAGTTCGGGCCCGAGAAGGAGATGCAGCTGTACGGGCGCGGGATCCGCCGCCGCTTCGCTCCGATGCTGGCGGGGGACCCGCGCCGCATCCGGCTCGCCTACTCGCTGATGTTCACCCTGCCGGGCACGCCGGTGCTGCGCTACGGCGACGAGATCGGCATGGGCGACGACCTCTCGCTGAAGGAGCGCGACTGCGCCCGTACGCCGATGCAGTGGACCAGCGAGCGTCAGGGCGGTTTCTCCAAGGCCGACAAGACCGTGCTGCCGCTCATCGATCACGGTCCCTACGGCTACGCGCACGTCAACGTCGCCGACCAGCGCCACGAGCAGGGCTCGCTGCTCAACTGGATGCAGGGCATGATCCGGCAGCGCAAGGAGGCGCCGGAGATCGGCTGGGGTGACGTGGTGGCGCTCGACGCCGGCCGGCCGTCGGTTCTGGCGTTGCGGTACGAATGGCGCGGCAACGCCGTGCTGTGCGTCCACAACCTCGCACCGGAGCCGACCGAGGTCGCCCTCGACACCGGATTGCCCGAGCCGCAGGGCGACCTGCTCGTGGATCTTCTGACCGGCGCGCACAGCGCGGTCGGGAAGGATGGGACGCATTGCCTGTACCTGGAAGGGTACGGCTACCACTGGTTCCGGATCGGCGGGCTCGATGCCCTGCTCAAGCGTCGGCCAGCCTGAGGGCGGCCCCCGGGTGTGCCCGGCCGCCGATCGCGCTAAACCAGGGCGATCCGCGCCCGCCGGGCGCGCCGAGGACCGTATACGCGATGCCAGGAACGCCCCGCGCCGGGATCATCCCGGTCACGCCCTTCCAGCAGAACTGCACCCTGATCTGGGACGACGCCACCAAAGTCGGGGCCGTGGTCGACCCCGGCGGCGACCTCGATCGGATCGAGGCGGCGATTCGGGAGCAGGGCGTCCACGTCGAGAAGATCCTGCTCACGCACGGACACGTCGACCACGCGGCCGGAGCCGACGAGTTGCGCGAGCGCCTCGGCGTGCCGATCGAGGGGCCGCATCAGGCCGACAAGTTCCTGCTCGACTCGCTGCCGGAGACCGCGGCGAATTACGGGCTGGGCGAGGCCCGCCCGGTGACGCCGGACCGTTGGCTCAACGAGGGCGATGCGGTCACGGTGGGGGACCTCGGCTTCGACATCCTGCACTGCCCCGGCCACTCGCCCGGCAGCGTCGTGTTCGTGAGCCGGGACGCTCGCTTCGCCCTCGTCGGCGACGTGGTGTTCAAGGGCTCGGTCGGCCGTACCGACCTTCCGGGCGGCAACCACGAGCAGCTCATCCGCGCGATCAAGGACAAGGTTCTGCCGCTCGGCGACGACATCGCCTTCATCCCGGGCCACGGTCCGACGAGCACGCTGGGCGAGGAGCGCGTCTCCAACCCGTTCCTGCAGGATTGACGCCGTGGACAAGCGACGCATTGGACGCTCCGAACTGACGGTCGCGCCGTTCTGCCTGGGCGGCAACGTCTTCGGCTGGACAGCCGACGAGGCCACCTCCTTCGCGATCCTCGACCGCTTCGTGGCGAGCGGCTTTGACTTCATCGACACCGCCGACGTCTACTCGCGCTGGGCGCCGGGCCACGCGGGCGGAGAGTCCGAGGCGGTGATCGGGCGCTGGTTGTCCGCTCGCCCCGGGGTACGGGACCGGATCGTCCTGGCCACCAAGGTCGGCATGGATCTCGGCGACGCCGGCAAGGGGCTCTCTCCCGAACACATCGCGCGCGGCTGCGAGGCCTCGCTGCGCCGGCTGCAGACCGACCGGATCGACCTCTATCAGTCGCACCTCGACGATCCCGCCGTGCCGCTGGACGAGACCCTGCGGGCCTACGAGCGGCTGATCGCGGCCGGCAAGGTCCGCGTCATCGGCGCCTCCAACTACGGCGCGGCGCGGCTGACCGAGGCCCTGACGCTCTCGGCGTCCGCCGGCCTGCCGCGCTACGAGTGCCTGCAGCCGGATTACAGCCTCGCCGAGCGCGGCTATGAGGCCGAACTCGAACCCGTATGCCGCGCCGAGCAGGTCGGCGTGATCGGCTACTTCTCCCTGGCCGCCGGCTTCCTCACCGGGAAGTACCGCGCGCCCGGGGCCGCCGCCGGCCGGGCTCGGGAGAACCGGGTTTCCAAGTACCTGACCCCGCGCGGCCTCGCGCTTCTCTACGCCCTGGATTCGGTCGCCGCCGAGCGGGGGGCGAGCCCCGCCCAGGTGGCACTTGCCTGGATCATCGCCCGCCCGGGCATCACCGCGCCGATCGCCAGCGCCACGTCCGTGGCCCAGCTCGAGGAGCTGCTCGGCGCCGCGCGCCTCACGCTTCCGGACGAGGCCATCGCGCGCTTGGACACGGCGAGCGCAGGCGGCATCGAGGGCTAACGCCGCGTTAAGCCGAGCGCGTCAGAAAAGCGGGACACAGGCTCGGCTCAAGCCCGTAAAATCGTGCATTCTCAACGCGGAACCCCTATATCAGGCGGACCAGACGAGAGCGCAGGCGTGGGCGCCCGACGGCGCGAGTCGCTCCGTCGCTTCAAGGCCCGCCTGCCCGAGGAAGTACATGTCCGACACCCCCCAGACCGAGCACGCCGAATACGGCGCGGAATCGATCCGCGTGTTGAAGGGCCTCGATGCCGTCCGCAAGCGGCCCGGCATGTATATCGGCGATACCGATGACGGCTCCGGACTGCACCACATGGTGTACGAGGTGGTGGACAACGCCATCGACGAGGCCCTGGCCGGCCACGCCGATCTCGTGACCGTCACCCTCAACGCCGACGGATCCTGCACGGTCTCCGACAACGGGCGCGGCATCCCGGTGGACATCCACAGGGAGGAGGGCGTCTCGGCGGCCGAGGTCATCATGACCCAGCTGCACGCGGGCGGGAAGTTCGACCAGAACTCCTACAAGGTCTCCGGCGGCCTCCACGGCGTGGGCGTCTCGGTGGTGAACGCGCTGTCGTCCTGGCTGCGCCTGCGCATCTGGCGCAACGACACGGAGCACGCGATGGAGTTTCGCCACGGCGACGCCGTGGCGCCGCTCAAGGTCGTCGGCCCCGGAGACGGGCGGCGCGGGACGGAGGTGACGTTCCTCCCCTCGACCGAAACCTTCACGATGATCGAGTTCGATTACGGGACGCTGGAGAAGCGCCTGCGCGAACTCGCCTTCCTGAATTCGGGCGTGCGCATCGTCCTGACCGATGCGCGCCACGCCGAGAAGAAGCGCGAGGAGCTGTATTACGAAGGCGGCATCGAGGCGTTCGTCCGCTACCTCGACCGGTCGCGCAAGCCGATCGACGGCATGGTGAGCCCGGTGGTGGTTCGAGCCGAGCGTGACGGCATCCGGGTCGAGGTGGCGTTCTGGTGGAACGACTCGTTCAACGAGACCGTCCTGCCGTTCACCAACAACATCCCGCAGCGCGACGGCGGCACCCACATGGCGGGGTTCCGGGCGGCGCTGACCCGGCAGATCACCGGCTACGCCGACTCGTCGGGCGTCTCGAAACGCGAGAAGGTCTCGCTCACCGGCGAGGATTGCCGCGAGGGCCTGACCGCGGTCGTCTCCGTTCAGGTGCCGGACCCGAAATTCTCGTCGCAGACGAAGGACAAGCTCGTCTCGTCCGAGGTCCGCCCGGCGGTGGAGAACGTACTGAACGAGGGGTTGTCGACCTGGCTGGAGGAAAATCCCCAGCAGGCCCGCTCCGTGATGAGCAAGGTCGTGCTGGCGGCCTCGGCCCGCGAGGCGGCCCGTAAGGCGCGCGAGACCGTGACCCGCAAGGGCGCCCTCGACATCGCCTCGCTGCCCGGCAAGCTCGCCGATTGCCAGGAGCGCGATCCGAGCAAATGCGAGATCCTGCTGGTCGAGGGTGATTCGGCCGGCGGCTCGGCGAAGCAGGGCCGGGACCGGGCGTTCCAGGCGGTGCTGCCGCTGCGCGGCAAGATCCTCAACGTCGAGCGGGTCCGGGCGGACCGGATGCTATCATCGGCCGAGATCGGCACCCTGATCACGGCACTCGGCGCCGGGATCGGTCGCTCCTCGACCGACCGCGAGGGTTTCAACCCGGAGAAGCTGCGCTATCACCGCATCATCATCATGACCGACGCGGACGTGGACGGCTCGCACATCCGCACGCTGCTGCTGACCTTCTTCTTCCGTCAGATGCCGGAACTCATCGACCGGGGCCACCTCTACATCGCGCAGCCGCCGCTCTACAAAGCCGAGCGTGGCCGCCGGGCGATCTACCTCAAGGACGAGCGCGCCCTCGAGGATTACCTGATCGACCAAGGCACCGACGGAGCGATCCTGCGCCTGTCCACGGGGGCGGAGTTCGCGGGCGCCCAGCTCAAGAGTCTCGTCGAGGAGGCGCGCACTTTCCGGAACATCCTGCAGGGCCTTCACACCCGTTACGACCGGGCCGTGGTCGAGCAGGCGGTGCTGGCGGGGGCGTTCGACGCCGAGGTGGCGTCCCGGGCGGGCGAGGCCGAGGTGCTGGCGGACGTGACCGCGCGCCGGCTCGACGGCATCGCGGACGAGATCGAGCAGGGCTGGTCGGGCGAGGCCTTCGAGGGCGGCTACCGCCTCAGCCGAACCCTGCGCGGCGTTCGGCAGGTCGCGACCCTCGACGCCGGCCTGATCACCTCTCAGGAGGCCCGCCGCCTGGCGGAGCGGGCCGACGCGTTCCGGGAGATCTACGGCGAGCCCGCCACGTTGATGCGCAAGGCTGACGAGACCGTGCTGCACGGCCCCGTGGCCCTGTTCGAGGCGGTGATGGCCTTCGGCCGCAAGGGCCTCCAGCTCCAGCGCTACAAGGGCCTCGGCGAGATGACCGCCCAGCAGCTCTGGGAGACCACCCTTGACCGCGACGTGCGATCGCTCCTCCAAGTGAAGGTGAAGGACACGACCGATGCGGACGACCTGTTCGTCAAGTTGATGGGCGACGTCGTCGAGCCGCGCCGCGAGTTTATCCAGGAGAACGCGTTGAGCGTCGCCAACCTGGACGTCTGATCAGACCCCGGGAGGGCCTCGGCCCTCTCCTTCAGGTCCCTCCCGCGCCGCCTCAGCCGCCGTTGCGCGCCAGCCGGGTCCGCCCGGCGCCGCTGTCGGCGAGGGCCGGCAGAGCATCCTGCGTTCCGCTGACCACCACGAGGCGCTGAACCTCGCCGCGCAGGAAGGCCTGCAGGAAGCGGTCGTAGTCGCGGAACGACACGCAGCCGTTCGAATCGCCCCGCGGACCCAGCATGTAGGTGTGCGCCAGGAGGCCGACGCGGCCGTAGACCGCCTCGCTGCCGCCGACCGGGTTGAGCCGGATGGCGCGCACGCCGTGGAACGGCTGCTCGCGCTCGGTGAGGTCGTAGGTTCCCGGAGGGGTCGGACCGCGCATGCGGATGTTGACGAGCCGCGGATCATCCAAGCCCTCGCCGAGGCCGGAATGCGCTTCCAGCCGCTCGCCGTTCGGCAGCGTCACGATCCGGGCGGCGATGTTGTAGACGGCAATTCCGGCCGTCGCCCCGGGCTCGCGGGCCAGGGGCAGCGGCGGCGAGATGCGGCGTTGCGGAGCGACGTCGGCCGGCTTGCTCTCCAGTGCCGCGTAGGCCAGGGCCGGCGCGCGGTCGATGCCGAAGAACTTCTCGAGGAACGAGCGGTCGTCGGCCGCGGGTGCGGCCGGTTGGAGCGGCGGGCTGTCGCGTCGCGCCATCCGCCGGTCCATCCTGCGAACCGGACCGGCCGCCGCTGGCGCTCGGAATTCCGGCGGACGCGGCAGCGGCAGCGGGACGATCATCGCGGCCCGCGGCGGCTCGGGAATCTGCGTCTCGACGCTTCTGCCGGTCTCGGGCTCAACGTCCGACGGCAGGGCCGGCGGGACCATCTGGGTCCAGGCCCAACGCGACAAGGGTCCGCCGGTGGCCTCGCGCCGACCGTCCCCGGACGGTGGCTCGAAGGGAAGCGCGTCGAGGGTCGAGATCGTGCTGTCGGTTTCGGCACGCAGCGCCCCGGGCGCGGGTCCGGCCTCGGCAATCGGACCCTCGGCGCGATCGATCTGGACGCCGGATGGCAGCTCGCGCTGCGGCAGGTGGCTCCCGATCGCGGCCATCAGGATCGCGCCGGTGAGCAGCGACAGGGGTGCCACGCAGGAACGCCGCGCGTGCCGGGTGTCTCGGCCGTCCGCCGACACGGATACGATGGTCATGCGAGTGCCCGTGCTCCTCGTCGCCGAGCGGGTGCTCGCACGATCGTCGCGATCTCCAGGCGCTTGGCTCAGGGATCGCGACGGTCATTCGGGCCCCGCCCGGGCCGAAACAGCAGGGACGGGCGGGCTTTTCTGGGGCGGCTCCATGGTCGATCTTTGATCGATCGGGACCATTTTCGGGCGCGTTGCTGTTCTCGCCCGAGGTTACACGCCGCAATTGGCTGGCGATGACTACTAATCGTTGTCGATCTGACGTCCCAGCTGAGCGATGGCCCGCTCGTAGACGGACGCCGCGTTCCAGCCCTGGATCGCGGCGAAGTTCGGCTCGCCGGGCTGGTAACCCGCACCGGCCCGCCAGCCATGCGCCTTGAGGAAGTTGGCCGTGGACGACAGGGCCGCACCGACGTTGTTGAGATCGCCGGTGCCGTAGGCGAGCACGTTCTTCGGCAGGAACTGCGTGTGGCCGACCTCGCCGTGGGCGGCGCCGCGGGTGCTCGACGTCAGGAGGCCCCGGTCCACGAGCGTGAGGGCCGCGTAGAGCTGGTCGGTGAAGTACTCCGAACGCCGGCAATCGTAGGCGAGGGTCGCCACCGCCGAGAGCGTGTTGACGTTGCCGCGCACCGCGCCGAACCCGGTCTCCATGCCCCAGATCGCCAGGAGCGGGCCCGGGGGCACCCCGTAGCGCTGCTCGATCGAATCGAAGAGGGCCGCGTTCTGCCGCTTGAGCGCCCGGCCCTTCGACACGATCGTCGGACCGCCGCGCTTCGCGAGGAACTGCTCAAGCGACAGCTTGAAGCTGTGCTGTCCGCGGTCCGCCGAGATGGTGGCCGTGGAGTAGGTGGTGTTCTGGAGCGCCGCGAGGCTCGCCGCACTGGCGCGGCCGCGCGCCTCCTCGGCGAATTGACGCTTCCACGTCTCGAAACCCGCGGCGGTGCTGCCGCACTGCGCCGCCCGGGCCTGTCCGGCGCCGAGGGCGAGCCCCGCGATGGCCGCCACCGCGATGGTCTGACGCCGCATAGTCTTCATCACGCGCAATGCTCCTTCGGAGCGTCACAGCGCCCCGTTCTCCCAGCGATACCCGGTCACATCTCGTCGATATCAGGGCGAGATGATGTCGGGGGCCCGACCTCGCGACATCCGGTCATCAAAACATCGCTCATTTGCGACCCCGCGGCGAGGCTGCCGGCCTGCACCGGCTCGAACGTCGTGAACAATGCGTGCGCCGCGGCGGCCACGAGGGCAGCCCTCGATCGCGGCAGCGAGCCCAGCGCGACAGCCGGTCGTCCATGCCGGCCGCGGCGCGGAAGGCCGCGATCCCGCTCGTTGGACCCCCGTATGCTTTGCCAGCGAAGTGCATCTGGCAGGAGAGCGTAAGTTTTATTGTCACAACGCTGTCAAAGGACAGTCATAGCTTTGCCGGCGGAAAGATCTTCGCGGAGCGGCGCGGTGCGATCTACGAGGTGCAGGGCAATGCAGCGTTCTCGATCGCCCCGTTTGTCTTGAGCGAACCGGCGCGACGCGCGGGATCGGCACCCTGACAGGTGGCCGTGCTTCCCCGGCGCTGGCGGCCCCCGCACCGGATCCACGCCCGGACCGGCGGCACCTCCGTCCCTCCAGTCGGCAAGCTTGGCCGGCCGCGGAGCCTCATCACGGCACTCACAGAGACGGAATCTCATGGCCATCGGAATGCACGGCACCGGCACGTCGCGCGCACGAGCCCTCGGCCCGGATCTCGACCGCGACGGCGTCGCGAGGGCCTACGGCCGTTGGGCGCCGGTCTACGATCTCGTCTTCGGGCCGGTCTTCGCGCAGGGACGGACCCTGGCGGCGGCCGCAGCCGAACGGGTCGGGGGACGCATCCTGGAAGTCGGCGTCGGTACAGGATTGTCGCTCCCGGCCTACCGGCGCGCCCGCAGCATCGTCGGCATCGATATCTCCGGGCCGATGCTGGAAAAGGCGCGTCGGCGCGTCGCGCGGTTCGGTCTGCGCAACGTCGAGCGGCTCGCCGTCATGGACGCCGAACATCTCGATTTCCCGGATGCCGCCTTCGACGTCGTCGTGGCGCAGTACGTGGTGACGGCGGTGCCGCATCCGGAGGCCGCCCTCGACGAGTTCGCCCGGGTTCTCCGGCCCGGGGGGGAGATCGTCATCACCACGCGAATCGGCGCCGAGGCCGGCCTGCGCCGCACCGTGGAACACGCGCTGGCTCCGATCACCGGCCGCCTGGGCTGGCGGACCGAGTTCGCCTGGGACCGTTACACCGCCTGGGCCGCCGATGCCCCTGTCGAGATCGTCGAGCGCCGCGCGCTACCGCCGCTCGGCCACTTCTCCCTCGTCCGCCTGCGCAAGCGGGACGGCTGACGGCCCGCCAACCCGGTACCGACCATCATATCCGAATGGGGACGCACATCATGGCGAGCTTCATGGAAGCGTTGCGCGTGCAGCGCTGGGACGACCACCGCTACTATCACCACAATCGCATCAACCAGAGCCTGCACGTGGTGAGTGCGGTCAGCTTCCTCGTCGCCTACGCCCTGGCATTCAAGGATCCGGCCACCGCGGCGCTGGTCGGCTGGCTCGTGGCGATGACGTCCCGCCAGGTCGGGCACCTGTTCTTCGAGCCCAAGGGCTACGATCACGTCAATGAGACCACGCATGAGCACAAGGAAGAGATCAAGGTCGGATACAACCTGCAGCGCAAGGTCGTGCTGCTGGTGATCTGGGCGCTCGCGCCGCTGATCCTCTACTTCGATCCGAGCCTGCTCGGTCTGATCACCCCGCACCAGACCACCACGGATCTGATCCGCAACGTCGGCTGGATCTGGCTGTGGCTGGCGCTCGCCGGATTGGTGTTCCGGATGGCACAGCTGTTCATCCAGCGCGATGTGCAGACCGGCCTGGTCTGGGGCGCCAAGATCCTCACCGACCCGTTTCACGACATCAAGCTCTACCACAGGGCGCCGCTCGCCCTCCTGCACGGTGAACTGGTCGAGGAGCCCGAGCCGCACGAGCGCGGCGCCTGAGGGCGGACCGGCCGGTGGATCGGCGCGCAATCCGAGGCGTGGCGCTCGGTCGGTTGACCGCGCGCGGAACTCGGCCTGTCCGGCCGAGCACACGCACGTCGACCGAAGGACTCGTCGCATCGACGGCTGCGGCGGCCTTCCCAGGGTCGCGAACCGGAGGTCGACATCCAGTCCCGCCGATGCGCAGGATCGTGCGCCGACGCGATGCCGGCCCCCAGGATCCCCTCCGGCTTCTCAAACGACGGCGTCGGCTCTCCCTCCCAGCCAGGGAACGATCCTCTCCAAACGCCGAAGCCCGGCCCCGGTCGGATCAGGCGCGGTCCGGCGCACGCAGACCCAGGGCGGCGCCGAGGCCGCCCAGGCGCACCGCCGCCACCTCGCGAAGGATCTTCCGTCGGATCGCCCTGTCGCTCGACGGCCCGGAATCCCACCAGCCATCC
Source organism: Methylobacterium longum (assembly GCF_022179385.1). GTDB lineage: Bacteria > Pseudomonadota > Alphaproteobacteria > Rhizobiales > Beijerinckiaceae > Methylobacterium > Methylobacterium longum. Next base: position 102,348 of record NZ_BPQS01000003.1, on the reverse strand, counting down.
GCCCGCATGGCCTCGGCCCCCGCCACGAACCGCATCGCGACGGCCTCGAAGGCCGCGTCGTCGTAGGCGAGGCTGAAGATCAGGCGGCCCGATCCCACCCATGACAGGGCGAGCCCCTCGGCACGCAGGTAGAATTGCAGCATCCAATTGTAGCGCGACGGCTCCGTGTAGAGGACCGTCCAGACCGTGGACATGTTGGCCACCCGCACGGGAAGGCCGGCCTCCGCCAGCAGGGCGTTGAGCCGCGCGGCCCGTCCTTCCCAGGTCGCGTCGAGATCCCGGTACAGGGCCGCGATCTCGGGCGTATCGAGTCGGTCGAGGAACGCGCTCATGGCGCCCATCACGTAGGGATGCGCGTTGAACGTGCCCCGCGCGAAGCAGATGTCGACGGGTCGGTCGTCCCGGTAGCGACGCATCAGGTCGGCGCGCCCGCACAGGACGCCGACAGGGAGGCCGCCCCCGAGGGTCTTGCCGTAGGTGACCATGTCGGCGCGCAGGCCGAAATATGCCTGCGCGCCGCCGCGGGCGAGGCGGAAACCCAGGAAGACTTCGTCGAGGATCAGTACGATGCCGCGGGCGCTGCACACCGCCCGCAGGTCCTGGAGCCACCGGGTGTAGGCGGCGCGATCAAACCTGGCTTTCCGGCCGCTGTCGACCAGGGCGGAATCCGCTGCCGCTCCGGCATTGGGGTGCATGGCCTGGAGCGGGTTGATCAGGACGCAGGCGACATCCCGGCGGGTCGCGAGAACCCGCAGCGTGCGCTTCGACATGTCGGCCAGGGTGAGGGTGTCGCGGGTCGGGATCGGATTGCCGATACCGGGCTGCACCTCGCCCCACCAGCCGTGATAGGCGCCGCACAGGCGCACGATCCGGCGCCGGCCGGTGTGGAAGCGGGCCAGGCGCACCGCCTGCATGACCGCCTCGGTTCCCGACATGTGGAACGAGACCTCATCGAGGCCGGACAGCATCCTCAGCCGGGCAACGTTGCCGGCGACCACGGGGTGAAGCGGGCCCAGCACCGGGCCGAGCGAGGAGACCCGCGCCGCCCCGTCTTCCAGGCAGGCGCGGTAGAAATTCACGCCGAACAGGTTCACCCCGTAGGATCCGGCGAGGTCGTAGAGGACGTTGCCGTCGAGGTCCGTGACGGTCACGCCCTCGGACGTGGCCGCGAAGGCGCCGGCGCCGAGATGCGCGCGCACGTGCCCGGCATACTGGAACGGCACCCGGTAGAGCCCGGTGAACTGCAGGTCCGACAGACCGTCACGCACCCCCTCTGTCTCGGCCCGGGTCTTGGCGAAGCGTGTCCGGTAGAGTGCGGAGAGCCGCGCGAAGCCGGCTTCCCGCCGGAGCGCCACGGCCTCGTTGGGATCGTCCGAGCGGAAGAAGGCGCGCTCGGAATAGGCGTAGTGCGGGATCAGGCGGGCCACGCGCCGGGCCATCCGCGCGTGGCCCGTGAGCGAGGGGTGTTTCGCCCGGGAAAGCTGCAGGCGTTGAACCGCGCGCGGCAGGACGAGCGCGGCGGCGGCGGACAGGGCGGCGAGGAGCGCGGACATCGCCCCGCGCCCTATCGGAGGTGGTTCACGGCATGATGACGGTCACCGAATTCCGGCTGCGCCGTATCCTGGCCCAGCTCGGCGCGCAGGAAGATCTCAACTTCCTGTTGACCAACCGCCTCCCGCGCCGCCTTGCGACGCGGTTCATGGGCTGGTTCAGCCGCATCGAGCAGCCGCTCGTGCGCGATCTCTCGATCGCAGCGTGGCGCCTGTTCTGCGAGGTCGATCTCAGCGACGCGCAGGAGGCGCGCTTCCCGAGCCTGCACGCCGCCTTCGTGCGCGCCCTCAGGACCGACGCCCGGCCGATCGACGCGGATCCCGCCATCCTCACGAGCCCGTGCGACGCGATCCTGGGTGCGCACGGGCGGATCGAGGCGGGGCGGCTGTATCAAATCAAGGGATTGTCCTACCGGCTGGCGGACCTCCTCGGCGGCGACGAGGGCTTGGCGCAATCCCACGAGGGCGGCGCTTACGCCACCCTGCGGCTGACCGCCGGCATGTACCACCGCTTCCACGCACCCCACGACCTGCGCGTGGAATCGGTCCGGCACATCTGGGGCGACACCTGGAACGTGAATCCGATTGCCCTGAAGCGCGTCGAGGCGCTGTTCTGCCGCAACGAGCGCGCGGTGATCCGCCTCGCGGTCGCGGAGGCCGGCCATGCCGTCACCCTCGTCCCCGTCGCGGCGATCCTCGTCGCGGGCCTGCGCCTCGGCTTCCTGCCGGAAGGCGCAGCCCTGCGCCGAACCGGAGGTCGGACTCTCGCCACCTCGGCGCGGCTCGGGAAGGGCGCCGAGATGGGCTGGTTCGAGCACGGCTCGACCCTCGTCGTCCTGGCGCCGGCCGGCTTCGACCTGCGGCCGGGCTTGGTCGAGGGCGCGCGCCTGCGCGTGGGCGCGCCCCTGATGCGCCTGCCCGACCCTGTGGCATCGCCGATGCTCTGACGAGCCTCTGCTTCTCAGGCAGCCTGCACGGTCGCCAGGAAATCCGCGACCGCGTCACCCAGATCTTCGGATTGCCGCGACAGCTCCGTCGCTGCGGCCAGGACACGGTTCGCGGCGGTACCGGTCTCGCCCGCCGCTTCGGTGACGGCCGCGATATTGACCGTGACCGAATGCGTGCCGTCCGCCGCTTGGGTGACGTTGCGGACGATCTCCTGCGTGACCACGCCTTGCTGCTCCATGGAGGCCGCGACGCCGACCGCGATGGTGCGGAGGTCCAGCACGGTGGCCGCGATGGACTGGATGGCGTCGACCGCGCGGTCGGTCTCGCCCTGGATGGTGGCGACCTGCCCGGAGATCGTCTCGGTGGCCCTGGCGGTCTGACTGGCCAGTTCCTTGACTTCGGCGGCCACCACGGCGAAGCCGCGGCCCGCCTCGCCGGCGCGGGCCGCCTCGATGGTGGCGTTGAGGGCGAGCAGGTTGGTCTGCGCCGCGATGCCGGAAATCAGGCTGATGACGGTTCCGATCTGCTCCGCGCCGTCGGCCAGGCCGATGACCAGCGAATTGGTCGCCGTCGCGTCGGCGGCGGCACGCTCCGCCATGTCGGACGATCGGGCGATCTGGACATTGATCGCACCGATCGATGTCGCCAGCTCCTCGCTGGCCGCGGCCACCGTCTGGACGTTGGCCGAGGTACGTTCGGCCGCCGACGAGACGGTGAAGGACTGGGCGGCCGTCTGGTCGGCGTTCCGGCTCATGAGCCGCGCGGCCGCCTCCATCTCGCCCGCGGCGCGCGCCAACGTCCGGACCATGCGTTCGACCTGGTCACGGAACGCATCCGTGGCTCGCTCCAAGGTCGTGGCCCGGCGGGCCTTCTCCGCCAGCTGAATGGCCGCCGCAGCGTCCGACGCGCGCTTCGCGATCAGCGCGTCCTTGAACACTTGGACCGCGCGGGCCATGGCGCCGATCTCGTCGCGGCGGCCCGCTCCCAGGACCGGCGCGTCGAGGTCGCCCGCAGCGAGACGAGACATCGTGGCGGTCGTCATGCCGATGGGCCGCATCACGTGGACGAGGATCACGACGAGACCGTACGCGACTGCGGCGACCGTGATGCCCAGCGCGACGAGCAGCAGAGCACGAAGCCACCAAGCCAGCGCGGTCGCGCGCTCGAACTCGGCACGGGCCTCCCCGACCTGCATCTCGGTCAGCTTGGCCAGGCCGACATTCGTCGGCCCCGTCCCGGCCAGCAGGGTGAGCCGGGTTGCCGCGAAATCGACTGCCTCACCCCGGTCCAAGCGCCGCAGCGGATCCTCGACGATCGCCTCATTCTGCCTCAGGCGAGCCGCGACCTCGCCCGCGACCCCGCTCTCCTCGCGCGACATGGCGGTGGCCGTGTACGCGGCCCAGACCTCCTTCGCGCGCGCCAGCTCCCGTCTGAAGATCTTGGCAGCCTCCTCCGGGCCGATCTCGCGCGACACCGCGTTGCGCATGGCGCGGAGTATGACCTCGTACGAGTCCCGGATCTGGCTGAACTGACTCAAGCACAAAAGCCGATCGTCGAACACCGTTCGAAGACTCTGGTGGTTTTTGTAGAGCGCAACATTGCCCAATATCGTCGAGCCGACGCACAGGGCCCCCAGCAAGGCGAGGAGGGTGATCAGACGAGCTTTGATGGAGGCGCGCATAGGGTTCGACCGAGTCTTTGATAAAGATACTCCCGCGTCTTACAGGATCTTGCGCCGCAGCAAAGAGATCAAAATGATCGGACTCGAACCGACCGTAATTCGAAATGGCTATAGTTCCAATAATTTGTGCGTATTACGGGCCGATACAGTGATCGGACCTGCCCGCCGAACGTTCGAAGGGCATCCGCGCGATCAAATTTCCTTCTGGATTTCTGAGTTCCCGGGGATGGAACGGTCGTGGCGGCCCCGCGGCAGCCGAACGCCGCGCGGGGCGACAGGAGGATTCTGTTCGCCATCCTCGCCGTCGCATCGGTGACGTGGCCGACAAACCTCGCCGCCTAGAGGCCGACGCGTCCCAGGGCGGGTAGCTTGATGCCCGGCCGACGCAGATCGATCCCGGCCACCCCCCCGAGCAGGTTGAGTTCGAGGCCTTCGATCCAGCCGATCGTCAGGCCGGCGTAACCGCCGAGATTGATTCGGATGCCGGTGCCCGACGGGGTCCAGCCGATCCACCGGCCATCATAAGGGAAGTCCTTGCCGATCGCCGTCGTCGGCAGGCTGGCCCGGATCTCCGGCACGGCCGCCATGACGGCGGCGACGAAGGTGTTGGAGTTCGGGCCCGGCCAGACGACGTAGTCGCCGGGGCGGGCGTACGGATATTCGGTCACGGCCTTGCGGATCCGCGGAAGCATGGCCTCCGCCTCCGCACCGTCGGCGGCAAAGATCATGGCCGGGGCATTCCCGAACCAGTTGCCGTCAGGAACGAAGCGATCCACCCAGATCGGCTGGCCCCAGGCGGTGTAATCGAATCGCCGATAGGCGCGGGCATCGCGATCCTTGATGACGATCCAGCTATGCGTCGCGACGATGCCGCGCCAGCTCACGGTGCGGGCCGAGAAGATCCGCACGACGGCTCCGGGAAGGGCTTCGGCCTTGGGCAGCAGACCCGCGCTCGACCGGTCGGCATGGCGCCAATCGCCGCTCGCCCGCAGCCAATAGAGCGCGGCGGAGATGGCGACCGGGACGAGGAAGAGAGCAACGAGCGCGAGCAGCGCGATCCTGATGAAGGTCACGAGGCAACCGTGGCGAGGAGGTGATGGCTCGCATGTGGGGACCCGGCGCCGTCACGGGAATGCGGCCGAACGGTCCGGCGGATGCTCAAGCCCGATTCTCGAGTGCGTCGAGGAGCAGCGTCGTGGCGAGGAGGTCGGCGCAGCCACCGGGGCTCAGGCGCGCCGCCACGAAGGCGCGGTGGACGTCGAGGGCGCGGTCGCGCCAGCCCGCCGCCGACACACCGCCGGTCGCCGCGAAAACCGAAGCGGCCGCGCGCGCGGCGTTCAGCCCGTCCGTTCCGCCGCGATGCAGGAGGTTGGTGTCGTCCACGACGGCCAGAAGCGCGAAGAAGCAGTCGACGCGGGCGGCAACGGGATCCATGGGGGCGCGGGTCCGGCCGAGGCGCAGGGCGGGCAGACCGACCACGCGGACCGTCGGGAAGCCGGCAGCCGCCTCGGCACTGGCGCCGCCCACGCCGTAGCGGCGCGCGGCGCGGCCGCCATGGCTCGTCGGCGAGGTCGGGGCCCCGCCGATCACCGGGCCCCACCGACGGCCGACCGCCAGAGCGAGGGCTTCGCCGGTGCAGGGTCCATCGCCGGTTACCCCGGCGGCCGCGCAGATCAGTCCCAGCGAGAAGATGGCGCCGCGATGCGCGTTCACGCCGTCGGTCGCGTCCATCATCGCGGCCTCCGCCTCAAGGCCGATGGCGCGTAAATGCTCCATCGTCGCCCCCCGCGTTCCAGCCGCGACGAGGTCCGCGAAGAACGGGCGGATCGCCGCGGCGCTCGCCCGCAGCGTGCCGGCATCCATGTCGTCGTGGCTGCCGGAATCGACGGGGCTGACGAGCCCCGGCTTGGGCCAGGTTTCAAGCTCGGCGATCAGCGCGTCGTGCGCCAGGGACGCGACTTGCCGGGGCCAGCCGTCGTCTCGGGCAACCTGCCCGTCGTCGCGCGCCGGGGCGGGGCTCGGGTGCAGGTCCAGGGCGCGGGCTCCTCGCGCCGCTCGTCGGGGAGCCCGAGACGAGGACGGCGTCCGCCGCGTATACCAGAGGGCGGCGGCGGCGCGACACCGGTGATCCGGATGCCCTCAGGCGGCGGACGCGACGGCCGGCGAGATCCGCTTGCGCGCCTTCCGGTCCTCCGTGCTGCTGACGAAGGCGTGCGCATCCTCCTTCCGCTCGAAGACGTGCGGGGCGACACCGCGCTTGTTGAGCGCCTCCTCCATCTTCAACCGCAGGAACGCGCTCGTCGCGTACCGGGTCGTCGTCGCGTAGTAATTAGCCTGGAGATACTGGATCATCCCGGCATAGTCGTCGAACAGGTTCTCATTGAGCCGGAACCCGTCGTGGTTGATCACGGCATTGACCCGCTGTCCCGCCGCGCGACAGGCCGCCACGATGGTCATGCGCAGCTCGTCCATGTCGCCCTTCACCCGGCAGTACCAGCCTTCCAGGTTGATGAAGAGGATGTTCCGCTCTCCGTCGTAGCTGACCCGCGATTTCAGATCGAGGTTCAGCAGGTCGGAGATCAGCTCCATCGGCTCCTCGCGGAAGATGCGCGGATCCATGGGTACCGGGTTTCGCACCACCGGCGCGAAATCCATGTGGGCGAGGATATCGCGCTCGATGTCGATGCCGGGCGCCACCTCGATCAGCTCCAGCCCCTCCGGCGTCAGCTGGAACACGCAGCGCTCGGTCACGTAGAGGACCGGTTGCGAGCGCTCCACCGCGTATGGCCCGGAGAACGTGTTCTGCTGGACCTGGGTGACGAATTTGCGGGCCTTGCCCTCGCTGACGATGCGGACCGTGCCGTCGCTCACCGCGATCTCGAGGCCGCCGGCCGTGAAGGTGCCGGCGAAGACCACCGTGCGGGCATTCTGCGAGATGTTGATGAAGCCGCCGCAGCCGTTCAACTTGCCGCCGAATTTCGACGTGTTGACGTTGCCGGCCTGATCGCACTCGGCCATGCCCAGGCAGGTCATGTCGAGGCCGCCGCCGTCGTAGAAATCGAACATCTGGTTCTGGTCGATGATGCAGTCGGCGTTGGTGGCCGCGCCGAAGCTTGAGCCGGAGGCCAGCACGCCGCCCACGGCCCCGGCCTCGGTGGTGAGGGTGATGTAGGGGGTGATCTTCTCCTCGTTGGCCACGGACGAGATGCCCTCCGGCGCGCCGACGCCGAGGTTCACGACGCCGTTCGGCGGCAGCTCGAAGGCGGCCCGCCGGGCGATGATCTTGCGCTCGTTGAGCGCCATCCGCTTGATGCCGGTGACGGGCACGCGGATCTCGCCGGCCAGCGCGGCGTCGTAGAGCACGCCGTAGTTCATGCGGTGCATCTCGGGCTCGGCGAGGACGACGCAGTCCACCAGGATCCCCGGCACTCGTACGTCCTTGGGCAGCAGGTAGCCGTCATCGACGATGCGTTCGACCTGGGCCACGACGATGCCGCCGTTGTTCCGGGCCGCCATGGCCTGGGCGAGGCAATCGAGGGTCAGCGCCTCTTTCTCGTAGGAGAGATTGCCCGACGGGTCCGCCGAGGTAGCGCGGATGAAGGCGACGTCGATCTTGGTGGCGGTGTAGAACAGCCACTCCTCGCCATCGACCTCCACGAGCTTGACGATGTCCTCGGTGGTCAGCTCGTTGACCTTGGCGCCACCGTGACGGGGATCGACGTAGGTCTTGAGGCCCACCTTCGAGAACAGGCCCGGCTGGCCGGCGGCGCACGCCCGGTAGAGCTGCGAGATGACCCCCTGGGGCAGGTTGTAGCCGCGGATCAGATTCTCCTGCGCGGCCTTCGCGACCTTCGGCATGCGGCCGAAATTGGCCGCGATCACGCGCGTGAGCAGGCCGTCATGGTGCAGGCGGCCCGTCCCCAACCCTTTGCTGTCGCCCGCACCCGCTGTCATGATCAGGGTCAGACCCCGTGGCGATCCGGTCTCGACGAACCTCTTCTCCAAGGCCGCGTGCAGCGCCTCCGGAATGCAGCTCTGGACGAACCCGGTGGTCGTCACGACGTCGTTCTCGCGGATCAGCGCAATGGCTTCGTCCGCCGAGATGACCTTGTTCTTCCTCATGGAACGCGTAACCCTCTCCGGGATCCGGAACGGCGACCGGCTGTCGAGCCCGCCACCTCCCATGTTGTCGCGCGTCGCCCTTGAACCGTCCCACCGGACCAGATCGTGGATTCGGGGGAGTTCAGTGCGCAGCGCTTATTGCGTCGCATCAATATTTACCGCATCGCATCGAAGCAGATGCCTGTCGCCCCACAGTACTCCGATTTCGGATAGCTCTGCTGCTGAAAAACTCTTCGATGCACTGTTAGAAAAATTGCGTCTGACCGCTGATCCGCTCTCCCGCCGGCGCGATTGGGTTTCTGGTCGACCACAACCGCCGGCGGGGCTCCGGCGGCGGAGCAGCCTGAAGTCGTCGGCAGCAACGCGTTTTCGCATATGTTAGCATCCGATCACGGATGTGCTGCATAAGCCGCAGAAAGCCGTCCCGTAACGCTGATTTTACAATCGTCGCGGATGCGTTTATAGGCGTTCGAATCTGGGGAGCGTGTTTAGTCAGGAACACGCCATGACCGACATGACTCCGATCGCGGATGAAGCCGCGACACGCTTCGCCTTCAGCCTGCTGCGCAGCGCCTATCTCGATCTGGCGCAGACGCTCCTGCGCATCGATGCGGAGCCGGCGCGGGAACTGCTGCAGGCCGTCGAGCATCGAATCACCTATCGACTCGGCTCGCTCGCGACGGACGGAGCAGATGGTCTCGCGGGCGAGACGACGCTGGCCGCGGCGGCCGGGCAGGTCCGGGCGGTGCTCCGCGATGCGCAGGCGCCCTGAGGCGCCGGTCACGCCGCGACGCTGCTGCAAGATGGAACACCGGTTCCGGCGTGTCGCGGCGCTGACCGTCCTTTAACCACTTCGCAAGTCAGTCCGGCCACCCTCGCGCTGCGCAGGATCGCTCGGGATCGGCAAGCGACGTGACCTCAATGCCACCTTCGACAGGGCTGAACCGGCCCATCGACGTTTCGGTCGTGCTGCCGTGCCTCGATGAGGTGCGTGCGCTGCCGGTCGCCCTGGCGAGCGCGACGGCCGCGCTCGCGGTCCTCGACACCGTCCACGGGCTGGCGGGCGAGATCGTCGTCGCCGACAACGGCAGCGTCGACGGGAGTCAGGAGGTCGCGCGGCGGCTGGGGGCCCGCGTGGTGGCCGTTCCGGAGAAGGGTTACGGCGCGGCCCTGATGGGCGGATTCGCGGAGGCACGCGGCCGCTACCTTGTCATGGGCGACGCGGATGGCTCCTACGAGTTCGGCGACGCGGTCGCCATGGTCGTGGCCCTTCAGGGCGGGGCGGATCTGTGCATGGGCTCCCGGTTCCGTGGCGGGATCGCGCCCGGTGCGATGCCCTGGAAGAACCGGTACCTCGGCAACCCGATCCTGACCGGACTCCTCAACCTGCTGTTCGGCGCGAAAGTCGGCGACGCGCATTGCGGGCTGCGCGCGCTGACCAAGGGGTGCCTCAAGCGGCTGAACCTGCGCGGCTCCGGCATGGAGTTCGCCAGCGAGATGATCATCAAGGCCATCCTGAAGGGTGAGCAGATCGCGGAGGTTCCCGCCTCGCTTCACCGAGACCAGCGCGGGAGACCGCCGCACCTCCGGCCCTGGCGGGACGGCTGGCGGCATCTGCGCTTCCTCCTGATGCTGAGTCCGGCATGGCTGTTCGCCCTGCCTGCCGCGCTCCTGGCCTTCGTCGGCCTGTCGATCCTCGCGGTGGCGACGATCGCGACCGTCGCGCCCTCTGTGGTCGGAGGCTTCTTCGGCAATTACTGGGTGATCCTGGCCGGTGCCCTCCTGGGTGTCGCCCACAATGCCGCGCTGCTCGCCGCCGCCGTGCATCTCTACGGCGTGCGCGAGGGCTATCGTCTGCCAGGGCGACGGCACACACGCTGGGCGCGCTTCGTGTCCCTCGAGACGATGCTGGGGATCGGAGCCGCCGGCATCCTCTCGGGCGCCGGCCTGCTGCTCTCCGTGTTGGGCTACTGGTCGCTCCACCGCTTCGGCCCGATCGGCAGCGTCCTGCCTGCGGTCATCGGAACGTCGCTCGTCGCCATCGGGACCCAGAACGCCCTCGGAGGCTTCCTCCTGGCGGTGATCGGCGGCAATGAGGCCGCCTTCCTGCGGGTGGGGCGCGCCCGGATCCCGGACCGGGAGACGATGCAGCCCGGCACCGATTCGATGGCGGCCTGAGCGGCACGACGCGCCTCCCGCGGCCCGGGCTCGCTCGATCGCAGCCCCGCTTGCATCGGGTTCGGGCCAGGTCGCCGAAAAATATGGGGCGGACCGCGCCGGGCTTTGACGAGCCTCGGCATGCCGCTCCGTGCCGAGCACCTTTCACGGGCTGCTGCGGGATATGCGGAAGCGGGCGCCTGCCGGGTCCGCGTGCTCGATGGCAGCGTGCGGCCGCGGGGGAACGCCTCGCGCGCCGGGTGACGGGACTGCCCGTCTAAGTTCGACCGTCGTTTCAACCGAGTTCGGCGATCCCCGTGGCCGCATTGCCCGCTCGGCGGCCTGCCCCGCCCGCCGCATCCCGGATAGGTCGGCCGCGGCCCACGTGGCGCGCGACGACCGCTAGCGATGCCGTACCCGACCAGTCGTGCACGGTAACTCGTCCTGCGTGGCGGCGGCTGGATCGCCGCGATAATGCCCGGCGATGCCGAAGGCCTGCGCCTCCGACGCCCCGAACTCGAAAATAGTGCCGCGCCCGCACAGGGCGTTCCGGTGTGCGGCATCGAGATCGTCGAGCAGCACGATGATCGGCCGATTGCGGAGGAAGGGATCGTTCCGGACCAAGTCGCGTCCGTAGAGGGTTTCGCCCGCCCGCAGGGCAACGATGTCGGCGTCGGTCGAAGCGATCGCCCGGTACGCGGCCGCGTAGGGTGCGACGAATTCGTGGACGTCGTGGGCACGGATCGGCACGAGGATCAGGACTGCCACCAGACAGGATCCCGCCACGGTGCCGCGCGCGGCGGTGAGCTGCGAGGCGCCGGCCCGTTCGGTCACGGCGATCCAACCCCGGCCCGCCAGCAGGCAGGCGGAGCCGACGAGGCCGTGCAGGTACCGGTAGCCCCATCCGTGACCCTGGAACGGCAGGAGAACCGTGACCGTCACCAGCGTCAGGCCGATGCCCGCCGCCAGCGCGCAGGCGATCCGCTCCCCCCGCCGCAGGGCCGGCCACGCGAGACCGGCGAGCGGCAGCAGGAGGGGGCTCTGCCACGCGACGAAGCGCAAGGTGTTCTTCGTCATCAGGTCGAAGGTGCTCGGATCGAAGGCTCCTAGCAGCGCGGTGACCCGACGCAGATACAGGCCGGCACCGACCGTCGTGGCGTCGGCCGCACCGGTTCCGCTCATCGCCAGCAGCACCTGCCAGTAGAGGATCCAAGCGAGCCCGGCGGCCGCGTAGACGGCGAGGTAGAACGCCGCGAGCCGCCAGCGCCGCTCCAGCAGCGTGAGGGCGATGAACGGCGCCGCGAACAGCGGATGGAAGACCACCTGATGCAGGCCGCACGCCAGGACGCCGGTGGCGGCCGCGCCAGCATGGCCGAGTACGCCGCCGCGGAGGAACAGCCAGAGCCAGACGAGATTGAAGGCGAGATGCGCCGTCATCGCGTAGGGCGTCATCGCGGTGACCAGGACCTGCGGGGCGGTGACCAGCAGGAGCGTCGCCACCAGTGCCGCGTCCGGCCGGTCCGGCCACAGGCGCCGGCCAATGCCGTTCAGGGCGAGCACGGCGATGACGAGGAGGAGCGGCCCCGTGAGGATCGGGCTCGCCGCGCTGGCGACGAGTGCCCGCAGCGCGGCGTTGACCGGCAGATAGGCCGACACCCAGGCGACTTCCCCCGGCACGGGCAGCAGGAAGGAGGGGGCCAGGGCGTGCTGATAGCCCTGCCACTCCGGTCGCAGAGGCGCGATCAGCCGTCCCGACCGGAAGATCTCCGCATCGAAGGCCGCCATGACCTCGTCGTAGGACAGGAGATAGGTTTCGAAGATCAGATGCGTGCCGGCGAGGCAGACCGCGCCGGCCAAGATCGCGGTCAGCAGGATGGTCCGGCGCCGGTACGCTGCGGGCCTGGCCCAGGCGGCCAGCACGGCGGCCGGCCGCCAGAAGGCCGCCGCCAGCAGGAGCGCGACGAGGGCGAGGAGGATCCGCAGGTCGCCGAGGAAGAACACCGTCGCGATGCCGGGCCTGAGGCCGAACAGGAGTTCGATGCCCGTGGCGAGGAGGACGATGCCGGCCGTCGCCAGCACAGCTCGACGCAGCGGGGCGGGAAGTCCGCCGAGCGGAGCCACGGGTGCCGACGCGTTGGATGCTGTGGACATGGCAGAGTTCGTGACGCCGCTGAGACCGGTCCGCCGGTGCGAGCCGGCACGGGGGGACTTGGCGCCGGCGGGGGACCGGCCGTGTCGCGTCCGACGTGATCGCCGGCCCGGGCGGTCGCGCAGACGAGGACCCACAGGCGCTCCGTCCATGCGAGGAGCGCGGGGCAAGGACCGGCTTCGCCGTCAGGACGTGTTGGCCTCCGCTGCCGCGATGTCGACGATGACGATCTCCGGTGGGACACCGAGCCGGACCGGCCGTCCGGCCACGAAGTGCGATCCGAGCCCGGCCGATACGAGGAGGTCGCGGCCGCGCTCCACGACGTGGCCATAGGCGTAGCGCAGGCCGTAGCGCGAGGGGATCCAGGGCGACCAGCCCAGGATCCGGATCTGGCCGCCATGCGTGTGGCCCGAGAGCGTCAGGACGATCCGCGAATCGAGGTCGAGGGCGAAGATGTCGGGTTCGTGCGCCAGCAGGATCACCGGCTCGCCGGGCGGCACGTGCTGCAGCGTCCGACCGAGGACGGACAGTCGATGGCGATCGAGCAGCGCCGGGGCTTGCGGCACACGCGGCGTCATCTCGCTCTCCAGTCCGGCGAGCCACAGCGGAACCGGAAGATCGAGGCGCGCAACGGCGTTCTCCAGGAAACCGAGGCCGGCTTCCCTCAGCGCACGCTCAGCCCGCGTCGGACCGTGACCGCGACGCCGCGCCTCGCGGTCGTCGCCCCAGTCGTGGTTGCCCTGGATGGCGTAGACGCCCTTCGGCGCCTCCAGGCCGCTCAAGAGTCGCGCGACCGTCTCGAAGGGCACCGGACCCGTGCTCTGCGAGCCGTAATCGCCGAGCAGGACCGTGACGTCCGGCGCGAGGGCGTTGGTGCGTGAAACCACGGCCGCGATCTCGGTCTCGCCCATGCAGCGCGGATGCGCGTGGAAATCCGTCAGGACCGCGACGCGCAGACGGAGCCCACCCGGCCAGTTAGGTGGCGACAGGCGATAGGATGTCACCTGAACGCGGTGCGGCTCCAGCGCGGTCGCATAACCGGTGCTCAGGAGCCCGCCCGCCGCGATCAGCGTTCCGGTCAGGACAGGGCGGGACATGAGCGCGCGGCGCGTGGGCATCGGAGGCGGAGCACCTGGGCCCAGGAGCGAGTCGCCGTCAGGATGCGGCGAACGGCCTTCGATCCGATTACGATCGACCTCGGATCGTCCGGGCGTCACCGTGAGCCTCGCAACGCGCGGCGGCCCGGATCCGCCGAACGCGCGCATAGGGCGGGACACGGGTCAGACAAACAAAAAGCCCCGCTTACGGACAGCGGGGCTTCGAGCAACGATGGTAGCGAGGGACGGATTTGAACCGCCGACACAAGGATTATGATTCCTCTGCTCTAACCAACTGAGCTACCCCGCCCCAAGCCGAGCCGCCCCGGAGGACGGTGCGTCGAGTGGCCGGGGTATAGGTAGGCCGGGTGCAGGGTGTCAACGGTCCACGGCGGGTCCTGCGCAGATTCCTTCTGCGCTGAAGGTGCTGCGTGCGTGTCACTCCCCGCGCGGACGGCACGTCGGCCTGCCGTGTCCGGTTTGGCCGGCTCCCCTATGTTGATCCGGTGGCCCGGATCATGGGCCCGCCAACCCGGAGCGTTCGATGACCAGCTGCGTCAAACCCCGTTTCGCAATCCTTCTCGCCTTGGCGGCGACGCCGCTCGTCGCGTCTCCCGCCCTGGCGGCGGGCGTCGCCTACCGGGCGACCATGAGCGGTAGCAGCGAAGTGCCGGCGACGCAGTCGCAGGGCTCCGGCGAGGTCAACGCGACCTTCGATCCGGCCACCAAGCGGCTCAGCTGGACGGGATCGTATGGCGGTCTCACCGGACCGGTCACGGCCGCGCATTTCCACGGTCCGGCCAAGGCCGGCGAGAATGCCGGCGTGCTGGTTCCGGTGACCGCGGCGAGCAGCCCGTTCTCCGGTGAAGCCACGCTGGACGACGCCAAGGCCGCCGACCTCGAGGGCGGCCGGCTCTACTTCAACCTTCACACCGCGGCCAATCCCAAGGGCGAGCTCCGCGGTCAGGTCGAGCGGGGGCGCTGAGACGGCGTCTCGACGGGCGCACCGGGCCCGGTTAGGCGAAGGCTCACCTCCCGGAGCGTTCGGATGAAGCAGACCGAGGCCATCATCGCCTGGACACCCGTCCGATGGGCGGAGCTGAAACCCGAGACCGCCGGGCAGGTCGCCGTTCTGCCCGCGGTCGAAGGAGCAACCGAGGCGAAGCGGTACATGATGCGCGCGGGCGCCAGTTCGTCGGCGCTCGCCACCCTGTCGGAGGACGCGCGGATCGCGCGGCTGTTCATCGATTTCCAGACGCTGGTCGTGCGCGACGGGATCGATCCGCAGGTCGCACACCGGGCGTTCCTGACCATCGACGAGTACCGGTTCCGCATCGCCCCGGATACGGAAGGAGCCGAGTTCGAAGATCCGCCGGAGGAGGATTGACCGGCGGCCGGTCCGCTCACGCAAGCGTGAGAATAACGAATACACATCGCCGCGCGGCGCCCTATCTCGTACCGGCATCCTGATCCCATCGGAGGCCGGCCTTGCCCGTATCCCGACGTGCCGTCATCGCGGCCGCAACCCTCGCGCCGCTCGCGGCGCGTCTCGGGCACGCGGCCGAACCGTTGATACGCCGGCCGATCCCCTCCACCGGCGAAATGCTGCCGGCGATCGGTATCGGCACCTCCCGGCGCTACGAGGTCGAGCCGGTGCCCGACAAGGTCGCGCCTCTCAAGGAGGCCGTGCAGGCCTTCGTCTCACGGGGCGGCACGGTGATCGACACCGCCCCGAGCTACGGCACCGCCGAGGACGTGCTCGGCGTGATCCTGGCTGCGGCCGGATTGCGCGAGAAGATCTTCCTCGCCAGCAAGGTCGATACGACGGGCCACGACCAGACGCTTGCGGAATTCGAGCGGTCCCTCAAGCGGATGCGGGTGGATGCGATCGACCTCGTGGCAGTCCACAACCTGATCGACGTGAACGACAATCTCGCGGTGCTGCGGGACCTGAAGAGCCGGAAGCGGATCCGCTACGTCGGCGTCACCGTGTGGCGCGACGACCAGCTCGAGGCCCTCGAAGCCGTGATGAAGCGCGAGACCCTCGATTTCATCCAGGTCAATTACGCCATCGACAATCGCGCCGCCGCCGAACGGGTGCTTCCGCTCGCCGCAGACCGGGGGGTGGCGGTGATGACCAACGTGCCATTCGGCCGTGACCGCCTGTTCAAGGCGGTCCAGGGCAGGGAATTGCCGTCTGTGGCCAAGGATCTCGGCTGCGCGAGCTGGCCGCAGTTCTTCCTCAAGTACGTGCTCGGCAACCCGGCCGTGACCTGCCCGATTCCCGGCATGGCCAAGGCTGCCTATGTCGAGGACAACCTCGGCGCCGCCCGGGGCAAGCTCCCGGACGCGGCGCAGCGCAAACAGATGGAGACTTTCATCGATGCGGTTTGATCGCACCACCCGCCGCGCGGCATTCGCCCTGGCGGCAGGGCTGACCCTGGCCGCCAGCCTGCCGGCTCTGGCGCAGGACTCCGCCAAGAAGATCCGGATCGGGGTGATCGGCGCCGGCAATATCGGCGGCACGATCGGGACGCTCTGGGTCAAGGACGGCCATGAAGTGATGTTCGCGTCGCGCCATCCGGAAACCCTGGCTTCGATGGTCGGAGACCTCGGTCCCAAGGCGAAGGCAGGCACGCCCGAAGAGGCGGTCGCGTTCGGCGACGCCGTGTTCATCGCGGTCCCCTACAAGGCCTATCCGGATCTCGCGAAGGAAGTCGGCCCGGCCCTCAAGGGCAAGATCGTCCTCGATGCCGGCAACGCCACCCAGAAGCGGGACGGGGCGCTCTACGACGAGGTCACGGCGAACGGCGTCGGCACGACCACGGCCAAGTACTTCCCCGGCGCCAAGCTCGTTCGGGCGTTCAATGCAGCCAACTACAAGATCTTCGCGAAGGAGGGCGCCGACGGCGGCAAGGGACGCGCCGGTGGCCGCATGGCGATTCCGATCGCCGGAGACGATCCCGAGGCGCTGAAGGTCGCGGAGGGTCTGATCCGGGACGCCGGCTTCGATCCGGTCGTGGTCGGACCGCTGAAGGATGCCGACAAGTTCGCCATGGGTTCGCCGGGCTTCGGCCACGACGTCACGGCGCCGGAACTGAAGGAGAAGCTCGGATTGGGTCGTTGAGGGCGGAGGCGGGGTGTGCCCGCTTCTCTCTCGCCGGTGCCCGGAGCGCGGTGACCGCATCCGGGTCGGCCGGGTCCCTTCCCCCGTCGGCGGGGAGGGCATGCCGGTCCGGTCGACAATCGTGGGCGCCGATGCGGGAGAGCCGGTGAGATCGGTCGATGTCTGAACCGGTACCCGTCCGCGGTCCGCTCGCGCGCCTGATCGACGTTCAGCCCGGCGAAGGCCGGGCGCTGGCGTGGTCCTGGGCCTACATCTTCTCGATTCTGGCGGCCTACTACGTGCTGCGGCCGATCCGCGATCAGATGGGCGTCGCCGGCGGCATCGAGAACCTGCCGTGGTTGTTCACCGCCACCCTGGTCGGCATGTTGTGCCTCAACCTGCCCTTCGCCTACCTGGTGAAGCGCATGCCGCGGGCGCGCTTCGTGCCGATCACCTATCGGTTCTTCGCCGCCAACATCCTCGCCTTCGCGCTGACGCTTTACCTGGCGCCGCCGGAATGGGGGATTTGGACCGGCCGGGTGTTCTTCGTTTGGTTGTCGATCTTCAACCTGTTCGTGGTGTCGATCTTCTGGGCGACGATCGTCGACGTGTTCTCGAACGCGCAGGGCAAGCGGCTGTTCGGCTTCATCGCGGCCGGGGCGACGGTGGGCGCCATCGCGGGCTCGGCCACCACGGCCATCCTCGCCAAGAATGTTCCGACCTGGGGCCTGATGCTCTGCGCCGTGCTCCTCCTGGAACTCGCGGTGTTCTGCATGCGCGGCCTGGCGGTTCTCTCGACCCGCCTCCATGAGGTGCCGGGCAGCGGGCAGGGTGTGGAGGACGGGCAGGACCGGACGATCGGCGGCAGTGTTCTGGCGGGCGTCACGCGGACCCTGGCGTCACCCTACCTGCTCAACATATCGCTGTTCCTGCTGCTGTTCTCCGTGACGTCCACGTTCCTGTACTTCGAGCAGGCGGGCATCGCGAAGCGCAGCTTCCCCGACCGGGGTTCCCAGACCGCCTTCTTCGCCAGCGTCGACCTGGCCGTGAACGTGCTGACGCTCGGCATCCAGCTCTTCCTCACCGGCCGGATCGTGAACCGGCTGGGCGTCGCCTTCACGCTCGGGATCCTGCCGGCCTTCAGCATCCTGGGGTTCGCGGCGCTGGCGGTGTGGCCGACGATCGGCGTCATCGTCGCCTTCCAGGTGCTGCGCCGCGCGGGAAACTTCGCCATCGCCCGGCCGGTGCGGGAGGTGCTGTTCACCGTGGTCCCGCGCGAGGACCGCTACAAGGCCAAGAGCTTCATCGACACGGTGGTCTACCGCCTGGGCGATCAGGTGGGCGCGTGGTCGTTCACCGGCATCCAGGGGATCGGGCTCGGTAGCGCGAGCATCGCGGGCGTCGCCGTCCCGCTCTCCATGGCGTGGCTCGTGAACAGCGTCTGGCTCGGGCGCGCGCAAGAGCGGCGCCGGATCGATCAGGAGGCCGGAGGCGGCGATCCGGCTGGGTCTGCCGCGCCGCTCAGGCCCGCATCCGCTTCGTCCGGCCGGTGACCGGATCCGGCATCGGCCCGTGGTCATCGGCAGGCGGCCGCAGGCGGACGACCGAAGCCGTGTCGATCAACTCGGCGGACGGAGTGCGGCCTCGCTCCGTCGCCCCCGGCCGTTGGGTGACGCGACACGCGGGCGACAGGGGTCATTTGCCCAGCTGTCGGTGAGGCACGATCCGGCTCGGGCGGGATCGGGAGCATGGCGTCTTTACCGCGTCCTGCGGTCGTTAAGATCCGATTTACCGTAAGGCGCGAGGTAACGGGCTCGGTACGCCACGGGGGAGGAACATGGCGGGTTTGGCGAGGTCAACGCGGCGACGCCGGCGCTGCCACCGCCGCGATCTCGCGGCCGCGCTCGTCCTGCTCATCCTGACGCTGGCGACCGCCGTCGCGCAGGAGCCTCTGTTCATCCGCATCCGGCCCCTGCCGGACGCCGAGGCGGCGCGTGTGGCCCGGGAGTCGCTCTGGGCGCGGCGGCAGGCCCATGCCCGAACGGTCATCGAATCCGTCTGCCGCGGCTGCCTGGGCGCCTGGAAGCCCGAACCGGCATCGGCATCCGCACCGCCCCTCGCCACCGCGGAGGATCGGATCGCGAACCTCACGGTCCGGATAGGGGTTGAACTCGACCCCGGCTCCGGGGCATCCGAACAGCATCCCGATCCGTCGATCTCCGAGAGGCATCCATGACTCAATCGCATCCGACGAGCGGCGCCGAGCCCGAAGTCGATTGCCCCGTCAGCCTCGAGGTCCTGGGCTCCGTCTACCGGGCCGACGAGTTCGATCTGCCGCTGATCCTGGAGGAGATCCCGCCGCTGAAGCGCGCACAGCTCGCCGCCTACCTCTACGGTAAGAGCCACATGCATAAGCTCGGGCTGAAGGTTGCGCGCTCCTGCGACCGCGACGACCTGATCCGCGTGGCGGGCGAGATCGGCTCGGTGATCCACGGGCAGGCACATCTGAAGCCGGCGCGGCCGGTGCCGGAGGCAGCCCCGCAGCTTCGCGCCAAGACGCCTCCCGGCCAGAAGAAGGTCAGTCTCGCCGGCGCCGCGCCGAAGCCCGCGATCAGCCTCGGCGGCTCGGCCAAGGTCCGCAACTTCGACTGAGATCTCGCGGGTCACGGCCTTCCGTCGCCGGCGCATCGGAGTCACCCGCGGCGGCGGGCACCGAGAGACTCTCGCGCGCGTGCGCGACCGGCCCGAGGGCGCCGCCACGGCTTCCGCGGCGCACCCGCCCCGTCCCCCAATGGGGCCGCGCGCGGCAAGCCGGTGAACTTTGGCGCGTGACTTGCGCCGCGATCCCCAGCCCGCGCCGGACCCGCGCGTTGCACGCGCCGCGGCCATCGGATAATCGCCCGCGATGAACACCGACCACGACAAGATCCTGATCGTCGATTTCGGCTCTCAGGTGACGCAGCTCATCGCCCGTCGCGTACGGGAAGAAGGCGTGTATTGCGAGATCGTGCCCTTCACGAAAGCGGAGGCCGCGTTCCGCGAGCAGAAGCCCAAGGGCGTCATCCTCTCCGGCGGGCCCGAATCGGTCACCGTCGAGGCCTCGCCCAGGGCGCCGCAGCTCGTGTTCGATTCGGGCGTGCCGGTCTTCGGCATCTGCTACGGCCAGCAGACCATGGCGGCCCAGCTCGGCGGCGCCGTCGAGGGCGGCCATCACGCGGAATTCGGCCGGGCCGAGGTTGAGATCCTGGCGGACTGTCCGTTGTTCAACGGGGTCTGGCACAAGGGCGAGAAATACCCGGTCTGGATGAGCCACGGCGATCGGGTGACCAAGCTGCCCGACGGCTTCACCACCGTGGCGATCTCCAAGAACGCGCCCTTCGCGGCGGTGGCCGACGAGGCCCGCAACTACTACGCGGTGCAATTCCACCCGGAGGTGGCGCACACGCCGCACGGCGCCCTGCTGATCCGCAACTTCGTGCGCGACGTCTCCGGCTGTTCCGGCGACTGGACGATGGGCGCCTATCGCGAGGAGGCCATCGCCAAGATCCGGGAGCAGGTCGGCACGGAGAAGGTGATCTGCGGCCTGTCGGGCGGCGTCGATTCCGCGGTGGCGGCAGTGCTGATCCACGAGGCGATCGGCGATCAGCTGACCTGCGTGTTCGTCGACCACGGCCTCCTGCGCCTCGGCGAGGCCGAGCAGGTCGTGGCCCTGTTCCGCGACCACTACAACATCCCGCTGGTCCACGTGGAAGCCTCGGGCATGTTCCTCTCGGCGCTCGAAGGCGTGTCGGACCCGGAGGTCAAGCGGAAGACGATCGGCCGCCTGTTCATTGACGTGTTCGAAGCGGAGTCGAAGAAAATCGGCGGCGCGAAGTTCCTCGCGCAGGGTACGCTCTACCCGGACGTGATCGAGAGCGTGTCGTTCACCGGCGGCCCGTCGGTGACGATCAAGAGCCACCACAATGTCGGCGGACTGCCCGAGCGCATGAACATGAAGCTCGTGGAGCCGCTCCGCGAGCTGTTCAAGGACGAGGTCCGGGTGCTCGGCAAGGAACTCGGCCTGCCCGAAGCCTTCGTCGGCCGCCATCCCTTCCCGGGGCCGGGCCTGGCGATCCGCTGCCCCGGGACGATCACCGCCGAGAAGCTGGAGGCCCTGCGCAAGGCCGACGCGATCTACCTCGACGAGATCCGCCAGGCCGGCCTCTACGACACGATCTGGCAGGCCTTCGCGGTGATTCTGCCTGTGAAGACCGTGGGCGTGATGGGCGATGGGCGCACCTACGACCACGTCTGCGCGCTCCGGGCCGTGACATCGGTGGACGGCATGACGGCCGACTTCTACCCGTTCGACATGGCCTTCCTGGGTCGGGTCGCGACCCGGATCATCAACGAGGTGAAGGGCATCAACCGGGTGACCTACGACATCACCTCGAAGCCGCCAGGCACGATCGAGTGGGAGTGAGCGGCCCGGATTGAAGCCCTGGCGATCGGAGCCGTGACGGCGGGGCGCGATCCGGGGCGAGGCCCGTCCGGAACCTCAGCGCCCGCACAACGCCGGCTCGAGGGCCTTCAAAGCCGGCCGGAACGCCGCGAGGTGCAGCCCGTCGCGGAGCGCGCCCGGCTTGGCGTAGCCCGTGTCGCCATCGCGCAGATCCGCGAACGGATCCGCGAAGGTGCAGCCCAGCCGTCCGCAGAGCTTCTCCAGCCGCCGTGAATAATCCGGCACCGCGCCCGCATCCACGAGCGTGCCGATCTCCCGTCCGACCGGGGGGAGGGCGGTCACGACCACCCGTGCGCTCAGGCTCTGGAGCCGCTTGACGATCGCCTCGGTTGCGGCCTCGAACTGCTCGGTCGGCTTGTGCAATTGGGGATTGTTCTTGACCAGGATATCGTTGGTGCCGATCGTCAGCGCCGCGATCCGGGGATGGACCTTGAAGGTGAGGCGCCCGAGATAGTCGCTGTAGCTGGCGGCCGTGGCGCCGCTGACGCCGCCGCTGAGAAAATCCAGCCCGCAGGGCCGCTGGCTGCCGGGCTGCAGCTCCACCTGCGAGTCGCCGGCCCAGAACACGTAGTCGGGCGGCGCCTCGTCGAGGCTGACCTGGACGGCGATGAGGCGCATCTCCGCGTAGGCCCGCGCGTCGGTCCCGGGCCGGTGCAGGCGCCATCCGGCGACGCCGCCGAGGGCGAGCAGCACCACGCCAGCCAGGATGAGCACGGCGACACGTTTCACGAAACCGCCCCGGCGCGATCGACGAGCGCGTCGGGCCGCGCGTCCGTCGACGCGTAGTAGGGCTTGATGTCGAGGAGCGGCGTGCCGTCGAGGCAGTCGAGGCCGCGCACCCGCAGGCTATTCGACTCCCGGCCGATCAACTCCACCACCGACAGGGCGATCGGGTTCGGCCGCGCGGGCGAACGCAGCGAGAAGGTGCCGCGTGGCCCATCGGCGTGGCGCGGCTGCTGCACCACGAGGCCGCGGGTCGCCCGGTCCATCCAGTAGAGCAGGATCAGGTGCGTGCAGCCCGTGACATTGCGCAGGCCGGGCGCGAAGGTCGGATCGACCTCGACGGTGCAGAGCGCGTCGGTTTGCAACCCGTTCTTCGGACATGCAGAGCGGGATTGCCAGGGCGTGCGCAGGCGCCCGATGAAGTGGAGGCCGGCGTCGAAGGTCGGCGGCAGGGTCGCCATCTCCTCACCGGGACGGATCCCGAACTCGTCCGCGCTCATGCGTCCTCGCTGTGCTCCGGCCGGCTTGTCGGCCAAGCGCCCGAGGCCGGCAAGCCCGCATCTCGCCCCGCCGCGGGCGTCGGTGTAGAGCCGGACCAGGATCGGAGGTGCCATGATCGAGCGGGAATTGCGGCCGATGCAGGCGGTGGCGGATGCCAAGACCGCCATCGACCGCTTGGTGGAACTCTACGACGACGCGGCCGGTGCCCTGCGGCGCGCCCTGGAGCGCTACCTCGCCGGCGGCCCGCCCCCCGACGCCACCGAGCGCTTGGCGTTCCGCTATCCCGAGCTGCGCATCAGCTACCGCCCCGAAGGGCCGCTGCCGCGGGTCCGGCGGGCCACCGCCAAGCTTCAGGCCGCTGGCACCTACGCCACGACGGTGACCCATCCGGCTTTCTTTCGGGACTATCTTTCCCGCCAGCTGGGGCCGCTCATCGCCGATTACGGGATCAGCCTGGAGGTCGGCCTCAGCGCGCAGGAGATCCCCTATCCCTACGTTCTGGAAACCGGCCTCGACGCCCGCGGCCGGGCGGTCGACGGCGCCGATCTCGCCACTTATTTTCCGGTGCCGCTCCTGTCGCTCGTCGGGGACGAGATCGCCGACGGCACCTTCGACCAGCCGGCGGGCGAGCCGCTGCCCCTCGCGCTGTTCGACGCCGTGCGGGTCGACTACTCGCTCCGGCGACTGGTCCACTACACGGGTTGCGACTGGCGCGACGTTCAGCCCTGGATCCTGCTGACCAACTATCATCGCTACGTGGACCAGTTCGTCCGCCACGGCCTTGAGCGGCTCGCCTCCGGTGAGGAAGGCTTCGAGCGGCTGGTCCTGCCGGGCGGGGTCTCGGTCAGCCGGGCCGAAGCGGCGAGCGCCGATCCGGCGGCGGTGATCGCGGCCTCACCCTGGCACCGCCATCAGATGCCGGCCTATCACCTCGTCGCCCGGGGTACGGACGGAACCCATCAGGGCACGACCCTGGTCAACATCGGCGTCGGTCCCTCGAACGCGAAGACCATCACCGATCACCTCGCGGTTCTGCGCCCCGATTGCTGGCTGATGGTCGGGCATTGCGGCGGCCTGCGGCAATCCCAAACCATCGGCGACTACGTCCTGGCGCACGCCTATCTCCGCCGCGACCGCATCCTCGACGAGTTGGTGCCGCCGGACGTACCGGTGCCGGCCCTCGCGGAGGTCCAGGTCGCGCTGCAGAATGCCGCCGCCCTCGTCACTGGAGAGCAGGCCGACGCCCTCAAGCGGCGGCTGCGCACCGGCACGGTGGTGACCTACGACGATCGCAATTGGGAGTTGCGCTTCAGCCAGGAGCGTCGGCGGATCAACCAGTCCCGCGCCGTTGCGGTCGACATGGAGAGCGGCACCGTGGCGGCGCAGGGCTTCCGCCTGCGGGTCCCTTACGGGGCGCTGCTCTGCGTCTCCGACAAGCCGCTCCACGGCGAGATCAAGCTGCCCGGCGCCGCCAACGCCTTCTACGACCGGGCGGTCTCGGAGCATTTGCGGGTCGGGCTCGCGGCGCTGGACTCGCTTCGCGCCGATCGGCAGGGGCTGCACTCGCGGAAGCTGCGGAGCTTCGACGAGCCGCCGTTCCGATAGCCGGGATCGGCCCAGCCATCACGGGACAATCGTCCCGGCGACCGGCTGGACCTTGGCCGCGCCCTGGCCGAGGTCGAGACTCTTGTGCTCATGCGGGCCGATACCGCGAGCAGCGCTCCGAGCTTCGAGCTGTCCCGGGAGGAATCTTGCCGCTGGATCGATGGTGCCGGCGGCGGCCGTGGCCCGCCCGCCGGATCGCGCGAACGATGTTGCGGTGGCGAGAATCGGGGCGGCGCGGACGCCTGCAAAACCGGACACGAAGCTTGAGCGCCGCTTTTTCGAGAACGCCGACGCGCCGGCGTGGTGGCCAGGCCTTCGTCACGGGGCGGAAAGGATGACGATGAATGACTTCGAGCCGCAGGCAAAGCCGCGGCCTGCCTTCGTCGTTGACGAAGGCACCATCAAGAACATCCGAATTGCGAACGATTCCAGAGGGGCCACGATGCCGGAGGCCCACGTTCCAGGGTCGGTCGCGAGGGGCGCATGAGCGGGGGAGCGGTTATTCCGGTGACGGCGGTTCTCCTCGTGCTGTGCATGGGGCTGTGGGCGACCGCCCTGCTGCCCGAAGTCGTCACCGCCCTCGCGTTCTTCGGCCTGGCGATGCTGCTGCGTCTCGGCGGCGCCGGGACGATC
The DNA here is from genome assembly GCF_022179385.1 of Methylobacterium longum. GTDB lineage: Bacteria > Pseudomonadota > Alphaproteobacteria > Rhizobiales > Beijerinckiaceae > Methylobacterium > Methylobacterium longum. The sequence continues at coordinate 77,575 of NZ_BPQS01000003.1, read as the reverse complement.
TTCTCCGGCTTCTCGGCCTCCGCGTTCTGGCTGGTCCTCTCCGGGATGATCGTGGGTCAGGGCATGACCCGCACGGGACTGGGCGCCCGCATGGCACGGTCGCTCGCCGCGCGCCTGTCGGGCTCCTACGGTCGGTTCATCGCCGGGCTGGTGATGTTGAGCTTCCTCATCGCCTTCGTCATGCCGTCGAACCTCGGCCGCATCGCGCTGATGATCCCGATCACGCTGGCGCTGTGCGATGCGTACGGGCTGAAAGCCGGCCGGCCGGGGCGGACCGGCGCCGTTCTGGCGGTGGGCGTGGCGACGCCGATCCTGTCCGCGGCGATCCTGCCGGCCAACGTGCCGAACCTGGTCATGGCCGGCTCGGCGGAGCGCCTTCTCGGCCTGCACCTGTCTTACCTGTCCTACTTCGTGCTCCATGCGCCGGTCCTGGCGCTGGCGAAGGGCGCCATGCTGGTGGCCCTGATCGTGCGGTTGTTCCCGGACCGGCTCGCGGAAACCGCGCGGGGTCTGCCGACCCTGCCGCCGATCTCGGGTGCCGAGCGGCGCCTCGCGATCATCCTGGCCTGTACGCTCGCCCTCTGGATGACCGACAGCCTGCACGGCCTCGCCCCCGCCTGGGTCGGGCTCGCGGCCGCGGTGATCTGCCTGATGCCACGGATTGGCGTGCTTCCCGCTGAGGCGTTCCAGCAGGTCAATTTGCGGACATGCTTCTACATCGCGGCGCTGCTCGGTCTCGTGGCCCTGGTCAACGAGACCGGACTCGGCGAGCGGCTCGGGCACCTGATGCTGGCGGTCGCGCCCCTGGAGCCCGGTGCGGACGCGAAGAACTTTGCGATCCTGACCGGCCTCGGCACGGTTCTGACCCTGATGGTGACGGCCAACGGCGCTCCGGCGCTCTACACCGGCCTCACCGGCGAGATGACGGAGGCCAGTGGCCTGTCACCGTTGGCGGTCGTCTCGATACAGGTGATCGGCTACTCGACCCTATTCTTCCCCTACCAGGCGCCCCCGATCGTGTTCGCCAGCGAACTCGGCGGCATCCGCCTCCGGGATGCGACGCGGCTCACCTTGAGCTTCGGCGTGGTCTCGCTGCTGGTGGCGGTGCCGCTGGATTACGTCTGGTGGCGCATCCTGGGGCAACTGAAGTGACAGATTCCCAATAGTGTCGCGCCCGGTCCCACATTGCGTTGCAGCATGACGCATTGCGGCTTGCCCCGGCAGGCACTAGCGCTACCAGATTAGAGACGGTCCAGTTCGCCGCTGCGAGGCTTCAAAACGATGGCACCCACCGCACGCCCGACAGTGGCACAGCCCATGTCGCCGCATCTCCAGATCTATCGCTGGACCTGGACCATGGCGATGTCGGTGTTCCACCGCGTCACCGGCACGGCGCTCTACGGCGGAACTGCCCTCGTGGCGATCTGGCTGGTCGCCTTGGCTTCGGGCCCCGTGGCCTACTCTTACGTGGCCGGGTTCTTCGGTTCGCTGATCGGCCGGCTCATCCTGTTCGTCTACACGTGGATCCTCATGCACCACATGCTCGGTGGCCTGCGCCATCTGGCGTGGGATTTCGGGATCGGGTTCGATCGCGAAAAGCGCCTCGCCATGTCCCGCCTGACGCTGATCGGATCGACCGCGCTCACGATCGTCATCTGGGCGGTCGCCCTTCTGGTCCGCTGAGGAGGTCGGCATGGCCAAGGAACAGGTCCGCCAGGACACGAGCGTCTCGATCCGCACGCCCCGCGCCCGCGTCGCCGGTCTCGGCGTCGCCCATCACGGCGTCGGCCACTGGTGGCTGCAACGAATTACCGCAGTGACCAATACTGTGCTGATGCTGTCCTTCGTGGTCATCATCGCGAGGATGGCTGGCAAGGGATACGCGGACGCAGTCCACGTGGTCGCGAACCCTTTCGTTTCCATCATTCTCATTCTGGCATTCTTCTCGGTCACGCTCCACATGCGGATCGGCATGCAAGTGGTCATCGAGGATTACGTCCACGCGCAGGCGACCAAAATCGTCGCCGTGTTCGCCAACAACGTCTACGCGGTCCTGGTGGCCGTGGCGTGCGTCTACGCGGTCCTGCGCATCGGCTTCGGACAGCCGGCCTGAACCCGCCATCACCAATTTCGAGGAGCCGACCATGGCCGTCAACGGCACAAACGGCAGCGGGCCTGCCTACACGATCCACGATCACGCCTTCGACGTGGTGATCGTCGGCGCGGGCGGCGCGGGCCTGCGCGCCACGGTGGGCTGCTCGGAAGCGGGGCTGCGCACCGCCTGCATCACCAAGGTGTTCCCGACCCGCTCGCACACCGTCGCCGCACAGGGCGGCATCTCGGCCTCGCTCGGCAACATGGGCCCGGACGACTGGCGCTGGCACATGTACGACACCGTGAAGGGGTCGGACTGGCTCGGCGATCAGGACGCCATCGAGTACCTCGTCCGGAACGCGCCCGCGGCCGTCTACGAGCTGGAGCACTGGGGCGTGCCGTTCTCCCGCACGGAGGAGGGCAAGATCTACCAGCGCCCGTTCGGCGGCATGACCACCGATTACGGCAAGGGCACCGCGCAGCGGACCTGCGCGGCGGCCGACCGCACCGGCCACGCCATGCTGCACACCCTCTATGGGCAGGCGGTGAAGAACCAGACCGACTTCTTCATCGAGTACTTCGCCCTCGACCTGATCATGGACGAGGAGGGCCGCTGCCGCGGGGTCATCGCCCTCGACCAGGCCACGGGCGAGATCCACCGCTTCCGCGCCCAGATGACCATCCTGGCGACCGGCGGCTACGGCCGCGCCTACTTCTCGGCGACGTCCGCCCATACCTGCACGGGCGACGGCAACGCCATGGTTCTGCGCGCCGGCCTGCCGCTGCAGGACATGGAGTTCGTGCAGTTCCATCCGACCGGGATCTACGGAGCCGGCTGCCTGATCACGGAGGGGTCTCGCGGCGAGGGCGGCTACCTGACGAACTCGGAGGGCGAGCGCTTCATGGAGCGCTACGCCCCGTCGGCGAAGGATCTCGCCTCGCGCGACGTGGTCTCGCGCTCCATGACCATGGAGATCCGCGACGGCCGCGGCGTCGGCAAGGACAAGGACCACATCTACCTGCACCTCGACCACTTGGATCCGAAGATCCTGCACGAGCGCCTGCCCGGCATCTCGGAGAGCGCCAAGATCTTCGCGGGCGTCGACGTGACCAAGGAGCCGATCCCGGTCATCCCGACCGTGCACTACAACATGGGCGGCATCCCCACGAACTACCACGGCGAGGTGCTGACCCTGCGGGACGGCAACCCCGACACGGTCGTTCCGGGCCTGATGGCCATCGGCGAGGCGGCCTGCGTCTCCGTCCACGGCGCCAACCGCCTCGGCTCGAACTCGCTGATCGACCTCGTCGTGTTCGGTCGCGCCGCCGGCAAGCGCTGCGCCGAGATCGTCGAGCCGAACGGCCGGGCCATGGAACTGCCCAAGGGCGCCACCGACAAGGCCCTCGAGCGCCTCGACCGCTTCCGCTACGCCAACGGCTCCACCCCGACTGCGGAGCTCCGCGCCGAGATGCAGAAGACGATGCAGAACAACTGCGCCGTGTTCCGCACCGGCGAGGTCCTGGAGGAGGGCAAGGGCCTGATCCACAAGGTCTGGAACGCGTCCGCCGACGTGAAGATCACCGACCGTTCGCTGGTCTGGAACACCGATCTCCTGGAGACGCTGGAGTTCGACAACCTGATCGGACAGGCGGTGGTGACGATGGAATCGGCCGCCAACCGGAAGGAATCACGCGGTGCCCACGCCCGCGAGGACTTCCCCGACCGCGACGACAAGGACTGGATGAAGCACACCCTGTCCTGGCTCGACGAGGGACGGCAGCAGGTCAACATCGATTATCGCCCGGTGCACACCTATACGATGTCGAACGAGATCCAATACATCGAGCCTAAGGCCCGCGTGTACTGATCTGACTTACACATCTTGAGCGCGACGCAGGGCACGTCCCTGCGTTCGCCTTGTTCTGCTCTAGCGGAAGCCGCCGACAATCATGGCTCAGTTCAATCTTCCGAAGAACTCTCAGATCACGCAGGGTCGCTCCTGGCCGGCGCCCGCCGGCGCCAAGAGCCTGCAGACCTTCAAGATCTATCGCTGGAACCCGGACGACGGGGCCAATCCGCGGATCGACACCTATCAGGTCGACCGCGAGGATTGCGGGCCCATGGTCCTCGACGCGCTGCTGTGGATCAAGAACAAGGTCGATTCGACGCTGGTCTTCCGCCGCTCCTGCCGGGAGGGGATCTGCGGCTCCTGCGCGATGAACATCGAAGGGCAGAACGCGCTCGCCTGCACGATGGGCATCGACGAATGCAAGAGCCCGGACAACGCCCTGCCGGTCCTCACCCGCAAGGACAAGGACGGGGCGATCCGGATCTACCCGCTCCCCCACATGCCGGTCCTGAAGGACCTCGTTCCGGATCTCACGAACTTCTACGCGCAGCACGCTGCCATCGAGCCCTGGCTCCAGACCGAGACGCCGGCCCCCGAGAAGGAGTGGCGGCAGACCCCGCAGGACCGCTCGCGGCTCGACGGCCTCTACGAGTGCATCCTGTGCGCCTGCTGCAGCACCTCGTGCCCGAGCTACTGGTGGAACGGCGACAAGTTCCTCGGCCCGGCCGCTCTGCTCCAGGCCTATCGCTGGCTGATCGATTCCCGCGACGAGAACACCGGTCACCGTCTGGACGGGCTGCACGATCCCTTCCGGCTCTATCGCTGCCACACGATCATGAACTGCGCGAACACCTGCCCGAAGAACCTGAATCCGGCGAAGGCCATCGCCGAGATCAAGAAGATGATGGTCGAGCGCACGCTCTGATCCCGACCGGGATTCCGATCTGGTTCCCCGCCCGGTGAGGCCTCCCGGTCACACCGGGGAAGAAAGGCGGGTCGTCCGCACCGCTTTCGTGCGGTGAGGGAGCGAACGCCTTGCGGTCAGCGCATTTGAACCCGAGTCAGGCGGGAAGCGCGTCCGCGCTGCTCCCAGCCCGACTCGAAGTGGACCGATGCTGCGCCCGACTTTGCCGACATTCGCAGTCCTCTGCCTGAGCGCCACCCTCGGCGCCTGCGCGTCGAGTCGCCTGGACGCGCCGCGCACCCGCGCGCCGGCCCAGCAGGGCGCCTTGGACGCGGTGACGGCGATCCCGTCCGGGACCGTCACCGCCGCACCGCTGGCGCCGCCGCCCGGCGTGGCCGCGAGCCCGGACGCGCCGCCTCCCCCAGGAGCCCAGGCGGCACTCTCGCCGTCCACCCCGACCGTCATAGCCGAGCCGGTCGCGCCCCCGCCGCCGCCGCCGCCGGTCGTTGCGAGCGGACGCGCCTCGGTGGTCGGAACCTGGGATGCGCGGGACGCCACGGGCGCGAACTGCAAGGTCACGCTGTCGAGCGCCCCGGCCCTCGACCTGTACAAGGCCACGGCCTCGGGGTGCGCCAACAAGGATCTCGCCCGGGTCTCGGCCTGGGATTTCCGCGACGGTGAGGTCTACCTCTATCAGCCGGGCGGGTCGGTGGCGGCTCGCCTGCGGCAAGGTGGCGTCGGCCTGGACGGGGCGTTGACCAAGTCGGGCGCGGCGCTGGCCCTCAATCGCTAGGGCGGGCACGCCGCCCCTGCATGATACAGGGGCGGCTCGGTAAATCCGGCCGTGGCCCGCGACCCGTCGCGGTGATCGCCGCCGCGACCACTCCGCACGGTTGGCACGTGGCGGCCCGGGCTTACATCAGGGGCTCCCGCAGTCTCACACCCCCCGGCAGCATGTTCCTCGATTGGCTCGAGCGCCGAGTCGACCCGTTCGCGCCCTTCGACGAATCGCGGATGCCGCCCCGGTCGGTCATCGGTTTCGCGTGGTTCTACCTGCGTCCCATCCGCGTGGCGCTGGCGCTCCTGTTCGTCATCGCGATCGTCGCCGGCACGGTGGAGGCGTCTCTCTACCTCGTCATGCGCTGGTTCATCGACCTGCTCGGCACCGCCGACCGGGCGACGGTGCTGTCGGACCACGCGGTGGGGTTGGGCCTCGTGATCGGCCTGATCGCGGTGGTGCGACCACTCTCGATCTGGGCCCACGAAGTCCTGTCGAACCAGCTCGTCGTGCCGCAATCGACCAGCCAGATCCGGTGGCGGGCGCATCTCTACACGCTCGGCCACGCACTCTCGTATTTCCAGGGCGACTTCTCCGGCCGATTGGCGAACCGGGTCGTCCAAGTCGGCCCGGCGGTGCGCGAACTCGCCGTCGTCTTCATCGATACGCTCCTCTACGTGGCGATCTACGCCATCACCGCGGTCGGGCTGTTCGGGTCGATCTCCCCGTGGCTCGCCGTCCCGGTCCTCGTCTGGATCGCGGCCTATGCCGCCTTGACGACGTGGTTCGTGCCCCGGGCGCGGACGCGTTCCCACCGCACCGCCGACACACGCTCGACGCTCATCGGACGCATCGTCGACAGCTACACCAACATCCTGACGGTGAAGCTCTTCGCCCGCGACCGTGAGGAACGGGCCGCGGTCCGGGACGCGGTGGAGGTCCACACCGACGCTTACCTGCACCAGTTCCGGCTGGTCACCCTGACCACGAGCCTCCTCGGCATCCTAAACAGCGGCCTCCTGATCGCCACGGGCGCGGCGTGCCTCGTCCTCTGGCGCGACGGCGGCATGACGACCGGGGAAGCCTCCGCGGGTCTCGCCCTCGTCCTGCGCCTGATCGCCATGTCGGGATGGGTGATGCAGACGGTCCGCGGCGTGTTCGAGAATGTCGGCGTCGTTCAGGAAAGCATGCAGACGATGGCGCGGCCGCACGCGCTGGTCGACGCCCCGGACGCCCGGGAGATCGTCGTCTCGGGCGGCGAGATCCGCTTCGAGAACGTGGGCTTCCACTACGGACGCGGCGACGCCACCATCATCGAGGATTTCTCGCTGACAATCCGCTCGGGCGAGAAGGTGGGCCTGGTCGGCGTGAGCGGCGCGGGCAAGTCGACGCTCGCGAGCCTCCTCCTGCGTCTCTACGACGTCGAGAGCGGTCGGATCCTCGTGGACGGCCAGGACATCGCCACGGTCACGCAGACCTCCCTGCGCCAGGCCATCGCGATGGTCAGCCAGGACACGTCGCTGCTTCACCGGTCGATCCGTGACAACATCGCCTATGGGCGACCGGATGCCGACGAAGAAGCCATCGCTCGGGCGGCGCGGCTGGCCCATGCCGAGGCGTTCATCGCCGATCTCATCGACCACAAGGGTCGGCGCGGCTATGACGCCCAGGTCGGCGAGCGCGGCGTCAAATTGTCGGGCGGCCAGCGCCAGAGGATCGCCATCGCCCGGGTGATGCTCAAGGATGCACCGATTCTCATCCTGGACGAGGCGACCTCCGCACTCGACAGCCAGGTCGAGGCGGCGATCCAGGAATCCCTCGACATGCTGATGGCGGGCAAGACGGTGCTGGCCATCGCCCACCGTCTCTCGACGATCGCGGCCCTCGACCGGCTGGTCGTCATCGACCGCGGGCGGATCATCGAGCAGGGCACCCACGCCCAGCTGGTCGCCCGGGGCGGCGTCTATGCGGGCCTGTGGACCCGCCAGTCGGGCGGATTCCTGGGCGACGCCGCGGCGCGACTCGACAGCGCCGTGGCCTGATCGACCGAGGGCGGCAACAGAACGCGCCGATCCTGTTCCAACGCCGTCGCTGCGCTGCACACGGGTGCTTGACTCCGGGGCGGCAGACGGTCTCATTGCGCGCCTTAGAACGATAATGCTTTGATGTTGTCCCAGCCGGGACATCGAAGCAGGGCGCCTGCGGCCCTCACGCCGACGCATGGAGTTCCGAATCTTGGCGAATAACACTGCCGCCGCTGCCACTGCCCTCGGGCCGGATGGCAGCCGTCGCGATTTTCTGTTCCTGGCCACCGGTGCCGGCCTCGCGGTCGGCGCCGCGGCCGCAGCGTGGCCGCTCGTGTCGTCGATGGCGCCGGACGCCGAGACGATCGCGGCCGGTGCCCCGATCGAAGTCGATCTGACGCCCATCCAGGACGGTCAGATCGTCAACGTGTTCTGGCGCGGCAAGCTGATCTTCGTGCGCAAGCTGACCGCGAAGGAACTGACCGACATGAAGGCGGTCCCGCTGTCGGCCATGATCGATCCGGCCGCGTTCACGACGCGGGTTAAGAACGGCCACGACCAGTGGCTCGTGGTCTACGGCAACTGCACCCACCTGGGCTGCGTGCCGATCGGCCATCAGGGCAGCTTCGAGGGCTGGGCCTGCCCGTGCCACGGCTCGCAGTTCGACGCGGTGGGCCGGGTGCGCCATGGGCCGGCGCCCATCAACCTGCCGATCCCGCCTTACGCCTTCGAGACGGACAGCAAGATCCGGATCGGCGAAGGCGGCAAGGAAGCGGCCTGAGGAGGACGGAAGCATGAGCGGAACGGCCAGCACCTACGTCCCCAAGAGCCGCGTGGCCAAATGGTTCGAGGCGCGCCTGCCCATCGCCGGGCTGGTGCATTCGTCCTTCATTGCCTACCCGGTTCCTCGGAACCTCAACTACTTCTGGACCTTCGGCGCGATTCTCGCTGCCTTCCTGGGTATCCAGATCATCACCGGCGTGTGGCTGGCGATGCACTACGAGCCTTCGGCGACGGGAGCCTTCAACTCCGTCGAGAAGATCATGCGCGACGTCAACTACGGCTGGCTGCTGCGTTACGCGCACGCCAACGGCGCCTCGATGTTCTTCGTGGCCGTCTACGTCCACATGTTCCGCGCCCTGTATTACGGATCGTACAAGGCCCCGCGCGAGGTGCTCTACATCCTCGGCGTCGTCATCTACCTGCTGATGATGGCCACGGCGTTCCTCGGCTACACGCTGCCTTGGGGCCAGATGAGCTTCTGGGGTGCCACCGTCATCACCAACATCCTGGCGGCGATCCCCGTCGTGGGCGACACGATCCAGACCCTGCTGTGGGGCGGCTACTCGGTGGGCAACCCGACCGTGAACCGGTTCTTCTCGCTGCATTACCTGCTGCCGTGGATGATCGCCGGCGTCGTCGTGCTTCACGTCTGGGCCCTGCACGTCACCGGTCAGAACAACCCGGCTGGCATCCCGATCAAGTCGGGCAAGGACGCTGTGCCGTTCACCCCGTACGCCACGATCAAGGACGTGTTCGCCACCTGCGTGTTCATGATCCTGTTCGCGTGGTTCCTGTTCTACCAGCCGAACTACCTCGGACACGCCGACAACTACATCCAGGCGAACCCCGCGGTGACGCCGGCGCACATCGTGCCAGAATGGTACTTCCTGCCGTTCTACGCGATCCTGCGCGCGGTCCCGAGCAAGCTCGGCGGCGTCATCCTGATGTTCTCCGCGGTGCTTATCCTGGCGTTCGCACCGTGGCTGGACTGGTCCCGCGTCCGCTCCTGCAACTACCGGCCGATCTACCGCCAGTTCTTCTGGGCGTTCATCGGCGCGACGCTGCTGCTCGGGTGGCTCGGTTCGCAGCCGCCGGAAGGGGGCTACGTCCTGGCGTCGCAGATCTGCACGGCCTACTACTTCGCCCACTTCCTGATCGTCATGCCGCTCTGCGGCCTGTTCGAGACGCCCAAGAAGTTGCCGGGTTCGATCCTGGAGAGCGTGACCGGGCCGGGCAAGCAGGTGAGCGGATCCGGCATGCCGGCGGGTGCCGCCGCCGCACCGACCACCAAGGGCTGACGGGCTGACGACAGGACCATGATGATGACCCGTGTCCTCTCGACTGCCGCTGCGGCCGCCATGGCGGCCCTGCTGATCGGCACCGTGCCGGTCTCCGCCCAGGAAGGGCATGGCGGGCCGATCCCGGCCCGCGTGAACTGGAGCTTCGCCGGCACGTTCGGCCGGTTCGACACGGCACAGCTGCAGCGCGGCTTCCAGGTCTACAAGGAAGTCTGCTCCAGCTGCCACTCGATGAAGCTGGTCTCTTTCCGGAACCTCGCGCAGGACGGCGGGCCCGACTTCAGCGCCGCACAGGTCAAGGCCCTGGCCGCGACCTACCAAGTCAAGGACGGACCGAACGACGCCGGCGACATGTTCGAGCGGCCCGGCCGCCCGGCCGACAACTTCCCGCCGCCATTCCCGAACGATCAGGCTGCGGCGGCGGCCAATGGCGGCAAGGCGCCTCCGGACTTCTCGGTAATCGCCAAGGCCCGGACCTTCTCCCGCGGGTCGCTCTACTTCCTGACCGACTGGCTGCCGGTCGTCGGCTATTCAGAGCAGGGGCCGGACTACATCCACGCGCTGCTCAACGGCTACGAGGAAGCGCCGAAGGATTTCACGGTGCCGGATGGTGGGCACTACAACAAGTACTATCCCGGCCACATCATCGCGATGCCTCCGCCGATCACCGACGGTCAGGTCACCTATCCGAAGAACGATCAGGGTCAGCCGGTCGTGCCCGAGACGGTCGACCAGTACGGCAAGGACGTGGCGGCCTTCCTGATGTGGGCGGCCGAGCCGCACATGATGGACCGCAAGGCGCTCGGCTTCCGGGTGATCCTGTTCCTGATCATCCTGTCGGGGCTGCTGTACTACGTGAAGAAGAAGGTCTGGGCCGATGTCGGCGGCGAGGTGCACGGCCTCCAGCCGGAGCTGCACAAGACGTTCTGAGCGCGGAGACGGGTTGCGCGATGCCATGGGCCTCCCTCGGGAGGCCCATCTTTTTTGGGCTCCGGGGGCGTGCTACCGGTCGCCGCCCGGCGATCGGTCGGGGGACGGCGGGTCGGTCGCGATAACACCCTCATAAGAAATCGCCCGCGCGGTCCCCGGAGCCCTCGGCGTTCGAGGTCTCGGCTACGCGCCGGCGCCTCAGGGTGAGGGGGTGGCAGGAACGGGCGGCCTCCTGGTGCGCGGCGCGACGACGAGGAAAACGAAATGACGGCAGCGGTGCTCGGCGTGATGGGCGGGTCGGGCGTGTACGACCTGCCGGGGCTCGCGGACGTGCGCGAAGAGCGCGTCGCCTCGCCGTGGGGCGAACCGTCCGACGCCCTGCGCACCGGGCGGATCGGTGACACCAGGGTCGTGTTCCTGGCCCGGCACGGCCGCGGCCATCGTTACGCGCCGTCGGGCATCAACTACCGCGCCAACATCGACGCCATGAAGCGGGCCGGCGTGACGGACCTCGTCTCGCTCTCCGCTTGCGGATCGTTCCGCGAGGATCTGCCGCCGGGCCTCTTCGTCCTCATCGACCAGTTCGTCGACCGCACGCACGGACGGGCCTCCTCGTTCTTCGGCGATGGCTGCGTGGCCCACGTCTCGCTGGCCCATCCGGTCGGACCGGGACTCCAGGCGCGCATCGCGTCCGCCGCGAAAGCCGAGGACATCGCCGTCCACCGGGGCGGTACCTACGTCTGCATGGACGGGCCGCAATTTTCCTCGCTCGCCGAATCGCGGGCCTACAAGGCGCAGGGCTTCGACGTGATCGGCATGACCAACATGCCCGAGGCTAAACTCGCCCGCGAGGCGGAGATCACCTACGCCACCATCGCCATGGTGACCGATTACGATTGCTGGCATCCGGGACACGACGCTGTAGACGTCGCCGCCGTCGTCGCGGTCGCCCGCGCGAATGCCGACAAGGCGGCCCGGCTGGTGGCGCGGCTGGCCCGGGATTTCCCGGCGGAGCGCGAGCCGTGCCCGGCGGGCTCCCACCGGGCGCTCGACGGAGCGATCATGACGGCGCCCGCCGTCCGCGACGCCGCGCTCCTGGCCAAGCTCGACGCCGTGGCGGGGCGGGTGCTGAACGGATAGGGCGCAGCCCTTTCCATTCGGCCGGGACTCCCTCTAGAAGGCGCGAGCGGCCGCGGCCGCCCTCGATGCGAAGTCCGACAATATGCGCAGCGCCACCATCACGCGGAAGACCGCCGAAACCGATATCGCGGTCACCGTGTCCCTCGACGGCACCGGCCGGTCGAACATCGCCACCGGGATCGGCTTCCTCGATCACATGCTCGATCTGCTGGCGCGCCACGCCCTGTTCGATCTGGACGTCAAGGTCGATGGCGACCTGCATATCGACCAGCACCATTCCGCCGAGGATTGCGGTATCGCTCTGGGGCAGGCCTTCGCGAAGGCGCTCGGCGACAAGCGCGGCGTGACGCGCTACGCCGACATCCACCTGCCGATGGACGAGGCGCTGACCCGGGTCTGCGTCGACATTTCCGGTCGGCCGTTCCTGGTCTTCCGCACCTCCTTCCGCGTGGAGAAGATCGGGAACTTCGACACCGAACTGGTGCGCGAGTGGTTCCAGGCCTTCGCCATGAATGCCGGCCTGACCCTGCACGTCGAGACGCTGTACGGCGACAACGCCCATCACATCGCGGAGAGCTGCTTCAAGGGGCTGGCCCGCGCCTTGCGGCGGGCCGTGGCCGTCGATCCGCGCGAGGAGGGGCGCGTTCCCTCCACGAAGGGCTCCCTGTAGACCTGTCGTCGTCCCGCACCGGCCGGCCCTTCGGCCGTCCGGAGTGCTCAGCCGGAGTCCCACGATGCGGATGCGCAGCTACACGCTCCACCTGCCCACGGAGGCGCGGCCGGGCGAGGCGATCGGCCTCGACCGGGCCGTGCTGGTGCCGGACGGCTTCTCCTGGGCGGCCTTCGCCTACACGGTGCTGTGGTTCCTCTTCCATCGCCTTTGGGTCGCGGCGCTGATCGTGCTGGTCGCCCTCGTCGCCCTCGCCGGTGCCGGCATCGCGCTCGGCTTGTCCACCGGCGCCGGCCTGATCGCCTCTCTCCTGGCCGCGTGGCTGATCGGCCTCGAGGCGTCGAGCCTCCGCCGCTGGACCTTGGCGCGACGTGGCTGGCCGGCGCGCGACGCCGTCACTGCCGCAAGCCGCGAAGAGGCCGAGTTCCGGGCGCTCAATCGCTGGCTCGGTGCAAGCGCCGGAACGCCGCGTTCCCCGTTCCCGAGCGGTCCGAGCCGGCGTTCGGAGCCGGTGATCGGCCTGTTCCCCGCCCAGGAAGGCGCACGATGAGTTCACGGGCGAGACGAGCATGAGCGCCGAGACCGTCGCGATCATCGATTACGGGTCGGGCAATCTCCATTCCGCCGCCAAGGCCTTCGAGCGCGCCGCTCGCGAGAGCGGCTGCGACGCGCGGATCCGCTTAACCTCCGAGCCGGAGGTCGTGGCGTCGGCCGATCGCGTCGTCCTGCCGGGCGTGGGGGCGTACGCGGATTGCCGCCGCGGGCTTGACGCGGTGCCCGGCATGGTCGAGGCGATGACGCACGCTGCCCACGGGGCCGGACGACCCTTCCTGGGGATCTGCGTGGGGATGCAGCTGCTGGCCAGCCGCGGCCTGGAATACACGACCACCCCCGGTCTCGGCTGGATCCCCGGAGATGTCGGGCCGATCCGGCCTTCGGACCCGGCCCTCAAGGTTCCCCACATGGGATGGAACACCCTGCGGGCCGAGCGCGACCACGCGCTCCTTGCCGGGATCCCGACCGGCGAGGACGGCTCGCACGCCTATTTCGTGCACAGTTACGCGCTGACCGCCGAGCGCCCGGACGACGTGGTGGCGCGCGCCGAGTACGGCGGGCCGGTCACGGCCCTCGTCGCGCGGGACAACATCGCCGGGACCCAGTTCCACCCCGAGAAAAGTCAGCGTCTGGGCCTCGCGCTCATCGCCAATTTCCTGAACTGGCGGCCCTGAGGGCGGCTCCGCTTCGGCAAGAAGGACTGTAACGCCCGTGATCCTGTACCCGGCGATCGACCTGAAAGAGGGGCGTTACGTCCGCCTCATCCAGGGGGACATGGCGCAGGCCAAGGTCTTCGGCGACGATCCGGCCGCCCAGGCTGCCATCTTCGAGGCGCAGGGCTTCCCCTGGCTCCACGTGGTCGATCTCGACGGCGCCTTCGCGGGCGCGCCGCGGAACGCGGAGGCCGTGGACGCGATCCTCGCGCGGGTGGGGATCCCGGTCCAGCTCGGCGGCGGCATCCGCGAGATGAAGACACTGGAGGGCTGGCTGGGCAAGGGCGTCGCCCGGGCGATCATCGGCACCGCGGCGGTGCGCGATCCCGGCTTCGTCCGGGAGGCGGCCCGAAAGTATCCCGGTAAGATCGCGGTCGGGATCGACGCCAAGGACGGCCGCGTCGCGGTCGAGGGTTGGGCCCAGACCTCCAGCATGACGGCGGAGGAGCTGGGACGCCGGTTCGAGGACGCGGGTGTCGCGGCCATCATCTACACCGACATCGCCCGCGACGGGATCCTGAAGGGGCTCAACGTCGAGATGACCCTGGCCCTCGCCCAGGCCGTGCGCATCCCGGTGATCGCATCGGGCGGCCTCGCCTCGATCGACGACGTGCACCGACTGCTGCAGCCGGATTGCGCCCTGATCGCAGGCGCGATCACGGGCCGGGCGCTCTACGACGGCCGCATCGACCCGGAGGCGGCCCTGGCGGCGATCGCTGCGGCGCGCGGCCCGGCAGCGTGATATCTCCAGAGGCTCGCGACATGAGACGCCGCCCGTGCTGAAGATCCGCATCATTCCCTGCCTCGACGTGAAGGACGGGCGCGTCGTGAAGGGCGTGCGTTTCGAGGGCCTGCGCGATGCTGGCGATCCCGTCGAGGCCGCCAAGGTCTACGACGCGGCCGGCGCCGACGAACTCTGCTTCCTCGATATCACCGCGAGCCGCGAGGCCCGCGGCACCCTGCTGGACATCGTCAGCCGCACCGCCGAGGCCTGCTTCATGCCCCTCACCGTCGGCGGGGGCGTGCGCACCGTCGAGGACGTGCGCGCGCTGCTGCTCGCCGGCGCCGACAAGGTCGCGATCAACACCGCGGCCGTGAAGGATCCCGACCTCGTAGCCAGGGCCGCCGAGAAGTTCGGCGCCCAGTGCATCGTCGTGGCGATCGATGCCAAGCGCGTTGCGCCGCCCGGTGCTCCGGCGGCGTGGGAGATCTTCACCCATGGCGGCCGCGATCCGACGGGGATCGACGCCGTCGCGTTCGCGCGGCTGGTCGCCGGGAAGGGCGCGGGCGAACTGCTGGTCACCTCCATGGACAAGGACGGGACCCGCTCCGGCTACGACCTCGCCCTGACGCGGGCGATCAGCGACGCCGTCACCGTGCCGGTGATCGCCTCGGGCGGGGTCGGCGGCCTCGACGACCTCGTGGCCGGCGTGGCCGAGGGCGGCGCGAGCGCGGTGCTGGCGGCCTCCATCTTCCATTTCGGGCAGGCAAGCGTCGCCGAGGCGAAGGCGCACATGGCGGCGGCCGGCCTCGCCATGCGCCTCGACGGCCCGGCCTCTTCCGCGAGGGCGCCCCTGTGAGCAGCTACCTTCTCACGAACGCCAACCTGCTCGATCCCGCGACCGGCCGTGAGACCGCCGGCGCGGTGCTGGTGCGGGACGGCCGCATCGCCGACATCGCCGCCGGTGCGGCCCCGGGCGCCCCGGACGAGGCGAAGCGGGTGGACTGCACAGGCCGCGTGCTGACCCCGGGGCTGATCGACATGCGCGCCTTCGTGGGCGAACCGGGGGCGGAGCACCGCGAGACCCTCGCCTCGGCGAGCGCAGCAGCGGCCGCGGGCGGCGTCACGACGCTGGTGTGCATGCCCGACACGAACCCGGTGATCGACGGGCCGGCCATCGTCGATTTCGTGCTCCGCCGAGCGCGCGATACCGCCTGCGTCAACGTTCTCCCCGCCGCCGCCATCACCAAGGGCTTGGCCGGCAGGGAGATGACCGAGTTCGGCCTGCTCAAGGAAGCCGGCGCCGTCGCCTTCACCGATGGCCTGCGCGCGGTGTCGAATGCCCAGGTGCTTCGGCGTGCCCTGACCTATGCCCGGGATTTCGACGCCCTGATCATGCAGCATGTCGAGGATCCGGACTTGGTGTCCGAAGGCGTGATGAACGAGGGCGAGCTCGCCTCACGCCTCGGCCTGATGGGCATCCCCCGCGAGGCCGAGACCGTGATGCTGGAGCGCGACATCCGCCTCGTCCGGCTGACCGGCGCCCGCTACCACGCGGCGATGATTTCCTGTGCCGATTCGGTCGAGATCGTCCGCCGCGCCAAGCAGGACGGCCTGCCGGTGACCTGCGGTGTCTCGGTGAACAACCTCGTTCTCAACGAGAACGACATCGGCCATTATCGCACCTTCTGCCGGCTCTCGCCGCCCCTGCGTCACGAGACCGACCGGCACGCGGTGGTGAGCGCCCTCGACGAGGGCGTGGTCGACGTGGTCGTATCCGATCACAACCCGCAGGATGTGGAGACCAAGCGTCTGCCCTTCGCCGAAGCGGCGGACGGGGCGCTGGGCATCGAGACCCTGCTCGGAGCCGCGATGCGCCTCGTCCATACCGGCGACCTCGCGCTGTCCAAGCTCGTCGCGGCGCTCACCGTGAACCCGGCGCGAATCCTCGGCCGCGCGGCCGGACGGCTGGCGGTCGGCGCCCCCGCCGACTTGGTCCTGATCGATCCCGATCTGCCCTACGTCCTCGACAAGCGCCGCCTGAAGTCGCGCTCGAAGAACTCGCCGTTCGACGAGGCGCGTCTCCAGGGGGCGGCGGTACTGACGCTGGTGGGCGGCCGGATCGTGCACGCGGCCGACGATCTCGCGGCGGCCGCATGATGCCCCCGGATCTCGCGACGCCGGCCGCGCTGGGCGGTCTCGCCCTCGGCTACGCCCTCGGCTCCATCCCGTTCGGCCTGATCCTGACCAAGTTTGCCGGCCTCGGGGACGTGCGGGCGATCGGCTCGGGCAATATCGGCGCCACCAACGTGCTGCGCACGGGCCGGAAAGGTCTCGCCGCCGCGACACTCCTGGGCGACGCCTTGAAGGGCACCGCCGCCGTCCTGATCGCGCGGCAGATGGGCGAGGGCGCTGCCCTGGCCGCGGGATTCGGGGCCTTCCTCGGGCACCTCTTCCCGGTCTGGCTCGGCTTCAAGGGCGGCAAGGGCGTCGCGACATTCATCGGCGTGCTCCTCGCCTTCAGCCCTCCGGCTCTGGGCCTTTTCGCGGCGATCTGGCTCGGTCTGGCCTTCGCGCTCAAGTATTCCTCGCTCGCCGCTCTGGCCGCGTCGGCGGCGACGCCGCTGGCCCTGTGGGCGCTCGGCGCCCCGGCGCAAGCGTTGCTGTTTCTCCTCCTCGGCCTGCTGCTATGGTGGAAGCACGCCCCCAACATCCGCCGACTCGCATCGGGCAAGGAGGGGCGTATCGGCCAGAAGGGCTGAGCACGCGCGGCGCGCAGGCCTCGGGGGATGGTGCATGCAGCTCACCGACGCCCAACGGCTCGACTGGCTGCGTCTGATCCGGACGGAGGGCGTCGGCCCGCGCAGCTTCCGTGCCCTCATCAACCGCTTCGGTGGCGCTGCGGCGGCCCTCGAGGCCCTGCCCGCCCTCGCGCGGCGCCAGGGCAGGCCGGCCGTGTTGTTCACGCAGGCGCAGGCTGAGGACGAGGTCGCCGCCCTGGACCGCATCGGCGGTCGCCTGATCGCCGCCGGCGAGGTGGATTATCCCCGCCTGCTGCACCGGACCGATGCCGCGCCTCCGCTCCTGGCACTGCGCGGCGCACCGATCCTGAACAGGCCGGCGGTGGCCGTGGTCGGTTCCCGCAACGCCTCGACCGCCGGCCTCGCCTTCGCGGAGCGGCTGACCCGCGGTCTCGGCGAATCGGGGCTCACGATCGTTTCGGGCCTCGCCCGGGGTATCGACGTGCGGGCGCACAGGGCGAGCCTCAGCACCGGCACGGTCGCCGTCATGGCCGGCGGGCAGGACCGGATCTACCCGGCGAGCCACGCCGCGCTGGTCGACGCGATCCTCGGGGAGGGCGGGGCCGTGCTGGCCGAGATGCCGATGGGCTGGGAGCCGCGCGGGCGGGATTTTCCCCGGCGCAACCGCATCATCTCCGGTCTGTCCTACGGAACAATCGTCGTCGAGGCGGCGCGGCGCTCCGGCTCCCTCATCACGGCGCGCTTCGCCCTGGACCAGAATCGTGAGGTCTTCGCGGTTCCCGGGTCGCCGCTCGATCCCCGGGCGGAGGGCACCAACGACCTGATCCGCCAGGGCGCCACCCTCGTGTCCGACGTGTCCCACGTCCTCGACGTCCTCGGCCCGATCATCGAGGGCGGCCCGGAGGCCGAAGCCGCGCCGGCGCGGGGCGGGCCGGATCTCGCCGAGCAGCCCGACTTCTGGGACGAGATCGACCTCGACGCGTACTTGCCGAATTCCGCACCGCCTCACGCCCCCCGCGGGCGTCCCGATACCGCCACTGACGAGATCGGGTTCGACCCGCCCGAACCCGCGGATGACCGCGCGCGGATCATCGCTCTCCTGGGACCGTGCCCGGTCGGCACCGACGAATTGGCGCGGTGCGCTGGCGTCGGAGCCCGGGTCGTTCAATCCGTCCTTCTGGAGTTGGAATTGGACGGCCGGATCGAGCGGCACGGAAGCGGGACGGTTTCCCTGGTCAGTCGGTGAGCGGATCCGCGTCGGCGTCTCGGTCGGCAAGGTGGCGCATGACGTCGAGACAGCCTTGCAGGATGTAGGCGGCGGCAAGCTTGTCGACGAGTTCGCCACGCCGAGCCCGGGACGCATCGGCCTCGATCAGCGCGCGCGTCACCACGGCGGTCGACAGGCGCTCATCGAAGAAGACATGGGGCAGCGGCAGGATCGGCGCGAGGTTGCGGACAAACGCGCGGGTCGATTGGACCCGCGGCCCCTCGCTCCCGTCCATGTTCAGCGGCAAGCCGACCACGAGACCACCGACGGCGTGCTGTCGGCATAGGGTGGCGAGCCGTTGTGCGTCCGGCGTGAACTTCACCCGTCGGATCGTTTCGAGGGGCGTCGCGATCTGGCGTCCCAGGTCGGACAGGGCGAGCCCGATCGTCTTGGTGCCGAGATCGATGCCGATCAGCCGCGCTCCACCCCGGGAGGCCGTAACGAAGGCGCGGATCGCGTCGTGATTCATGGTGCGATCTGCGCGCTTCGAGCCAGGGTGGCCTCGGAGAAGCCGTCGAACCGGGCGGGGAGGGGATCGCCGCCCGGTCCGAGGACGAGGGCGGCCGACGGTGCCATAGCGCGTGTGAAGAAGTCGGTGAGGCTCTCGCCGCCGAACCGAACCGCCTCCAAGTCGGGGGCGAGCACCCAGATATCGTACTCGGGGCCGGAACCGGACACGTCCCAGAACAGGAAGCTCCCATCCTCGCCCGCACCGAAGAAGCAGGCGCGCTCGATGACGCTCGGATCGTCGCCGTCGACGTCGAAGCGATGGGGGTTGGGCTCATCCTGCAGCATCCGCACGGCCGCGCCGACGCTGTGGGCGATGACACCGGCCTGGTTGACCAGATCGACCGCCTCGAACGCCGCCGGAACCGCGATCCGGAACTGCGCGCCCGCGAGTCCGACCCCGCAGCTTTTGCAGAAGCCGCGATAGGAGTCCGGCAACGCGAAATCCAGCGCAGCGGCCGCCTGCTCCAGCGCCGCGTCATCCGCCGTCAAACCCGGCGACAGGCTGGTGAAGATCTGCTCCCACATCGGTCCCGCTCCGCCGTCCACAGCCTTAACCAACTCCGCAGACCGCCTCGGATGCGTGCGGAGCCGTTCGCGAATAGGTAGGTTAAGACTTCGTTAATTCCCCATCACGGGTGACCGCCATGTCGACGACCGCCCCGCCGAACCGCCCCACGGTTGGTAGCGCACCCGCGCGTGCGCTGACCCGCAAGCAGTGCTGGATGCTGCTTCTCGCGTTCGAGATCCTCGTTCTCGGCGTCACGCAATCGGTCGTGCGGCCCGTTCGCCAGACCGGAATCTCCATCGAGATGTCTGTCACTCCGAACCACGTCGTGACCTGAACGGCCGCCGGTCGGACGCACAGCCCAGGGCGCGTTGCGGCGCGTCGAATGCCGATGCTATAGCCCGATCGATCTCGGGGGGCATCTCCCGGAACGGAACGAACGGGGCGGCATGTCGGTCGACGAGAAGACGGTACGGCGCATCGCGCACCTGGCGCGAATCGCGGTCACCGACGACGAAGTCGGCCCGCTCCAGGGTGAGCTGAACGCCATCCTGGCCTTCGTCGAGCAGCTCGGGACGGTCGACGTGTCGGGCGTCGAGCCGATGACCTCGGTGACGCCGATGGCGATGAAGAAGCGCGAGGACGTGGTCACGGAGGGGGGCCGCGCCGCCGACGTGGTCGCAAACGCGCCCGAAACCGAGGACAACTACTTCCTGGTTCCGAAGGTGGTTGAGTAGCCGCGCCGCGGCGCGAACCTCCGGAACCGGATCTTTGGCGGGCAGGCGCGCGACGGCGCGCGGGGACGTGAACAGCGTGAATCCGAACGAACTCACCCTGGCCGAGGCGCGCGACGCCCTCAAGGCGAAGCGCCTCTCGGCTCGCGAACTGACGCAGGCGCATCTCGACGCGATGGCGAAGGCCCGCGCACTGAACGCCTACCTTCTGGAGACGCCCGATCGCGCCCTGCAGATGGCGGTCGTCTCGGATGAGAAGATCGCATCCGGCGAGGCGGGGCCGCTGGAGGGCATCCCGCTCGGGATCAAGGACCTGTTCTGCACGCACGGCGTGACGACCACGGCGGGCTCCAAGATCCTGCAGGCTTTCGAGCCGCACTATGAATCGGCGGTGTCGGCCAACCTGTGGCGCGACGGCGCCGTGATGTTGGGCAAGCTGAACCTCGACGAGTTCGCGATGGGCTCGTCCAACGAGACCAGCGCCTTCGGGAACGTCGTCTCTCCCTGGCGTCGCAGGGGCTCGGACGCCCCGCTGGTGCCGGGCGGCTCCTCGGGCGGATCCGCCGCGGCCGTGGCGGCGCAACTCTGCCTGGGTGCGACGGCCACCGACACGGGCGGCTCGATCCGTCAGCCCGCTGCCTTCACCGGCACGGTCGGGATCAAGCCCACCTACGGCCGGTGCTCGCGCTGGGGCACGGTCGCGTTCGCGTCATCCCTGGATCAGGCCGGTCCGATCGCCCGCACGGTCCGCGACTGCGCGATCCTGCTGGGATCGATGTCCGGGCCGGATCCCCGCGACACGACCTGTGCCGATCTGGCCGTACCGGACTTCGAGGCCGCCGTGTCGCGCGGCGTGAAGGGTCTGACGATCGGCATCCCCAGGGAATACCGGGTCGACGGCATGCCGGCCGAAATCCAGAAGCTCTGGGACGAGGGTGCTGCCTGGCTGAAGGCGGCGGGCGCGACACTCCGGGACATCTCGCTGCCGCACACGTCCTATGCGCTGCCGGCCTACTACATCGTGGCCCCGGCCGAGGCCTCCTCGAACCTCGCCCGCTACGACGGCGTGCGTTACGGCCTGCGGGTACCCGGCAAGGACATCGCCGGGATGTACGAGAACACTCGCGCGGCCGGCTTCGGGCGCGAGGTGAAGCGCCGCATCATGATCGGCACCTACGTGCTCTCGGCCGGCTATTACGACGCCTACTACGTCCGCGCGCAGAAGATCCGCACGCTGATCAAGCGCGACTTCGAGGCGGCCTACGCGGACGGGGTCGACGCGATCCTCACCCCCGCGACGCCGTCGGCGGCCTTCGGGATCGGTGAGAAGGCCTCGGCCGACCCGGTGGAGATGTACCTCAACGACGTGTTCACTGTGACGGTCAACATGGCCGGCCTGCCCGGCATCGCCGTGCCGGCCGGACTCGACGGCCAGGGGCTGCCGCTGGGCCTTCAGCTGATCGGTCGGCCCTTCGACGAGGAGACGCTGTTCGCGGTGGCTCAGGTGATCGAGGATTCAGCCGGCCGCACGGCCCTGCCTGAGCCTTGGTGGGCATGACGGTCCCCTATTATCCCTGGACGGTCTGGATCTGGGCCGCGTTCGATCCGGCGCTGATCGCCGTCGCGATCTACCTCGGCTGGACCGCCAGCCAGTTCGGCAAGGTGTTCATCGCCGCGATTGCGGCGCTCGGCTTCTCGGTGCTGTTCTCCTGGGCGGTGAGCGCGGCCGGCATCCCGTGGCCGGCGCCGATCACGCAGGATGGACCGACCTTCTTCCCTGTTCGGGCCGTGGCGGCCCTTCTTTGGGCGATCGCGGGCCACGGCGCGCGGCGGGCGGTGGGACGCCGCGCTTGATCTTTTCGATGCGTGGCCCGTAAGTGACCGAACCACACCCGCTCCCATCTGCGCCCCCATCCTGAGGTGCCCGCGCGAGCGGGCCTTGAAGGAGGTTTCCAGTGGCCGCCCGGCCCCTGGAGCCGTCCTTTAAGGCAGCTTCGCGGCACCTCAGGATGTGAGTGGGGTTGGGAACAGGCGCACGGCCCAACGAGCTTGCCCGGACCGACCATGAACGCACCCGTCGACCCCAAGAAGCTGATCAAGGGCGGCCTCCACGATTGGGAGGTGATCGTCGGCATGGAGATCCACGCCCAGGTCTCCAGCCGGGCAAAGCTCTTCTCCGGCGCCTCGACCGAGTTCGGCGGCGAGCCGAACGATCACGTCTCGCTGGTCGACGCCGCGATGCCGGGCATGCTGCCGGTGATCAACGAGGAATGCGTCGCGCAGGCGGTGCGCACCGGCCTCGGCCTCAAGGCTCAGATCAACCTGCGCTCGGTCTTCGACCGGAAGAATTACTTCTATCCGGATCTGCCGCAGGGCTACCAGATCTCGCAGTACAAGGACCCGATCGTTGGCGAGGGCGAGGTACTGGTCGACATGGCCGACGGGTCCTCGATCACGGTGGGCATCGAGCGGCTGCACCTCGAGCAGGATGCCGGCAAGTCTCTGCACGACCAGGACCCGACCCGCAGCTTCGTCGACCTGAATCGCTCGGGCGTGGCGCTGATGGAAATCGTGTCCCGTCCGGACCTGCGCTCCTCGGAGGAGGCGAAGGCCTACGTCACCAAGCTGCGCACCATTCTGCGCTACCTCGGCACGTGCGACGGCGACATGGAGAAGGGGTCGCTGCGCGCCGACGTGAACGTCTCGGTGCGCCGACCGGGCGAGCCGCTGGGTACGCGCTGCGAGATCAAGAACGTCAATTCGATCCGTTTCATCGGGCAGGCGATCGAGATCGAGGCCCGCCGTCAGATCGCGATCCTGGAGGACGGCGGTTCGATCGATCAGGAGACGCGCCTGTTCGATCCGACCAAGGGCGAAACCCGTTCGATGCGCTCCAAGGAAGAGGCGCACGATTACCGCTACTTCCCCGATCCGGATTTGCTGCCCCTCGAGTTCGACCAGGCTTATGTCGACACCCTCGCTGAGGGCCTGCCGGAACTGCCGGACGCCAAGAAAGCCCGGTTCGTATCCGCGTTCGGCCTGTCGCCCTACGACGCTGGCGTCCTGATCGCTGAGCGCGCCTCCGCCGACTATTACGAGGCGGTAGCGAAGGATCGCGACGGCAAGGCCGCGGCCAACTGGGTGATCAACGAATTGTTCGGTCGCCTCAATAAGGAGGGTCTGTCCATCGAGTCGACTCCGGTCTCGGCGGCGCAGCTCGGCGCGATCATCGACCTGATCGGCGAGGGAGTGATTTCCGGCAAGATCGCCAAGGACCTGTTCGAGATTGTCTGGACGGAGGGCGGCGACCCGCGCGCCGTGGTCGAGAGCCGCGGGATGAAGCAGGTCACCGATACCGGCGCCATCGAAGCGGCGGTGGACCAGATCATCGCGGCCAATCCCGACAAGGTCGCCCAGGCCAAGGAGAAGCCGACGCTGCTGGGCTGGTTCGTGGGACAGACCATGAAGGCGACCGGCGGCAAGGCGAATCCAGCGGCCGTGAACGCGTTGCTGAAGGCGAAGCTCGGGATCGACTGATCGGTCGCCGGATCGAACGTGGCGGCGCTGACGCTCAGACGCGTCGGTCTGCCGCCGTTCTTCGGCCGGGGTCGGTTCGACCGCCGCTCCGCCTTCATTTCGGGGCCGCAGTGGTGTCCTCCGAAGCCGGGACGGCCAAGCGAAGGCCGGGCGACATCGTCGCTGCACACGCGATAGCAGCTTCCCGGACCCGACACGGACGTCTGACCACGACGAAAACCCACCGCGGCGCCGCCGGGCAGGTGAGGGCCGAACAGATCCTGACGTGTAAAAACCGCGGCGGAACGGCTCAAAGTGGGGCCTTTCGCGCATTCGAAGGCGTGCCATTCTGGCCGCTTCTGCGCCCCTGGAGCCGCGTCCGTCCGGCTGCTCGTGTCGTGCCGCTAAGTGCCGGGCCGAACCTGTCCCGATCCCGTCTAAGCGGCGTTCCGCTGCGGTGGAGTCATGCCTGTCTCCTCCAGCCTCTGACGACCGTTCACGATCCAAAACCTGACCACGTCAAGGTTGTCGATCGGTCCATGCCCGCCTTCGCGAAGCACAGTTGGAGACTGCGCCCGTCTTTTGGGCCGGTCAATGACCATTTTTCGGTCAAACTCCTTTTTCTGACCCAGCTACCGGGAACGCCGGGACGCACCCCTGTCCGATCAATGCCTTGGATCGATCGCGAAGCGCTCCCGATTATTGATTGGGGCACAAGCTATTTGCCGTCACCCCTGTTGTTCTCGACCGGACAGCGGAGACCGCCGTCGAACGAATCGTCGGTGCCGCCCGCGCAGGTCGACCCTGTAATCCCGCTCCGGAGCGCGCCGGCTTATGGGCTGCACGCAGGCGTTCAGGTTCAGGATCAGGTTCGATACTTTCTGGACCTCGCCGATGATCGCACCGTCGGCGCCGAGCCTGCGCACCATCTCGTCGACACACAAGTCGCTGCGGTGGCGGATGGTCCCCAGGCGCGTTTCCCGATGATAGCCACATCGGACCCATCCATCGGAACACGATGCGGTCCTGCGCGACCGCTCAGCGGCGATCGGCTTCCTTGATCGGACCGTGGGCCGAATTCGTCAGCGCGGAGACGCGCGCGCTCAGATCCATGAACCAGTTCGGGGTCGGTGCGCGACCGCCGTTCACCACCACGGTCGCGGTCATGCCGGCGATCAGCGGCACTTCCGGCGGAACGTGGTCGATCTTGATCCGCACCGGGACGCGCTGAGCGAGCCGCACCCAAGTGTAGACTGGATTGACATCCGGCAGGCCCTGCGTGCTCGCCGCCGCGTTGGCGGTGGAAATGCCCAGGGTTATGCTCTCCACGGTCCCGGTGAGGTGCGGATCAAATCCCATCAGCTTCACGTCGGCCGCGTCGCCGACGTGGATGTTGGGCATCTTCGTCTCCTCGAAGTAGCCGTCGATCCAGAACGAATCGGTATCGACGACGCTGATGTTGGAGGTGCCGGTGCGGGCGTAGTCGCCGACCCGCATCAGGAGGTTGGTCACGCGGCCGTTGACGGTGGAGCGCACCTGGGTGCGCTCAAGGTTGACCTTTGCCTGCCGCAACTGCGCCTGCGCGCTCTCCAGCGTCGCCTCGGCGATCTTGGCGGTGCCGGCATATTGCTGCTTCTCCTCGATCGACGTGGAGACCGTGGTCAGGGCTTGGCGCCGGGCCGACTGGGCGTTCTTGACCTGCAGGTCGGCCTCGCGGTTCTTCACC
The DNA here is from genome assembly GCF_022179385.1 of Methylobacterium longum. GTDB lineage: Bacteria > Pseudomonadota > Alphaproteobacteria > Rhizobiales > Beijerinckiaceae > Methylobacterium > Methylobacterium longum. The sequence goes on along the minus strand of NZ_BPQS01000003.1, from coordinate 52,095 downwards.
TCGGCGTCGGCGGAGGTGACCGAGACCTCGAAATCGATCGGGTCGATCACGTAGAGGACGTCGCCCTTCCGGACATTCTGGTTGTCGCGGACGCGGACCTCGATGATCTGGCCGGCGACCTGTGGAGCGATGTTGGCCACCTGCACCCGCACCGTCCCGTCGCGCGTCCAGGGCGCCACGACGTAGAACGCCCAGACGTAGGCCGCCGCCACGCCCGCCACCAGCAGGATGACGCCGGTGGCAGCCAGTCGGAGGATCTTGGCGGTGCGGCCCCGGCGTCTGACGATAGGCAGCTTGTCGTAGCGATCCACCGCGCCTTCGCGCGCGACGGGCTTCGGATCGTCCTCGTCGGCGGTCGTATCGGGCATTCAGATCAACGCGATGAGGAGAGCGAGGACGCAGACGTAGATCCCGGCCTCGGCGAGCGGGGCATTGGCAACGTAGCGGCTGAAGCGGATGCGCGCGAAGAACCAGCGCAGCACGAGAAGGATCGCGAACGCGATGAGGGCATAGGCGACGAACGAGGAGATCAGCACGCCACCGATATGAACGTCCTCGTACATGGCCGCCCCGAATGAGATCCCGGTCAGAATAGCGCGATTCCGAGGCGTTGGAGGAATCGCCGATGGCGCGCGATGGTTCGAGCCGCCGTGATGAGGTCGCTCGCCGCCCGCGCCGTGGTGAGCCGCACCGCTCGACTTGCCGGCGAGGCGGCCCGGATCAGGTCGCGGGCCGCCGTCTCGAGCGCCCGGTCGTTCCCGGCCGCGAGGCCGCTGCCCGCCCGGCGGATCGATTCGCGCAGCTCCGCCGCGGGCCAGAGGCGGCGGAGCTCGGCGTGCGCGCGGGCGGCGGCAGCCTCCAGCCTGGCCAGCGCGAAGGCGTGCGCGAGATTCGCCCGCCGCACGGCGCCGCTGCCCGAGCTGTAGGCGGCGAACTGGAAGAGCCGGTCGGCGTTCAGGCTGGTGCGCGTTGTGGCGTCGCCGCCTTCCCCGACGAGGGCGTCGGCGAGGTCGCGCCGCGCCGAATCGAGGGCGAAGGCGCGCCGCTGTGCGGGTGTGATCGGGAGGAGCAGGCGGACCACGATCGACAGGATCACCGACGACACGACCACCAGGAACGCGTTCAGCAGGAAAGTCTGGGCGTCGTAGCTCTGCGGGTTCGCGGGGCCGAGCAGGACGGGGAAGAATACGATTACGATGAAGCCGATGCCGAAGGTCTTGGGATTCAGCGACAGGAAGCACCCGAAGAAGATGACCGGTGCCATGACCATCGCGAGCATGGGGAAGCCCTGCACGCCGTTCAGGAAGACAAACCGCGCGATGCCCGCGAGCGTGGCGGCGGTGCACATCCCGATCACGACGCCGTTGGCGAATTTCTTAGGGTCCGGGGTGACCGACGACAGCGCGGCCGTCGCCGCCACCTGAACCAGCGCGAAGGTGGCCTGCGGCAGGCCGAGCGCCAGGAAGGCCGCGGCCGTCACGGCGAAACCGATGGCGACCCGCAGGGCGCCCCGGAGGGCGACCTGGAAGTCGCGGTGTGTCGGCAGGCGCGCATCGCGCAGCGGCCGGTGCCCGTCCGCGAGGGCGCGAAGCCCGTCCTGCGCGAAGGTCGCCGCGCAGACGAAGTCGAGGGCCCGCTGCAGCACCACGATCTCGTCCAGCGGTCGGTGGCCATCGCGGATCGCCGCATCGACGAGGTCGCGCAGGCGCTCGTCGTCCCGGTCGAGAATCTCGACGTCGGGCGCATCGGCGACCCGGCGGCAGATCGCCAGCGCCTCCGCCACGGCGGGCCCTGGGGTCCGCAGGCAGGACGTGGCGGCGGCCACCGCGCGGATCGCCGCCGCCATGACGTAGAGCGCGGCGATGCAGCTGCGCGCGCCCGCGGCGCGGAACGATCCGTCGTCGAGTTCGCCCGCGATGGCGCTGGCATCGGCGCGCATCGGCGCGATCGTGCGGATCAGGGCCGCGGTCCGCGCCGGTCCGAGATCCCCCGCCGTCAGCGTCTCGCAGGCGTAGGCCCGCGTCCCGTCCCAGGCACCGCGGAGTTGCGGCAGCAGCGCCCGCCACGTGCTCGGCGAGGCGAGCGCGTCGTTGATGAAGGTGATCACGACGATCCCGAGCACGATCACGGCGACCCGGGAGACGGCGGCGTCGAAAGTGCCCTGCGGTTCGTCGATCTGGCCGAGCGCGATGATCGCGACCGTGTAACCGGACAGCATCGCGCCGTAGGCCCGGGTGTCCTGCAGGTACTGCGCGACGAACACGCAGAGCCCGAGCCACACCGTGAAGGAAACGAGCAGCAGCACCCGGTCCTGCCCGAACAGGGCCATCAGCACGATCGACACGGCCGCGCCGAGCAGCGTGCCGAGCAGCCGGTAGATCGCCTTCGAGATCGCCTGACCGCGCTTCGGTTGGGCGAGGATGGCCACGCACGTCGCGGCCGAGGAGGCGCTGTCGAGCTGCAGCCAGAAGGCGAGCGCCAGCGCGAGCATCATGGCAATCCAGATGCGCAACGCGAAGGCCCAGGCCGCCGGCTTCGGAACCCAGTCGTCGAGGACCGCGACGACGCGATCCACGATCGACCTTTGCGTCCGGCCTGCGGCGGCGGCGGCCTCAGCCATGCTCGGCCCGGCGGTGAGCGCGCGGCCGTGAGTGTCGCCGCTGAGGCCGATCCGTCATGACCTCACGCTCCCGGTGATCCGCGGCTCCGGGGAAAGGAACGGTCGAAATGCGCCGCGGTTCGCGATCCATCAGGCTTTGTCGTTACCCTTCAGGCGCTTGTTGCACTTGCTCCAGAACTGCGGCCATTTCGGCCCCTGCGCGGTCTTCTGCGCATCCGTGAGGCCGCGCCACTCGGCGCCGCACTTCTTCTGGCGGTCGCGGGCCGCGGTCTGCCCCGGGCTCGGCTGCTTCGCAGCCGGCGCGGCGGCCGGCGCTTCGGTCGCCGCGGGAGCCTCCGCGGGCGCGTCCTTGGCGAGGACGGGGTGCGTGACGAGGAGCGGCACGGATAGGGCCGCGAGTCTGGCGAGTCGGACGATCATCGGAATTTCCCCCTGAGCGTCGCGACGACGCCCAGTGTTCAGTGTCGCCGCCCAACCGCAGCCGCGGCAAGCCGGTGCTGCCGTCTGCCAACAGGCACCGCGCCCCTTTCTCGCAAACGTGAGACGCGGCAAGGCGTAACCCTTGAGCGCGGGCGGGAAATCGTCTTCACTGAGAAGGTTGTCCGGAGCCAGCGGAGGTCCACCGCATCGCCGACAATCCGGTCGAGGAGCAGACAGAGCATGGCAGCGGTGTCCGGGCGGCCGATCGACGTCCATACCTGGAGCACGCCGAACGGCTGGAAGATCCCAATCATGCTGGAGGAGTGCGGCCTCCCCTACAGGATCGTTCCGGTGAACATCGCCAAGAACGAGCAGTTCGCCGCGGATTTCCTGGCAATATCGCCCAACAACAAGATTCCGGCGATCGTCGACCCGGACGGACCGGGCGGGCAGCCGATCTCCGTCTTCGAATCGGGTGCGATCCTGCAGTATCTCGGCCGCAAGACCGGCCAATTCTATCCCGCCGACGAACGCGCGCGCGTCGTCGTCGATGAGTGGCTGTTCTGGCAGGTGGCGGGCTTCGGGCCGATGCTCGGCCAGACGCACCACTTCAAGATCTACGCGCCCGAGAAGGTGCCGTACGCGATCGAGCGCTTCACCGCGGAAGCCAAGCGTCTCTACGGCGTGCTGGAGCGGCGGCTCGAGGGACGGGCCTACTTGGCCGACGATTACTCGATCGCCGACATCGCGACGTTCACGTGGGCGAAGCTCAACTTCAAGCAGGGCGTCGACATCGCCACCCTGCCGAACGTGGCCCGATGGCTGGACGGCATCCTGGCGAGGCCGGCGGTGCAGCGCGGCCTCGCGTCGATCTGACCGACGGTCAGTTCTTGTTGGCGGCCTGCTGGTTCACGTCCGGCACCTTGGTCCAGGTCTGGGAGCCGCACAGCACCTTGAGCATGCAGCCGGAGACGCTGAGTTCGGCCTCGCTCTCGCGCTCAAGGCTGACCGTGTAGATCTTGCCTTCCTCGATATTGTAGAGTTCTCCCGTGAACTTCTCATCGTCGGGCTTGAGACCTTCGATGAGCTGAAGCCCGATCACCGGGCGGGCGCGCTTCTTAGGATCGGGATTCTTGAGGTCGGTGCGGGGGGCGCCGCCGTCGTTCGGCACCTTGAGCCAGACGACCTTGCCGCAGACGAGCTTCTGGCCCGGGCCGCAGCGGTCGATGCGGATCTTGGCGCGGCCGTCGCCGGTGAGCCAAGTGCCGGAGGGGTCCTTGCCGGTGTCGGCGGCAGCGGCGGAGAGGCCGGTGAGAAGCAGGGCGGCGCTGAGAGCGAGTCGCATGGTTCGTCTCCGGGATTGGGGCGTTGCGGACGCCCGGGGTGGACGAAATCGGTCGATGCGCGACTGAGCCGCCGCAATCGGGCGATTTTTCGGCGGTGTTGCGGCAGCGCCACGGCCACGCTTGGCCGGTCGGGTTCCGATCCGTGGCTTGAGACACCGGGGGGCGCCCGCTATAAGCCCGTCGCCGAAGCGAAATTCTCGCTGCCGCGGCGCGTCCGGACTTCCGGCGCGCCGCACATTCTTTTCCACAGACAGACCGGACGCACCATGGCCACCGAGCGCACCTTCTCGATCCTGAAGCCCGACGCGACGCGGCGGAACCTGACCGGCGCGGTGAACGCGGTGATCGAGGAGGCGGGCCTGCGCATCGTCGGCCAGCGTCGCATCCGCATGACCAAGGACCAGGCCGAGAAGTTCTACGAGGTCCACAAGGAGCGGCCGTTCTTCGGCGAGCTCGTCACCTTCATGACCTCCGGCCCGGTAGTGGTTCAGGTGCTCGAGGGCGAGAACGCGGTGGCCAAGTACCGTGAGGTCATGGGCGCCACGAACCCGGCCCAGGCCGCCGAGGGCACCATCCGCAAGAAGTTCGCCGAGTCGGTCGGCGAGAACACCGTCCACGGCTCGGACAGCGCTGAGAACGCCAAGATGGAGATCGCGCAGTTCTTCCAGGACTCCGATATCGCCGCCTGAAGGCGAGGGCGGTGGCGGCTCGGGCACACCTTCCCGCCATCGTCCGGCACCGCATCCGCCAGGGCGGTGAATGCCGCCCTGTGTGACCGAGCCGTCCTTGACGGAATGGAGCCCGGAAGAGTCCAACGGCTGAGCTTGACCAATCCCAGCCCTGGACCATCACGACCATGACGATGCGCCGCCTGCCCCTGCTGATCGCGACCGGACTGTTCGCCCTCGGCGCGACCGCCGCCCTCGCGGGCGGCTCCCCGGCTCCGTTCCAGCAGTACGAGCCGGATCCGGCCCTGAAGACCGCCACCAAGTCCAACCTCGAGGGCCGGGTGCGCCACGCCTGCACGGTCGTCCAGGCCCGCCTGACCAGCGCACCCGAGGCATCCCTGGAGCGTCCCTGCGGATGCTACGCCCGCCAGACGCTGCGCAGCCTCGACGCGACGGAGATCGAGGCCTACCGGGTCACCGGCTACTTCAACGATTCTGCCCGCGCGAAGGCGCTCGCGGCGCTGGACAGCTGCAAGCTGCAGCGCCCGGTCTGAGGAGCGCGCGGGGTTGCTTCGGTCCGCCGCCCACGCGCGAGCGCGGCGAAGCAACCCGGGGAAGCGGGACGTCGTGGCGCGCGGCGCCGCCGGATCGCCGCGCGCCGCCCCGTGGCATCGCAACGGCCGGTACCGTCGGCGACTCGCGCGGTTCGAAGTCGTGCCGCGTCGCACGTCAGGACGACGGAGTGGGGCGGGATCAGCCGGATCGGGGCGCCGGACAGGACCTCAGAGGCTGAACAGCACGCCGTCCGGCGCCGCGTCGGCGATCTCCACGCGATCGCCCTCCAGGCGCGCGCGGCCGCCCGCCACCAGGGCGAGCACCTCCGGGTAGAGGCGGCGTTCCTGCACGATCACGCGATCCGCGAGGCTGTCCGGATCGTCGCCCTGCCGAACCGGGATCGCCGCTTGAGCGACGATCGGGCCCGCGTCGAGTTCGGGCACGACGAAATGGACCGTGCAGCCGTGCAGACGCACGCCGGCCTCGAGCGCCTGCCGGTGCGTGTGCGTACCCTTGAACAAGGGCAGGAGCGACGGGTGGATGTTCAGCATCCGGCCCGCCCAGGACGCGACGAAATCCGGCGTCAGGATCCGCATGAAACCCGCGAGGCACACGAGGTCAACGTCCGCCCCGCGCAGAGCGGCGTCGAGGGCGGCATCGAAGGCGGCGCGGTCGGCGAAGGCCTTGTGGTCGATGGTCCGTGTCGGGATGCCGGAGGCCGCCGCCCTGGCGAGGCCGGCGGCCTCCGGACGGTTCGAGACGACCAGCACAATCTCGGCCGGATAGGCGGGATCCCGCGCCGCCTCCAGCAACGCCACCATGTTCGAGCCGCGCCCCGAGATCAGGACGGCGACGCGGGTCCTGCGGCTGCGGACGGTCGCCATCAGAGGGCGAGGCGACCGCTGAAGGTCACCGGCTCGGAGCCCCGCTCCGTGATCCGCCCGAGGCGGACCGGGGTCTCGCCGGCCCGGGTCAGGGCTTCGTCGACGTCGTCCACCGAGTCGGCGGCAGCGATCACCACCATGCCGATCCCGCAATTGAAGGTGCGCAGCATCTCCGCCTCGGCGACGCCGCCCTCGCGGGCGAGCCAACCGAAGACCGGCGGCGGCGTCACCGCGTCGAGGTCGATGGCGATGCCGACCTCGTCGGGCAGGACCCGGGGCAGGTTATCGGGGAATCCGCCACCCGTGATGTGGGCGAGCGCCCGGATCCCCTCCGTCGCGCCGAGCGCCGCCAGGAGCGGCTTCACGTAGATGCGGGTGGGCTCCAGCAGCGCCTCGCCGAGGCTGCGACCGGCATCGAACGGCGCCGGTGCGTCCCAGGCGAGACCGGTCTTGGCGACGATCCGGCGGACCAGCGAGAAGCCGTTGGAATGGACGCCGGAGGAGGGCAGGCCCAGCACCACGTCGCCGGGGCGGATGCCGGGGCGCGGCAGCAGCGTGCCGCGCTCGGCGGCGCCCACGGAGAATCCCGCGAGGTCGTAGTCGGAGCCGTCGTAGAGGCCCGGCATCTCGGCAGTCTCGCCGCCGATGAGCGCGCAGCCCGCCTGACGGCAGCCTTCGGCGATGCCGCGCACGATGTCGGCGCCGACCCCCGGGACCAGCTTGCCGGTGGCGTAGTAGTCGAGGAAGAACAGCGGCTCGGCACCCTGGACGATGATGTCGTTCACGCACATCGCCACGAGATCGATGCCGATCGTGTCGTGGCGGCCGGTCTCGATGGCGATCTTGACCTTGGTGCCGACGCCGTCGTTGGCCGCGACCAGGATCGGGTCGCGGAAGCCCGCGGCCTTCAGGTCGAACAATCCGCCGAACCCGCCGATCTCCGCATCGGCACCGGGTCGCCGGGTCGATCGCACCAGCGGCTTGATCGTCTCGACCATGGCGTTGCCGGCATCGATGTCGACGCCCGCCGCCGCGTAGGTCAGCCCCGTCTTCGGCTCCTTGCCGTCCCTGGCCGTCATGCCCGCGCAACCTCGTTCGACAAGGAACCCGCTCTAGCGACTTACGACGCGGCGCGCGAGTCGGCCGAGCGGGCGCCTTGATCGGCGTGCGCCGCATACCCACTCTGCGCGCTGGCGGATGTCCGCAGGGGGAGCATCTTCGTGCGCACACGGGCTGTGATCGGGCTGGCCGCCGTGGTCGCCTTCGGACTCGTGGTTTACCTGCTCCGCGAGGTGATGCTGCCCTTCGTGGCCGGCATCACCCTGGCCTATCTCCTCGATCCCCTGGCCGACCGGCTGGAGCGGCTCGGACTCGGGCGGCTGGCGGCGAGCCTGATGATCCTGGCCCTGTTCGTCGTCACGCTGGTGGTGACGCTGCTGATCCTGGTTCCGCTCGCGGCCAATCAGGTCGTCGCCCTCGTCAACACCCTTCCGGGAATGGTGTCGCGGCTCCAGGCGATCATCGCCGAGCGCTCCGGTACGCTCCTCGAACGGGTCGGCGGCGCGGATGTGCTGACCGAGCTGCAATCCTCCGTCGGCACCCTCGCGACGCAGGCGGGGACGTGGCTCCTGGCCTTCCTGAAGTCGCTGTGGTCGGGCAGCCCGGCGCTGATCTCGATCGCGTCGCTGCTGGTCGTGACGCCGGTGGTCGCGTTCTACATCCTCGTCGACTGGGACCGGATGGTTGCGGCGATCGACGGCTGGGTGCCTCCGCGGCACCGGGCGACGGTGCGGGACCTCGCCCGCCAGATCGACGGGGCGGTCACCGGCTACGTCCGCGGCCAGACGCTGGTCTGCCTCATCCTCGGCAGCTTCTACGCGGTCGGCCTCTGGCTCGTTGGCCTCAACTTCGGCGTGCTGATCGGGCTGATCGCCGGGTTCCTGACCTTCATCCCCTACGTCGGCACCCTCACGGGCTTCCTGCTCTCGGTGGGCGTGGCGCTGGTCCAGTTCTGGCCATCCGCCGATTGGCTGCATCTCGGCCTGACCGTCGGCGTGTTCCTGGTGGGCCAGTTCCTGGAGGGCAACGTCGTCTCGCCGAAGCTCGTGGGCGATTCGACCGGGCTGCACCCCGTCTGGCTGATGTTCGCGCTGCTGGCCTTCGGCACGCTGTTCGGCTTCGTCGGGCTGCTGCTCGCCGTACCGATCGCGGCCTCGATCGGCGTGCTCGTGCGGTTCGCCCTGGCCCGGTATCTCGAAAGCCGCCTCTATCACGCCGGACAACCGGTCCTGATTGAGCATAACGTCGAGCATGGCGCAGCCTTGACCTCCGCGGGCGCGGGATGATGCTGGACGCCGCAATCCTGGACGACGCATGCGCGAGAATGCACCACCGCGGCAGCTGGCCTTCGACCTGCCGCTCGATCCCCGGTACGGGCGCGAGGACTTCCTCGTGGGACCGGCCAACGAGGCCGCCTACACGCTGATCGAGGCGTGGCCGGACTGGCCCGACAGCGTGCTGGTGCTGACGGGGCCGCCCGGCAGCGGCAAGAGCCACTTGGCGGCGATCTGGGCTGAGCGCGCCCATGCCTGGACCATCCCGGCCTCCGAAGTCGGCGCCGACGCGGTCCAGCACCTCGTCTCGAACGGCGCGCTGGTCATCGAGGACGTTGACCGGGCCGAGAATCGCGACGAGGCGGCCCTGTTTCACCTGCTCAACCGCGCGCGGGAGCGGGCCTGCCCGGTGCTGCTGACCAGCGCCACCGGGATCGACGCCCTCGGTCTCGCCACGCCCGATCTGCGTTCGCGGCTGCGGCTCGCCCCGCGCATCGCCATTGAGGCGCCGGACGACGCCCTCCTGCGCGCCGTCCTGGTCAAGCTGTTCGTCGACCGGCAGCTCGTTGTCGATCTCGGCGTCATCGATTCGCTGGCGCTGCGGATCGACCGGTCCCTGGGCCGCGCCCGCGACGTGGTCGCCGAGTTGGACCGCGACGCCCTCGGCCGCGGGCGCCGCATCAGCCGGCCGCTCGCCCTGGCGGTGCTGCGGCGCATGGGCCTGGACGACGAGTCCGATCCGCATGGCTGAGCGCGGAATGCGGCTCCCGTCACGAAACTGTCGTGATGGCCGCCGGTCTTGAGTGATACAGGCTCCGCCACCTTGCGGAGCCACGGGAAGAGACAGGAACCGGGGATGGAATCGACGCAGAAGCCCATGGATCGCGACGCTGCCGACGAGGCAGCGGAGCCCCGTCGGCGCTCGGCGGCCAGTCCGACAGCGCGGCGCGCCCCCGCGGTCAAGCGTGCCGCGGCCGAGCTCGCCAGCGGCGCGGCGGATCCCGCGGGCCCCGTCCCGGATGCCAACGACGAGTGGCCGGCGGCGGCCTCCCCGTCGGAGCCGGCGACGGGCGCGGCGCGGGAGTCGGTGGTCGAGGCCGGGCGCTCGCTGCGCCATTCGCCGGAGCGGTTCGTGAACCGGGAGCTGTCCTGGCTCCAGTTCAACCGTCGCGTTCTGGAGGAGGCGTCCAATCCGAACCATCCGCTCCTGGAGCGGCTGCGCTTCCTCTCCATCTCCGCCAACAACCTCGACGAGTTCTTCATGGTCCGCGTGGCCGGCCTGATCGATCAGGTGCGGGCTGGCCTGACGGTCCCGTCGCAGGACGGCCTGTCGCCCTCCGAGCAACTCCTGCGCATCGGCGCCGAGGTCTCGCGGCTGGCCGCCGACCAGCAGGCCCGCTGGCGTGAGCTGCGCGAGGAACTGCACGCCGCCGATATCGCCATCGTCGAGCCTGCCTCGCTCACCGCGGAGCAGGCGGCGTGGCTGGAGGAATACTTCCTCAACCACGTCTTCCCGGTGCTGACGCCCCTCGCGATCGATCCGGCCCACCCGTTCCCCTTCATCCCGAACCTCGGAACGACCATCGCGCTGATGCTGGTGCGGCCGAAGGACGGCAGGGTTTTGCGTGCCCTGATCCGTCTGCCCGGGGTCATCGACAGGTACGTGCGCCTGCCGGTGAGCGACAGCGACACCGCCGCGCGGCTGATCCCGATCGAGCAGGTGATCGGGATGTTCACGGGGCGGCTGTTCCCGGGCTACCTCGTCAAGGGCAGCGGCGCCTTCCGCGTCGTGCGCGACTCCGACCTCGAGATTGAGGAGGAGGCCGAGGATCTGGTCCTCCACTTCGAGACCGCCCTCAAGCAGCGGCGCCGCGGCGTCGTGATCCGCCTCGAGGTCGAGTCCGGCATGTCGGAGGACCTGCGCAGCTTCGTGGCGGACGAGCTCGAGATCTCGTCGGACGCGATCTTCCTGGTGGAGGGGATGCTCGCGCTCAACGAGCTGTCCCAGGTGGTCGGGATCGATCGGCCGGACCTGAAGTTCAAGCCCTACAATCCGCGCTTCCCGGAGCGGATCCGCGAGAGCGGCGGCGACGTGTTCGCGGCGATCCGGCAGAAGGACTTCATCGTCCACCACCCCTACGAGTCGTTCGATTCGGTGGTGCAGTTCCTGGCCCAGGCCGCCCGAGACCCGAACGTCGTGGCGATCAAGCAGACGCTGTACCGGACATCGTCGAACTCGCCGATCGTCGCGGCCCTCGCCGAGGCGGCGGAACTCGGCAAGTCGGTCACGGCCCTCGTGGAGCTGAAGGCCCGCTTCGACGAGGAAGCGAATATCCGCTGGGCGCGCAACCTCGAGAAGGCAGGCGCGCAGGTGGTGTTCGGCTTCGTCGAGCTGAAGACCCACGCCAAGCTGTCGCTGGTGGTTCGGCGCGAGGGCGAGAAGCTCGTCACCTACTGCCACGTCGGCACCGGCAACTATCACCCGATCACGGCCCGCATCTACACGGACCTGTCGTTCTTCACCGCGGACCCGGCGATCGCCCGGGACGTGTCGCGGATCTTCAACTTCATCACGGGCTACGCCGAGCCCGCGGAGCTGGAGCGGATGGCCGTCTCGCCGCTGACGGCGAAGAACAAGCTGCTCGAGCACATCGAGGCCGAGGTGGCCCATGCCAGGGCCGGATGCCCGGCGGCGATCTGGATCAAGTGCAACTCGCTGGTCGACGGCCAGATCATCGACGCCCTGTACGACGCCTCGGGAGCCGGCGTTCAGATCGACTGCGTGGTGCGCGGCATCTGCTGCCTCCGGCCCGGAATCCCCGGCCTGTCGGAGACGATCCGGGTGAAGTCGATCGTCGGGCGCTTCCTGGAGCACGGCCGGATCTACGCGTTCGGCAACGGCGTCGGGCTGCCCCACCCCAAGGCGACGGTCTACATCTCGTCGGCCGACCTGATGAGCCGGAACCTCGACAGACGCGTCGAGGCGCTGCTGCCGATCACCAACGCCACGGTGCATCAGCAGGTGCTCGATCAGATCATGCTGGCCAACCTCTTGGACAACCGCCAGAGCTGGCGGCTGCTGGCTTCCGGGGGCTGCGAGCGGATCCAGCCTGCGGAGGGCGAGGAGCCGTTCAACGCGCACAAGTACTTCATGACCAACCCGAGCCTCTCGGGCCGCGGCAAGGCCTCGAAGAAGTCGAGTCCGCGGGCCCTGAGCCGGCGGGCGCAGCGCGGCTGAACGGCCGGCCTGTGCACAACAGGCTCAAGAGGTTTCGCAGGACCGCGGTGCGGTTCTGCGCGAAGAACTTGCGCGCGATCCAAGATCTGCGCAAACGAAGGGCCCGGCCGCCGACGCAGAGGCGCACGATGTCCGCGTCGCCGACCGGGATACCTGTGCGGCGACCGGCACATGACATGACCGATCCGGACCCGGCCTCGATTGGACCGCCATCGACTGCGGCTCTAGATTGCACCGACGGTGCGCAAGTCGGGCCCGTCGCGCTCGAGCAAGGACACGGACGTTTGGGCAGCCCTCGCGCCAATCTCATCCTCGCCCATTCCGCGGACCCGACCGTGGAGGCGGCGCGATCCCCGATCGCCATCATCGATATCGGGTCCAACTCGGTCCGCCTCGTCGCCTATGACGGTCTGTCCCGGGCGCCGACCCCGCTCTACAACGAGAAGGTCCTCTGCGGACTGGGCCGCAATGTCCTCACCACGGGGCGGCTGAACGAGGAGGCGGTGGCCCGGGCACTCGCCGCCTTGGCCCGGTTCCGGGTGCTGTGCGAGACCATGCGGGTGGGCCGGGTCTTCGTTTTGGCGACCGCGGCGGCCCGCGACGCCGCGAACGGGCCGGACTTCCTGCGCGCCGCCGAGGCGGCCTGCGGACAGGAGATCCAGCTTCTCTCCGGGCGGCGCGAGGCGGAGCTGTCGGCGCTGGGCGTGATCTCGGGCTTCCACGCGCCGGATGGCGTCGTCGGCGATCTCGGCGGCGGATCGCTCGAGCTCGTGGACGTGCGCGGGAGCATCGTCGGCCAGGGCGTGACCATGCCGCTCGGCGGCCTCGCCCTGCAGGATCTCTCTGGCGGCTCGGTGAAGAAGGCCGCCAAGATCGTGCGTGAGCACATGCGCAAGGCGGCTCCGCAACTGGAGACCCTGCGCGGCCGGACCTTTTACGCGGTCGGCGGCACGTGGCGGGCGCTCGCGCGGCTCCATCAGGCTGCCCGCGGCTATCCCGTCCACGTGATGCATGGCTACACCGTGGAGCCCACCGACGAGCTGACCTTCCTCCAGATCGTCGAGCAGACCGACGTGTCGCTGCTCCAGGACGTCGATGCCATCTCGGAGGCCCGGCGCCCCCTTCTCGCGTACGGCGCCGCGGTGCTGGAGGAGATCATCCGGGTCGGGCGACCGCGCGAGCTGGCAATCTCGGCCTCGGGCGTGCGCGAAGGCCTGCTGTTCGAGCAGCTCGACCGCGATGTCCGCCTGATCGATCCGCTGCTCGCCTCGGCGGCGGAGTTCAATGCCCTGCGCGCCCGCTCCCCGCGCCACGGGGAGGAGCTGATCGCCTGGACGGATCGCTTCGTGGAGACGCTGGACGGGCACGAGACCGCCGACGAGCGCCGCCTGCGCCACGCGGGCTGCCTGCTCTCGGACGTGGGCTGGCGCGCCCATCCGGACTATCGCGACGAGCAGAGCATCGCGGCGATCCAGAACGCAGCCTTCGTGGGCGTCGACCATCCGGGGCGGGCCTATCTCGCCCTGGCGGTCTCGCTCCGGCATACCGGCCTCGCCCTCGAGAAGGCCAACCCGATCCTGCGCAGCGTGGCGGGAACGCGCTTGTTCGAGCGGGCGCGCCTCCTCGGTGCCCTGTTGCGCGTCGCCTACCCGATCTCGGCCGGGATGGGGGGAGCCCTGGGTCGGGCGCCCCTCACCGTCGTGGACGGGCGCGTGACCTTGCGGCTGTCCCGCGACTGGGAGGCCCTGAGCGGCGACCGCCTGCTGAACCGCATCCGCGGTCTCGGCCGTATCGTCGGCCTGGAAGGACGAATCGAGATCGTCTGAGCGGCCCGGTCCCCTCGCTCAACGCCGGAGGCGACCGCGCCGCCTCACCTGTATGTCGGATGCGCGTGGCTCGATTGCCCCTCCCGGACGGTGCTGGCCTGCTGCCGCGCCGTCATCTGCGGGCTGCCGCAGCGGAGCCGGGGTTCCGGCTACGCAGATGCAACGAGCATTTGCCCCGGGGCGGCTCCGGCGCGCGATCGGGATTCGCGCTGCCCCTGACGGAACCCCTCAGGCGGCGCGATCGGCGAAGATCGCCTTCTTGACCACGGCGTGGACGCCCCAGTTGCCGTCCACCACCTGGGTGATCCCGAAATCGACCGCCACCGACATCAGCGAGATCGCCTCGTCCTCGGTCAGCCCCTTCGCGTGCATCAGGAACTGGCGCATCTTCCGGAAGGCGTCGCGCATGGCGAGGTCGACGGAGGATTTCTGGAAGATCGCGGTCTGCGCGTCCGGACCGAGGTCGCGCAGGTAGTTCGGGTAGCTGAAGCCGGACAGCACCCAATCCTCGCGCGTCTCGATCATCGGGAAGTCGAGGGCCTCCAGCGGCGTGCCGGGGAGATCGGCCTTCTTGTGCAGGATGAACTGGAAGGTGCCGGTGAGCGAGCACTCGATCGCGGTGCCGCACAATTCGGAATCGCCCTGGCTGGCATGGGGATCGCCCACCGAGAACAGGGCGCCCGGGACCGCCACCGGCTAGTACAGGGTCGCGCCCTTCCCGATCCGCCAGTTGTCGATGTTGCCGCCGGTGTAGCTCGGTGGAATCGAGTTGACCCGGTCGGCCTCCGCGGGCGCCACGCCCATCGTGCCAAAATGCGGGCGGATCGGCACCCGGATGCCCTTGAGCACCTCGAAGGTCTTCTGCGTCTTCGTGTGGTCCACCGGCAGGCCGGGATAGTCGATGGTCGGGTGGTCGACGCCGAACGGGTCGGTCACGCCGGGCCAGCGGAAGCTGTAGACCGCCCGGGCCCAGTCACGCTCGCCGGTGGCGTCGACCTCGTAGATCGTCACGACCTCCCGCGGCTTATCGCCGGTGATCAGGTCGTTGTAGTGGTAGCCCCACCAGGCGGCCGCGTTGCTGCCGAAGGTCAGCCCCTTGTACTTGGGATTGGCGCAGGGGCGGGGGGCCACGTCGAGAATTCGGACCTCCAGAACGTCCCCTGGCTCGGCACCGCGGATCGCCACGGGGCCGGTGCAGATATGCACCCCGAGGCCGCCGCCGGGGCCGACCTTGGCGTCGAGGGCGCCCGCGCCCCGGGGCGAGACGCCCATCTTGTCCTTCGTCCAGAGATAGACGCTCTCGGCGCCGGGATCGCCCTGGATCATGCGCTCGGCGTCGTCGCTGGCTTGGTGGGTCAGAGTCTCGATGGTGACGTAGTCGCCCGAGCCGATCTCGACCTGCGGCGTGAGGCTCCGGCTGAAGAAGCCCCAGTGCACGGTCTCGGCGTTGGCCGGCAGGTGGTAATGCGCGGTCGCGGCGATCTTGGCTCCACTCGCCTGGGCGAGGGCGGGGCTCACGAGCGACGGTCCGGCCGCCGCGAAGGCCGCGGCCGCCGCGCCGGTCGCCACGAAGCTGCTCTTCAGGAAGGCGCGCCGCTCCGGCTCCAGGTCCCGCCGCAGGCCGCGGCGATGCGCCTCGAAGGCGTGGCAGTTCGGATCATCGCCCTGGCACATGGTGTCGACTTCCGTGGCTCGCCTTCCCCCGAAAACGGCCAAGCAAATCGACGGCCACTCTCGCGGCCGTCGCGGGGCGGCCTCACTCGGAGATCATCCCGAGCCCGGCCTCCTCGGGCTTCGGCGCGGGCGCCTCGTCCGCCTGCGCCTCGACGACGGCGGCGGCCGTGACGTTGACGATGCCGCGCGCGGTCACCGAGGGCGTCAGGATGTGGGCGGGCTTGGCCGGGCCGATCAGCAGGGGGCCGACCGGCAGGGCATCCGCCAGCACCTTGGCGAACTGGAAGGCGATGTTGGCCGCGTCGAGATTCGGGAAGATCAGGACGTTGGCCGCCCCCTTCAGCCGCGACCCGGGCAGCACCCGCTCCCGGACCATCTCGTTGAGGGCCGAATCCGCCTGCATCTCGCCGTCGACCTGAAGCTCCGGATCGCGCCGCTGCAGGAGCGCGAGGGCCTCGCGCATCTTCATGGCGGACGGCGAATCCGACTGTCCGAAATCCGAGTGGCTCAGGAGCGCGATCTTGGGCGTCATCCCGAAGCGGCTGACGTGGCTTGCGCAGGCCTGCGCCACGTCAGCGATCTCCTCGGCGGTCGGATTCTGGCGGACATGGGTATCGGCCAGGAAGTAGGCGCCGTTGTGAGTCACCACGAGGCTCATCGCGGCGCATTGTTCCACACCGGGCGCGAGCCCGATCACGTCACGGATGATGCGCAGGCGCGTCTCGAACCGGCCCTCGAGGCCGCAGATGAGCGCGTCGGCCTCACCGCGGCGGACCGCGATGGCGCCGATGACGGTGCTGTTGGTGCGCACCAGCGTGCGCGCCGCGTCGGGCGTGATGCCCCGGCGGCCCGCCACCTCCAGATAGGTCTGAACGTAGGCGCGGTAGCGGGGATCGTCCTCGGGATCGATCAGCTCGAAGTCGCGGCCGTGCTCGATCGACAGGCCGAAGCGCTTGAGCCGGGTCTCGACGACCCGCGGCCGGCCGACCAGGATCGGGAAGGCGACCTTGTCCTCGACGATCGCCTGGACCGCGCGCAGCACGCGCTCGTCCTCGCCCTCGGCGTAGATCACCCGCTTGGGCTCGGCCTTCGCCTTCGAGAACAGCGGCTTCATGATGAGGCCGGATCGATGCACGAACCGGTCGAGGCTGTCGGCGTAGGCCTCGAAATCCGCGAGCGGCCGGCCGGCGACGCCCGAATCCATCGCGGCCTTGGCCACCGCGGGGGCGATGCGCAGGATCAGGCGCGGGTCGAAGGGGCTCGGGATCAGCGATTTCGGACCGAACGGGCGGGCCTCGCCGCCATAGGCGCGGGCGACCACGTCCGAGGTGGTCTCGTGCGCCAGGCCCGCGATCGCCTTGACGGCAGCCTTCTTCATCTCCTCGTTGATCTTGTGGGCGCCGACATCGAGCGCGCCGCGGAAGATGTAGGGGAAGCACAGGACGTTATTGACCTGGTTCGGGAAGTCCGACCGGCCGGTGCAGATCATCGCGTCCGGCCGCTCCTTCTCGGCCAGATCCGGCATGATCTCCGGATAGGGGTTGGCGAGCGCCATGATCAGCGGCTTCTCGGCCATCTCCTTCAGGTATTCAGGCTTCAGCACGCCGCCGGCCGAGAGGCCGATGAACACGTCGGCGCCCGGAATGACCTCGGCCAGCGTCCGCTTGTCGGTGTCCTGGGCGTAGACGTCCTTCCACCGATCCATCAGCTCGGCGCGGCCCTTGTAGACGACGCCCTTAATGTCGGTAACCGTGATGTTCTCGCGGGTGGCGCCGAGGGATACGAGCAGGTTGAGGCACGCCAGGGCCGCCGCGCCGGCACCGGACGTCACGATCCGGACGTCGGACAGGTTCTTGCCGGCGAGCTCCAGGCCGTTGAGGACGGCGGCCGCCACGATGATCGCGGTGCCGTGCTGGTCGTCGTGGAAGACCGGGATGTTCATCCGGGCCCGGCACTGCTCCTCGACCTCGAAGCACTCGGGGGCCTTGATGTCCTCGAGGTTGATGCCGCCGAACGTCGGCTCCAGGGCGCAGACCACGTCCACGAGCTTGGACACGTCCTTCTGGTCGACCTCGATGTCGAACACGTCGATGCCGGCGAATTTCTTGAACAGGACGGCCTTGCCCTCCATCACGGGCTTCGAGGCCAGCGGGCCGATATCGCCCAGGCCCAGCACGGCCGTGCCGTTGGAGAGCACCGCCACGAGGTTCTGGCGGATGGTGAGGGTCGCGGCCTCCTGGGGATCGTCGTGGATCGCCATGCAGGCGGCGGCGACGCCGGGCGAGTAGGCCAGCGCGAGGTCGCGCTGGTTGCCCAGCGGCTTGGTGGCCTGGATCTCCAGCTTTCCCGGCTTGGGCAGGCGGTGGTAGACGAGCGCCCCGGCCTTGAGGTCCTCGGACATGTTATCGGCCATCGCCCACGCTCCCGCTCACCTGCTTTCCCGAGGACGACGCGATCGCGCATCGCACCGGTTTGCGTCTTGATCGGTCTGTTGCACCGGCTGCGCAGGGGGCGCAACCCGCATAACGAGACCCGCGTCCACCTCGCCAAGCTGGCGAAGCGGTACGGGTTTTCCATAGGCGCTTACTCGTACGGGCGTCCCAAGGTGCGCTTTGCCGAGAGCGGGCGGCGGCTGACGATCGGCCGCTATTGTTCCATCGCAGACAAAGTCGAGATCCTGCTCGGTGGCGACCATCGCCTCGACTGGGCGTCTACCTATCCCTTCGCGGCGATGCGCGGCCTGTTCCCGGACGCGCGGGCACCGGAGGATTATCACGCCTCCCGGGGCGACGTGGTCATCGGGCACGATGTCTGGCTGGGATCCGGCTGCATGATCCTCTCCGGGGTCACGATCGGGCCGGGTGCGGTCGTCGCCGCCCGGGCGGTGGTGACCCGCGACGTGCCGGCCTACGCGGTGGTGGCGGGCAACCCGGCCCGGGTGGTGCGGCACCGCTTCGACGAGGCCACCGCGAAGGCGCTGGAAGCCGCCGCCTGGTGGGACCGGCCCCACGAGGTCGTGACGCGCCTCGTGCCGCTCCTGCAGAGCGGCCGGGTCGCGGACCTGCTCGCGGCGTTGCGCACGGGCGCGGATTCCCGTACCGGCGGGGCCGAGTCTCCGCATGATGCCCACAGGGCACACCACGAACCCGACCCGAGAACCGGACGATGACCGACACGCCTCCCGACCGCCTCGCCTCCAACCCGAACAGCCCGTTCTACGACGAGAAACTGCTGGAGCGCGGCGTCGGCGTGCGGTTCAAGGGCGTCGAGAAGACCAACGTCGAGGAGTACTGCGTCAGCGAGGGCTGGGTGCGTCTCTCGGCCGGGAAGACTCTCGACCGCGCCGGAAACCCGATGACCGTCAAGCTGAAGGGCGCCGTGGAGCCCTATTTCCGCGAGCCCGCGGCGGACGTCTGATCGGCCCTCGCGAGGGCCGCCTCGAAGTTCCGAACGGCATCCCGGACGAGCCTTCCGATCTGTTCGGGAGCGCGCGGCCCGTCGATGACGAGGCTTGTGAGGATGTCGGCGCGGCGGGCACGTTGCTTCGCGGTGCGTGCGTGGTTCGACAGCCGCAGGTGCCAGGCGCATTCGGCGCGGCGGAGGTACAGGCTGTCGCCGCGCTCGTTCCGGGCCACGATGGAGAAGCCGTGCTCCTCCAGCAGCCGCGCTGCCTGGGCGAGGGACGCCAGCGGCGGAAGCGCCCTGTCGGCGCTCACGGCCCGGCGGGCTCGATCGTGCCCAAACGCTTCCGCCCGAGCGCGCGGGCCTTCAGCAACAGGGCCGGTCGCTCGATCCCGTACCACGACAGGGCCGCCACCGGCAGCGTCAGGCCGAGGGCCGGGATCAGGAGGGCCGGGCCGGAAACGTCCGGCCAGAGCGCGTGCAGGCTCTGCTGGACGGGCCAGCCGTAGAGATAGATCCCGTAGGAGAGGTCGGCGGGCGGATCGAACACTCTGTGCGCCAGCGGGCCGAGGGCGAGCCAGACCGCGCCGTAAGCCTCCGCGAGGAACAGGAGAGCCGGGTAGGCCGGCGTCCGCGCGAGGACGACGGCGCCGAAGGTCAGGCAGGCGAGGGCGGCGGCCGAGACGCGTAGCTGCGCGCGCCAGAGATACAGGCACGCGCCGGCGGCGAAGATCATCGGCAGGCGCAGGGCGGTCTCCACGCCCTTCGGCAGATCCGAACCGCGCAGGCCGCTGGCCACCGAGAGGGCCAGCGCCAGTCCCGCCACGATCAGGAGCGCCGGCCAGCGCCGCCGGAGCAGTCCGCACAGGGCGGCGACCACAACCCCCAGGTAGCACAGCACCTCGTATTTGAGGGTCCAGACCGTGCCGAGGGGCGCCCGGTACGGGTTGGCTTCGAAGAGCCCGGGGAGGGCGGCGTTGCTCTTGAAGGTCGTCAGCGTCCCGCGGATGAACGACCACACGGCCGGCTCACGCAGATACTCGGACACGGGCAGGCGGGTCAGCGCGGCGCCCAGCCCCAGCGAAACCACGGTCGTCGCGGCGAGCAAGCCGGGCAGGATCCGCAGGGTCCGGGCGAGGACGTAGTCGCGCAGCCCGCGGCGGTCGCAACTCATGGTGACCAGGAAGCCCGACACGGCGAAGAAGCCGTTCACCGCGTGCTCACCGAGGGTGTAGCCGGTGAGCCGGGCCAGGGGCTCATCCCCGGCAGCGCCGGTGGCGACGCTGAAGGCGTGGGACACGACCACCGCGAGCGCCAGGGCGAGCCGCAGGCCGGTGAAGCCGTTGCGCCGCGCGTCGAGCGCGGTCGCAATTGTCGGCGCACTCATCGGCTCAGACCCTCGCGGGCCAGAGCCGTGCGCCCCAACAGGAACGCGAGAGCCCCGGTGGCGGAGCCGCCGTAGCGCTCCAGCCCGGCCCGGCGCAGGACGACGGCGGACAGGAGCGCTTTGGGCAGGTTGGTCATCAGGTCGGCGAAGCTCGGAGCGCGCAAGCCGTATTTGCGGCTGACATAGGCTCGTGACCACGCCTGGTGCCAGCGTGAGCGGAAGACCCGCCCGGGCTCCGGCGCCGACGAACGGCCGCGGCCGTGCAGTGCCTCGGCGCCGTGGACGTGGATCAGGGCGCGGCCGGAATCCGCCACGCGCCGGCAGAGGTCGTCATCCTCGTAGAACAGGAAGATGTTCTCGTCGAAGCCGCCGAGTTCGATGAACAGGGCGCGGGGCATCATCAGGCAGGCCCCGGAGAGGAACGGTGCGCAGGCATCGCCCTCAGGCAGCGCGCGGCGGCCACCGGGATTGGTCAGATAGGGCGCCAGCAGCGACCGCGCCTGGAAGAAGAAGCGGCCGTCCGGCTCGACGAGGCGGGGCGCGAACAGTCCGGCCTCCGGCCAGGAGCGGGCCGCGTCGCGCAGGGCATCCACGGCGCCGGCGCGCAGGACAACGTCCGGGTTGACGATGAGCACGTGCTCCGCCGTCTCCGCGGCGCGGATGCCCTGGTTGTTGGCGCGGCCGTAGCCCTCGTTGCGGACGTTGCGAATGACCTGCGCGCCGGCGGCCTCCGCGACCGCCGCGGAGGCGTCCCGGCTGGCATTGTCCACGACGATCACCGGCACGCCCTGGCCGGCGAGCGCCCCGATACAGGCGGCGAGCACGTCGGCGCTGTCATGGGCGACCACGACGGCGACGACCATCGCGACGGAGCCCGCCACCGCGCGGCGGATCTAACCGGGCCTCAGGCCTTCTTCTCGGGCAGGTTGAGCCGGATATGCAGCTCGCGCAGCTGCTTCGGGGTTGCCTCGGCGGGTGCGCCCATCATCAGGTCTTCGGCGCGCTGGTTCATCGGGAACAGCACCACCTCGCGAATGTTCGGCTCGTCGCACAGGAGCATGACGATCCGGTCGACACCCGGCGCGATGCCGCCGTGCGGCGGGGCGCCCATGCGCAGGGCGTTCAGCATGCCGCCGAACTTCTGTTCGAGCACCTCGCTGCCGTAGCCCGCGATGGCGAAGGCCTTCTCCATCACATCGGGTCGATGGTTCCGGATTGCGCCGGAGGACAGCTCGATGCCGTTGCAGACGATGTCGTACTGGAACGCCTTGATGCCGAGGATCTTCCGGGTGTTGGCACCGCTCTCGTCCTCGGCGGCCAGCGCATCGAGATCGAGATTGAGGAACTCCTCACGGTCGATGTTCGGCATCGAGAACGGGTTGTGGGAGAAGTCGATCCGCTTCTCCTCATCGCTCCACTCGTACATCGGGAAGTCGGTGATCCAGCAGAACGCGTACTGGTCCTTGTCGCACAGGCCCAGCTCGTCGCCGATGCGGATGCGGGCCTTGCCGGCCAGTCCGGCCGCCTTAACCTCGGCGCCGGCAGAGAAGAACACCGCGTCGCCGGCCTTCGCGCCCACGCGCTCCGCGATGAGCGCCTGAACCTCGGCCGGGATGAACTTGGCGATCGGCCCCTTGCCGGCGAGACCGCCGTTCTCCGCCTCGAACACGATGTAACCGAGGCCCGGCGCCCCCTCTGAGCGGGCCCAGTCGTTCAGCCGGTCGAAGAACGAGCGCGACTGTGCCGCAGCCCCGGTCGCCGGGATCGCCCGGACCACGCCGCCCGAGGCGATGACCCCCTTGAACGCCTTGAAGGCCACGTCCTCGCGGCCGAACAGGTCGGTGACGTCGGCGATGATCAGGGGGTTGCGCAGGTCCGGCTTGTCGACACCGTATTTCAACATCGACTCCGCGAAGGTGATCCGCGGGAACTCCCGGGTGACGCGCCTGCCATTGGCGAACTCGTCGAACACCCCGCGCAGGACCGGCTCCACCGCCTGGAACACGTCCTCCTGGGTGACGAAGCTCATCTCGATGTCGAGCTGGTAGAACTCGCCGGGGCTCCGGTCCGCCCGGGCGTCCTCGTCGCGGAAGCAGGGCGCGATCTGGAAGTAGCGGTCGAAGCCCGCGATCATCGTCAGCTGCTTGAACTGCTGCGGCGCCTGCGGGAGGGCGTAGAATCTGCCGGGATGCACCCGCGACGGCACGAGGTAGTCGCGCGCACCCTCCGGCGAGGAGGCCGTCAGGATCGGGGTCTGGAACTCGAAGAAGCCGCCCTCGCGCATCCGCCGCCGCAGCGAGTCGATGATCGCGCCGCGCTTCATGATATTGGCGTGGAGCTTCTCCCGACGCAGGTCGAGGAAGCGGTACCGGAGGCGCGTTTCCTCAGGGTATTCCAGGTCCCCGAAGACCGGCAGCGGCAGCTCGCCCGCCGGGCCCAGCACTTCCAGATCGTCGATGTACACCTCGACTGCGCCGGTCGGCAGCTCGGCATTCTCGGTGCCGGCCGGCCGCGTGCGGACGCGGCCGTCGATCCGCACCACCCACTCCGAGCGCCCGGCCTCGGCGGCCTTGAAGGCCGGTGAGTCGGAATCGACCACGCATTGCGTCAGGCCGTAATGATCGCGGAGATCGATGAAGAGCACGCCGCCATGGTCGCGGATGCGATGGCACCAGCCGGAGAGGCGGACGCTCTGCCCGACGTCGGACGGGCGGAGCGCCCCGCAGGTGTGGGAACGGTAACGGTGCATGACGGGCTTCTTCTGACGGAAGGCCGGCACCATTCACGCGGTGCCCCCCAAGTCAAGCGCGGGCGGCGCCCCGAGGCCCCGAAAGGCGGGCGTTTCCCGTGTTCCGGACTACCGGACGGCCCGTTCGATACCCATATGATGTCTATGAAGCAGAACGCTTTTTTCCCTCCAGCCGTGTCCCGTGATCCGCCATCGGAGACCAACCTCGGCGCGTGGCGGACGCTGCCCCTCGACGGCCATTTCGACCTCGTCTACGAGGACGCGGCCGGCGCCTGGAGCAACCGGTCCCTGGCGGCGCGCGAACTGAAGCTGGGCCCCGGTCGGACGCTGCTCGGCGGAATCGACGCCCGGCGGGGCGGCTATCGAGGCTTCCGGGTCGATCGGATCCGCCGACTTGTCGATGGCGCCACCGGCGAGCGTGTCGAGACCGGTATCCTGGATCGTCTGCTCGCGCGGGCTGAATCCCAGCGTCGCGCCGACGCTGTACGGATCCGCCGACAGGCCCTCGCGCGCCGCAAGGCCGTCCTCGCCGGGTCGGCGGATGCAGTTTCGTGACAGGGGACGTGGGAAAGATGGGGAGCTTTGCGGCGGTGCCTCCCCATGTTCGCGGCGGTTGCGTATAGCCGGGATATGGATCTGATCACTTCCACCGCCGCGTTGCGCGACGTCTGCGTGCGCCTTGCCGAGCAGCCCTTCGTGACTGTCGACACGGAGTTCATGCGCGAGACGACGTATTACCCGAAGCTCTGTCTGATCCAGATGGCGGCTCCGGATGGGACCGCCGCGCTGGTCGACCCCCTGGCTCCGGGGATCGATCTCCAGCCGTTTATCGATCTGATGGCGGATGAGCGGACCGTTAAGGTGTTCCACTCGGCCCGCCAGGATCTCGAGATCATCTGGCTGATGGGCGGGATCCTGCCGCACCCGTTCTTCGACACACAAGTCGCCGCCATGGTGTGCGGCTACGGCGATTCCGTCTCGTACGAGCAGCTCGTCAACGACGTCGCCAAGGCGAAGATCGACAAGTCGTCGCGGTTCACCGACTGGTCCCGGCGGCCGCTCTCCGAGGCGCAGCTCAGCTACGCGCTTTCGGATGTGACCCACCTGGTCAAGGTCTACGAAGTCCTGGTGGCCGAGCTGCTGCGCACCGACCGCGGCGCTTGGCTGGACGAGGAGATGGCGGTTCTGACCTCGCCGGAAACCTACCGTGCCGACCCCGCGCAGGCCTGGCGGCGGCTGTCCGGCCGGATGCGCAAGCCCCGCGAGATCGCCGTTCTGATGGAGGTCGCCGCCTGGCGCGAGGCCGAGGCCCAGGCGCGCAATGTGCCCCGCGGCCGTGTTTTGAAGGACGAGGCGGTGATCGACGTGGCCTCCGCGGCCCCGCGCAACGCCGAAGCCCTCGGCCGGCTGCGCACGATCCCGGCCGGCTTCGAGCGCTCCCGGACCGGAGCCGACATCATGGCGGCGGTGGAGCGGGGCCTGAACCGCGACACGAGCGACATCCGCCTGCCGGAGCGGATCCGTCGGAGCGGCGGCAACGGCGCGATCGTCGAGCTCCTGAAAGTCCTATTGAAGGCGGTCTGTGAGGCCGAGGGCGTCGCGCCCAAGATCATCGGCACCGTGGACGACCTTGAGGCGCTCGCGGACGACGACGCTGCCGAGGTGCCGGCTCTTCAAGGCTGGCGGCGGTCGCTCTTCGGCGAGAAGGCGTTGGCGCTCAAGCAGGGCCGTGTAGCGCTCTCGGTCGTGGCAGGTCGCATCGTCGTGCGGGAACTCCAGGGCATTTCGCCCGGTGAGGTACCCGATGAAGCACCCGGTGCCGGACGCGACGAGAACGGCTGATCCGGCACCACCCGCGGGACGGCAAACCGTCCTTGCCGGCGTGACACACAGGCGAACCGGGATTAAACGGCAATAGGCTTGCCGATAAGTCCCATCGTGCGTCGCGTGAATGTTTGAGCCGAATGAAGTCTTGAAGACCCTGACCGGTCGCGGGCTGGTCTCGGCGGAAGGCTGTGGATCCGCGCGCGTTCGTTATCGCGTGGTCGTCGAGCGTCGGGAAGGCGGGGTCGTCGCCTACGGCAACCTCTACGGCAGCCATGTGAGCCTGCGGCCGATCTGGCTCGAACCAGACGCGCAACTCCGCCTCGCCAATGGGCGGCGGCTGAACATCTCGATCACCGATCTCGTCAACGACACGGCCGAGTTCGAAGGGATCGGGACGATCGGGGCCCTCTGATCCGGCGCTCCCACCGGCGCTGCCGACAGCCCGGGTTCGTCAGGCTGTACGTCTCACAAACCTCTCAACAGCCGCTCCGCTGGACGGGACGATTCGGCAAATTTCGCCCCGCAAACACCCCGAGCCTGCGAAAGATCCGGCACCGAGTAGTCTGCGGCGACTGGGCGCAGCCGTATCGGGCCTGCTCTGGTGGTGACGCCCGGGGTCCGGAGGGGTCGTTGCGCCGCGGGCGGATTTGCCCTCCCACGGCTCAGCTTCCTCGCGTCAGCGAGATGAACCAAGTCGCCACCGCATGAGCCGCTCCAGCAAAGCTCTCTGGATTGCAAGACCTGCATGAGAAGCCCCCACGTAGCCGCAGGATCTGCCACAAAGAACGCATCGGTCGTTGTGCGGCGCAAAATTAATTTTTGCGAAGCAATGACAACAGCCATGCTTCTGTCACCGGAAATGAAGCTTTCACCGTGAGCATCGCGAAGGCCAAGAGCGAGTTGACGGCGCTCAAAAATCTCTTAAGGTCGCCGCAAGCCTCGGTTTCGAGGGGGCCGCCTCAGGGATGGCGGCTCCTGGCTCGGAGATCTCTCGATCTCCTCAAGTCCGAAATGCCCGCTACCGAGGCGTCCATCCCTGTCGCAAACAGTCAGGTCGGGGTCTGAGCGACACCACTCTCTAGGTGTGCGCGAATACTCTCAAAGACTTGTCGGAGGAACCCATGAGAGCGGTACATCTCCTTGCGCTCGGTGCAGGTGTCGCGGCAGTCGCGGCGCCGGCCCTGGCCAACGAAAGCGTGATGAAGGGCATCGCCAACCCGGCGGAGCAGGTGCTCCAGACGGTTGATTACGCGAACACCCGTTATTCGAAGCTCGACCAGATCAATGCGTCGAACGTGAAGAACCTCCAGGTCGCCTGGACCTTCTCGACCGGCGTTCTGCGCGGCCACGAGGGCTCGCCGCTCGTCGTCGGCAACATGATGTACGTGCACACGCCGTTCCCGAACATCGTGTACGCCCTCGACCTCGACCACGAGGCGAAGATCGTCTGGAAGTACGAGCCGAAGCAGGATCCGTCCGTGATCCCGGTTATGTGCTGTGACACGGTCAACCGTGGTCTGGCCTACGCCGACGGCACCATCCTCCTGCACCAGGCCGACACCACCCTCGTGTCGCTCGACGCCAAGACCGGCAAGGTCAACTGGTCCGTCGTGAACGGCGACCCGAAGAAGGGCGAGACCAACACCGCCACGGTTCTGCCCGTGAAGGACAAGGTCATCGTTGGCATCTCGGGCGGCGAGTTCGGCGTGCAGTGCCACGTCACGGCCTACGACCTGAAGACCGGCAAGAAGGTGTGGCGCGGCTACTCCGAGGGCCCGGACGACCAGATGCTGGTCGACCCGGAGAAGACCACCTCGCTGGGCAAGCCCGTCGGCAAGGACTCCTCGCTGAAGACCTGGGAAGGCGATCAGTGGAAGACCGGCGGCGGCTGCACCTGGGGCTGGTTCTCGTACGACCCGAAGCTCGACCTGATGTACTACGGCTCGGGCAACCCCTCGACCTGGAACCCCAAGCAGCGTCCGGGCGACAACAAGTGGTCCATGACCATCTGGGCGCGTAACCCGGATACCGGCGTCGCCAAGTGGGTCTACCAGATGACCCCCCACGACGAGTGGGACTACGACGGCATCAACGAGATGATCCTCACGGATCAGAAGGTTGACGGCAAGGAGCAGCCGCTCCTGACCCACTTCGACCGCAACGGCTTCGGCTACACGCTGAACCGCGCGGACGGCAGCCTGCTCGTCGCCGAGAAGTTCGACCCGGCCGTCAACTGGGCGACCAAGGTCGACATGGACAAGGGCTCGAAGAACTACGGCCGGCCGCTGGTCGTGTCGAAGTACTCGACTGAGCAGAACGGTGAGGACACCAACTCCAAGGGCATCTGCCCGGCGGCGCTTGGTACCAAGGATCAGCAGCCTGCTGCCTTCTCGCCGAAGACCAACCTGTTCTACGTGCCCACCAACCACGTCTGCATGGACTACGAGCCGTTCCGGGTGACCTACACCCCGGGCCAGCCCTACGTCGGTGCGACCCTCTCGATGTACCCGGCTCCGAACTCGCACGGCGGCATGGGCAACTTCATCGCGTGGGATGGCGTCAACGGCAAGATCAAGTGGTCCAACGCCGAGCAGTTCTCGGTGTGGTCCGGTGCTCTGGCCACCGCCGGCGACGTGGTGTTCTACGGAACGCTTGAGGGTTACCTGAAGGCGGTCGACGACAAGAGCGGCAAGGAGCTGTTCAAGTTCAAGACCCCGTCGGGCATCATCGGCAACGTGATGACCTACCAGCACAAGGGCAAGCAGTACGTGGGCGTCCTGTCGGGCGTCGGCGGCTGGGCCGGCATCGGCCTCGCGGCCGGCCTGACCGACCCGAACGCCGGCCTCGGCGCGGTGGGTGGCTATGCGGCTCTGTCGCAGTACACCAACCTCGGTGGTCAGCTCACCGTCTTCGCTCTGCCGAACTAATCGGCCGCAGGTGCAAGAGTAAAATAGATGCCGGCGCGGGTTCCCGCGCCGGCATCCTTGTGATTAGACTTAGGCGCAAGAGGCTGCGGCTCGAAGGGAGACGAAAGGCCTCGCTCCAGGGAGACAGATGCGTTGCTCAACCTCAGCACGATCGTAACGCGGCCGGTTATCGCCGCCCTCGCCCTAGCCACCGTTTCCGCGGTGGCCGTACATGCTGAGGATGCCAAGCCTGCCGATCCCGCCCTCGCCAACTCGCTCAACGCGAATGACAAGACGGCCGAGCAGGACGAAAAGCTTTTGAAGAAAGACGCGGCCGTCAAGGTCGAGGACGGCAAGTATGTCGACGCCGAGGGTCACCCCACCTTCCGCGTGACGCAGGACGGCAAGAAGCTCGATTGGTATACCTACTCGGGTTACCGCCGCTATCATGCCGAGTGCCACGTCTGCCACGGCCCCGACGGCATGGGCTCCACCTACGCGCCCGCGCTGAAGGATTCGCTGAAGCACCTCTCCTACGAGGAGTTCATCGGCATCCTGGTCGGCGGCAAGCAGGACGTGAGCGCCGCTGAGCAGAAGGTCATGCCCGCCTTCGGCGACAACAAGAACGTCATGTGCTACTCGGACGACCTCTACGTCTACCTCAAGGCGCGTGCCGCCGGGGCGATCGGGCGTATCCGGCCTTCCGATCACGAGGACAAGCCCGAAACCGCCCGGAAGGCGGAGAAGGAATGCATGGGCGGCTGATGTCGTCCTTCGCACGGATTGCAGCGCTCTGCGCCCTGTCTCTGACAGTGGCGCAGGGTGCCCATGCTCAGCATGTGCCCGATATGGTCACCACGGACGTCCTGCGCGTCTGCGGGGATCCGGGCAACATGCCGTTCTCCGAGCGCAAGGAGGACGGCTTCGAGAACAAGATCGCGGCGATCATCGCCGACGAGTTGAAGGTGAAGGTCCGCTATTATTGGCTGACCCAGGGACCGGGCTTCGTCCGCAATACCCTCGGCACCGGCCTCTGCGACCTCATCATGGGGCAGGCCTTCGGCAGCGACCTCGTTCAGACCACCAATCCCTATTACCGTTCCGCCTATACGCTGGTCACCCGATCGGGGGAGTTCGACGGCATCGAGGCCCTTGACGACCCGCGCCTGAAGGGCAAGAGCATCGGCGTGATCGCCGGTACGCCGCCCGTCAACCGGATGGGCGAGGTCGGGTTGGTGTCCTCCATGAAGGCCTACGCGCCTTACCAGCTCGACCCCTCGCGCAATTATCAGACCGTCGGAGCCGAGATCGTCGGGGCGCTCGCCGCCAAGGAGATCGATGCTGCTGTGCTCTGGGGACCTGCGGCCGGCTGGCTGGCGAAGCAATCCGGGACGGCCATGCGCGTCGTCCCGTTGCTCAGGGAGCCGCAGCGGCCGCCGATGGCCTACCGGATCGCCATGGGCGTTCGGATCGGCGAGAACGACTGGAAGCGGTCGCTCAACACCATTCTGCGCAAGCGGAAGGCGGATATCGATGCGGTTCTGCGCGCATTCGACGTGCCGCTCCTCGATGACGAGGAAAACAAGCTGGCAGAGCCGGGCGAACGCTGACGGACCCGGGACCGCGGAAGTCGGGGTGCTTCGTCATCCCGAAGACGGGCCGCTCAGGCCCGCGCGATACCGGTGCGATCCAGCTTTGCCAAGGCATCGGCGACGCGCTCGCCGCCGATAACGAGGTCCGGGGCGATTTCGGCCAGCGGAACCAGAACGAAAGCCCGCTCGCGGACGAAACGATGCGGAAGGACGAGGCGCGCGTCGTTCACGGCTGCGCCCTCGTAGGCCAGCACGTCGATATCGATCACCCGCGGACCCCAGCGTTCTTCGCGTACGCGACCGAGCTCGTGTTCGATCCGCAGGCATGTATCGAGCAGCCCGTGCGGTTCGAGTTCCGTCTCGACGGCGACCGCACCGTTGAGAAACCATGGCTGGTCGGTCTTGCCCCACGGGGGCGTGCGGTAATCGGCCGAGCGCTTCAAGACGCTGACGCCTGGCGTTGCCGCCAGCCCGGTGACTGCCCGTTCGAGCATGGCAGCCATGTCGCCGACGTTGCTGCCGATGCCGAGATAGGCTTTCACGGGCGGTCCTCGCGGCGGCGCGTGATCTCGACGCTGACGCCGTCCAGAATCGCGGGGACCGGTGCGCTCGGCTTATCGACCCGAACGGTGATTTCCTCGACCAAGGGGAACCCCGTCAGGATGGCCGAGGCGATCGACTCCGCCAGCGCTTCGATCAGATTGAACCGCCGCCCCGTGGCGATATCGACCGTGACCTGCGTCAGGTCCGCGTAGCTCACCGTGCCGGCGACGTCGTCGGAGCCCCCCGCATCGCTCAGGTCGAGACGCGCCTCCAGCGAGAGGTAGAAGCGCTGGCCGAGCACGGCCTCTTCGGGCAGCAGGCCGTGCCGACCGAACACCGCGATGCGGCTGACACGGATCAGGTCGCGTCCCATGCTCACCGGCCCTCCGGCCGCATCACGGCATCGACCACTCGCATCGCGTCGATGTGCGCAGCCACGTCGTGAACGCGGACGATATCGGCTCCCAGCGTGGCCGCGAGCGCATGCGCGGCCAGGGATCCGTGAAGCCGGTCTGCCGGACGGGTCTCGCGATCGTGCAGGCGTCCGAGGAGCGACTTGCGGGAGACGCCGACCAGGACCGGAAAGCCCAGGGCGCGGATCTCGGGGAGCCGGCGCAGCGCTTCGAGGTGCTGCGTCCACGTCTTGCCGAAGCCGACGCCCGGGTCGAGCACGATTTCGGAATCCGGGATGCCTGCGCGATGCGCGATGGCGAGCGACCGTTCGAAGAAGGCCAGCATGTCGGCGACGATGTCGAGATCCGCCTCGATGGTCTCGCGGTTGTGCATGATGATGACCGGAGCGCCGTGCGCGGCAGCCACGGAGGCGATGTCGGGCTCGCGCTGAAGACCCCAGACATCGTTCACGATCCGGGCGCCGGCTTCCAGGGCGACCCGCGCCGTGGACGCCTTGTAGGTGTCGATGGAGATCGGCACCGCAAGCCGCGGAGCGACGGCCCGGATCACCGGAAGCACGCGCGCCTGCTCCTCGTCGGCCGGGACCGGAACGTGACCGGGCCTCGTCGACTCGCCGCCGACATCGAGAATCGCCGCACCCTCCGCCACAAGCCGCTCGGCCTGCGCCACGGCCTCCTGCTCCCCGGCGAACAGACCGCCATCCGAGAAGGAGTCCGGCGTGACGTTGAGGATGCCCATGACCAGCGTGCGCCCTCCGAGATCGGGCAGCAGGTCGGACAGGCCGGAGGAGGGGGTCACGGAGCGGGTCCCGTTCTTGAACGCGGTTCGGGAGCCGGTGTGCGCGAATCGCACGGCCGGCGCAACGCCGGCCGGCGTGATCCCGCGGTCAGCCGCGGTAGCAGCGGATCTCGGCCTCGGCCTGGGCGCGGCGGAGGTCGGCGACCTTGTCGTCGAAGATCTTGGTCGACTTGAACTCGTTGGCGCGATTCCCCACGCCCTGACGCATGGACAGGACCGTGCTGGCCTGAACGTACTTGTCGTAGGGCAGGATCGCGGCCAGCTGGTCGAGCGAGCAGGAGCATTTCTGCAGGCTTTCGCGGGTCTGACCGTTGGCCGCCATGCAGCCGAACACGTAATCGACCCGCGCGTCGGTGGGGTAATCGTTGTCGTCGGCCGCACGGACGGCCAGGCCCGACAGGGTCAGGGCCAGAGCCGCCAGCGCGCCGCGTTCAGCCAGCCTTCTGATCATAGTTCAGCTTCTCCTCAAGTAGCTCGCCGCCGTCCTTGCTCTTGGAGGACGCCTCGATCGAGACGATCTCGCCGGGTACGGAGGGTGCGGTGACGAACGTGTAGGTCATGTCGTCGAGCCCGCGCATGCGCTGCGCCATCGAGTCGCCTTCGAAGGGCTTGGTGACGACGCGCCAGCCGTCGACATCCCGACCACCGACGCTCACCTTCGTGGGCGTCACGGTGGCTTTCTCGCGCAGACCCTTCCGGATCGCGAGCTTCAGGTAGCGGGGGTTGGCCTCCAGGACCTTCGCCAACGACTTCAGGTGATTTTCGAGGAAGAGCGAGACGACCGGATTGCCGGCCATATCCTCGAAGGGCCCGGCGGGCACGCGGTTCAGCCCCGAGAACATGGTCACGGTAATGTCGCGGGCCTCGGGGCTCTTGCCCGGCTCCAGCTTCAGCTTGAGCGTGTCCTCGAGAGGCGCTCCGAACGGACCCTTGGCGATGCCGGAGCGCCGGAGATAGTCGTACGTGATGGTCGAGCCGGGTGCCGCGTTCTTCATGTGCGGCTGATCGAACAGAAGGTCGGAGGCGCTGGGCGCCGCCGCGGCATTGGCCTGCGTCACGGTGGCGGGTTTCGGGGCATCCTCGGCGAGAGCCGGCAGCGCGGCCAGCACCAGCGCGACGGTGGTCGTGGCAAGAACTCTCACGAGTCGACTTCCTCCTTGAGCGGCGATCGAACGTTGCTGCCGATCGTCCGATAGATGTAATCGGGCGGGGTTTCGGCCGCCTCCTCCGTGGCGAGCGCGCGCACCTTGGCGTGGAGCGGCGACAACGAACAGGCCGGATCGGTGGCCGCTGCGTCACCGGCGAGCGCCAGAGCTTGGCAGCGGCAGCCGCCCCAATCCTTCTCCCGACGGTCACAGGAGCGGCACGGCTCCTTCATCCAGTCGGTACCGCGATAGGCCGTGAAGGCCGGCGCGTCGCGCCAGATGTCGCCCAGCGAATGGTCGTTGACGTTCCAGAATTCCAGACCCGGAATCGTCTCCGCGGCGTGACAGGGCAGGACCTTGCCCTGCGGCGTCACGTTCATCAGCTTGCGGCCCCAGCCACCCGCGCAGGCCTTCGGGTATTTGGCGTAGTAATCCGGCACGACCAGATCGATGACCAGCTGACCTTTGAGACGTTCCCGGGCGGCCTCGACGATGCGGATCGACTCATCGACCTGCGCCTTGTCGGGCATCAGCGCGGCGCGATTGACGTAGGCCCAGCCGTAATACTGCGTGTGCGCGACCTCGAGGCGCTTGGCGCCCATCTTCACCGCGAGATCGATGAAGCCCGAGACCTCGTGGATGTTGCCGCGGTGGATGACGGAATTGAGCGTCAGCGGCAGCCCGAGTTCGACCACCTTGGCGGCGAACGCGAACTTCTGCGGCTGCGCATTCTTCAGGCCACCGATCTTCTCGGCGTTCTGGGCGTCCACGCCCTGGACCGAGAGCTGCACGTGATCGAGGCCGACATCGTAGAGCGCCTGGAGCTTCGCCAGCGCACCGCCGACGCCTGACGTGATCAGGTTCGAATACAGGCCCAGATCGGCGCAGGTCTTGGTGATCTCGACGATGTCGTTGCGTGCCGTCGGCTCGCCGCCGGAGAGGTGGACATGGAGGACACCGAGGCCGGACGCCTCCGTGAGGACGCGCTGCCACGTGGCCGTATCGAGTTCGCCCGAGCGGCGGTCGAGTTCCAGCGGGTTCGAGCAATAGGGGCACCGCAGGGGGCACCGGTGGGTCAGCTCGGCGAGCAGACCGACCGGTGCCGGCACCGCAGGCCGGTTCGGGGTCAGGGCGTTCATCGCTCGAGGACCCGTTTTTCCGCGAGACCATCCAGCATGACCAGGATGTCGGCCTCGATGGCCCGCGGATCGGCCGCGTAGGTTCGGCCCAGCTCGTCGGCGATATCGGCGACGCTGCGGGTGCCGTCCACGAGCTTGAGCACCGCGACGGCGTTGTCGTCGAGATCGAAGGTGCGCTCGGGGGCGAGCAGAACGTACTTGCCGCGGGTCTCGTCGTTGCGCAGCCGCACGCCGCGGGGGAGTCGCGGGCGGTCGGCGGCGGTCATCTTCCCGCCTGCCGCCGCTGCCCGGACCGGTGCGGCATCGGCGACGAGGCCTTCGCCTGGCCGCCACGCGTCCGGGGGGATCATGCCGGGTGCCACGTAGGCGAAGTACAGGGCGTCGAGCTGTGTCCAGAGGACGTTGCACTTGAACGTCAGGGCCGCCATCGCCCGCCGTTGAAGTTCGGGCGTGGTCGCGTGCTGCTTGACGTAGTCCAGGGCGAAATCGGCATCCCGCGGCGCCTGCGTGAGGCGCTTGTCGAAATAGGCCAGCGTGTCCTTGGTGATGAAGTCGTAGTTCTTCAGCATCCCGGCGACGCGCTCGGAAATGATCGTCGGCGAGAACATCTCGGTGAGCGACGAGGCGATCGCTTCCAGCAACGTCTTCTCGGAGACGAAATGGACGTAGGCCTCCACCGAGAATTTTGTCGCCGAGAGGATGCCGCGGGTCGAGAGCACGTAATCGCGGTCGAAACCCACGCCCTCGGCGAGCTTGAGCCAGCGCTCGATGCCGCCATCGCCCTCGTGATCGCCGTCGTGATCGACGATGCGCTGACGCCAGATCCGTCGTAGCGCCGCATCCGTCATCCGGGCGAGCACCGCCGCATCCTTCACCGGGATCATCGCCTGGTAGTAGTAGCGGTTCAGCGCCCAGGCGCGGACCTGATCCTTCGACAGCTTGCCATCGTGCAGCAGCCGGTGAAACGGGTGCAGGTTGTGGTATCGGCGCGCACCGATGTCGCGCAGGGCCGCTTCCAGCTCCTCTGGGCTGAGCAGACGCTGGCTGTCGGCGGCATCGGGTGTCGGGAAGACTGCGTTCATGGCGTGTCCGGCGTCCGTCCTCGGGTCGCGTTTCCTGCTCGTGGTCACGCCCTTGGCCTCGGGGCGCGCTTCTCAGCGTTGGGACGATATAGTGCCGGTGGTGGGCGAGCCCAACCTTCCGTCCCTGCGGCGCGCCCGTTCCCAGCCGCTCGTGCCTGCGGCACAGGGCGCAGGATCTAGAGCGAGAGGCTCAATCCATCGTGCGCCACCGTCCAACCGGACGTCTCGATCTCCGTCCGTTCCCGCGATCCTTCGACGAGCACCGGATTGGTGTTGTTGATGTGCACGAAGATGCGGCGACCGAGATCGACCTGCGCCAGGGCGTCGATCGAGCCGCCCTCGCCGCGCATCGGAACGTGCCCCATGCGCCAGCCGGTCTTCGTTCCGACCCCGGCCCGGATCATGTCGTCGTCGTGCAGCACGGTGCCGTCGAACAGCAACGCGTCGACGCCGGCGATCCGGGCCCGCAGACCATCGGTGACCCGGGCACAGCCGGGAATATACGCGAGGCGCCGGCCCCCGGCCTCGATCAGGGCGCCCACCGTGGTCTCGGTTTCGGCGCCGATCTCCATCGTCTCGTCCTCGAGCCAGAGCGGCACCTTGCCGGGCACGGGGAAGAGGGTGACCGAGAGTCCGGGCAGGGGCTCGAAGACCTGATCCATGCCGATTGCCTGGCGGGCGACCACGCCCTCGGCCATCACGTCGAAGACGCGGTTCGCGCTGACCGAGTCGAGGATGCCGCGGGTGGCGTAGAGCGCGTAGGGCTGGCCCTCGCGCAGCGTGAGCAATCCAGCGACGTGATCGACATCGCCGTTGGTCAGGAGGACGGCGCGGATCGGCGAATGGCGCAGGCCTTCGCGCGGATGCATCTGCGGGTTGTCGAAGAGTTGCTGCCGGATGTCCGGCGACGCGTTGATCAGCAGCCAATCCGATCCGTCGGCGGAGACCGCGATGCTCGACTGCGTCCTGGGCCGCACACGATCCGGCTCGGACCGTGCCAGGGTGCAGATGGGGCAGCGGCAATTCCACTGTGGAAGGCCGCCGCCGGCTGCGGAACCGAGGATCACGACGCGCATGGTGCGGCTCCCGAGATCCCCGGCCCGTTAAACTCAGTTGAAGGTGTCGATCTCGGCCGACTCGTAGCTCGTCACTTCCATGCCGACGCAGATCTCGGACACGATCGGGGCAGCCCACTTCATGGTGTTTCTCCTTGGCGACATCTACACCGAGCGTCACGCGGTTCCTAAGAGGACCCTAAGACACTGATGGCGCTCTCATTTCTGGCGCGGGAGAGGTATCGACGATTCAGCAGCGCGCTTCAAGCACTAAGTTGCCGGATCCTCCCAAATTTTTCGTGAGAGACTTCCTAAATGCCCGGAAACCATCGAGAAATGCGCGCGGGTGCGACTTAAGTACAGTGGCTCACTGGCGGAAGTCGGGTCCGCGCAGCTCCAGCATGAAGCCTTTGCCCCGTACCGTCACCAGAACCGGGCCTCCGTAGCGGATGAAATCCGCCATCTTGGAGCGCAGGTAGCCGATATAGACGTCGACCACGTTGAGGGACAGGCCACCCTGGCTCGCCCAGAGGCGGTCGAAGATGTCGGCCCGGGAAACCGGCTTTCCGATGCTCTCCATCAGCATGGCGAGCAGGTCGGCTTCGCGCGGCGTCAGGCGGGCACTGGCCTCGCCGCAGCTCGCCTGGCGGGTGTCGAGATCGAGCATCAGTTTGCCCGCCGTGATGCGTGAACGCGGTGCCTCGGCCTGCTCGCGCCGCATGAGATGCGTGCGCAGGCGCGCCACCAGCTCGTCGAATTCGAACGGCTTGATGATGTAGTCGTCGGCGCCGAGGGCCAGCCCCTCGGCCCGGTCGCGGATCTCGTCCCGGGCGGAGAGGAACAGGATCGCGCCGGGAAAGCCGCCCTCGCGCAGGGAGCGGCAGACGTCGTGGCCGGACCCGTCCGGCAGGTTGATGTCGAGGAGGACGGCGCCCGGTGCCGGGTCGTGCGCTGCCTTGAGCGCCTCATCGACACAGGCCGCCGTACCGACCTCGAATCCTTCCGCCTCCAGTCCCCGAGCGAGAAGCCCCCGGATGTCGACGTCGTCCTCGACGATCAGGATCCGCGTCATGCGGCCGACTCCTTCACCTGCGCGTCGCCGGCCGCGTTCCCGGCCGTCTCCGCAATCCATGCCGGATCGAGCGCGGGCATGTCCAGGCTGACGCGGGCGCCGCGTCCGTCCGGTCCGGAGCCCAGCCGGATCGTGCCGCCGTGCTGTTCGACGATCCAGCGCGCGAGGGCGAGGCCGATACCGAAGCCGGTCTCGTCGGGACCCGCGCTCTTGCCACGCCGGAAACGCTCGAAGAGTTCGGTCTCGGAGGCGCCGAAGCCGGGCCCGTCGTCCGTCACGGTGATGCGTCCGACGGGACCGGGGCCCGGCGTCAGGGCGACCTCGACCCGGCTGACACCGGCGGCGTGGCGCAGGGCGTTGTCCACGAGGCTCTCGACGGTCTGCCGGATCCACTCCCGATCGGCGAGGCACTCCACGTCCCGGGTCCCGGGATCGAGGGTGAGGCCGACGCGGCGGCGGGCGGCTTCCGAAGTCATGTTGTCCACCGCCTCGGACAGGACGAGGGCGAGCCCGAGGGGGCGCCTGTCGAACTCGATCTCGCCGGATTCGGACCGGGCGACGCGCAGCAGGTCCTCGACGCGCAGCTTGAGCCGCTGCGCCCGCTTCTTGATCGTGGCGAAGACCGGTCCCGGATCCGCGCCGCGGGACGCACCGCGAAGGGCGAGGTCGCATTCACCGAGGATGACCGTCAGGGGCGTGCGCAGCTCGTGGCTGACATCGGCGAAGAAGCGCCGGCGGGACTGATCGACGGCTTCAAGACGGGCATTGGCGGCGCGCAGGTCGGCGGTGCGCGCTGCCACGGTGTCCTCGAGCGCGGCCCGATCCGCCGCGACGCGCGACTCCCGCCG
This sequence comes from Methylobacterium longum, assembly GCF_022179385.1. Taxonomy (GTDB): domain Bacteria; phylum Pseudomonadota; class Alphaproteobacteria; order Rhizobiales; family Beijerinckiaceae; genus Methylobacterium; species Methylobacterium longum. Next base: position 14,572 of record NZ_BPQS01000003.1, on the reverse strand, counting down.
CGCCAAGCGCGCGGCCATGCGGTTGACGTTGGTCATCAGCAGGCCGAGTTCGTCCCGCGTCGCGACGGACAGGCGTGTGTCCAGCGCGCCGTGACCGATGGCGCTCGCCGCCCGGCGCACCTCCTCGATGCGGGCCAGGGTCGGCCGCGTGACGCTCCGATAGAGGATCGCGAGGAGTACCAGCGCGGCGGCCACCGCGGAGGCCGCCGCGACGCGCAGGCGCTCCGAGAGGGCGCGGGCCTGCTCGGACCCGAGCGCCATGCTGCGCCGCTCGGCCTCGATCAGGAACGAGAGCGGCTGGCCGGTCATGGCGCCGAAGCCGTTCAGCGCTCCCTTGATGGCGTCCTGGCGCCGTTCCGGCTCCGTCTGCCGGCTGATCAGCGCCACCTGCCGGTCGAGGACGACGCGGGCCGCCCGCAGCTGCGCCATGGGACGCGTGCGCGCCGCGTACTGCATCCGGTCGGCCGGATCGTCGGTCGGCGGGAAACTCCTGGCGAGGGCTTCGTCCACGGTGGTCAGCGCCCGGTCGGCGTTGTCGCGGGCGATCGCCATGGCCTCCGGCTGGTTGTCGGGACTGCCGACGGTTTCCACGGCCGCGAGGCCGAATTGCGTGAGGCGGCCGGACAATTCGGCCAGCAGCTCAAGGCGCCGCTGCGCTTCGAGGGTGCGGTCGACCGTCCGCTCGGCGGCCCCGATCGCCGCCAGCGCGGCGGCCGCGGCCAGCACCACCACGATGGCCGTACCACCGAGCAACAGCGCGAAGCGGACCTTCAGCGAGCGCATGGTGAGTTCCGGGCGTCGCCCGGCCGCGATGGTGATGCAGACCCGGGTCTCAGGACCGGGGCGAGCATGTCATCACTCGCCCATAGAACCAAGGTGCCCTCACAGATCCTTCGGGACGCTGCCCTTGGCGGCGCAGCGCCAGCGCTCGACATGCCATTCGGGATGCGCAGCCTGCCAGGTCGCCAAGGCGCTCTGCGAATTGCGCAGGCACACGAACGGGCTCGATTTCTCGAACGACATCTCGATCCGATCCTCGCGGCAGGTCGAGGGCTGGGCGACGAGGCAGATCGACAGCAGCAACAGCATGGGCGCGCTCCCGGGCTGCCGGCCTCGGACGGGCCGGCTTGGCGGGAAGCATAGGATGCGTCCACGCTCCTTGCCCAGGTGGCGTCAGGCCGCGACCCAGATCTCGCCCTTGGCGATCGTGGCGAGATCGCCCGAGTAGCGACGCAGCGGCCGGCCGAGGAGTTCGGCGTGCTCGGGACTGAGACCGCGCAGGGCCGTGGCCAGCAGGCGCAGGAACACGAGGTCGTGCGTCCCGGTCTCCACGAAGGTCGCGGCCATCCGGCCGTGGGAACCCAGAACGAGCGTCCCGCGACGCATGCCGAGACCCGGATGGTCACCGACCGCGAGGGCCGCCAGGGTACCGGCGATCATGCGCGAACCCGCGAAGGCGCCCGCACGGCCGGCCACGATGGTCCCGCGCCGCATCCGGTCGCCGAGATGGTCGCCCGCCGTCCCGCGGATGATCAGCGTGGCGCCGTCGAGACCCGCCTTGGCGGCGTAGACCGCGCCGCCGGCATGGTCGCCAGCGTCGCCCTCGATCAGGATCGTGCCGCCAGTCGCGCCGGAGGCCGCGTAGGGGCCGGCATTGCCGGTGACCGTCAGGCTGCCCCCCGCCATGCCGGCGCCGAGGCGCTGGCCGACGTCACCGGTCACGCGGATCGTGCCTTCCGAGAGGGCTGCGCCGACGCGGTCCAGACGTTCATGGCCACCCTCGATGATCAGGGTGTCGGAGCCGTCGAGTTTGACGGCGAAACAATCGCCGAGGCGAACGCCCGTCCGGGTGGTTCCGACATTCAGGCGCTCAGCCTCGCTCTGCGAGAGGCCGCTGAGCGCCAACGGGTTGACGGCGAGGAAGTCCAGCCGCTCGGGCGGGGCCGCGCGCAGGATGAGGGTGCTCAAGGCTCAGCCCTCCTTCGTGGCGTCATGCGGCGCGATCAGGTCGCGCAGGTGGTAGTGATGGCGGCCGAGATTACCGCCGTAATTGCCGGCCGTGACCGCGACCAACCCGTGCCTGCTGCCGATTTCCGTGGCGGCGTGCAGGCCCGCGCGCATGGAATCGGACACGCCCTGCGAGGTGAGGGCGTCGATGACGATCTCCAGCACGACGCCGCACTCGGCCGGCAGCGCCGAGCCGGCACGGCCCTTCAGGGTCGGACAATAGGCGTCGTTGGTCGAGGCCATCATGCCCTTCGTCCGGCCACCGACCTTCGAGCCGGAGCGGACGATGCCTCCGGGGAACGGCAGGATCGCGCCGGGCACCGCCTTGGCGGCCTCGACCGCGATCTCCGCCACCTTCAGCGTCTCGGCATGGGTGCGGCCGAGGAACAGCAGGTTGCCGCCGCCGACCGCGCCATCGACGGCGCGGACCGTGTCCTCGCAGAGGAACTCGCCGTCCATCACCGGAATGCGCCAGTAGCGCCGCGCCTTGCCGGTGGCGTCGGGAAGGCGCTTGGCCACCGCGAAGCCGTCGCCGAAATAGCGGATCGCGCCGCCGAGCTTGATCTTGGTCGGCCCATCGACGCCCGCATAGCAGGCGGTGCCCGGACAGGTGAGGATGCACTGGCCGACCCGCTTGATCAGCTGGTCCTTGAGCCCGTTCGGCTCGAAGCCGAAGAGCAGGATGCGTACGCCCGGCCGCCCGTCCGGCGTCTCCTCCGGGGAGAGTTCGGCGTCGATGCCGGCTTCGGCGCCGCAGCCGATCACCGAGGTGGCGAAGCCCGTCATCGTGGTCGCGGCGATCATCGCCCACTTGGCGGTGTCGTTGGTGACGACGATGGCGGTACCGGCCACGTCGAACGCCTCCGCGAAGGTATCGATGACCGGGATGCCGTTGAGGGTGAGATCAGACATCGTTCTTCCCGCGGCTCGCCCCGCTGATCAGGCCCGGCATGGAACCGCCTCGAAGTTCTCGGTGCCCTCACCGAAAGCCGCATCCGGCACGGCGAAGCTGTCGAGCCCTGCGCCGAAGCGCTCCGTCAGGTAGGCATCGGCGCGCTTCTCCATCGCGTGGTCGGATTCCACCGTGAGCGAGAGCGTGCGGCCGGCGCGCCATTCGACCACTTCGCCGTCCTCGACGATCGGTACGCCGTCCTTCAGGACGAGCTTCGCGGCGGTGAACATCGCGGTGCGATCCGTGTCGTCGCCGTAGACCGCGACGTCCGCCCGGGCGCCCGGCCGCAGATGGCCACGGTCGGCGAGGCCCAGGAGCTTGGCGGGTCCAGAACGGGTCAGCTGAGCGATCTCCGAGAGCGAGTACTCGCGCTCGAGACCCGGCAATCCGGAGCGCTCGCCCACGATGGCCGGCAGCGTCGCGATCTCGCGGTCGCGCTCGGACTTGTCCATCAACAGGTGGATGATGCGCGGATACTGGGTGAAGGGTCCGCCGTTCGGATGGTCCGTGGTCAGGATCGTCCGCTCCGGATCGGTGGAGAGCAGCATGATCTCCAGGCCGATCGCCCATTGCAGCGAACTGGTCGGGCCCCGGGGCCGGTACAGGAACGGCACGACGCCGCCGCCCTCGGCATCGCCCGCGTTCAGCACCCACTTCTTCGGCTTCGCGCCCTTCCGGCCCGCGAACTGACGCAGGATGTCGAGGGAGACCGTCACCGTCTGCCCGAACACAACCTGCCCGATGTCGAGCGTGGCGTTCGGATTGTCGCTGATCGCCCGCGCGATCCGCTCGGCGGCCGACCGGAAGCCGCCGGTGCCGGGATTGGCCGGATCGGAGACCCCGTAGGCGTAGAACTGGGCGTGGGCGAAATGGATGCGCCGACCTTCCGCCGCATCGAGAGTGGCCATGAAGCTGTCGTCCGCTCCGGGCAGCCCGAGGTTGTTGCAGTGGACGTGGAGCGGGTGCGGTACGCCGATCGCCTCGACCGCGTCGAGGAGCGATCCCATGATCTGCCGCGTCGTAAGCCCGTAGCAGGGGATCTCCTCGTCCAGCGACAGGCGCAGCGCTCCGTCCTTGAAGGCAGAGGCGCCACCGGCATTGATGCACTTCACTCCGAGGCCGCGCGACTGGGCGACCGACAGGGCGACGAGGTCGCGCACGGCGTTGCCGCCCTGACGGTCCCGGAGGAGCTGGAGGAGCTGGTCGTCGTTGCCCATCACGGTGAGGGCGCCGCGGTCGAGAAGCGGGATGTCGGCGAGTTCGAGCTGCGTCCCAAGCGCGTGGGTCGGCGGCATCGCCGGCTCGACGGCCGTAGTGTAGCCCATCCGCGCATAGGTCGAGCCGATCCAGGCCGCGGCCCCGCCGGCATGGGCGAAGGGGTGGCCGTCGGGCGCCGCCTCACTCACGTAGAGGTCGGGCAGCAGCAGCCGCGACGTGATCACGTTGCCGCCCGCGATGTGCGAATGCACCTCGACGCCGCCCGCCATCACCACGCAGCCCGCCGCATCGATCACCCGGTCGGGCTCGCGGCCCGGCGGATCGATGACGCGGCCGTCCTCGATCCAGACGTCACCGACGGAATCGCGGGACGCGGTCGGATCGACGACGCGCCCGCCCCGAATCACGCTCAGCATGCGGGTTCACTCCTCGACGCGGCCTGATGCGTGCCGACGCGCTCCCTGAGGGCGGCCATCACCGCGGCGGCCGACGGGAGATCCGACGGCGCGGAGGCCGGCCAGAAGGTCAGCGCGGCGCGCTGCTCGTTCCACAAGACGCCACCATGGTCGCGACCGGGCTGGCCGACCGCGATCACCACCTCGGCGTCCTTCGCCTCGCCGTCCGCGACCAGCGCGATCGACGGCACGGCGGACAGCCAGTCCGGCCGCGGCACGGGCACCGCGCCCAGCCACAGCACGGCATCGACCTCACCCGCGGCGACCTGTCGGGCCGCGTCGAAGCGCCAGGGATCGTGCTCCGGCACGCGGCGCCCGAAGCCGCTGCGCGGCGCCTGCCCGGTGAGCCAGGCCGAGACCGGCACCACCGCCCGGTCCTGACCGACGTCGCCGCTGGCGAGGGTGAAGCAGCGTGTCGCCTCGCTCAGGTCCATGGCGAGGCCCTGAAGCATCTCGATTCCGGCCTCGCCCAGTTCGGCCGCATCGTAGAGGAGGACTCCGTACTGCGCGTCGGCCAGCCGGGCAGCGATCTGCCCCGGAAGCGCATCTCCGGCGAGATGGCCGCGGGCGTAGGCGCGCAGCACGCCGACCGCCTCCGGCAGGCCGCCCTCGGCCGGCCACGCCAGCGATGCCGCGGCGTTCGCCCCGACCGCGAGCAGCACGCGGTCCGATCCGGCTGTGCGCCCGCGGGTCGGCTTCGCATCGATCAGCCGCTTCAGGAGCGGCGCCTGCCACGCCGCATCCCCGACGACCAGGATCACGTCGGCGCGACCGACGGCCTCGGCGGGCGTCGTGGTCAGAGCGCCGACCCGGCTCAGCGACCCGAGCTCGGCATAGGTCGCCACCGATCCGGCGGTATCCACCGAGGCGCCGAGGCGTCCCGCGAGATCGTAGGCTGCGCGGATCGCAGCCACGTCGGCGCTGAGGCCGGCGATCACCGGCGCGCGCGCCTTGGCGAGCAGGGATGCGGCCGCCTCGATGGCGGTGTCCGCGTCCGTCGCGCCGCCTTTCACCCAGGCTGCCATGCTCCCTCTCGCAACATTCTTGCTTGGTTTCGGAGCGGGCGACGGCCGTAAGACCGGACGAAGCGGGTTCACCTCATCGGGAGGGTTCCCACCGGATCGGAATGGCTCGCCCGCCCGGCACGACCGGACGGACGGCAAACTCGGCGCGCCGTCGCGGGCCTAGGTTTGCATTCATCCGGCTATCGCGGCAAGGGGGTCCGGCGGCGATGTGCGTCGGGAAGTGGATTGCGCGGGTCGGTTTGCGCCGCTCAGCGTCGTCCCGTGTCGAGTCCCGGATCGCGGTCCGCCGGCGCTGCGTCCAATCCGAAACGAGGGCCCGGCTGCACCTTCATGGCCCCTACGCCCGCAGGGGTGGCGCGACGCAGGACCCGTCCCGGACGCCGGACGGAAGTTGCCGCCGAGCGGATCGAACGAGGCGCGTCCAAGTTGCCCGGCCGACGGGCCTCGTGTGACAAGCGCACCGTGGCTGTGCCGGACCTGTGGGATTCGAGGGATTTGTGTTGGGCGAGGTTCCGGAGCGGAACGAGGGGACTGAGGTCGAAGCCGTGCGGGTCGAGGCGCCGGCGCGGCTGCATTTCGGTTTCCTGGATCTGCATGGCGGGCTCGGCCGCCGCTTCGGCAGCATTGGCCTCGCCATCGATGAGCCGTCCCTCGCCCTGACCGCCCGCCGCGCCGTCAACTCGACCGTCACCGGGCCCGAGGCCGAACGCGTGCGCGGCTATGTCGAGGCGGCCGCCGCCCATCTCCGCCACCGGGGGAATGCCGCCGTCACGGTCGAGCGGGTGATCCCGGCGCATGCCGGTTTCGGTTCGGGGACACAACTGGCCCTGGCGGTCGCGGCGGCGATGGCCCGCCTCGCCGGAGAGCCGTTCGCGCCGGACGCCTTCGCGGCGACCCTGGATCGGGGTAACCGGTCCGGCGTCGGATTGCGGGCATTCACGGACGGCGGCCTGATCGTCGATGGCGGCCGCGGGCCGGACGGCGGGCCGCCCCCCATCATCGCGCGTCTGCCCTATCCTGAAGCCTGGCGGATCGTCCTCCTCCTCGATCCCAGCATGGCCGGGGTACATGGAACGCGCGAGGTCGAGGCGTTCCGTGATCTGCCCCGCTTTCCCGAGGCCCAGGCAGCGGAGATCTGCCGGATCGCGCTGATGCAGGTCCTGCCCGCGGTGGCCCTGGCCGAGCCGCAGGGCTTCGGCGCTGGCATCACCCGCATCCAGACGCTGATCGGCGACCATTTCGCGCCCCATCAGGGCGGCCGATACGCCAGCGCCGCGGTCGCGGGGGCGCTCGAGACCGTCGCCGCACAAGGTCTGTCGGGCTACGGCCAATCCTCCTGGGGACCCACCGGTTTCGTCCTGGTGCCATCCGAAACCGAGGCCCGCGCCGTCGTGGCGAGCCTCGATCGCGGTGGCCAGCTCCGGTTCGTCATCGCCCGGGGCCGCAACAGCGGAGCCGCGGTGACTGGTCCGGCCTGAGCCGCGCGTCCCGGACTTGACCCGGGCCGCGGCTCCGGGTTTGGACGGAGGTCAGACGCACTTGTCGCGCGCCGCACGAGGATTCCATGGCCCGCTCGATCCTCCACATGCTGACGCCGCTCCGGCACATGAGCCCGTTCGACGTGAACATGGCCGTCGATGCCGGCTTCGAGACGGTGGTGACCTACGCCGAGGTCAGCCTCGCCGACGTCGTGTCGCTGACTCAGGATTCGATCTTCTCGCGGGCGCCGGGGGACGGCACCCGCACGGGCATCTTCATCGGCGGCAAGAACGCCGAAGACGCCCTCGACATGGTCGATCGCGCCAAGAAGGCCTTCGTGCCGCCTTTCGTGAACCACGTCTTCGCCGATCCGGCAGGCTCGTTCACCACCGGCGCCGCCATGGTGGCGCAGGTCTCCCGCGCCCTGCGGCAGAAGTTCGGCACTGACCTCCGCGGCAAGCGCATCGTCATCTTCGGCGGTGCGGGCGTCGTCGCCTACGTGGCCGCGGTGATCGGCGCCCTGGAGGGAGCAACCACCGTGTTGGTCGGTCATGACGGCGAAGAGCGGGTGTCCAAGATCGCCTTCACGATGAAATGGCGCTTCGGCATCGAGGTGGGCGCCGTGGATGGAACCACGCCCGAGGATCGCCGCGCCGCCATCCGTGAGGCCGACGTGATCCTCTCCGCTGGGCCGGCCGGCATCCCGATCCTCACGGCGGAGGATCTGAAATTGGCGCCGAAGCTCCTCGTCGCCTCGGACGTCAACGCCGTGCCGCCGGCCGGCATCGCGGGGATCGACGTCAACGCCGTCGACGTGGCCCTGCCCGCCGGCAAGGGCGTCGGCATCGGCGCGCTGGCCGTCGGCAACGTCAAGTACCAGACGCAGCGGCGCCTCTTCGACCGGATGCTCAGCTCCGATACGCCGCTCTGCCTCGATTTCCGCGATGCTTACAGCCTGGCGGTCGAGATCGCCGGCTAGGCATTGCGAGTTTCCGTCGGATGACGGACGCAATCCTGGTCGCCGCCCAGGCCGGGCGCGCCCTGGCCGAGGCGGCGCGACGCGCCGGATTGCGACCCTTCGTGGCCGATCTGTTCGGCGACTCCGACACACGCGCCCTGGCGGACGGCTACCGGGCGCTGCCCGGGCGGTTCGGTGCTGCCTCGAACGCCGAGGCCACGTGCGCCGCCCTGGACGATCTGACGGAAGCCGCAGGAGGTGCGATCGGCCTGATCCTCGGCAGCGGCTTCGAGGATGCTCCCGACCTCGTCGCGCGCCTTGCTGAACGGCACAGGCTGATCGGCGCATCTGCGGGAACCATCGCGGCGCTGAAGGACCCCATGGCCTTCGCGTCTCTCTGCACCCGCCTCGGCGTGCCCCATCCAGCGGTTGCCGCGGGACCGTTGCCGGAGCCGGGGAAGTGGCTGCTGAAGCGCATAGGCGGCAGCGGCGGCAACCACATCCGGCCGGCCACGCGGGGACCGGCGCCGGCCTCTCACTACTTCCAGGCGTGTGTTCCGGGACGACCGCACGCCCTGAACTTCCTCGCCGATGGCCGAACGCTCCGCATCCTCGCCTTGACCGAGCAATGGTGCGCCCCGTCGCCGGTCCGGCCCTACCGATACGCGGGAGCGCTCGCCCGCGGCACGGGCGAGGCGGCGCCGCTCGCCCCCGGCTTAATGGCGACGATCGCCGCCGGGACCGAGCGGATCGTGGCCGCGACCGGGCTGCGCGGCCTCGGCAGCGCCGATGTCCTGGTCGACGGCACCGACTGGTGGCTGACCGAGATCAATCCCCGGCCGGGCGCGACGCTCGACATCCTGGACCGGTTCGCAACACCGCTGCTGACCGCCCACATCGCGGCCTGCCTGGGCACGATGCCGGATCCCGGCCCGCAACCGGCGGGTGCGGCGGCCGCACAGATCTGTTACGCGGACCAGGAGCTTGCGCCTGTCCCGGACCTCGACTGGCCGGACTACGTGCGTGACCGCCCGTGCCCTGGCACGGTCGTCCGCCGCGACGCGCCGCTCTGCACGGTGCTGGCCGAAGGCGTGGACCGGGCGGAGGTGCTCGCCCTGTTGGAAACGCGGATGGCGCGCTTGCGGGTCATCTGCGCGGCGATGACAACACACCCCGAGGAAGCCCTGTGATGAGTGCCAGCCAATCCTATCCCAGCATCAATGCCCTCTCGGCGCCGCTGGTCGAGCGTCTCGTGGCCGACGCCGCAACCCTGCGGCTCTCCGTGTCACAGGATGCGGGCGGCGCCCGGATGGTCGATGCCGGCGCCCAGGCCAGAGGCTCGATCGAGGCGGGCCGACGCATCGCCGAGATCTGCCTCGGCGGCCTCGGCACCGTGACGATCGCGCCGACCGGTCCGATCGCCTCCTGGCCCTACTCGGTGACGGTCCACTCCGCCGACCCGGTCCTCGCCTGCCTGGGGAGCCAGTACGCGGGCTGGAGCCTCGCCGACGAAGCCGGCGATTCCGGCTTCTTCGCCCTGGGCTCGGGGCCCGGCCGGGCGGTCGCCGCCGTGGAAGATCTGTACAAGGAACTCGGCTTCCGCGACTCCGCCACCGGGACCGCCCTCGTTCTCGAGGCGGCCGGCGGGCCGCCGGAGAGCGTGGTCGCCAAGGTCGCCGAGGCTTGCGGCCTACGACCCGAGGACCTGACCTTCATCTTTGCCCCGACCCAAAGCCTCGCCGGCTCCACTCAGGTCGTGGCCCGCGTGCTCGAGGTTGCCCTCCACAAGGCCCACACGGTCGGCTTCGACCTGCACGCCATCGTGGACGGGATCGGCTCCGCGCCGCTGTCGCCCCCGCATCCTGACTTCATCAAGGCGATGGGTCGCACCAACGACGCGATCATCTATGGCGGGCGCGTTCAACTGTTCGTGGATGCCGACGATGCGGACGCCAAGCAGCTCGCCGAGCAGCTGCCCTCCACGACGTCGAGCGACCACGGCGCGCCCTTCGCCGACATCTTCGCCCGGGTGAACGGCGATTTCTACAAGATCGACGGCGCCCTGTTCTCGCCGGCCGAGGCGATCGTCACGTCGATACGCTCGGGGGCTACCTATCGCGGCGGTCGCTTGGAGCCGACGCTGGTGGACGCATCCTTCGCCTGACGAGCGGGTGGGGATCCGGTGGCCGGCGGCGCGGCCGGTGGCCCCGGCCATCGGGGATCCGGCGTGAGCTGCTCCGCCTCTCTCCCTTCCCCGCCTCGGGGCGGGAGCGGATTCGTCCATCGGCCCGCCGCACCTCCTCGCTTCGCCTCCGATTCAGGCCGGCCACGGCCTTGACGATCAGGACCCCCAATGCGCATCGGGCTCGCGGCCGATAACGGCACTTGGCACAAGAACCGGCTGCTCGCGGCGCTGCGCGCGCAGGGGGTCGAGCCGGTGCTGTTCTCGCTCGCCGATGTGGCCGTTGTGACGGGTGGCGGCGAGCCCCTGCGGGTGCCGGGCTTTCTGGATACGCTGCCGGACGGCGTGCTGATGCGGACGATCGCGGGCGGCACCTTCGAGGCCACGACGATGCGCCTCGGCGTGCTGCACGCCCTCGTCGCCGCAGGCGTCACCGTCTGGAACACGCCGACCGCCATCGAGCGCTCCGTCGACAAGGCGGCCACCTCGCTCCTTATCGCCCGCGCCGGCCTTCCGACGCCGGCCACCTGGGTGTTCTCGAAGCGCGAGGCCGCCGCGGCCCTGGTCGCCGACGAGGCGCGTCCGGGCGCGCCCCTCGTCCTCAAGCCCCTGTTCGGGTCGCAGGGCGAGGGTCTCGCGCTGATCGAGCGGCCGGAGGATCTTCCGGACGAGGAGGCGGTGGCACGGGTCTACTACCTCCAGCGCTACGTTCCGCGCCACGACGGACTCTGGCGCGACTACCGGGTCTTCGTCTGCGACGGGCGGGCGATCGCCGGCATGATCCGCGAGGGGGACGGGTGGATCACCAACGTTCATCGCGGGGGGCGTCCGCTGACCTGGGCGATGCCGCGGGTGGCGGCTGAGCTCGCCGAAGCCGCGGCCGCCGCGGTCGGGGTCGATTATTCCGGCGTCGATCTCGTGGAGGACGGGGAGGGCAGCTTCTCGATCCTGGAAGTCAATTCTATGCCGGCTTGGTCGGGACTGCAGACCGTCTGCGAAGCCGACATCGCGGCGGCCGTGGTGCGCGGCTTCCTGTCCGCCGTCCGCGGCGCGAGCCGTCCCCGGCTCGTGGTGGCATGACCGCGCTCGCCCCCGCGCGGATCCGCTCGTTCTATCGGGCCGCCTGCCTGGCGGAGCTCGACGCCCTCAAGCCCGGCAACGTTCATGCCTTCGCCGCCGGCCACCGCATGGTGGTGGCCGACTTCATCACCAGCGCCGACGTGTCGGCCCCGGCCCTGGCGCAGGCGGGGGCGGGCGTCGGTGCGCGCGTCCACGGCGGCGTCGCCGCGACGATGGCGGCGGCAGGCCAGAACACCAATCTCGGCATCCTGCTCCTCTGCGCCCCCCTGGCCGTCGCGGCCGAAGGGGGAGCCTCCGTATCGGCGGTTCTCGGTAGCCTGGACAGCACGGATGCGGAGGCCGTCTACGCCGCGATCCGCCTCGCCAACCCCGGCGGTCTGGGCCGGGCCGGTAAGCACGACGTCGCCGCCGCAGCGCCGACCTCCCTGATGAGCGCGATGGCGGAAGCCGCGGATCGGGACCGCATCGCGCGCGCCTTCGTCAACGGCTTCGCCGACGTGACCGAGATCGGCCTCCCGGCGCTGCATGCGGCGCGGAGCCAGGGGCTCGATCCGGCTTGGTGCACCACCGCGGTCCATCTCGCCTATCTGCGATGGGTGCCGGACAGCCATATCGCTCGCAAGGCAGGGGCGGACGTGGCGGATTCCGTCCGTCGCGAGGCCGAAGCGGCCCTGGCGGGGCTGGATCTCGCGGCCAAGCCGGTCGAGCGGCTTCTCGCCCTGGACACGACGTTGAAGGCGCGCGGCCTCAACCCCGGCACGAGCGCGGATTTCACGGTCGCGACCCTATTCTGGGACGCCCTCGCAACCGCCGGCGCACGATTGGCCTGAACCGCGCGCGGGTTCCGCGGTTCCTCAGACCGGAGGATAGAAATTCCTTCGTGTCAGGGCCTTGCGCGGGTTGTGAGCCGCAGGGCCCCGCTGTAGGGTCCGCCGCGCTGTCCGGCCCAACCGGCTCGGCCCATCCGGCTCGGCCGGCATGGTCGGGCGCCGATAACAAGGATGGCTTCCCGGCCGCGGCACCGCCCGGCGCGCGGCTCTTTTTCGGAATCCAGGGAGAGACACCGAATGGCGAAGATCACCAAGGTTCAGGTCGGCGAAGCACTCGTCGGCGACGGCAACGAGGTCGCCCACATCGATCTCATCATCGGACCGCGCGGTTCGCCGGCCGAGTCGGCTTTCTGCAACGGCCTCGTGAACAACAAGCATGGCTTCACCAGCCTGCTCGCGGTCATCGCGCCGAACCTGCCGTGCAAGCCGAACACCCTGATGTTCAACAAGGTCACCATCAACGACGCCCGTCAGGCCGTCCAGATGTTCGGCCCGGCCCAGCACGGCGTTGCCAAGGCCGTGCAGGACGCGGTGGCTGAGGGCATCATTCCGGCGGACGAGGCCGACGACCTGTTCATCCTGGTCGGCGTGTTCATCCACTGGGAGGCGGCCGACGACGCCAAGATCCAGAAGTACAACTACGAGGCGACCAAGCTGTCGATCCAGCGCGCCGTCAACGGCGAGCCGAAGGCCTCGACCGTCACCGAGCAGCGCAACTCCGCGCAGCACCCCTTCGCCGCCAACGCTTAGATCGGGGACGGTCCTGGGCAGAGCGCGCCTCCGCCCGCACCGCGGGGCCTGCTCCAGCGACTGGCTTCGATCTTCTTAGGCCGATAGGTCCAATCTCGAACGGGACGGCGCAAGCCGTCCCGTTTTTTGTTGTCCGTACCTCGGCCCGCCCGCGGTGAGCGGCTCTGCCCTCGTCGCGGTCCACTCACCGGTCAGCGCGGCGAAGCGTGGCGCTCTGAACGCGTCACGCGCGACACCGGCGGGGCAGTCTGATCCCGTCGCTCGGGATGAAGCCGGATCCGGGCGGTTCGGGGGATCCATCCGGCACATGACCTTTGGCCCCACCACAGCCTGTCGGCGTGGCGAGATGGTCCGGCACAGACGATCTTGAGACGCGGCCCTGCGAGGGGCACCTCGGTGCATGCTCGCCCCCAGACACGACACAGCCTGTACCGTATCGGACATTGCCGCCCCGTCTGTTCAGGGGTTCGGCGGCCGAAGAAGCGCGGCCTGGAACTAAAACCAGTCGTGCAGCGGGCGGGCCGTCGTTCGGCCAGATGGAAACGCAGCAGACCACGCCGCACTTGATGCTGCGATCCTCAAATCTGAAAACATAAGCCTGACCAGCCCCTACTCGGCACAATCCGATGTCGGGAAGATCAGGGCTCGACTTCGATACAGAAGTGCAGGTGATGGCGGCATCTGGCACCGCGTCTTCACCGCCTTCCGGTTCCGATCGGCCGAGCCACGCTTGCCGTTCCTTTCGGTCTCGCCTTCGCCGGCTTGAGCGTCGGGTCGTTCTCATAAGAAAAGGGGCCGCCTTCCGGCGACCCCCTTCCTCGTCTCGACAGGTGACTGGACTTAGAAGTCCATGCCGCCCATGCCGCCGCCCGGCATCGCCGGAGCGGGGCTGTCCTTCTTCGGCGCGTCGGCGACCATCGCCTCGGTGGTCACCAGGAGGCCGGCCACGGAAGCCGCGTCCTGAAGGGCGGTGCGGACGACCTTGGCCGGGTCGACGATGCCGGCCTGGATCATGTCGACGTACTCTTCGGTCTGGGCGTTGAAGCCGTAGGTCTCGGAGCTCGTGTTGTCGGTGATCTTGCCGACCACGATCGAGCCTTCGACGCCCGCGTTCTGGGCGATCTGACGGATCGGGGCCTCGAGGGCCTTAAGCACGATCTTGATGCCGGCCTGGACGTCCGGGATGTCGGACTTCAGCTCGGCGACCGCCTTCTTGGCGCGCAGCAGCGCGGTGCCGCCGCCGGGGACGATGCCTTCCTCGACCGCCGCGCGGGTGGCGTTGAGGGCGTCGTCGACGCGGTCCTTCTTCTCCTTGACCTCGACCTCGGTCGCGCCGCCGACGCGGATCACCGCGACGCCGCCCGCGAGCTTGGCCAGACGCTCCTGCAGCTTCTCACGATCGTAGTCCGAGGTGGTCTCCTCGATCTGCGCCTTGATCTGCGCGATCCGGCCCTCGATGTCGGACTTCTCGCCGACGCCGTCGATGATCGTGGTGTTCTCCTTGTCGATGCGGACGCGCTTGGCGCGGCCGAGCATCGGGAGCGTCACGTTCTCGAGCTTGATGCCGAGATCCTCGGCGATCATCTGGCCCTTGGTCAGGATCGCGATGTCCTCGAGCATCGCCTTGCGGCGATCA
>NZ_BPQS01000002.1 GCF_022179385.1 Methylobacterium longum | reverse complement strand
AGCGTGGCGGCCATCTTGACGATGGAGAGCACGCTGGCGCGGGTGGTCGCGTCGTCGATGCCGGTGAACGCCAACACCAGCTCCATCACCTGCGGATCCTCGAGGAACGTCCGCGCCCCCGGCTCCTCGTCACCCCCCGACGACGGTGCCACGAAAAACGTCTCCACCGGCACGTGCAGAACGTCGGCAATCGCCTGGAGACGCCCCGCGCCGATCCGGTTGCGCCCCTTCTCGTACTTCTGCACCTGCTGAAAGCTCACGCCCAGCGCGTGACCCAGGGCGGTCTGGCTCAGCCCCTGTGCCTTGCGTAGGCTCGCCACAAGACCACCGATCGTGCGGTCCGCATCCGTCGTGAGCTTCGGACTGTTGGCCATCGTCATGTCGAGTGACGCTTCCTGCCGAGAAGGCTCGTCTCCCCCAGTGAGAGTCGCCGATCGTGATAACATGCGATTGTGCTGTGCACCACAGAACAATCCTAGGCTGCGTTCGCAACATAGCGGGATGACGGTGTCTCGACAATGCGCCTATGCGGAACGGTGCGCCCTCGCACCGTCGGTCGGTCTGGCGGGGAAGAACAAATATCGTCAGCGCGTTAGCTGTTCCGGATCGCTGATAAAGTCCGGCGACAATGGTGTCGTCCTCACGATGTGTTGCGCGGCTGCACGCCCCAGATGACCGTCTGGATCCGCACATTCTTGTGCGGCGCCAGACCATGCGGCAGCATCGGATTGTCTCCCCCTTTCTGCCGGACGATGCTGGAACATGGCAGGCGCAGCAAGACGTGAAGAACCTGATCCTACATTGATCTTTAGAATACCCGCCAGAATGTTCAGTCCTCCGCCGAACAGAGGGCTGTGGATTCTGATTTGTGTCGACGATGCGAAGTACGGAGGGCCGTGTCGTCGACACGGTCAACCCTGGGCGCAACGGAGCGGAAGGGGAGGCTTGGACGCGCCGCCTGTTCCGGTTCGTTCGCGGGCCAAGCCACGGCCTTTTTCGCCCGTCAGGATCCCGCGATCGCGGACGATCCGTCCGCAGGACCGGTCATTTCCAGCCAGAACGAAGCGCCGGGCGCGCGGGCATCGTTGGGATAGAGGAACGGTATGGCGGGGCGGGAGCCGCGGGCGGCGAAGATGCGCTGTACCCGGGCGCCCAGGTCCGCGTCCCTGCAGACGTAAGTGACCGGCAGGCTTACCCGGAACGGGGGCTGGCCGCACAACAGCATTGCCGCGAGCAGATACTGCTCGTTGTACAGCCGGTGGTTCCAGGCAACCGGGTAATCGTCCGGTATGAAGATGTCATGGATGTGCACCATCACACCGGGCCGGAGGCGCGGCAGCACTTCGAAGAAGAACACCGCCACATCGGAGTTGGTGAAGACGCGGTGCGATCCGTCGAAGAACAGGATATCGCCCGCCCGCAGCTCGTCGAAAACCTTCAGGTCGCAGGCTTCCAGCGGCTTGCGCACGATCGCGTCGCAGATCCGGTCGATATGGAGGCGCGGCATGGGGTCGATCGACGTAAGCCGCGTCGGCAGTTTGAGCGCCTCGACGGTGTAGCGCGTGAAACAGGTCGAGGTCCCGGAGCCGATCTCGAGGTAATGGGCCGGACGCTTCCAGGCGAGCATCGCCATGAGCGCGGCGGCATCGAGTGCCGTGAACCACGTATTGTTCCAGTGCGGCATGCACGGATCGTCGGCGCTGGCCGCGTGCGGAACCGCGTGGAGCAGATCGGCCTGGGCTTCCAGCACGTCGAGGAAGCTTTCGTAGGCCGCCGTCTGCTGCGCCAGAACGGCGCTGAGCCGCCCGTGCGGGAGGGTGCCGGGGCTCCAGCGTGCAGTGGGTACGATCGGATAGTAGTCGTGGACCGTATGGCTCCAGCGAAACGGCTCCGTGCTGGCGCGAAAGATGTCGACGCCGGCCCGTCGCCCGGCGCTACGCACCATATCCTTCAGCATGGCCCTCACTCCAAAGACGAGAAGCATGCCGAAATTACAACCGTAAGTCGAGTGATGAGGGGTACGTAAGCGCGGGGATCCCCGGTATCCACGATGAGCGGCACTGCCGCGCAACTCACTTTTCGGGGTGGCGGCGACGGGATGCCGGCGGGGCCGACGAACCCCGCGACGGGATGCACGCGCGGCCTTCACGTGCGGTCTGCCCGTGCGGTCTGCCCGTGCGACTTGGAGGACGCGATCAGGGGGAACGAAGCACTGATTGGACTGCTTCGGGAGCGATCCATCCCAACCCGTTGATCCGTGCGCAAACGAGCGAACGCGGTTGGTTCTGGTGCCTCGGACACCGCCAGCGCTTGCGCGAGACCGCTCACCAGACGCGGTGTCGCCGTCGGCAACGCGGCCACCGGGAGACCGGACATGTCATCCTGCCGGTGGATCGGCTGCGCGCCTGGCCCGAGATCCAACCGCCGATGCCATGGTCTGCCCCTGGCGGCGAAGTCGCCTCCTGCATCGGCGGCACTTGATCGTATTCTGATCGATCGCGGGTCACACGCCAAAGTTGTGACGGCGTCCCTCGCCGGGACGGTTCAGGACAGGCCTCGGCAGCCTTCCGAGGTGAGTCCTCGTCCCACGCGCGGACCGTGGCGAGGACCTGCTTGTCCCGGCTTCGGAGTGATCGCATCGATCGCAACGCCGTCGCTTGAAACCCGTGTACCCTTCGATCTTGGCCGAACACGCCTGACGCGTTGTCGGCCTTTCACGGCGAGCGCGTGCGAGTTTGACTCTGTGAGGAACTTCGGAGGCAGCACGACGTGTCCCGCGCAGATTGAACGCCGGCAGGAGCACCCTTCCGAGCCAGAGCGAAGTCCGACGGTCGAGCGGGCGCACTCGCCTTCTGCCCGATGAATCCCTACGCGGCCGGCCGGGACCGGCTTCGCGTGCTCCCCTCAAGGGAGCAGCTTGCACAGCGCCTGCACGAGGTCGCGCGCGATGAACGGCTTCTCCAGCCGGGGACCGTGCTGCTCGGCGGCGGCGCCGGTCGCGCGCACGTCGCCCGTGGCGAACAGGTAGGGCACGCCGAGCGTGCGGAGCCTGTCGGCCACGGGGTGAGCCGTCTCACCATTGCCGAGGTTGACGTCGAGCACCGCGGCGTCGAGCTCGTGGTTCTCGATCAGGTCCAGAGCCTGAGTCATGCTCGGCACCGGTCCGACGACGTCAAATCCCGCTGCCTGCAACCATCGCTTCATCTCGACAGCGATGAGATACTCGTCCTCGACGACGAGGATGCGGCGGACGTTGGGCGGCGGTGCGGGCGCTGGCATTGTTCCTCCGGGCGCGTCCGGGATGCGGTAAGCTAACTCCGCCGGCACCGTGGATGGTATCGCCTGCCAGGGAAAGAAACCGCAGGACGTCGGAATCGTCGTCACCGACCACAGCGTCGGGCGCATACTCGCCGGCGGCGTCGTCCATGCATGCCACGTACGGCTCGATCGTCGTCGAGCGCCCTCCCGCCGTGGTCAGTTGCGAAGATCTAAACCCGCGGCGGTCGCGGTCGCCGCGGATGCTCGACGCCGGATCCCCGGTGCGTGAGCCTTCCCGACCGTCGCGCAGTCCATCACCCATGAGGCGGACGGGATTCTCCCTGGTCCGGTCTGCGAGCCCGTGCAGGTCCCGGACCGGCGCGACCCGGGATCCAACGACGATGCGGCGCCGGCCCCGCGGCGTCATCGCCGCCTGAGGTCACGGGCCGAACGAAGTCGAAAGGCTCCACGATGATGCGCGAAGCCACCGACCGCGCATCGTCGATGCCCCCGGCCAGCTCTGGAGCCGATCTCACCGGGGCCGGACCTTCGGATCCGCGCAGCGCGCCCGTCGGCGAATTGGCCCTGCAACCGTACGCGCCAGCGGCGCGTCTCAGTCGCCATGCCCCATCCGGGCAGCTTTCTAGGCTGTTTGCATCGTGAATTCCCATCGATCTGCGTAGTGCGACCGATCTTCGACGCGGCCGTTGAAGATACGAGGGAGACTTCTTCCGTCGTGATACAGACGATGTGGCGCGCGCTCGATCCGATCCGCAGATTGCTCAACCTGCGCTTCCCACGTCATGGAAGCGAGAAGGATGAGGCGTTCCGAAATGTGTCTATGTCGGTTCGCCGGTTGCTCCTACTCGGCGGGATCGGAATTCTCTGGGCGCTGATATTCAGCCTCGTCGCGTACTATCTTACAATTAAATTCAAGTCATACTGATCATGATGCGGGTTGATTGGATCCGCATACAAAATTTTTCCAACGCGTTGCGGCTACGAAATGACGCTTTTGTCGCGACTTGCTCAGCATCGTTTGGCGCAGCTTATCGTTGTAGCTTAGAAGCTCTTATTCGCGTTAAAGCAGTTGGCGCAAAACGGTGTGACCCATGGGATATGTGCTGATTGCGCTGCTCGGAGTTGCCTGCGGCGTGCTGCTGACGTGGTACCTGCTCGTCCCGATCGTGACGCTGGTTGCGGTGGCGGCGGGCGTCGCAGGCGCGTTGAGGGGGCAGCCGCTCGGTGAAGTCCTGTCGGACACCGTCGTGATGGTCTGCATCCTGGAGGCGAGTTGGATCGCGACGGTGTTCGTCGTGGCGCGCCGGACGCACCGGCGGGCGGGACGATCCCGCATCTCCGATCCGGCGCGACGCCCGAGCCATGAGCCTTCAGAACGCGAAGGATGAGGTCCGTCTGGTAAGTCCGATGCCGATCGAGGCGTGGATCCGGCCGGATCGGACCGGCTGCCGGACGTGCGCACCCATCCCGGCGAAGACGGCAGCGGCGACCGGCCTACCGCCCCGTCAGCGACGGTCCGCCCGATGAGCCGCCCGTGCCGGGCGGTCCGCCGGTCGGGGTGCCGCCGATATTCACGTCCGGCGTTGTGCCGGGTACCGACGAGTTGCTCGGGTTTGCCTCGTTGCCCCGGGTGATCGGGCTGGGGCCGAGATCGCGGGCGCCTTGGCCGACGCCGCCGGTTCCGGGCGGCGGAGCCACGCCGGTGTTGCCCGCGCCTCCCGTGACCACCTGAGCGGCAGCCGGGCCGGCCAGGAGCAGTCCCACGATGCCGCTGAGCGCCAGTTTGGTCCGGGTCATCGCATTGTCCATGTCAAAGCTGTGGCCTCGTAACGGTCGAGGCACCGCGAAGTTCAAGGGGGCTTGGCGCCGACCTAGGCTCGCCGCTGCGATGACGGAGCCTGCAATTTTCCGTCGCGCGCGACATGCGGCCGTACCGCTTCGGTCCCTCGCGGGATTCTCGTACGCGATGCGCCCCCCCCGACACCGCCCGGCGAGAACAGTGAGGTCCGGTTCTGGTCGCAAATATAGAATTCACGCCGCTTTTTATGATGCCTTTATCAGTTGTCAGGAACTGAATGTCGGCACGTGATTTATGCATCCGATGAAATCGGGCGATCACGGATGGATCCTATGATCAGGCAGGCCGACCGAGATCGGCAGTGGCTGGCTCGCACTCTGCTCGTCACCTCCGTCGTCTCCGTGCTTCTCTCCTCGACAGAAAACGCCCGGGCATTCGAGTCCCACAGCATCGACGCGCAGGATGATCCGGCTCCTCTGAAACGCGAAGCACCGGTCTTCACGTACAGACAGTTCACGTCGAGACTTCCGCCGCTTCCATCTGCATTTCCGGATACGGCTTCAACCGAACCATCGCTCGACGTCGGATCCGCGGAGGCCGTGCTGCCTGTTTCGGACGATCTGCCAAGCCGGCGGCTGGCCGGCCTGATGGGACGCTTCGGCCGAGGGGTCGATGCGATCTCGGCGCGGGACGGCATATCCGCGGGCCGGGCGGGGCAGACGCAATCAACGGCGCACGAGCCGGAGACGACGGCCACGGTGGCGGATCTGCGCGCCGCGCCACCACGAGAGGCACCCGTCGCGACCAACCGGTTGATCGGAACTGGTCGGGCCAGCTGGTACCAACATCCCGGCCGGACCGCGAATGGCGAGACATACGATCCGAACCGGCTGACCGCGGCCCATCACAGCTTGCCGTTCGGAACCAAGATCAAGGTCGTCAACAAGCGCAACGGCAGGTCGGTGGTCGTCCGCATCACCGACCGGACGAATGAGCGCACGAAGGCTCGGCGCAGCTACGCGATCGATCTGTCGCGGGCCAGCGCTCGCCAACTCGGGATTGCCGGGATCGGATTGGTCGCCCTGTACACGGTGGATTGATGCGGCTGGATGTGCGGGCAGCCGGAACCGGTATGCGTCCGGCCTGTCGCGGCTGAACCGGACCTTCCGAGCGCGATTCTGCGGTCGCTCACGGGAGCCGACGACGATCCCGCTGGGGCGAGCACCTGCTGCCGGGGCACCACATCCCGGATCGTCGCCCCCCGCGACATCCGTGTCCCGCCAGAAACGACAAAGGCCGCGGATGCGCGGCCTTTGTCGTTCGTATGGTTGGAAAAACTGGAGCGGGCGAAGGGATTCGAACCCTCGACCCCAACCTTGGCAAGGTTGTGCTCTACCCCTGAGCTACACCCGCTCACTAGTGCCGCGCCGCCCGGACTTTCGTGCCGGCGGCCCCCGGCGGCGCTCTCTAAACACCATTCCGCCGGGCGTTGCAAGCGTCTCTTTCGCCCGTCGCGACGTTTCACCAATTCGGATCCGAGGGGCGGCCGAGACGGACCTCATCCAGCCGGGCGCGCGTCCCGCGGGTGGTTCCCTCCGGCAAGGCGTCGGCCGGGAAGAACGCGCACGCGGCGATTTCCCGGTCCGGCTGCTTGGGCTTGGGGATCGTGAAGCTTGAGACCACGAACAGCGCGACGTGGTCGCGCGGTGCGGCGACGACGTTCCGGTAGAGCCCTTGGAGGCGCAGCGGCCCCTGAGGGACGATACCCGTCTCCTCGCGGATTTCGCGGACCATGGCGTCGTGCGCGGTCTCGCCCCGCTCGACGCCGCCTCCGGGCAGGTGCCAGCCGCCGACATAGGTGTGGCGCACCAGCGCCACGCGACCCTGCGGATCGATGGCGATGCCGCGCACGCCGAGCGTCATGCCCCGGGACGCGAGCGCCCCGAGGTGGAACAGGCGCCGAAACAGCGGCCGGTCGAGAAGCATGCCGATGCGCGCCGGATCAGGCGACGTCGAGGGTGATCGCCCCGAGCCCCGCGATTTCCGCCACCATGCGCTGGCCGCGCTCGACAGGGCCGACGCCGGACGGGGTCCCGGTGAAGATCAGGTCGCCGGGTTGCAGCGCGAAGTAGCCCGACAGGTAGGCGATCTGCTCGGCCACCGACCAGATCATGTCGGCGAGGTCGCCTTTCTGGCGCGTCTCGCCGTCGACCGAGAGCGTGATCGAACCCCGGGCCGGGTGCCCCACCAGGGAGGCCGGATGCAGCGCACCGATCGGTCCCGAGCCGTCGGCGGCCTTCGCGGTGTCCCAGGGCCGCGACATCTTCTTGGCCTCGTCCTGAACATCGCGGCGGGTCATGTCGAGCCCGACCGCGTAGCCGTAGACGTGGTCGAGGGCGCCCTCGACCGGGATGTCGCTGCCGCCGCCCGCGAGGGCTGCCACCATCTCGACCTCGAAGTGGTAATTCCGGGTCTTGGGCGGATAGGCGTGGGGTGTCGGCTCCGCGCCGACCATCTGGAGCGCGTCGGCGGGTTTCATGAAGAAGAACGGGGGATCACGATCCGGATCCGCGCCCATCTCGCGGGCGTGGGCGGCGTAGTTCCGGCCGACGCAGTAGACGCGGCGGACGGGAAAGAAATCGCTGCTGCCGACGATCGGGAGCGCGATGCGGGGCGGGTTCTGGATGACGGAGAGCATCTCTGCCTCTGCGGTGGATCGTCCGACGGGCCGGGCGGGGGGTCCCCCGGCCTCTACGAGACCGTTGTAAGGTGCGCGTCGCCCCGCGCCATCCCGGCGCTTGCCACCGTCGCGCTCTGGCCTACAAAATTTTACCGATGACCCCGATCCCGGCTTCACTCGACACCCTGCTCGCCGCCCTCCGCGACAGCCTCGGCCCACGGCATGTGGTGACCGACCCGGCCGACATGGCCCCCTACCTCGTGGAGAGCCGGAAGTTGTACACGGGCGCCGCGCTCGCCGTGCTGCGACCGGGGACCACCGAAGAGGTCGGCTTCGCGGTCCGCGCCTGCACGCAGGCCGGGATCGCAATCGTCCCCCTCGGCGGCAATACCGGCCTCACCGGAGCCGGGGTGCCGCAGGGCGGCATGGTCCTGTCCCTGGAGAGGATGACCCGGCTGCGCTCGGTCGACCCCGTGGACGCCACGATCACGGTCGAGGCCGGGATGATTCTCCAGGAGGTGCAGGCGGCGGCCGATGCGGCCGGGATGCTGTTCCCCCTCTCCTACGCGTCGCGCGGCTCGGCGCGGATCGGCGGCGGCATCAGCACCAACGCAGGCGGCATCGCCGTCCTGGCCTACGGCAATGCCCGCGACCTCGTCCTCGGGCTCGAAGTGGTCCTGGCGGATGGACGGGTCTGGAACGGGCTCAAGGCACTGCGCAAGGACAATGCCGGCTACGACCTGAAGCAGCTCTTTATCGGGTCCGAGGGCACGCTGGGCATCGTGACGGCGGCGGTGCTGAAGCTGTTTCCGAAGACCCGATCCAGTGCCGTCGCCTTCGTCGGCCTGGATTCGGCCCGGGCCGCCCTCGCTCTGTTCGTGTTCCTCCGGACCCGCCTGGACCGGGACCTGACGGCCTTCGAGTACCTGCCGCCCTTCGCCCTGGACATCGTGCTGCGACACGTTCCCGGCACGGTCCGTCCGCTGGCCGAGGCTCACAGCGCCTACGCGCTGATCGAGGTCGCGTCGGCGAGGCCGGACGCGGACGCGCGCGCCGCCCTGGAGGCGGCCCTGGGCCAAGCGATCGAGGAGGGGCTGATCGCCGATGCCGCGCTCGGCGCGAGCGGCGCGCAGGACGACGCGCTCTGGCGCCTGCGCGAGGGCGTTCCAGAGGCGCAGACGCGGGAGGGCGCCTCGATCAAGCACGACGTCTCGGTGCCGCTGTCGCGCCTGCCCGATTTCCTCGAACGGGCCGGGGCCGCCTGCGTGGCGGCGATGCCCGGTCTCCGGCCCTGCGGCTTCGGGCATTTCGGGGACGGCAACATCCACTTCAACCTGACGCAGCCCGAAGACATGCCAGCCGCGGAGTTCCTGGCGCAGTGGGGCCGGTTCAACCGCATCGTCCACGACATCGTCCACGCCCTCGGCGGCTCGATCGCGGCCGAGCACGGCGTCGGGCTGATCAAGCGCGACGAACTCGTGCGCTACGGCGATCCCGTCGGGCTCGACCTCATGCGCCGGCTCAAGGCGGCCCTCGACCCGAAGGCGCTGTTGAATCCCGGCAAGGTGCTCGGCCCGACCGCGGGCGAGACCCCACCACCGGCCTAACGGAATTTGTGCGGCGCGCCATAATTCGGCGCGCTGACGGGTGCACGACAGCCACGCGCAGCCGCGTTCCGCGACGGCTGCGCCGAGCGTTAAGCGTCTGCTAACGCTTCGAACCGACCCTTATCGGTGACGGCGGAGGCGAGTTCGTCAGCGTCAGGCATGGCATTTGCTGTGAGACCTTCCTATCTCGCAGATGCGAGATATAACGACGACCCGTCCACGACAGACTGTTTCTGATCCTCTGGAGACCGACGGAATGCCTACCTCACAGGCCCGCGTGCAGACCACGGAAGCGAGCCGCTACCTGCAGCAGCTCTGCCGCCACTGGAGCCACAAGTTCAAGGTCGAGGCGACCCCGATGCACGGCACCGTGCCGTTCGGCGAGGACCGCGTCTGCACGTTCGACGCCGAGCCGGACGCGCTGGTGATGCGCATCGACAGCACCGATCCGGTCAACCTCACCCGGCTCGAGAACGTGGTCTCCGACCACTTGGCCCGCTTCGCCTTCCGCGAAAGCCTGGGCGATATCCGCTGGTCCCGCGCCGCTTAGGCGGCAGCACCTTCGGACGGCGGGCTGGCGGCCCGCGCCATGACGGCGGACCCGCTCGGCACCAGGCCGAGGGGGCAGTCCACGTGAAGGCCCCGTCGCAGGGCCCACGATCCTGGCTTATCCCTTGCAGACGTTGCGAGCCGTACCGCACGGTACGGAGTTCGCAGACGCGATTGGGATGGACCGATGAAGCGACGCACCCTGCTGCGCGGTGCCGGGGCCCTGGTGGCTGGAACCCTGGCGCGCCCCGCCCTGGTCAGGGCTGCCTCCGCGACGACGCTGCGCTTCGTGCCGTACGCCGACTTGGCCCTGCTCGACCCGATTATCACCACGAACTACGTCACGCGCACGCACGCGCTGATGGTGTTCGACACGCTCTACAGCCTCGACGCCGCGTACCGGGCGCAGCCGCAGATGGTGGCCGGCCACGAGGTCACCGCGGACGGCCTCACCTGGCGCCTGACGCTCCGCGACGGCCTGCGCTTCCACGACGGCACGCCGGTCCTCGCCCGCGACGTGGTGGCGAGCCTCCGTCGATGGTCCCAACGGGACGCGTTTGGCGGTGCCCTGTTCGCGACCGTGGACGCGTTGTCCGCGCCTTCCGACGCTGTCGTGGAATTCCGTTTGAAACAGCCCTTCCCGCTCCTGCCGGATGCGCTGGCAAAACCGACCTCCTACATCCCGGTGATCATGCCCGAGCGGCTGAGCGCGACGCCGGCCACGCAGGCGGTGCCCGAGATCGTGGGCAGCGGGCCGTACCGCTACGTCCCCGACGAGCGAGTACCGGGCTCGCTGAACGTCTACCGCCGGTTCGAGTCCTACCGCCCACGCGAGGGCGGCACCGCGAGCTTCACGGCGGGACCGCGGATCGCGCATTTCGATCGCGTGGAGTGGCGCACGATCCCGGACGGCGCCACGGCCGCGGGCGCCCTGCGCTCGGGCGAGATCGACTGGTGGGAGCAGCCCTTGGTGGACCTCGTGCCCGATCTGATGGGGCAGCGGGCGGTGCGCGTCGAGCTGGTGGAGACCGCGGGACTGATCGGGCAGATCCGCCTGAATCACACGCTGCCCCCCTTCGACAACCCGGCGATCAGCCACGCGCTGCTCTCCGCCATCGATCAGGGCGAGATGATGGAAGCGGTCGCCGGCAGCGATCCTGCCATCCGGCGGGGCCCGGCGGGTGTCTTCACCCCAGGCGGACCCATGGCCTCCGAGGCCGGCATGGGTGTGTTCGCCGGCGCGCGTGACCTCTCCTCGGCCAAACAGGCCCTGGCTGCGGCGGGCTACAAGGGCGAGCGAGTCGTCCTGCTCTCGGGCACCGACGTGCCGCGGATCAACGCGATCTGCGAAGTCATGGCCGATCTCTGCCGGAAGCTCGAGATGAACATCGATGTGGTGGCCACCGATTGGGGGACGGTCAACCAGCGGATCCTCAGCCCGAAGCCGCTGGACCAGGGCGGCTGGTCGATGTTCGGGATCTTCTCAGGCGGCCTCGACCACCTCTCCCCGGCCTACCATCTGGTGACGCGCGGCAACGGCCGTGCCGGCGTGCCGAGCTGGCTGACCGATGCGCCGCTGGAGGATTTGCGCACCGCGTGGTTCGCGGCGCCCGACCTCGCGTCCCAGAAGGCTTTGGCCGCGCAGATCCAGGCGCGCGCCCTGCAGGTGGGCGCCTACATCCCATGCGGCCAGTATTTCCAGCCGACGGCGTACCGACGCGACCTCGACGGCATGCTGACCGGCCTGCCGCTGTTCTGGAATCTCCGCCGTTCGGCGTGATCGGTCCCGCTCGGATCAGCCCACGCTCATCAGGCTGGCATTGCCCCCGGCGGCGGCGGTGTTGATCGTGGTCGAGACCTCCTCGACGAGGCCTATCGCGGCGTAGCAGTCGCCGCCAGCCAGCGCCTCCGGCGTGCGGCCCTGTACCGGCAGGATCGCGCCGGGACGGGCCGCGACCAGCCGGTTCACGGCCATCAGGCCGGCCGCGTCGCCCTCGTACAGGACCGCGTTCACGTCGGAGACATCGCCGAGCGTCGCAGTCCGATCGACGAGGGTCCCGAGCGCGTCGGGGATGTCCCGGAGGATGGGCCAGCTCCGGTCCGGCGCGACGACCAAAGCGCGGTTGCCGCTGCCGATAATCGCTCCGAGTTGCAGGAGCAGCCCGGTCTCGGTGCTGGCGATGGCCACGACGCGGCCGCGGGGCCGCAACGCGTAGGCGTTACGCTCCCCGACCGGGCCCCGCAGGGTGGTCACCGCGAAGCCGGGATATGAGACCGCCGCGAGATGTTCGGCAACACGGCTGCGCCCGGTCGCCTGCAACCAATCCAGGTACGGGCGGATCGCTGCACCGTCCGCCGCCAGCGCGCCGCAAGCCCCAACCGGCGGTCGCCGGACGAGCCGCGAGAGGTAGAGGGGCCCGCCGGCCTTCGGCCCCGTGCCCGACAGGCCGGATCCGCCGAACGGCTGGACCCCGACCACCGCGCCGATCACGTTGCGATTCACGTATCGGTTGCCGGCCCGAACGCGAGCGAGGACCCGGGCGATCGTCTCGTCGATCCGGCTATGCAACCCGAAGGTCAGCCCGAAGCCGGTATCGTCGATCTCCGCCAGGATCCGGTCCAAGTCGGCGCGATCGTAGCGCAGGACGTGCAGCACCGGGCCGAACACTTCCGCCTCGACGTCGGCGACGCGGTCGATCTCGATGAGGGTCGGCCTCACGAACGTGCCGCCTCCGTTCCTCGATGACAGGCTCAGCTCGTGAACGGCAAAACCGCGGGCGCGCATCGCTGCGATGTGACGGGTGATCCGATCGGCCGCCTCGGCTGTGATGATGGGCCCGACATCCACGGAGAGCCGGCGCGGATCGCCGCATTCGAGTTCGCTCAGGGCGCCTTTCAGCATCGTCAGGGTCCGATCGGCGATCTCATCCTGCAGGCACAGGATGCGCAGGGCCGAGCAGCGCTGGCCGGCGGAATCGAACGCCGAGGCGATCACATCGGCCACCACCTGTTCGGGCAGCGCCGAGGAGTCGACGATCATGGCGTTCTGTCCGCCGGTCTCCGCGATGAGGGGGATGGGTTCGGCGTGGCGGTTCAGGCGCTCGGCCAGCTGGCGCTGGATCCCCTTGGCCACCGCCGTGGAGCCGGTGAACATCACGGCCTGGACGCGCGCGTCGTCGACCAGGGCGCGTCCGACCGAACCGGGTCCAGGCAGGAGATGGAGGACGTCCGCCGGGACGCCCGCCGCATGGAGGATGCGGACCGCCTCGGCGGCGACGAGGGGCGTTTCCTCGGCCGGCTTGGCCACGACCGGGTTGCCTGCGACCAGGGCGGCTGCGACCTGTCCGACGAAGATCGCCAGCGGGAAGTTCCAGGGGGAGATGCAGGCGACGGGCCCAACCGGATCGGGGCCGCCGTCGAGCGTCCGTTCGGCTTCGGCGGCGTAGTAGCGCAGGAAGTCGACGGCCTCGCGGATCTCGGCGACCGCGGCGGCGTAGGACTTCCCGGCCTCGCGGACGATCAGCCCGATCAGCACCGGCATCCGCGCCTCGAAGGCGTCGGCGGCGCGGCGCAGGCCGGAGGCCCGCCGGACCGGCGGAGTTGCAGCCCAGGCCGGGGTCATGCCGGCGGCCAGCGCCAGGGCCCGCTCAATCTCGGCCGACGCCGACGATCGCCAGAGCCCCACCAGATCCCGATGATCGGCCGGGTTGCGGACAGGGGTGCCGGCAGAGCCCGCGTCGCACCCGGACGGCACGGACCGCCACACGGTCCGCCCGCTCACCGCCAGCCCCTCCGCCAAGCGGGCGAGTGCCGCCTCGTCGGCGAGGTCGAGGCCGGCCGCGTTGGCGCGCGCAGTCCCGTACAGCGCGCGCGGCGGTGCGATCCGCTCGTGCGGGGCACCCGGATGCTCGGACGCCTCCACGCGGGCGACGGGATCGGCGATCAGCGCCTCGACCGCGACGGCCTCGTCGGCGACGCGGTTCACGAAGGAGCTGTTGGCCCCGTTCTCCAGCAACCGCCGAACGAGGTAGGCGAGGAGGGTCTCGTGCGTGCCCACCGGCGCGTAGATGCGGCACGGCCGCCCCATCGTCTCACCGGAGACCACGGCCTCGTAGAGCGGCTCGCCCATCCCGTGGAGGCATTGGAACTCGTACTGGCCGGGCCGGAAATCGGGGCCTGCCATCTCCACGATGCTGGCGAGCGTCTGGGCGTTGTGCGTGGCGAATTGCGGGAACACGGCGTCGGGGGCCGCGAGGAGCTTGCGGGCGCAGGCGAGGTACGACAGGTCGGTGTGCACCTTGCGGGTGAAGACCGGGAAATCCGCCAGCCCATCCACCTGCGCGCGCTTGATCTCGCTGTCCCAGTAGGCACCCTTGACCAAGCGCACCATCAGCCGGCGACGGCTGCGCCGGGCGAGGTCGATCAGCACGTCGATCACGAAGGGGCAACGCTTTCCGTACGCCTGCACGACGAAGCCGAGGCCGTCCCAGCCGGCCAAGTCCGGGTCGAACGCGAGCATCTCCAGGATGTCGAGCGACAGGTCGAGCCGATCGGCTTCCTCGGCGTCGATGTTGAGGCCGATGCCGGAGCGCCTCGCCGGGGCGGCGAGGTCCCGCACCCGAGGAGGAAGTTCCGCCAGGATGCGGGCGCGTTGCGACCGGGCGTAGCGGGGATGGAGCGCCGACAGCTTGATCGAGATTCCGGGTCCGCGGAGTGCGCCGCGCCCGGCCGAAGCCACCCCGATCGCCCGGATCGCATCCGCGTAGGCGCGCCGGTAGCGCTCGGCATCCGCCGCGGTCACCGCCGCCTCGCCGAGCATGTCGTACGAGTAGGTGAAGCCCTTGGCCTCCAGCCGTGCGGCGTGTCGCAGGGCCTCCGCGATCGTCCGCCCCGCCACGAACTGCTCGCCCATCATCCGCATGGCGAGATCGACGCCGCCGCGGATCACCGGCTCGCCGCCGCGGGCGATCAGCCGGGTGAGCGCGGCCGACAATCCAGCCTCGTCCCGGGTCGCCGTCAGCCTGCCGGTGACGACCAGGCCCCAGGTCGCCGCGTTGACGAAGGGGGACGGGCTGTGACCGAGATGGGCGCGCCAATCGCCACCCGCGATCTTGTCGCGGATCAGCGCGTCCCGCGTCGCGGCGTCGGGGATGCGCAGCAGCGCCTCGGCGAGGCACATCAGCGCCACGCCCTCCTGGCTTGAGAGGGTGTATTCGTGGATCACGCCCTCGACGCCGCCGCGCGGCCGGCGTCGCCGCAGAGTCTCGATGAGTTGCCGCGCGTGGCCGGCGACGCGCTCCGCGCCCGCGGTGGTCAGCCGCGCGAGGTCGAGGAGCGCAGCGACGCAGTCCGGCTCGGCGCGGCGGCAGGCCGCGACGACGGCGGCACGCAGGGGCGGCAGGTCGGTCAGCGCGGCCGAGAAGGCAGCGAACGGATCGGTCGCATCGTCGCGGGCGCGGGATGCATGCATGGATCGCTCCCCCAAAACGGGACAACGTTCAGCCCGCCGTCTCGGCTGCAGGATACGCTGTCGGTGACGGCGATTCGGCCGGCTGCCGCAGCCGTTCCGGAACCACCCTCGCAGCGGCGCGCGTTTCCACCCGGCGCGGTCTGGCCGCCGGGATCACCGCCGGATCGGCGCGAGCCCGGACGGCCGGCGCCCGATAGGGCTTCGACGCGTCCACGCCCGATACCCGGGCGGCCGAAGCCTCGCGCGGCACGCGTTGACACCCGCGCCACCGGTGCCAGAACCCCCGGATGACCGCGATCCTGATCTACGGCGCCACCGGCTATACCGGGCAGCTTCTGGCCGCTCATGCCGTCGGACAGGGCCTGACCCCAATCCTGGCCGGGCGCGATCCGGACACGCTGCGGCCCCTCGCGGCCCGGCTCGGCCTGGAGATGCGGGTCGCGCGGCTCGACGATGGCGCAGGCCTGCGCGCCGCGTTCACCGGGGTGGCGGTGGTGATCCACGCGGCCGGCCCCTTCTCGAAGACGGCGCGGCCGATGGCGGACGCCTGCCTGGCCGCGGGCGTGCATTACGTCGACATCACCGGCGAGATCTCCGTGCTGGAGGCCCTGGCGAGGCAGGATGCGGCGGCGAAGGCGGCCGGCATCGTCCTCCTGCCCGCGGCCGGCTTCGACGTGGTGCCGAGCGACTGCCTCGCCGCCCACGTCGCCGGGCGGCTGCCCGGCGCGACGCACCTGCGCATCTCCATCGGGGGATTCGGCGGATTCAGCCGCGGTACGGCGCGCACCATGGTGGAGGGCATCGCCTGGGGCACGCGGGTGCGCCGGGACGGACGCATCGTCGAATTGCCGAGTCCGCCCCGCGCGACCGCCGATTTCGGCACCGGCCCGCGACGCACCGTGGGCCTCGGCTGGGGGGACGTGTCGAGCGCGTGGTACTCGACGCGCGTCCCCAACATCGAGGTCTACTTCGAGGCCTTCCCCGCCATGGCGGCCGCCGCAGGCCTGCCGGCCGGCCTCCGAAGGATCATCGCCGGCGGAACCGCCCAGCGCCTGATCAACCGGGGCATCGACCGGCTGCCCGCCGGCCCGTCCGCGGCCGCGCGAGAGAGGGCGCGCAGCACCTTCCTGGCGGAAGCCTGGGACGGCGCCGGCCGCCGGGTGGCGAGCCGCATGGTGACTGCCGAGGGTTACACGCTGACGGTCTGGACGGCCCTCGAGACCGCCCGGCGCGTCGCCGCGGGGGACGTGGTCCCGGGCTTCCACACTCCGGTCACCGCCTTCGGCCCGGACTTCATCCTGGGCTTCCCGCACGTGGCGCGGACGGATCTGTGAGGGGTGCGTCCGCTGTCGTAATCCCGGCGCCGCGCGGCCGAGGCTGGCATTCGAGCCCGCCGCCCGCGCCCCGGAGACGGAGCACGCGCGGGGAAGGGCGCCGCGGGCCGATCACACGGTGGCGCCGATCTGCCAGGGGGCGAATTCCGAGGAGCCGAAATCGAACTGCTCGCTCTTCGTCCGCTCCCCGCCCGCGACCTGCAGAATCCGCGCGAAGATCCGCCGTCCGGCCTCCTCGACAGTCTCCTCGCCGTCGAGGATCGTGCCGCAATTGATATCCATGTCCTCATCAAGCCGTCGATACATCGCCGAGTTGGTGGCGATCTTGATCGACGGGGTCGGCTTGCAGCCGAACACGCTGCCGCGGCCCGTGGTGAAGCAGACGAGGTTCGCGCCGCCGGCCACCTGCCCGGTCGCCGAGACCGGATCGTAGCCGGGCGTGTCCATGAAGACGAAGCCCTTGGCGGTGACGGGATCGGCGTAGCGCAGCACGTCCACGAGGTTGGTGCTGCCGGCCTTTGCCATGGCGCCGAGCGACTTCTCCAGGATCGTGGTCAGGCCGCCGGCCTTGTTGCCCGGCGACGGGTTGGCGTCGATCTCGGAGCCTTCCTTCCGGGTGTACTCCTCCCACCAGTGCATCAGGTCGACGAGCTTCTGGCCGACAGCCGGACTCACGGCCCGGCGGGTGAACAGGTGCTCGGCGCCGTAGGTCTCGGTGGTCTCCGACAGGATGACGGTACCGCCGTTCTGCACGACGAGGTCGCTGGCGATCCCCAGCGCCGGGTTGGCCGAAACGCCCGAGTAGCCGTCGGAGCCGCCGCACTGCAGGGCGACGATCAGCTCGCTCGCGGGCACCGGTTCCCGATGGACGACATTGGCCTCGTCCAGGATGCCCTTCACGAACTCGATCCCGGCCTCCACGGTCTTGCGCGTCCCGCCGAGGCTCTGGATGTTCATGCTCCGGATCCGGTCCGCCAGCCCCTGCTCCTGCAGGAAGGCGCCGATCTGGTTCACCTCGCAGCCGAGCCCGATCATGACGATGTGCGAGAAGTTCACGTGTCGGGCGTAGCCCGCGAGCGTCCGGCGCAGCAGCCGGAGGGGCTCACCCATGGCCATGCCGCAACCCGTCTTGTGGGTCAGCGCCACCACGCCGTCGACGTTCGGATAGGCGGCGAGCGGGTCGAGACCAAGAATCGGATGGCGCCGGAACGCGTCGGCGATCAGGTCGGCGACGTGCGCGCTGCAATTCACCGATGTGAGGATGCCGACGTAGTTGCGCGTCGCGACCCGCCCGTCGGGACGGCGAATGCCCTGAAACGTCGCTGCCGGCGTGACGAGTCGGGTCGGCCGCGCGTCGATCCCGAAGGCGTAGTCGCGCGCGAATTCGCCCATGGCGAGATTGTGGACGTGGACGTGCTGCCCGGCGCCGATATCGTGCTTGGCGAAGCCGATGATCTGGCCGTACTTGGTCACCGGCTCGCCGCTGCGGTGCGGACGCACCGCGACCTTGTGGCCGGCCGGGATCCGCTCGGCCGCCATCACGCCGGCCCTCACCGGCGTGCCGGGCTCGATGGCGCCGCGGGCCACGACGACGCCGTCTTCGGGCCGCAGGGCGATGACGGGGTAGCTAGACATCGAGTTCTCCTTGCGATCCGTGAGCGCGGTGCCGCTCGCGATCCGAACGATGACGGCGCCGGGGCTTGGAACCGGGCGGCCTCCGCTCAGGTGCGGTAGCTGTCGCCATCGAGCCCGTGCGGCCGGCCCGCTGCCAGCAGCGTCTCCCACACGGGCTCGGGCAGCGGTACGCCCTCGGCGAGGCGCTCCGCCCGCATGCGGCGCTCCGGCTCGCCGGGCAGCAGAACCTCGGCGCCCGGCATCGGCCGGGCACCCTTGAAGAACTCGAGGTAGGTCCGCGCCTCCGCCGCCAGGACGTCCTCGGTGCCGAGGGCCTCCGGCCGCACGTAGACCGACAGCATGCCGTTGCAGATTCGCCGCTGGCCGGGGCCGGCCGTGCCGGAGCCGGTGAGTGCACCGGCCAGAAGCTCGCACATCAGCGCGAGACCCGAGCCCTTGTGCTCGCCGAAGGCCCGGATCGCGCCCGTACCGCGCTGATTGTCGCGTTCCACGCCCTCGAGCGGGCCGAACAGGGTCGCCGGATCCGCGCTGAGCCGGCCATCGGGCTCGATCAACGCACCCTCCGGCAGGGGCTTGCCGCCCCGGGACGCCACCAGCACCTTGCCCTCGGCCACCGCCGAGGTCGCGAAGTCGAGGATGATCGGCTCCGCGCCGGGCACCGGGAAACCGGCGGCGAACGGCGCGGTGGAGAAGCGGCGCTCGACGGAGCCGAACGGTGCCACGAGCAGACTGCCCGCCACGTTGACGAAGTGAACCGAAACGAGGCCGGCTGCCGCCGCACGTTCGGCCCATTCGCCGATGCGGCCGAGATGCCCGGCATGCCGGAGCGCCACGACGGCCACGCCGTTCTCTTTCGCCTTGGCGATGCCGAGATCCGTCGCGAAGGGGCCGGCGGTCTGTCCGAAGCCGTACTGCGCGTCGAGGAGCGCGAAGGACGGCGCATCGGTGACGATTTCGGGCGTGCGTCCCGCCTCGACCTCGCCGGTACGCAGCCACTCCACGTAGCGGGTGACCCGGACGACCCCGTGACTATCGTGACCGGTGAGGTTGGCGGCCACGAGGAAACGGCCGATCCGCTCGGCCTCCGCCTCGTCGCACCCCTCCCGCATGAAGATATCCCGCACATAGTCGGACAGCCGGTCGGCTGAGATCCGCATTCCGCATCCTCCCTGGGCCGCGCCTCGCCGGGCGCGTGCGACCCAAGCCTAGCGCCCCGGGCGTCGGTGCGCGAGGACCGGGGGTGACGCCCGGCGGAAGCTGTCGTCTCTGGGCCGGTCCGGCGATCACGCGACGGATCCGTCCGGAGCCGGCGGGTTCCCGTAGGGGTAGAAGTCGGCGGCCCGCATATGGGCGTACGGCAATCGATCGAGCCGCGTGGTGCCCAGGAACGGCTCCGGCGGTTCGACCAGCAGGATGGTGCGCGCGTAGCCGCTGTCGTCGAAGCCGCGGCGGAAATGCACCCGCGACTTGATCGCCACCACGTCGTAATCGGCCGGGTCGAGGCCGAGACCCCACAACTCGGCGGGCTCGACCACCTGGGCGAGCTGCGGGCTGAGCACCAGAACGTTACCCGCCGCCAGCCGGACGCTGACCCAGTGGCCACCGCTGCCGCCGCTTCCCGCCACGCCGGGGGCCGGCGCCGCGACCACGCGCAGCACGGTGCCGGTGACCCGGATGGCGTCCCCGGCGGACGGGTCGGCGCCGCCCCCGACCGCCGCGTCGAAGGGGTCGTCGGGTCCGGCGCCGCGGGCGACGAGGGCCGCGATCGTCTCCGCCGACGCGATGGTCGCCACGAGGCAGCGACCGAGCCCTTGCGCCAGGATTTCGCGCAGCAGCCACGTGGCCTGCCCGGACCGGTCGCTGTGATCGGCCAGGACGATCGGGGTCGCGCCATCGGCGACCGCCTCCCGGGCCAGCCGCACCCCGTCCGCGATGGTGTGGATCTCGGCCGCGGCCACCAAGGCCTTGCGGTTGCGCCACGCGAAGGCGGCGATGTCCTGCGCCGCCCGGGCGGCGAGGCCCGGATCGCCATTCGTCGTCGTCTGGACGGTCATGCCGCCGTCCGGTGCGTCACCCCATGGGAAACCGAAGAAGACGTTGACGAACAGGTCCGGCTCGCGGGCCTCCCACACGAGCGCCCGCTGAACGAGGTCGGACCACGGCGGTGCGCCGGTCCATTGCGCGACGGTGGGTGAGAGGATCGGGACCTTGAGAGTCCGATGCGCCGGCCGGTAGTCGCCGCGCACGGCCCGGATCAGCATGCGGGCGGCTCGCTGTCCCTGAAGATGGCCGTCGTAGTGAGGGAAGTACTTCACCGCGAAGGACATGTCGGCGTGATCGAGGAAGGCGGCATCCTCGTTGCCGTGGAGGTCGAAGGTCGCGGCGATCACCGCCTGCTGGCCGACGGCTTCGCGGACCTGCCGGGCGAGGTCGGCCTCCGGGCGGGGCACGCCGCGCACGGCCATCGCGCCGTGAAGCGCCATGTAGACGCCGTCGACGGGCCCCTGCTCCCGCAACTCCGCCAGCATGGCGTGGACGAAGTGTGCGTAGGCGTCCGCGGTGATCCAGCCCGAGGCGGTGCCGGTGCGCGGCCAGAGCGGAGACGCAATGCCCACGAGCTCGACGCCCCGATGCTCGCCCGCCACCTGCACGAATCCGCCCATATAGCCCTTCGGGTCGGTCGCGAGGAGATCCGGCCCGGAGGCCGGCGAGCCCGGATAGGTGAAGTCCTCGCGGGTCGTGTCGTTGGGCAGGAACGTCACGGTCTCGTGCGTGAACTGGAGCACGGCAAGGCGCATCGGCGGAACCCTCCTCTGGATTCTCGAACGGGCAATCAGGAGATCTCGCGCACCAGCTTGGCGATCAGGGCACGTCCGAAGGCCTCGAAGCTCGCCGCACTCATCACGAAGGCACCCGCCCCGCCGATCACCACGGTCCGGTAGTA
Organism: Methylobacterium longum; assembly: GCF_022179385.1. Classification (GTDB taxonomy): domain Bacteria; phylum Pseudomonadota; class Alphaproteobacteria; order Rhizobiales; family Beijerinckiaceae; genus Methylobacterium; species Methylobacterium longum. Next base: position 309,299 of record NZ_BPQS01000002.1, on the reverse strand, counting down.
CGCTGCCAGTCCCCCTGCCGGGTTGGTGTGGTCTCTCAGGAAGCCCGGCATACCCTCGGGATCGGTGAGGATGACGATGCCGTTGATCGTGGCGCCCGCCGCCACCGCGGCCTCGCGGGCCGCAGCGATCGGACCGCCCGCGTTGCCGGTGCCGTCACCGGAGATGTCGATGACCCGGCGATCCCCCTGGAACGGCGCCCGCGCCAGCAGGGCCGTGGCGAAGCCGATGGCCGAACCGATGGCCGTGCGGCCGTAGAACGGACGCGGTGCGGCGGCCAGTCTGGCCGCGAACACGCCCGCGTCCACCCCGTTGGCGATGACCATCCAGTCGACCGCGATCCGCTGCTCCCCGGGACTGGCCCAATCGAACAGCGCGACGCCGATGCGCCCCTGCGGACCTTCCGCGATGGCACGCAGGACGCGCGGATCGCTGAACGCCTCGGCGTAGCCCCGGCGTTCGAGATCGAAGCGGGCCTCGGTGATGCTCAGGGACACGTCGGCCGCGAGAACCAGCAGGACGTCGACGGTCGGATCGGCGGCCCGCGCACGCCGGCCGGTCGGCGACAGGGCGGCGAGCATCCCGGAGACGAGCCCGGACAGGAGATGGCGCCGCCGCATGACCGGCCCTCGCTGAGGTTCGTCCCCGCGGGACGCGGGACGGCCGAGGATGCAACGAGCCGGCGCTCCCTGAAGTTCGGCCCGCAGGCGGCGCGTGCATCCGGCCGATCGGCCTCGCGCCCCTGGATTTCGGAAGGTTCCACGCGAGGCGCTCAGGACGGTGCCGCTTTCAGCCCCATCCAGCCGCGGCGGAGCGGCCCTAACTGCCCGGCCGATGGCGCAGCGAGCGCCGCTTCTTCACGAGCCCCAACCCATGCGGATTGTTCATCGAGTCGGACGTGCCGTCGAGCGTGCCGTCGTCACAGGCGTCGTTGGCGGCGCCGCGTTGGTCAGCGGCGCGATCGACGCGGCCATCGCGCTCGTCGGCCGTGCGTCCGAGCGCCTGGACGCGCGGCTGGCGGAGCTGGCCCGCGAATCGAACGCGCGCCGCGAGACGGAGGGCCGCCGGCCGATCGACCCGATCACCCTCACGTAGCCCGAATGGCCGGGAAACCGGACGCTAGAGTCCCGGTCCCTTGGCCGCTCCGAAGATGCGCCCGGGCCGGCCGTCAGCCGTGCCCTGGAGCAGCACGACCCAGCTATCCGCATCGCCGGTCTCCGTCTGGATCCCGGGCACGTCGAAGCGCAGGGCCTGTCCGGTCCAGGTCCCCAGGCGCTGCATGCCGCGCACCACGTTGACGTAGGTCGCCGTCCGTCCGCCATTCTCACCGGCCTGGATCGCGATCGACCGGCTGCGCAGGATCGGGATCAGCCAGACGTCGCCGCGCAGATCGCCCCGGGCCTCCGGCATCGCCCCGATCTCGACCAGGATCCGGTCGCCCCGCCGTTCGCTGCGCACGGGAACCGGCAGGCCGCCGTGCTGCGCAGCCTCTCGGAGGAGGCGATCGAGGGCGGACTTGTCCGACCCCACCGCGAAGCCGCTGCCGTCGACCACGATCTGCGGGGTGAAGACCTGGCGGGCACCGCGGCCGCGCGCGTAGGCGCGCTGACGGTCGGTGAGCGGGCGCGACGCCAGGGTGTCCTTCCAGCCGAGATAATCCCAGTAGGTCACCGGCAGGGTCAGGGCGATCACTCCGGGCTGCCGGGCGAGCTCCCGCAGCACCGGCTCGGCGGTGCGGCAGGCGCCGCATCCCTGGCTGGTGAACAATTCCACGACGGCGCGAACCGGTTCGGCCCGTGCCGCCGAACCGGTCAGGAAGCTCCAGAGCAGCAAGGCTGCGCAGAGCGCGCGGCGTTCCCGGAATCGGGCGTGGTGCCGGGGCGTCATCGCGCCATCAGAGCGTCTGGGACGCCGTCTGTGAAATCACGTTGGCTTGAGAGCTTTCCACCACGGGTTGAGATCCCGCGGACGGCGACCGGGGCTTGGGCAGCATGTCCGGGCGCCACCGGCGATGCATCCAGAGCCACTGGCCCGGGTTCTCGCGCACCCAGCCCTCGACGACGGTCGTCATGGCCTGCATGGCGCCGGTCACGTCGATGGTCCCATCGGCGGTCCGCGGCAGATCGAGCGGCGGCGTCAGGTCGAGCCGGAAACGGCCTTCCGGCAGGCGCACGACGCGGACCCCGTGAACGGGACATTCGTAGTGCCGGGCGAGCTTGGCGAGGAGCGGGTTGGCCAAGCAGGGGCGACCGAGGAACTCCACCACGACGCCGCGGGTGAAGTGCTGGTCGATCAACTGGCCGAGGTGGCCGCCGTTCTCCACCACGTCGCGCATGGCGAAGACGGCGCCCGGCTTCGACGCCGCGAGGCCGCCCATGGACCGTCGGCGGACCTCCTGCAGGAGGCGTGCGGCCGCCGGGTTGTTCGGCGGCCGGAACACGGCCGTCGCGTCCAACCCGAAGCGGGCCGCGCAGATCGCCGGAAGCTCCCAGTTCGCCAGATGGGCCGAGAAGATCAGCCCCGGCTGGCCGTCGTCGCGCAGGGCGACGAAGTGCTCGATGCCGGAAATGTCCGTCCGCAACGGCCCGGTGGCTTCGGGATCGTAGTCGAACAGGCTGTCGAGATGGGCGTATTCGGCGCCCGTCCGCCCGAGATTGTCCCAGGCTTCGAGGGCGATCTTCCGCCGCTCCGCCTCCGGCATGTCGGGGAAGGCGGCCCGCAGATTTGCCAGCGCGGTGCGGTGCGCGGGCAGGAGCGGCCCGATCGCGCGCAGGATCGCGGCGCCGAGTGCCGTGGACCGCGCCGGACCCAGGGCACGCGCGAGCCAGACCAGCGCCCGGATCAGCGGGATCATGGCGAACCCCGCAAGGCGTGGGTACGACCGTTTCAGGAGGAGGGCGAGACGCAGCACAATCGTTTCCCGGGTCAGTACGGGCGGCCCCCCCGATGCACCCGCAAGGCGAAGCTTAAGCCATGTTTCCCGCGGCGCGAAATGTGCGCCGCAAAACGGGTCCCGTCCGAAGCGCCGGCCGCCTACAGGCTGACCAGGATCTTGCCGAAGACGCGGCGCGACTCGAGGCGCTCCAGTCCCTCTGCGAAATCGGCCAGCGGGTAGACGGTATCGACCACGGGCCGAATGCCGGCGGCCATCTTGTCGAGGGATTGGCCGATATTGGCGAGGGAGCAACCGAAGGAGCCGGTGATGCGGTATTGCTGCTGGAACAGCTGCATCAGGTTCATGGTCGCCGAGACGCCGGAGGTCGATCCGCAGGTGACGAGGCGACCGCCGCGCTTGAGGCACAGCAGGGAGCCGTTCCAGGTGTCGGCGCCGACATGCTCGAAGACCACGTCGACACCCTTGCGCTTCGTCAGCCGCCGCACCTCGCCCTCGAACCGTTCGGTGCGGTAGTTGATGACGTGGTCGGCGCCGAGTTCGGCGGCCTTGCGGCCTTTCTCGTCGTCGCCGACGGTGGCGTAGACGGTGCAGCCGATCGCCTTGGCCATGCGGATCGCCGCGGTGCCGATCCCGGAGCCGCCGGCATGGACCAGCACGCTCTCGCCGGGCTCCAGGCGGGCATTGTCGAACAGCATGTGCTGGACGGTCCCGAAGGCGATGCCCGCGCAGGCCGCATCGGTGGCGTGGACCCCCTCCGGCACCCTGACGACGAGGCGCGCCGGCAGCGTCACGAGTTCGCGGGCGAAGCCGTCGAGGTGAAAGCCCATTACGCCCGAGACGTCCTCGCAGAGGTTGTCGCGACCCTCGCGGCAGGCCCGGCACCGACCGCAGGTCATCGCCCCGTAAGGCACGACCGGATCACCGACGGCGAGGCCGGCAACGCCTTCCCCCAAGGTTTCGACGACGCCTGCGGCTTCCGCCCCCACGATGAGGGGCAACTTCCGCTTGGCGAAGGCCATGCCGCGGAAGCCCCAGACGTCGATGAAATTGAGGCCGACGGCGCGGATGCGGATCCGGATCTCGCCGGGGCCGGGTGCGGGCGGAGGCTCGATCTCCGTGAGGCGCAGGTCGCGGTCGCCGAACAGCTGGAGGGCTTGCATCGATGCTCCACTCAATCCGGTGCGAGGTACCGTCGCCGCGCCCAGCCCAGGACCCGGCCGGCCTTGACCCGGCACCAGGTCGTGCGGCTCGGCGTGTCGTTGGTGCATCCGAACACCAGGGCCCGGGAGCGGATCTCACCGATCTGCTCGGCCGCGGGGTCAGGTTCCGCGCGGATGCTCAAAGGCTCGCCGGGCGGCAGGCCCGAGATCCGGTAGCGCTCCGGCTCGGCCCGGACCTGCTCCGGGACGAGGAGCGCCGCGAGGCAGACGGCGGAAAGGGCGAGGCTGGCGCGCATCGGCGGGATCGTCCGGTTCGAGGGCATCGCCGTCAGGTCCGGTGCACGCCCATCATGGCGGTCAGGCCGCCGTCCACGGGCAGTACGGTTCCGGTAATGTAGGAGGCCCCCTCGCCCATCAGGAAGGCGGTGAGCGCGGCGACGTCCTCGGGGCGGGCAAACCGGCCGGCGGGAATCTGCCGCTCCATGCCGTCCCGGTGACCGGCGTAACGCGCCATCATGGCGGTGTCGACGAAGCCGGGCGCGATCACGTTGACGGTCACGCCGCGCTTGGCCGATTCCACCGCGAGCGTCCGGCAATAGGCGATCAGCGCGCCCTTCGTCGCCGCGTAGGCGGCATTGCCGGCATTGCCCCGCAGGGCCGCGACCGACCCGATCGCCACGATCCGGCCGGTGCGCGTCCGGACCATCTCGCGCACCAGCGCCTTGGCGAGACGGGTCAGCGAGAAGAAGTTGACCTGCATGGCCGCCTCGGCCCGCTCTTGGTCGAGCATGGCCGCCAGGGCGTCGCAGGGTTGTCCCGCGTTATGGATGAGGCCGTAATAGCCAGCCGCCTCCGCGACCTCGCAGAACCCGTCCAGGGCTACCTTGTCGGCGAGGTCGATCGGATGGGCCGCGAGGGTGCGCTCCGGATGCGCCGCGCGCAGGTCCACCAGCAGTGACTGCGCGGCCTCGGCCGACGCCCGGTAGGTGAAGTCGACATCGTATCCGGCGGCCACGAGGGTGCGGACGATCGCCGCACCGATTCCGGTGGCGCCCCCCGTGACGAGGATGCGGCGGGGCGACGAACCGGCGCTCACGCGGGCTCCGCGCCGAGGACCAGGCAGGTGTTCTGGCCGCCGAAGCCGAAGGAGTTCGACAGGACCGTCCGCACCGGAAGGTCGCGGGCGGTCTCCACCACGTCGAGGGCGATCGTCGGGTCCGGCACCCGATGGTTGATGGTCGGGGGGATGCGGCCGTGACGGATGGTCAGCAGCGACACCGCCGCCTCGATGGCGCCGGCGGCTGTCAGGGTATGGCCGATCATGGACTTGTTGGACGTCACCGGCAGGGCGGTCGTGCGGTCGCCGAACACGGCGGCCAGGCCGAGGGCCTCCATCTTGTCGTTCTCCGGCGTCGAGGTGCCATGGGCGTTGACGCTATCGATGGCGCCGGCTTGGAGGCCCGCATCCTCCAGGCTCGACCGGATCGCCGCGATGATCGGCGCCCCGTCCGGGCTGGATCGGGTGCGGTGGAAGCCGTCACCCTTCTCGCCGCATCCGAGGACGTATCCGAGGATCGTCGCCCCTCGGGCGGCGGCGGCGCCGGCATCTTCCAGGACCAGGGCAGCTGCCCCCTCGCCCATGACGAAGCCGTCCCGGTCCTTCGAGAACGGCTTCGACGCCGCCGCCGGGTCGTCGTTGCGGGTTGAGAGCGCCGAGAGCAGCGAGAAGCGGATCAGCGATTCCGGATTCACCGATCCGTCGGTGCCGATGCACAACGCCGCCGCGGTCTCTCCGCGTCGGATCGCCTCGACACCCAGCTGGATCGCGGTGGCCCCGGACGAGCAGGCCGTCGAGAGCGAGATCGGAGAGCCCTTGGTGCCGAAGCGATCGGCGATCCGATCCGCGACGGTGCCGAAGATGAAGAGGTCGTGCCACGAATCGAACCGGCGCGTCCCCGCCGCCCGGAGCAGTCCGGCATAATCGACCGGCCCGTCGCCGCCCGCGGCCTCGGCCAGGGCCTGCCGCTGCGGCCATTCCATCTCGACGGGGGGGACCGCGATGAACAGCGCGCCCGGGAAATCCCCGACGGCGCCGATCCTGGCCTGCGCGACGGCCTCCTCGGCGGCCACGGTGGCAAAGCGCTCCGACAGGAGCGGCGCGATCGTCGGCTCGGTGTCGAGGAAATCCACCGTCCCGGCAATGCGCGTGCGCAGTCCGTCCGTGGAGAACCGATCGATGACGTGGATGCCGGAGCGGCCCGCGATCATAGCCGCCCAGGTCTCGGCCTGTCCCTGCCCGAGGGAGGAAACGATGCCGAGGCCGGTCACCACCACGAGGGGCCGGCCTTTGGCATCGCGATAGGATCGCGCGCTCATGGAGCGGTCCATAAGGGATTTTGTAGCGCCGTACACCTCCGGGGCCATGCGCGGACCACGCGTTCCGCAAGCGATCCGGCGTCACGACGAGGCAGCATTCGTATCCGTTCCGTGCGGGGGGGGGCGTCGCGCAAGTTCCGTGACCTGATCCGTTCCGCACCGCCAGGCCCCGGCCCGGAAAGCGGAGCCGGATTCGAGGCTTGCCGAAGACCATCCGTAACGGCGGCGCGGCTCGAAGCGCGCGCCGCATCGCCAAAGATACGGCTCCGCTCGACGGAGACGGCTTGCGGTCCCTCCCTCAGCCGGCTCGCGAGTCCGACGCGTCCGCGACGGCTACGCTTCGGTCGGCGCGGGCGCGTTGGCGAGGCGCAGGACCGTCTGCAGCAGCACGTCGGCGCCGGCTGCGCAGTCGGCCTGCGTGGCCGATTCCGACTCGTTGTGGCTGATGCCGTCCTTGCAGGGCACGAAGATCATGGCTGCCGGCACCTTCGCGGCAAGATTGCAGGCATCGTGGCCGGCACCCGAGATGATCCGACGCCGGCTGTGCCCGAGGCTCTCGGCCGCCGCATCGATCGCCGCCACGATGGCGGGATCGAACGGCACCGGTTCCTTGCGCCAGATCCGCGTGAGCGCGATCTCCAGGCGGCGCCGGCCGGAAATGTCGGCGGCGGCGTCCCGGAGAGCCGACTCCATAGCGTCGAGGGTGGTGGCTCGCGGGTCGCGCACGTCGAGGGTGAAGGCGACCCGCCCCGGCACGACGTTGCGTGACGGCGCGAGGATCGCGGCTTCGCCGATCGTGGCGACCGCGGAGGGCGCGTGCGCGAGGGCGATCGTCTCGGCGGCCAGGGCGAATTCCGACAGGGCCAGCAGCGCGTCGCGGCGGCGCGGCATGGGTGTCGTGCCGGCATGGCTCTCGAAGCCCGTTATGACGCCGTCGAACCACATGATGCCCTGGCCGCCCTCGACCACGCCGATCGTCTTGCCCTCGGCTTCCAAGACCGGTCCCTGCTCGATGTGCAGTTCGACGAAGGCCCCGATAGCCTGCGCGCCCACGGGCTCGCTGCCGCGGTAGCCGATCGCGTCGAGGGCGTCCGCCACGGTGATGCCGGCGGCATCGCGCTTGGCCAGAATATCGTCGGTGGTGAAGTCCCCGGCATAGGCGGCCGACGCCATCATGGCGGGGGCGAAGCGCGAGCCTTCCTCGTTGGTCCAGTTGACGACCAGAAGTGGCGCTTCGGTCTCGATGCCCGCGTCGTTCAGGCTGCGGATCACCTCCAGCCCGGCCAGCACGCCGAGGACACCGTCGAACTTGCCCCCGGTCGGCTGCGTGTCGAGGTGCGAGCCGAACGCGATCGGCTTGCGGCTCATGTCACGGCCGGGCCGCAGGGCGTATTGGGTGCCGAGCGCGTCGACCGTCACCGTGAGCCCCGCCGCCGCGCAGGCGTCCCGGAACCAGTCGCGCACGTGCCCATCTTCGGGCGAGAGCGTCAGCCGGTTGATGCCACCGGCGGGCGTGCCACCGAAGGCGGCGGTCTCCACGATGGTGGACCACAGCCGCGAGCCGTCGGAGCGCAGGTTGTGGGTCTTGCTCAGGTTCATCTCGGCCATGCCGGTTCCTTTGACGGCGCGACGCCGTGGGACGGTTGGGCGGTCGCTGGATACCGCGGGTTGAAGAACACCGTCGGCAGTAAGACCGCCGATAGCAACGTTGATGCCGACGGGCTCGCGACGCCGGTCCGTCCCCGGTTCGTCACTCCAGGAGGCGCCGGATCGGATTGGCGCGCAGCAGCCCGACGCCATCCACCCCCAGCGCCGCGGCGATCGCGCCGAGCGCGCTGGCCTCGATGTTGCTGATCCCGTCCTGGTCCGCGACATCCGCGGCGATCAGGAAGACGTTCTCGCGCTGATGCGCCGGCCGCGTCGCGACCGCCGCAACGTGGCGCAGGTTCTCGGCCCGGCCCAGGCGGGTGCGCGCGCGGGCGATGCCCGCGTACAGCTCCGTCTCCAGCATCAGGGCATCGTAGCCCTTCATCAGCACCGGATCGGCGCGCAGCCCCTGCAGGGCCACGTCGAATTCCTGGCCGGCGACCTCGCCGTCGGCCACGATCACGTTGGACGCGGCCGAGACGGCCGCCAGCATGAGCGCCTTGTCGCCCGCGTAGGCCGTCACGGTGCGGCCGACATGGCCGAAGAGATCGCGCAGGAGGCTCATGCCGAGGGATCGAGACTGGCGGTGGGATGCGTGAGGGATAGCAGACGGGCGCGTCGAGGGAAGCGGGGCGGGCGCATACGGGGCGGGCGCAAGCGGGGGGCGATCCGGCGCGCGGCCCCCGCGATCACTGATCGATCCGCAACCGGTCGAACAACATCACGAATACGGGTGCTGCAATCAGACATTCTTCGGAAACGTGGCCGTGCGAACGCTTCCGACGACCGTGCCACTCAGCACGGCCGACGGAATGCGGGCTCTGCTTTCCCCCCTCGGCCGGATCCGTTTCCGTCGCTACGCCGTCGGACCGACGTTCGGGCGCCCCCCAGGCTCGAGCTTCGGACCGGCGGCGGTTTCCGCAGCCAAGTGGTCCACCACCGTCGACAGCGCGGCCCGCTCGCCGGCACCGGACCTGCGCGCGGCCGCGAAGGCTGCCATCTGCCGGTCGGCGCTCGTTCCATCGGCGACGTTGCGTCGCGCGTGCGCGCACGTCTCGGCACAGTTCAGCGCCTCGGCATCCTCCGCGATGGTGGCGAGCAGATCCTCAAGACCTTCGGCCATCGGCACCGCGCAGGCGCGCGCCTCATCGATGAGCGTCGCCCTGATGCCGTCGCGCTCGGCCCGCCACAGGTTCTCCATCACGAAGCCTCGGGACGCCGCCGTCATCCCGCTGTTGAGCCCGCGATCCCGGACGACCCGGCGCACGAGGCATCGGAACAAGGCGGCGATGCAGACCGCGTCGTCGAGGCGCGTGCAGCTGTCGGCAACCCGCAATTCGAGGGTCGGATATTTCACGGAGGCGCGCAGATGCCACCAAAGATAGCTGGCATCCGTGATGGCACCCGCTTTGGTCATCACGTCGACGTAGCGGGCGTAGTCGGCCGCGTCGGCGAACAGCTCCGGAACGCCGGTCCGGGGCAGTTCGGCGTAGGCGCGCATCCGGTACCCGGCCATCCCGGTCTGCTGGCCCTGCCAGAAGGGCGAGGAGGTCGACAGGGCGAGCAGGATCGGCAGGAACGGCAGCAGCCGGCCCATCAGTCCGATCCGGGCTTCGGAATCGGGCACTTCCACGTGCACGTGGAGGCCGCAGACGAGGTTGCGTCGGCCGAGCATCCGGAGGTCGGCCATGATGCCGTGGTAGCGCGCCTTGTCGGTGGGGCGCTGATCGCGCCACCGGGCGGTCGGATGCGTGCCGGATGCGAAGATCAGGATTCCGCGTTCGGCCCCGATTTCGGCCAGGATGCAGCGCAGATGCGCGAGATGCGCCCGTGCGGCAGCGACGTCGTCGGTCGGCGGCGAGGCTATCTCAACCTGGCATTGCAGCTGCTCCCGTTCGGCCTCGTCAACGCGGGCCTTCACGGCCGCGTGGAAGGCGCGGAGCCGGGCGCGGGGCGTCCCCCGGGACCGGGCGTCGGCGAGGAAGAACTCCTCCTCGATCCCGAACCTGTAGGCGTGGGCCATCCGCGCTCCCTGTCCGACCGATCACGCGGATCTCCCGGCGAACGCCGCCGCCCCAGTCGGGTTCCGAAGGGGCGGTGGCGCAAAAAGCGTCAGCGCCAGAATGGCTTGACGTCGAGAAGCTCGGCCCGGGCCTCGGCGGCGGCCGTCAGCAGGTCCTGTACGCCGGGATCTTCGACGCCGGGCATCGGCGGACCCGAGAGGCTCTCGGTCATCGCCCGGGCCGTCTCAAGGTCGTTGAGGCTGCCGAGATGGTCCTGCAGATCCGACAGGGCAGCGCCGAATTTGTCCTGACGCCGCCGCGCCTTCTTCTTCCGGTACAGGCCCGAGAAGAACTCCGCGCCGTAGCGAAGCTTCTTAGCGGCGATCCGGGCCCGGTGTCGGGTATGGGCGTCGAGGCGCTTGAGGCCGCGGCCGCGCTTCTTCAGCCGCAGCCGTGCCCGGTCAAGCACGCGGGCCGCGAAGGCGCGCCCGTCCTCGGCGGCGGCCGGTTGTGCTCTCCAGGCACCGACCTCGATCCAGCCGGCGAAGTCGATGATCAGGCCGCGCCACTGCGGGCTTTCCAGCGTCGCCAAGACCGCGTCGTAGGCGCGCTCGCGCTCCGCCTCGGCCCGCTCCCGCAGGCCGTCGAGACCGGGCTCATCCGGGCGCTCCTTGGCCAAGGACGGCAGGGTCTGGCCCAGGAACACGTCGAGGTTCCGAGCGTGACCGAAGGGTTCCGTGACGCGCTTGATCTCGTCGTTGAAGCCATCGGCGCGTTGATCGCCCTCAAGCATCGGTGCGAACAGCGAGAGCGCGGAACGCAGCCGGCGCAGCGCCACCCGGATCTGGTGCAGGGCCTCCGGCGGCCGCCCGCCGTCGAGGAACGCCGTTTCGTTCAGGCGCATGTGGCGGAGGCAGGCCAGCGCCACCCGGCGAAAGACCTCGCCGGCGCTGGCCTCCTCGGGCAGGTCCAAGGGCTCGGCCTTCACCACAGCCGGGCCGGAGCCGTCGACCAGCGCGAAGCCGACGGCACTCTTGGCGTTGACGCTCAGGCGCAGGGGGACGGTCTCGGCCAGCGATTGCGCCACCAGGAACAGGTCGGCCGGGTCGCCCGTCTGCAGCTCCAGCTCGATTCCGCAGAGCGGCGCATCGCCCACTGGGCTCTCGACGCGGCCCTCGTCCAGGGTGACCAGGATGCGCGATGCGCCCTGCTCCAGCGGAACCTCCCGGCGCATCACGATCGTGGAGAACAGGCGCTCCGGCGCCGCCTCGGCGTCGCGCAGGACAGGCTCCGCCGCCGTGCCGGCCCAGGCGGACGCTTCAGGCGTCTCGCCGCCAATCTCGGTCTCCCACTCGGCCCGGTCGAACAGCCCCACATCCCCGACACCGGCCTTCACGGTCTGGATGTGGCGGCCGGCCTTCGCGCGGACCCGCAGCGTCAGGCCCGCAGCTCTCAGGTCGCGGCCGGGCGTGTCGTAGTAGGTGGTTACGAGAAGGTCCGGCTCGGGAAAAGCGCTGCCCTGCAGCCGCGGATGGGACGCGAGCACCGTCAGGTCCGGACCCGAGCAATCGAGCTTCAGCTCGATCTCGCGGGGCTCCGAGCCGGCGTGACTATCGATGTCGCTCATGTTCTCCTCGTCGTGTCCCGCCTCGTCCAACGACGGGGGGAGGTACGTCCGGTTGCATCGAACCATCCTGCGGCAGCGATCCGCCCGGAGCGTTCGACCTTCGATGTCGAGAGACATCGGACCTTTCCCCGCCGTCAAGCGGGCCGCGGCTGCATCCGAGCCTGCATCTGGTGCGTGACGATGCGATTCCGGCGCATGTTGCACTGCGTGAAAATCACGCTTTCCCAAATCGGTCGGGCGTGGCAAGAATAATTGTCCACAATTGATCTGCCGCGTCCGTCCCAGCCGCGACCGGCCGGCAGCGCCCGGCTCGACGCCGAGCCGACGTGGCCGATTCCTCCTATCTTAAAGTGGTGCGCCCGGTGTGGAGGGCGGCTTCGGAGATGGTCCGGTCGGTGACTGCCTTGAAGACACTTCTCGTCGGCGTGATCGGGCATGTCGATCATGGCAAGACCGCGCTGGTCCGCGCGCTGACCGGCGTCGAGACGGACAGGCTGAAGGAGGAGCGCGCCCGCGGGGTCTCCATCGTTCCGGGTTTCGCACTGCTGGCCGCCGGTGAGGGCGAGATCGACCTCGTCGATCTTCCGGGGCACGAGCGGTTCGTCCGCGCCATGATTTCCGGGGCCACCGGCATGCGGGCCGTGATGCTGGCGGTCGACGCGCACGAAGGCATCAAGCCCCAGACCGTCGAGCATCTCGAGATCGCGCGGCTCATCGGGGTGCGCCGCGGCGTCCTGGTCCTGACCAAGGCCGACTTGGCCACGCCCGAGGTCATCGCCGCGCGGGCCGCCGAGATCGCCGCCGCGGCGTCGAGGGCCGGGATTCAGGCGGGTCCGGTGATCGCCACCTCGACGGTGACGGGCGCCGGCCTGCCCGTGCTGGGCGCAGCCCTCGCCGGGCTGCTCGACGACGCGGAGGCCGGGACCGACGACGGCTTCCCCTACCTGCCGGTCGATCGCGTCTTCTCCCGCGCGGGCTTCGGCACCGTGGTAACCGGCACGCTGCGGCGCGGGGCACTGGCCGTCGGCGACCCGGTGGAGATCGTCCCCGGCGGCCGGACCGCCGTGGTGCGCGGCCTGCAGATCCACGGCCGCCCGGTGGAGCGCGCCGAGCCGGGTCGCCGCACCGCCGTCGCCCTGCGGGGTGTCGGCCTCGACGAGATCGGACGCGGTCAGGCGCTGTCGATGCCGGGTCTTCTCGCGCCGAGCCAGTGGGTCGACGTCGCCCTCGCGGCGGCGGCCAGCGCCGAGGAACCCCTGGCCGGCGGCACGGCCTGCCGCCTCCTGTTCGGCACCACCGAGGTCGCGGCGCGGCTGCGGCTGCTCGACCGCGACGCGCTGGAACCCGGGGCCGAGACCCAGGCGCAGCTGCACCTCGCCGAAGCCGTGGCGGTTCCCGCCCGGGAGCCGTTCGTCCTGCGGCTCGATTCGCCCTCCGTCACGGTGGCGGGCGGGCGGATCCTCGATCCGGCGAGCAGACGGCGCCGGCGGCGGGATCCGCGCGTCACGGCCGACCTCGCCGCCCTGGCGGCGGGGGGACCGGCCGTTGCGCTCGCCGTCCGCCTCGGGGAGGTTGGCGCGGTCGGCGCGACACTGCAGAATCTCACCCGCCTCGCCGGCACGGCGCCGGACCGCGTGCGGCGGCTGCTTGCCGAATCGGGCGCGCGGGAGATCGGCGACCGCTTCGTCGGGGCGGCGGCCTTCGAGGCTTTGCGCACCGCCGCGCTGTCGGCCCTCGCGCAGCACCACCGCGACCATCCGATGGAGCACGGGATCGCGGTCGAGCGCTTGACCCGCGCCCTGGCGCTCTCGGAGACGCTCGTCGCCACGGTCCTGCGCGACCTGGTGGCGTCCGGGACGGTGGCACAGGCCGGAAACCTGTGGCGGCGCGCCGATTTCGATCCGGCCCGCAACGAGAGCGAGGCCGCCCGCCGGCTGGAGCAGATGTTCCGCCGGGCCGGCCTGAACCCCCCCGATGAGTCCGAGGCGGTGGGGAGGGACGTGCGCCGACGCGAGGCGCTCACCTACCTCGTGGGTGCCGGAACGGTGATCCGCGCCATCGACCGGGTGCAGCGCCGCGCGGTGCTGTTCCACCGCGAGGCGGTGGCGAGCGCCCGCACGCGCCTGACCGAGGCGTTTCCCAACGCCGGGACGCCGGAGGCGGGCTTCCTCGCCCGCGAGGCCGGCGCGACGCTGGGCATCTCCCGTAAGTTCTCGATTCCACTTCTGGAGCACCTCGACGCCACCGGCTTCACCCGCCGGGCGGGAGACCGCCGGGTGATCGTCGAACTGGAGCCGGGCGCGGCTCAGAAACCCTGACCCGGCCAGTCGTCGAAGCCGGGCTCGTAGCAGGTGTAGCCGATCAGGCAGCGCGGGTTGTCCCGGGTCGGCCGGAAGGCGCGCTTGGCCACCTCCGTGGGTTCGCAGAACGATCGGTCTCGGACGAACCGATCGTAGGTCATGCCGCCGGTGCCCAGCACGATCGCGCCGCTGGCCTGGATCAGGCGCACCGTCTGCTGGCAGGTCATGGTCGTGCTCGACGGCCGGGTCTGCGCCGCGGCGGGCGCGGCCGTCAGGAGGAGCGCTGCAACGATCCGGCTCACCATCGGGTCCGCCTGTTCACCTCGTGAGACAGGCCGATAACCCGCCCAACGCCGCCTTCAGTTCCGCGATGGCGCCCGCCACCACGACGCTCCGCCCGGTGTCCGACCCGACCGCGGCCGGACACGTCACGATGCGCCGGCGGCAGCCGCCCCTCGGAAGCGGCGGCGGATGGGTCGGCCCATCGAGACGAACGAAGCCGGACACCTCGCCTCCGACCGCGATGAGGATGCGGACGGGGTTTCGCTGCGCTCAGGCGTCGGGTGGCACCCACAGGACGTTCCAGGCCGCGGCCCCCGTGGCGAAGGGGACGGCAGGGGACGGCTCCGGCGCGAGCGCCGCGTAGACCGGGAGGTGGCGCGCCGCACAGGCCGACCACCCGTGAGCCCTGAGGAGGTCCGGGGCGCGATTGCGCAAACGCGCCCGGCGCGCGGGTTCGAGGCTCGCCCGCATCGCCGCCGCGATGGCGCCGGTGTCTCCGGGATCCACCCAGAGGGCCGCGTCGGGCGGAAGGTATTCGCTGAATGGCGCTCGGGCCGGGACGACGACCGGTGTCCCGCACGCCACGGATTCCAGCACGCAGAGGCCGAAGCTCTCCGCAAGGGACGGCGAGACGAGCGTGTCCGCCAGCCTGTAGAGGCCCGGCATGTCCGCCTGCGCGATTGACCCCGTGCGGATCACCGGCCGGCCGGGTCCGACCTCGAGCCCCTCGCGTTCAAGCGCGGCGCAGCAGCGCGCGTGGTACCCGGCATGGTAGCCCGCTTGTCCGCCCGCTTGGTCGCCCGATGCGTCCGCGCCGGCCAACACGAGCTGCGCGTGCGGCATGTCCCGTCGGAGGATCGCGAAGGCCTCGATGATCGCGAGGGTGTTCTTGCGCGGCTCGAAACCGCCGACGCTGAGGAAGATAGGGCCCGAGCTCAGCCCGAGGCGCCGAGACAGCGCGGCCTCGCCTGAGTCGGGTTCGGGGTTGAAGGCGGCACCGTCGACGCCGTTGCCGACCACCTCCGCCGCCACGCCGTACTCGGCCGCGAGGTGGAGGGCTCCGATCTGGCTCAAGGTCAGCAGGCGTGCGGCGTCGATGATGGCCCGGTCCTGCCACCGCGCCAGCGTCGGATCCGCGACCGTCGTGACACTGTGGACGGTGCGGACGAACCCTGGGATCAGCCGGCGCCGCGCGAGCGTGGCCAGGGCGTTGCCGCTGATACTGCACTGGGCGTGGAAGACATCGAAGTCGCAGGCGGCCGGTGTCGCGAAATGAGCGAGGTAGTCCGCGATCCGCGCGCCGGCCCGCGCGGACGCTGGTCCGGCGACCGGCTTGGCCGCCACCGAGACCACCGGACAGGCCGCGTTGCGGAAGAAGCCAGAGCCGGTCGGATCGGGCGCATGGACGACGGCCTCATGGCCCAGGGCGCAGAGGGCTTCCCCGAGGCTCAAGGCATGGACGCCGCCGCCGCGGGGCCCGGTCGCGTGCGTGAGGATCGCGATACGCAAGCTGTCGATCCCGGGTCGGCTCGCCGAGGCCCGCGGCACGCGCGGGTGACACCCGCGACGCCGGACCGCGCTCCCCGCCGCCCATCGGAGATCCGCCCGACGATGGACGCATTGATCGTGCCGATCCGGGAACGGACCGACGGGACCGAATTCCGGCCTGTTAATTTTGTGTTACGAATTCAGTTAGCTTTAAAGCGACGAGCGGAACCGCTCCTTCCCACGACGTGTGTCAAATTGTATCCGTCTCCTACGAGAGCCGGAGCCAACGGTCGCGTGTCCCAGTCGACGAACTCTGTGAGCACCGCCCATCCCATCCGCAGGGCGCTGCATCGTCTCGGTGTGATCTGCGGCCTGCTGGTACTGCCCACGGCGGTCCTCGCCTACGCGGACCTCCTGCCCGATTCCCTGGACCTGATCGGCATCGACTTCCGCGAGAGTCCGGATCTTCCGCACGTCGCGCGCCAGATCGCCATCGGTGCGCCCCTGAAGATCGTGGCTTTCGGGTCGTCCTCCACGGAGGGTGTCGGCGCGTCGAGCCCGGCGAACGCCTACCCGGCCCGCCTCCAGTCCGACCTGCGCAAGAAGCTGCGCGGGATGGACGTGGCGGTCATCAACCGCGGCATCGGCGGCGAGCACGTCGACGACATGCTGGTGCGCCTGGACCGCGACGTCATCGCGGCCGAGCCGCAGCTCGTCATCTGGCAGACCGGGAGCAACGATCCCCTGCGCGGCGTGTCGATCGACCATTTTCGCGACGCCACCGTCGCGGCGATCCGGCGGATTCGCGAGGCCGGCATCGACGTGGTGCTGATGGAGCCGCAATGGTGCCCGAAGCTCGAGGCCACGCCGGGCGCGTCGCGCTTCCTCGAAGCGGTGCGCAGCATCGGTGACGAGCTCGACGTTCCGGTCATCCGCCGCGCCGACCTGATGCACGGTTGGGTGCGCGAGGGGAAGCTGACCACGAAGCAGCTCTTCGCCGCCGACGGCCTGCACATGGCCGACCGGGGCTACGCGCTCCTGGCCGAGGCCGCGGCGCAGTCGATCCTGCAGGATGCCGGCCCGGTGCAGACCGCCGAGGCCGTCGCGGAGTAACGCGGCCCGCTCCGCCCACCCCCCGATGCACAGCGGAGGTGGATTCCGGCGGTGAAACTCCCCATCTCGGCGCCATCGAGAGCGGAGCCGACACTTGAGCCAGGACGCATTCAGGTACGACGACCGGGGCGCGGTGCCCCAGATGCACGCGACCACGATCCTGATGGTCCGCAAGGGCGGCCGGGTCGTGCTGGGCGGCGACGGTCAGGTCAGCCTCGGCCAGACGATCGTGAAGGGCAACGCCCGCAAGGTCCGCCGCCTCGCCAAGGGCGCTGTGATCGGCGGCTTCGCGGGCGCCACGGCCGACGCCTTCACCCTGTTCGAGCGGCTGGAAGCGAAGCTGGAGCAGTATCCCGGCCAGCTGACCCGGGCGTGCGTGGAACTTACCAAGGACTGGCGGACCGACCGCTACCTCCGCCGCCTGGAGGCCATGATGCTGGTCGCCGACCGCGACGTGAGCCTGCTCCTGTCGGGATCGGGGGACGTGCTCGAGCCCGAGAGCGGCGTCATGGCGATCGGCTCCGGCGGGAACTACGCCCTGGCGGCCGCGCGGGCCCTGGAGGACGGCGACCTCGACGCGGAGGCGATCGTCCGCCGTGCCATGACGATCGCGGCCGAGATCTGCGTCTACACGAACGGCAACCTCGTGATGGAATCGCTCGACGCCAGCTGAGGGCTCGCCGGCCGCGGGCGGCCGGACATTGAGCCGGCTTCGGCGCAGGGGGCGACCCGCCGGCCGGTCCGGATTCCCGGCCCTGCCCGCGGCGCCGCTGCGTCGACGGGGCCCTCGCCGGGGCCCGTCGCGCCACGCGCCACGCGACCGGGCACCGGATTCGTTGGCAGCCACCACTATTCGGGCCACCGACTTCGGTTAAGTGCCTATTGAAGATTTACCGTCATTTTGCATTCGGTCATGCCTGGACGGTAAAATTCTCATGAATATCGGCGGAAAAGTGCTGGGCTTCGTCGGCGCCTGCAGCCTGACGACGCTCGTGGTGGCCGGCCTCAGCGTGGCGACGCTGAAGAGCTTCGACCACGCCCTGGCCACGGTCGGGGACGCCTCGGCCCGGGCGCTCAACGCCGCGAACTTCAACCGCCTCGCGGTCGAGGTCACGATGGATTCGCGCGGCGTCTACGCCTCGGCCGACCGCGCCGAGGCGGCGAAATACGCCGCCGGGATCCGGAAGAGCCTGGCCGAGATGGACGCCCTGCGCGCCGCCTGGTCGCCCACCGTGACCGCCGCCGAGCGCCCCCTGTTCGACGCGATGGCGCACAATGCCGACGCGTTCCGGACCCTGCGCAGCGCGCTGGCCGATGCCGGTGAGACGGTCGGGCCGCGCGCGGCGGCGGATCTCGGCTTCAACGACGCCAACCGCAGCAACCGCAAGGTCTTCCAGAGCAGCATCGATGCGCTGGTGAACGCGGGCAGGACGGAGATGGCCACGGTGCAGTCCGAGTCGCGGGCGCTGGTCGAGACCCGCACGCTGCTTCTCCTCGGCCTCGCCCTGGCCGGCACGCTGATCTGCACCGCCCTCGGTCTCCTCGTGGGGCAGCGCCAGATCGCCCGGCCCCTGCGGGCGGTCGCGGACGCGATCCAGCGCCTGGCGCGGGGCGATCACACGCCGTCCGCCGTCAAGCCCGGCCGCGACGAGATCGGGGCCATCTGGGCCAGCATGGCGGTCCTCGGCGAGACCATGCGGGGCGCCGAGAGCGAGCGCGCCGAGCATCAGCGCACGGATGCCGAGGCCCGGTCCTTGAAGCGGGTCGAGATGAGCGGGCTCGCCGACCAGTTCCAGGGCAGCATCGGCAGCCTCGTCGATCACCTCGCCGGCGCCGCCGCCGGGCTGGAGCGGGCCGCCGCCGCGATGGCCGGCAACGCCGAGCATACCGGCGCCCAGTCGCAGGCCGTCACCCGTGCCGCCGAGACCACGTCGCACAACGTCGAGGCCGTGGCGGCCGCCACCGAGGAGCTGGCCGCCACCGCCAGCGAGATCGGCGTGCAGGTCACGCAGACCTCCACGGCCGCCCAGAGCGCCGTCGAGGCGGCCCGGCGCACCCGCAGCAGCGTGCAGACCCTGGCGCGCACCGCGGACGGGATCGGGCAGGTCGTCTCGCTGATCTCCACCATCGCGGGCCAGACCAATCTCCTGGCGCTCAACGCCACGATCGAGGCCGCCCGGGCCGGCGAGGCCGGCCGGGGCTTCGCGGTCGTCGCCACCGAGGTGAAGGACCTCGCCACGCAGACCGCGAAGGCCACCGAGGAGATCGGCGGCCAGATCGCCGCCATGCGCGCCGCGACTCACGAGGCGGTCGCCGCCATCGAGGAGATCGGCGGCACGATCGAGCAGGTCCACGGCATCGCCCTGGGGGTTGCCGCCGCCGTGGAGGAGCAGCAGCTCGCCACGCAGGAGATCGCCCGCAGCGTCTCCGAGGCGGCGAGCGGCACCCGGGCCGTGACCGACACGATGGCGGCGGTCCTCGGCGCTGCCCGGGAGACCGGCGCCAGCGCCGCCGAGGTCCTGAACGCCGCCGCCGACATCGCGCGCCGCTCGAACGGGCTGGGCGGCGAGGTCTCGGGCTTCGTGGCCCGGGTGCGCGCCGCCTGAGCGCCCGGTCTCAGGGCCTCGCGGTTCGGGCAACCGGACTGCGCGGCCCTCGGGTCGACGAGAACCGCATCGCGCGCCGGCCGGGTCAACGGGTCGAGGCTCGTCTGACGCCCGGCGGCGATGTTGCAATGCGGCGCGGCTGACCCTAGGGTCGGCGCATTCGCAAGGACCCGGTGAAAGCCCGGGTGGCTCTTCCGGCCGCCGATCCGCCGGACCACGCATCCGAGACGCCTTCCGGTCCGCCCCGCGCGGACCCGCCTCTCGTGCGGATTTTCCATGCAACGCAAACTCTCCGGACCCGCCGGGCTCCTCAGCTCGTGGACGTCCAACATCCGCGGCGACACCCTGTCGGGGATCGTCGTCGCCCTCGCGCTGATCCCCGAGGCCATCGGCTTCTCGGTGATCGCCGGGGTCGATCCCAAGGTCGGCCTCTACGCCTCCGTGGTGATCGCCTGCACCATCGCGTTCGCGGGCGGGCGGCCGGCCATGATCTCGGCCGCCACGGCCGCCACCGCGGTGGTGATGGTCGACCTCGTGCGCGCCCACGGCGTGCAGTACCTCTTCGCCGCCACGATCCTGATGGGCATCATCCAGATCCTGGCCGGTCTCCTCCGGCTCGGCCGGCTGATGCGGTTCGTCTCGCAATCGGTGATGACCGGCTTCGTCAACGCGCTGGCGATCCTGATCTTCCTGGCGCAGATGCCCGAACTCACCGGGGTCACGCCCGCCACCTACGGGCTGATCGCCCTCGGGCTCGCGATCATCTACGGGTTCCCGCGGATCACCCGCGCGGTACCCTCGCCGCTGGTGGCGATCGCGGTGCTCACCACGGTCACCGCCGTGTTCCACCTCGACGTGCGCACGGTGGCGCATCTCGGCGCCCTACCGTCGGCGCTGCCGAGCTTCGCCCTGCCGGACGTGCCCCTGACCCTCGACACCCTGCGGATCCTGCTGCCCTACGCGGCGACGCTGGCGGCGGTCGGCCTGCTGGAGAGCCTGCTCACCGCGCAGATCGTCGACGACTTGACCGACACCGGAAGCGACAAGAACCGCGAGTGCATGGGCCAGGGCGTCGCCAACATGGCCTCGGCGGTGTTCGGCGGCATGGGCGGCTGCGCGATGATCGGCCAGTCGGTGATCAACGTGTCGTCCGGCGCCCGCGGCCGGCTCTCGACCCTGGTGGCCGGGGCCTTCCTGCTGCTGCTGCTCGTGGCACTCCAGGATCTGCTCGCCGTGGTGCCGGTGGCGGCGCTCACCGCCGTCATGATCATGGTCTCGGTGAACACGTTCTCCTGGCGCTCTCTGCTGCGCCTGCGGACCAACCCGCTGCCCTCCTCGGCGGTGATGCTGGCGACCGTGCTGGTGGTGGTGGCCACGAAGGACCTCGCCATCGGCGTGCTGGTGGGCGTGCTGCTCTCCGGCGTCTTCTTCGCCGGGAAGGTCTCGCGGCTGAACCGGATCACGTCCGATCTGTCGCCCGACGGCAGAACCCGCACGTACCGCGTCGTCGGGCAGGTGTTCTTCGCCTCGGCCGGCACCTTCTCGGAGGCGATCGACCTGCTGGAGCCGGTGGAGCGCCTCGTGATCGACGTCCATGCGGCGCATTTCTGGGACATCTCGGCCGTCGCGGCCCTCGACCGGGTGGTGATGAAGGCGCGGTCCCGCGGTCGCGATGTCGAGGTCGTGGGGCTGAACGCGGCGAGCACGACGCTGGTCGAGCGCTTCGGCCGGCACGACAAGGACGCCGCCGCGGCCCTTCCGTCGCCCCATTGACGGCCGCCAGTCCGGGACGATCCGGCGTGGCGTCTCAGGGTGAGTGGCGAGTTTGGATGCCGGGCCGCCTCCGTCGCTGCGGATCATCCTGAGGGCGGCGATACGCCCGCGCCCCTTGCGCGGCGCGGCGCGTGACCCCATTCCCGGCCCAGGCCCTTGCTCCGGGCCGGGGAACAGGGATGGCACAGCGGTGACGACATTCTCTCCGCGCGAGATCGTGTCCGAACTCGATCGCTTCATCGTCGGGCAGCATGACGCCAAGCGCGCCGTGGCGATCGCGCTCCGCAACCGCTGGCGCCGCCAGCAGCTCACCGGGCCGCTGCGCGAGGAGGTGGCGCCCAAGAACATCCTGATGATCGGGCCGACCGGGTGCGGCAAGACCGAGATCGCCCGGCGCCTCGCGCGCCTCGCCAACGCGCCGTTCCTGAAGATCGAGGCCACCAAGTTCACCGAGGTCGGCTACGTCGGCCGCGACGTGGAGCAGATCGTCCGCGACCTCGTCGAGGTGGCCATCGGCCTGACCCGGCAGCAGAAGCGCGAGGGCGTGAAGGCCAAGGCCGAGGCGGCGGCCGAGAACCGGATCCTCGACGCCCTGGTCGGGCCGACCGCGAGTCAGGCGACCCGCGACAGCTTCCGGCGCAAGCTCCGCAACAGCGAACTCGACGACAAGGAGGTCGAGTTGGAGCTGACCTCCAGCGCCCCTTCAGGCCTTCCCATGTTCGAGATCCCCGGGATGCCCGGCGCCTCCATGGGCGCGATCAATATCGGCGACATGCTCGGCAAGGCGCTGGGTGGCCAGCGCGGCAAGCCGCGCCGGGTCCTTGTGCGGGACGCCTACAAGCCCCTGATGGCCGAGGAATCCGACAAGCTCGTGGATGACGAGGCACTGATGCGCGAAGCGATCCGCGAGGTCGAGAACAACGGCATCGTGTTCCTCGACGAGATCGACAAGATCTGCGCCCGCGAGGGTCGCTCTTCCGGCGACGTGTCCCGCGAGGGCGTCCAGCGTGACCTGCTGCCCTTGATCGAGGGCACCACCGTCGCCACCAAGCACGGGCCGGTGAAGACCGACCATATCCTGTTCATCGCGTCGGGCGCCTTCCACGTCTCGAAGCCGGCCGACCTCCTGCCGGAGTTGCAGGGACGGCTGCCGATTCGCGTGGAGCTGCAACCGCTGACGGTCGACGACTTCAAGCAGATCCTCACCGCCACCGAGGCCAGCCTGATCAAGCAGACCGTGGCGTTGATGGAGACGGAGGGCGTGACCCTGACCTTCACCGACGACGCCGTGGATGCCCTCGCCCGCGTCGCCGTGGAGGTGAACTCCTCGGTGGAGAACATCGGCGCCCGCCGGCTCCAGACGGTGCTGGAGCGGGTGATCGACGAGATCTCCTTCACGGCCACCGACCGTTCCGGCGAGACCGTGCCGATCGACGCGGCCTACGTGCGGGAGCGGGTCGAGGATCTCGCGGCCAACGCGGATCTGAGCCGGTTCATCCTCTGACGATGGGGCGGCGCGCCGCCCGGCGGGGAGCCCCGTCGTCGAGGCCGCGTTTACCGGGCGCCGCCGGTGAGCCGGGATGCCATGACTGCCCCCGAAGGGCCCTACGCACGTCGGCGGTCAGGGATTCTCGGCTCCGCGACAGGGTTCCCATTTGACCGGGGGACGTGCGGGGCGCCGGCCCCCCAACGCCATCCCATCGGACCGCATTCCTGAAAGTACCGCGGCGTGGCAGGCAACAGGTTCGGCCTCGGCGATACCGTCCTCTCGGTGGCGGCCCTCGTCACCGGCATGGTGTCGCTGCAATGCGGCGCGACCTTCGCCAAGAGCCTGTTCCCGGCGGCCGGCGCCGCCGGGACCTCCGCGCTGCGCGTCGGCTTCTCGGCGCTGATCCTCATCGTGGTCTGGCGGCCGTGGCGGCGCAGCCTGCCGGCCCGCGAGGCGGGCTGGATCGCCCTGTACGGCACGGCCCTCGGGCTGATGAACCTGCTCTTCTACCTCGCCCTGGCGCGGCTGCCCCTCGGCCCCGCGGTGGCGATCGAGTTCGTCGGGCCGCTCGCGGTCGCACTGATCGCGTCGCGGCGCCGATCCGATTTCATGTGGATCGGCGTGGCCGTGGCGGGACTGACGCTGCTCCTGCCGATTGCAACCACGGAAGGGCTCGATCCGATCGGGATCCTGCTCGATCTCGGCGCAGCCCTGGCCTGGGCGCTCTACATCCTGTTCGGCCAGCGCGCCGGCCGGATGGATGGGGGTCAGGCGGTCTCCCTCGGCATGCTCACCGCCGCCGTGGTGGTGGCACCCTTCGGCGTGGCGGAGGCCGGACCGGCGCTGCTGGCGCCCGGCATCCTGGTCTCAGGCCTCGCGGTGGCGCTGATGTCCAGCGCCCTGCCCTACTCGCTCGAGATGGTCGCGCTCCGCCGGCTGGACCGGAAGAGTTTCGGCGTATTGATGAGCGTGGAACCGGCGGTGGCGGCCTGCGCCGGCCTGCTATTGCTGGGTGAGCGAATCAGCGCTGTCCAATGGCTCGCCATCGGCCTCGTGATCACGGCATCCGTGGGGATCACTGTGGGCTCGCGGCGGGCGGGGCCGGTGCCCTTGGAAGCCTGACGGCTGCTACTTGCCGGCCAGGACCCGCGAGGCGACGTTAATGTACTTGCGCCCCGCCTCCTGGGCGTGGAGCACGGCGTCGCCGAGCTTCTCCTCGTCCCGGACGCTGGCGAGCTTGATCAGCATCGGCAGGTTGATGCCGGCCACCACTTCCACCGACCCGCCGTTCATGCAGGAGAGCGCAAGATTCGAGGGCGTGCCACCGAACATGTCGGTCAGCACCACCACGCCCTCACCGGTGTTGACGCGACAGACTGCGGACATGATGTCCCGCCGCCGCAGCTCCATATCGTCCTCCGGCCCGATCGTGATCGTCTCGATCTGATCCTGCGGGCCGACCACGTGCTCCAGTGCGGCCTTGAACTCGGTCGCAAGCAGCCCGTGGGTGACGAGCACCATGCCAATCATGGACACGTGTTCCAACGTCGTGTGTGTGTCGCCATGTTGTGCATCGCACAGCCCCCCACAAGGCGAACGCGACTATTTTGCCCGGACATTCCTGCAATCATGCCACGGCTGCTTCCTGCGCGCCATGGGGTGATACCATTGTTGCGCGACTTGGGCTTCGTGTGCGGCTGCGAAGTCACGGCCGCTTCTGCCGCAGCGCCGCACGAATCAGGAGCGGCGCGAGGCCGGCGGCACGCACGCCGGCGTCCAGGACGAAGCGCGGTAGGGCGATCCCGAGCAGGTCCGCGTCGCCCGGCGCGTCCGGCATCCGCGGTGCCGCGTCGACGAGGTCGACGGCGAGGTGCAGGATCGCCCTGTCCTGCACCGCGACGCCGAGGCTGGCGACCGGCAGGATCCCCTGTCCCCGCACCTCGACGTGGCCGGCGAGCGCGGCGTGGGGACGGGCCACGAGCCGCCCCGCCTCCACCGCGCAGATCACGCGGTCGTCCGCCACGAAGGCGCCGTCCTGCGCCGCGGCGAGGAACAGGGCGAGGCTCGACTTGCCGGCGCCGGACGGCCCGCGGATCAGGACGCCCGCGCCGCCCACCACGCAGCAGGCCGCGTGGACCGTGATCATCAGGCGTTGAGCTGGCGCGGGGCGGCCGGCAGTCGGACGATGAAGCGGGCACCGCGCACGGTGGGCTCGCCGTCCTCGTCGGGGGTGCCGGGTCGGTTCTCGGCGCGGATCGTGCCGCGATGGGCCTGCACGATCTGCCGGGAGATCGACAGGCCGAGCCCGGAATTCTGACCGAATCCCTGCTCGGGCCGGTCCGTGTAGAAGCGCTCGAAGATCCGCTCCACGGCGTGCTCGGGGATACCGGGCCCCTCGTCCTCGCAGATCAACTCGACCTCGCCGCGGACCCGGCGCAGGACCACCCGGACCTTCGCGTCGGACGGCGAGAACGAGCGGGCGTTGTCGAGGAGGTTGTTGACCACCTGCCCCAGGCGGCTGTCGTGACCGATGATCGTGAACGGCGCGTCCTGCTCCGATGCCGTGGTCTCGACGTCGAGGTGGATCAGGCAATCCTTCGGGCGCCGCCGCTCGTTGGCCACCGACACCACCGTGGTGAGCAGCCGCCGCAGGTCGACCCGCCGTGCCTCGGCGCGCGCCAGCTCGGCGTCGAGGCGCGAGGCGTCGGCGATGTCGCTGATCAGCCGGTCGAGGCGCTTCACGTCGTGCTGGATGATCGCCATCAGGCGTCCGCGCGAATCGTCGCTCTTGGCGAGGGGCAGCGTCTCGACGGCGCTGCGCAGGGACGTCAGCGGATTCTTCAGCTCGTGGCTCACGTCGGCCGCGAAGCTCTCGATGGCGTCGATGCGCCGGTAGAGCGCCTGGGTCATGTCGCGGAGCGCCCCCGAGAGGTGGCCGATCTCGTCGGTGCGCTCGGTGAAGTCGGGAATCTCCTCGCGGGTCTTGATGCCCATCCGGACCTTCTCGGCAGCCTCCGCCAGACGGCGCACCGGGCCCGCGATGGCGCCCGCCAGCAGGAACGACAGCACCACCATCACGGCCGAGGCCACGAGGAAGACCTGTAGCAGGCCGAACCGCTCCGAGGCGATCACCCGGTCGATGGCATCGCCCTGCGTGGAGATCAGCAGGGCGCCGCGGACGGAGCCGGCCCGGTGGATCGGCACCGCCACCGAGACGGTGGTCTCGCCCAGCTTGTTCCGGCGCACGAGGCTCGCCCGGTTGCCCCCGAGCGCCGCCTGGACCTCGCGGAGGGAGTGGCCGTTCACCGGCCCGGTCTCCTCCGTCTGCGCGCTCCGGGCGCGGAACAGGCCGACGAGCTTGGTCTGCACCGTCTCGAAGGCGGATTCGAGCATCCCGGGCTTGTGCGGCCGCGGCTCCAGCGGATCGGCCCGGCCGGCGTCGCCGCGTTTGAACAGGGTCCGCGTGTCGAACAGGAGGCCGCCCTCCTGATCGTAGACGCGGGCGCGGTTTCCGGTGGGCGTGACGAGGCGCGAGAGCAGCGGCGCCACCTTCTCGGGGTTGAGCGAGAAGGCGAGCGGCTGCGATTCCTCCTCCGCCGCCTCGCCGGCCTGCTGCTGGAGCAGCTTGTCGGGGTCGATCCGGATCGTGTCGGTGTCCACCGACGCGGAGGCCGCGATCGCGCCGGCGATGATCTCGCCCTGGATCGCGAGGCTCTGCGTCCGGGCCTGGATCAGGCCCTGGCGGAACTGGTTGAGGTACAGAAACCCGACCAGCAGCGCGATCAGCCCGACGAGGTTCAGGACGACGATGCGGCGCGTCAAGCTCGACGAGGCGCGCTGGCCGATCGCCTCCCAGAGGCTGCGGGGCCATTCCAGCGGTCGCGACAGGGTCTGCCCCAGGGCGGTGCGCGGCGGCGCATCGTCGGCCTGGGCGGGTGTACGCGCGGTCACGCGGCGGATACCGAAAATCACGCCTCCTTGAACCGGTAGCCGACCCCGTAGAGCGTCTCGATCATGTCGAAGCTCTGGTCGGTCACCTTGAACTTCTTGCGCAGGCGCTTGATGTGGCTGTCGATGGTCCGGTCATCGACGTAGACCTGATCGTCGTAGGCGGCGTCCATGAGGGCGTTGCGGCTCTTCACGACACCGGGGCGCTGGGCGAGGGCCTGAAGGATCAGGAACTCGGTGACCGTCAGGGTCACGGGTTCGCCCTTCCACGTGCAGGTGTGACGCTCGGGATCCATCATCAGCGCGCCGCGCTCCAGGGACCGGGCCGCGATCTCCTCGGCCCCGCGCGGGGTGGCGCCGGGCGCCTCCTTGGCGAATCGGCGCAGCACCGCCTTCACGCGCTCCACCAGGAGGCGCTGCGAGAACGGCTTATGGATGAAGTCGTCGGCGCCCATCTTGAGGCCGAACAGCTCGTCGATCTCCTCGTCCTTCGACGTGAGAAAGATCACGGGAAGGTCGGATTTCTGCCGCAGGCGTCGGAGAAGCTCCATCCCGTCCATCCGCGGCATCTTGATGTCGAAGATCGCGAGATCCGGCGGGGAGTGGCGCAGACCGTCCAGGGCGGAGGCGCCGTCCGTGTAGGTCTGGATGCGGTAGCCTTCGGTCTCCAGCGCGATCGACACAGAGGTGAGAATGTTCCGGTCGTCGTCGACGAGGGCGATGGTCGGCATGCGCGGTCCCTGACTGAACGGGTTCAGGCGCGGTCCCGGCTCTACGCACAGGCCGCGCCGCATCCCGGCCCCCGAGGGGCAGACGAACGCGCGAACCGGGCGGTTTCGGCGCAGCCCGGCGCGCGCAAAGGGACAGGTGCTTTAGTACGGCCGATTGGAAAAAGCGAGCGGCGGTCATAGCTTGGCCGTAACGCAGGGCCGCGGCGGCCGATCTGACGCGGGCCGGACGCCTCGCGCGCCGGCCGCCGCGCCGGTAACGTGCGGCTGGAAGGCGGCGGTGATCCGAAGGGGCGCGACGGCATGGGCGAGACGAGCGAGAACGGACCCCGCGGCCCGGCCCGACCGCTGCCCGCCGAGGCGGCCCCCTTCGACGCCATCGGGCTGGCGCGCGCCCTGCTGCGCGGCGTCCGCTCCGGGGCGTTGGCGACCCTCGACCCGGACGGGACCCCCTTCGCCTCCCTCGTGACGATGGCGACCGACTCGGATGGGACGCCGCTGATGCTGCTGTCGCGGCTCTCGGCCCATACCCGCAACCTGCTGGCCAGTCCGCGCTGCTCGTTGCTGTTCTCGCAGGGCGGCAAGGGCGATCCCCTGGCCCATCCCCGGCTCACCGTGGTCGGCCGCGCCGTCCAGACCCAGGAGATTCGGGCCCGGGAGCGCTTCCTGGCCCGCCATCCCAAGGCCAAGCTCTACGCCGACTTCCCGGATTTCGGGTTCTTCGCCCTCGATCCCGAAGCCGGCCATCTCAATGGCGGCTTCGCGAAGGCCGCGACGCTGACGCGCGACCAGCTGCTCCTCGACCTCTCCGACGCCGAGGCTCTGGTGGCGGGCGAGCGCGGCGCCGTCGAGCACATGAACGCCGACCACGCCGACGCGCTCGCCCTCTACGCCGCCGGCTCCGGCGCCGAAGCGGGCCTGCCGTGGCGCCTCACCGGCCTCGATCCGGAGGGCATGGACCTGATGGCGGGCGACCGAACGGCGCGGGTCACCTATCCCGAGCGCGTCGCCGACATGGGGGGCCTGCGCAAGAGCCTCGTTTCCATGGCCGCGCGGGCGCGTGCGACCGGCACAGAGGCGTGAGGGCGCAAGGACTTCACGCGGGGGCATGGCGAAAGGTCGCTGAATGCCCCATATCGGCGGCATGAGCGATACCCAGACAGACACCTATCCCTTCAGCCTCGACGTGGAACCGGTTGGCGAAAGCGGCTCCCTGTTCCAGTGGAGCATCCGCAAGCACGGGAAGCTGCACCAGCGCTCGGACCGGAAGCATCCGACCGAGGCGAAGGCGCGCTCCCACGGCGAAGCCGAGATCGAGCGCCTGATTCGCGACCGCGGTCGCTGAGCGGACGGGCCGGATCCGGCGATCGTCACGTCCCCGGCACGGGGGTCGGCATGGTCCGGCCCCCGTCGTCGTGACCGCCCCCGGCGGTCCGGATCCCAGGCCCTGATTCGCAGCCCCCGGCCGACGCTGCGGGATCTTCGACCCGGCGGCGCCGCCGCGCGGGCGCTTAGGCCGCGCTTGGCGCCTTGCCGCCGCACTGCTATCTCGCGCGGAAGCCGATCCATCCGAACACGCCCCGACGTCAGACGGCGTGCGCCGGCGCGTGCCCGAACGGAATGCCGATGACAGCCCCGATCGAATCCATCCGCAACTTCTCGATCGTCGCGCATATCGACCACGGCAAATCGACCCTGGCGGACCGGCTGATCCAGGCCACCGGCACCGTCGCGCTGCGCGACATGAGCGAGCAGATGCTCGACTCGATGGATATCGAGAAGGAGCGCGGCATCACCATCAAGGCGCAGACCGTGCGCCTGGAATACAAGGCGCAGGACGGTCGCGACTACGTCCTGAACCTGATGGACACGCCCGGCCACGTCGACTTCGCGTACGAGGTGTCCCGCTCGCTCGCCGCCTGCGAGGGCTCGCTGCTGGTGGTCGACGCCTCCCAGGGGGTCGAGGCGCAGACGCTCGCCAACGTCTATCAGGCCCTCGACGCCAACCACGAGATCGTCCCGGTCCTCAACAAGGTCGACCTGCCGGCCGCCGAGCCCGACCGGGTGAAGGAGCAGATCGAGGAGGTGATCGGTCTCGACGCCTCTCAGGCCGTGCCGATCTCGGCCAAGACCGGGCTCAACATCGAGGCCGTGCTGGAGGCGATCGTCACGCGCCTGCCGGCGCCGAAAGGCAACCGCGACGCGCCGCTCAAGGCCCTGCTGGTGGACAGCTGGTACGACGCGTATCTCGGCGTCGTCGTGCTGGTGCGCGTCATCGACGGCACCCTCAAGAAGGGCATGACCATCCGCATGATGGGCGCCGACGCGGTCTACGGCGTGGACCGGATCGGCGTGTTCCGCCCGAAGATGGCCGATATCGACGCGCTGGGCCCGGGCGAGGTCGGCTTCTTCACCGGCTCGATCAAGGAGGTCGCCGACACCCGCGTCGGCGACACCATCACCGAGGACAAGCGCCAGACCACCGAGATGCTGCCGGGCTTCAAGGAGGTTCAGGCGGTGGTGTTCTGCGGCCTGTTCCCGGTGGACGCGGCCGAATTCGAGAACCTGCGCTCGGCCATGGGCCGTCTCCGGCTCAACGACGCCTCGTTCTCCTACGAGATGGAGAGTTCGGCGGCGCTCGGCTTCGGCTTCCGCTGCGGCTTCCTCGGTCTGCTGCACCTGGAGATCATCCAGGAGCGGCTGGAGCGGGAATTCAACCTCGACCTGATCTCGACGGCGCCCTCCGTCGTCTACCGGCTGCAGATGCGCGACGGCACCGTCAAGGAGCTGCACAACCCGGCCGACATGCCGGACGTGATGAAGATCGAGACGATCGAGGAGCCCTGGATCCGCGCCACGATCCTGACGCCGGACGAGTATCTCGGCGGCGTGCTCAAGCTCTGCCAGGACCGCCGCGGGGTCCAGATCGACCTCAACTACGTCGGCAAGCGCGCCATGGTGGTCTACGACCTGCCGCTCAACGAGGTGGTGTTCGACTTTTACGACCGGCTGAAGTCGATCTCGAAGGGCTACGCCTCGTTCGACTACCACGTCTCCGACTACCGCGAGGGCGACCTCGTGAAGATGTCGCTGCTGGTCAATGCGGAGCCGGTGGACGCCCTGTCGATGCTGGTCCACCGCACCCGCGCCGAATCCCGTGGCCGGGCCATGTGCGAGAAGCTGAAGGACCTGATCCCCCGCCACCTGTTCCAGATTCCGGTCCAGGCGGCGATCGGCGGCAAGATCATCGCCCGCGAGACGATCAAGGCCCTGTCCAAGGACGTCACCGCCAAGTGCTACGGCGGCGACATCTCGCGCAAGCGCAAGCTTCTGGACAAGCAGAAGGAAGGCAAGAAAAAGATGCGCCAGTTCGGGCGCGTCGAGATCCCCCAGGAGGCGTTCATCGCCGCCCTGAAGATGGACGATTGAGGCGAGGCGACCGGGATCGGCAGTCCGATCATGACGCGGCCCCTCCCCCCCCTCGGGGCGGGAGAGGCGCGGGGGCTATCCGGGCGGCAGCACGTCGATCTGGATCCCTGAGTAATAAGCCGCCAGATTGGCGATATCGGCGTCCGACAGCTCCTTCGCGACCACGTTCATGATCTCGTTCTGCCGCTTGCCGTCGCGGTACTCGGTGAGCGCCTTGACGAGGTAAGGCTCCACCTGCCCGGCGAGGTTCGGCGCCTCCGGCAGCTTCGAGAGTCCGTCCATCCCGTGGCAGGTCTGGCAGGCGCTCGCGCGCTTCCGGCCTGCGCCCGCGTCGCCGGCCCGGGCCGAGAACGGGACGAGAATGGCGGCGAGGAGGAGGAGCGGGCGAATCATCGGGCGGGCTCGGGATGGGGTCCAGGTTACGCGCATTCGGACGGGCCGAGTCGGGGACGCGGGCTCCCCCTCCCGCACGGGAGAGGAGGCGCGTCGGGCCTGTCCGCAACCCGGGCGCCCCTCTTTTGGAGAGGCGCCCCGTCACAAAAACTACTTCTCGTAAGAGATCCGGTAGATCGCCCCGGCGGAATCGTCGGAGACCAGCAGCGAGCCGTCGAGCATCACCGCCACGTCCACCGGACGGCCGAGATACTCGCCGTCGCCGGTGAGCCAGCCCTCCGCGAACGGCTTCACCGACTCGATCTTCCCGTCGGCCCCGAGCTTGGCGAACATCACCCGGGCGCCCACCGGCTCGGTGCGATTCCAGGATCCGTGCTCGGCGATGAAAATCCCGCCCTTGTACTCCGCCGGGAACTGCTTGCCGGTGTAGAAGGTCATGCCGAGATCGGCCGCGTGGGGCGGCAATTCGGCCATCGGCGCGACCGCGTCGGCCGGCGGCGCCTGGTCCTTGTACTCGACCGTGCGGACGGAGCCGCCGCCGAACCACGGGAAACCGAAATTCTCGCCCGCCTTGGTGGCGTGATTCAGCTCGCCCGGCGGCTTGTCGTCGCCCATCCCGTCGACCTGATTGTCGGTGAACCAGAGCGACTTGTCGGTGGCGAAATCCATACCCACCGAGTTTCGGATACCGGTGGCGTAGACTTCGCGGTTCTTGCCGTCGGCGTCGATCCGGATGATGCCGCCGATGCCGACCTTCCTGTAGAGGTCCATCTTCTCGGCGGGCGGCACGTTGTAGGGCTGCCCGAGGGCGATATAGGTCTTCCCATCCGCGCCGACCCGGCAGACGCGGGCGGTGTGGTTGAAGCTCTCCTCGGCGGTGGGGATCAGCTCGCCCTGCTTGACCAGCACGCCGGCGGCCACGTCGGGGTTCTCGTAGAAGAACTCGGCGGCCGGGAAGGCGAGGACGCGGTTCTGCTCGACGACGGTCAGCACCCCGTCCTTCGAGAAGCAGACGCCGTTCGGGATCTTGAACTCGATGCCCGGCGCGAAGGCCCGGACCTCGTCGGCGACCCGGTCCTTGTCGCGGTCGGTGACCGTGTAGACCTTGCTCTTGCGCGTGCCGACGAACAGGACGCCGGCATTGGGGCCGACCGCGATGGCGCGGGCGTCCGGCACGACGGCGTAGAGGTCGATCTTGAAGCCGTCGGGCAGCTTGATCTTGCCGAGGTTCTTACGGATCGCGTCGGCGCGCCGGCCGGTCTGCGGGATTTCGGGGGCGGCCTGCGTGTTCGTGCTGTGGAAGCCCTGGAGCTTCTCCAGATCGTCCGTCTTGGCCTTGGTCTCCGCGGGGGCGGCGCCCTGCGCCAGCGCGGGTGCGGCGACGCCCGCCAGAAGCGCGGCGATGATCAGTGATCGCATCGTCAATGTTCCTCCCGGCCGCCCTTGAAGCTGGGGCTGTCCGGAAGCGGACGATAGAGGCGCGATCACGCGGAGCAAGCCGCATCGGTGACGCGGCCCGGGGCCTGTCGCCGGTCAGGCGACCTTGCGGGGCACGAGCCGCTCGCTGCCCAGCGCGGCCTGGGCGCCGGAGACGCCGGCCTCCGTGTATTCGGCGTCCTCGTTGACCTGCCAGACGTCGTGCCGGCGCCGCCCGCAGAGGATGTTCTCCACGGTCAGCATCGCGGTCATCATCGCGTGGTCCTGGTTGTTGTACTTGTGCATGCCGTTGCGGCCGACGAGGTGCAGGCTCGGGAAGTCCCGCTCCAGCTCCCGGCGCACGGTGGCGACGTGGCCGGCATACTCCTCGTCGTAGACCGGATAGGCCTTGGGTTGGCGGACCACGCAGGCATCGACCACATCGGCCGGGTCGATCAGGCCGATCTGCGCGATCTCCCGCTTGGCGAGATCGACCAAGTCGGCATCCGTGGCGTTCCACAGCCCGTCGCCCTCGAAGCAGAAATACTCGAGGCCGAGGCAGGTGTGGCCGTCGTCCGGCACCATCTCGGGCGACCAGGAGCGGAAGTTCTGCACGCGCCCAACCTTCACGGACGGGTCGTGGATGTAGATCCAGTTGTCGGGAAAGTCCGTGCGGGCCTTCGCGATGAGCGCCACGGTCAGGAAGTCGCGGTACTTCAGCGCCCGGGCGTTGAAGGTGCTGAGCGGCCGCGGCCGGATCGCGTCGATCAGGTCCCGCACCGGGGCCGACGAGACCACGTGGCGGGCCGTGAAGGTCTCGCGGGTGCCGTCGGCGCGGCGGGCCGCCACGGTCCAGATCCCGGTGCCGGGATCGTATCCAAGGGAATCGACGCCGCGGTCGAGGAGGACGCGTCCGCCCTGCGCGCGGACCTTGGCGGCGGCGGCCTCCCACATCATGCCCGGACCGCGCCGGGGATAGCGGAACGACTCGATCAGCGTCTTGATCACCGGTCCCCCGGCCCGGGCCGGCTTGCGCAGGCCGAGCGAGCGCTTCAGCCCGTCGCGGATCGCCGCGCCGAGGTCGAGCCCCTTGATCCGTTGCGCGGCCCAATCGGCCGAGATGGCGTCGCACGACATACCCCACACCTTCTCGGTGTAGGTCTTGAAGAAGATCGCGAACAGGCGCTCGCCGAACTGGTTGCGCACCCAGGCGTGGAAGGTCTTCGGGTCGGCCACCGGTCGCGCGCGAGCGTAGAGATAGGAGGCGAGGCAGGCGGCGCTGGTCAGGACGCCGAGGTTGCGCAGCGCCTCGAAGGCCTTCAGCGGGTAGGCGTAGTACCGGCCGCGATAGTAGATCCGCGACAGCCGCGGCCGCTCGATGAAGTCGTTCGGCAGGATCTCGTCCCAGAGATCGACCACCGCCTGCGACTTCGAGAAGAACCGGTGCCCGCCGATGTCGAACAGGTAGCCGTTGTGGGAGACCGTGCGCGAGATGCCCCCGACCTGGTCCGGATCCCGCTCGAGGACGATGACCGAGCGCCCCTGCTTCGACAGCAGGTAGGCGGCGGTGAGGCCCGCCGGCCCCGCGCCGATCACCAGCGTCTCGGTGTGGTGGCTCATCCCCGGCTCCGGCTGGCTGCGCGGCCGGAACGCGCCGCGGCGCGCCGGTTATCGCAAGGGGTGGTTAATGAACCGCGTCCCCGGGGATTGACCGGTCCTTAAGCGTAATCGCCGACACATCCCTCGGCGCCCGTCCGCGCCGCGCAGGAGATGCAGCCGATGCCGTCCGCGGTCGCCGTCATGCCGCACCGGATCGATCTCCGCATGATCCTGTGGGTGCTGTTCGCGCTCTGCCTCGCGACCATGCACCCGCCCGAGGTCGTCTGGGAGACGATCCGCCACCTGCGCGTGCCCGACACCGACGACGCCATGCGCCTCGTGGAGGTGCGCGACCTCCTCGCCGGCCAAGGCTGGTACGACAACGTCCAATCGCGCTTCCTCGCGCCCGCCGGCGTGCCGAGCCACTGGTCACGCCTCGTGGACGCCCCGATTGCCGGGCTGATCGCCGCGCTGACGCCGTTCCTCGGCGGGTTTCTCGCCCTGGGCGCGACGGCCGCGCTCTGGCCGTTCCTCCTGTTCGGGCTGTACTGCGTCGTCCTCTACCGCGGCACGGCCGCCAGCTTCGGCAGCCGCGCGGCGCTCCTGTCGATCCTCGTGGCCACCCAGTCCTTCGGGGTGAGCATCCAGTTCCAGCCCGGCCGCGTCGATCATCACAACGTGCAGATCCTGGCCATGCTGGGTCTGGCCTTCTGCATGATCCGCGGCGGCCTGCGCGCCGGCCTCGTCGGCGGAGTCCTCGCGGCGCTGTCGCTGGCGGTGGGGCTGGAGGGCCTGCCCGCCGTGGCCCTCGGAGCCCTGTACCTGACCGCCGACTGGTGCCTGCGCGGGCGCCCGGCCCTGTCGGCCCTGGGGGGCTTCGGGCTTGCCCTGGGGATCGCCGCTCCCCTCCTGTTCGCGCTTCAGACCGCCCCCAACCTCTGGACGGCGCCGCGTTGCGACGCCCTCTCGGCGCCCTGGCTGTGGCTGACCTCCGGCGGATTCGCCCTCGCGGTCGCGGCCCTGATCCTGGCGCCCCGCCTCGCCACGGTCCAGGGGCGGATCGCCCTCGCGGGCCTCAGCGGCGCCATCCTGCTCGCCGGATTCGCGAGCGCCTTCCCGCTCTGCCTCGGCGGCCCCTTCCCCGACATGCCGGAGCTTGTGCGGACCCACTGGCTGCTCACGGTCAACGAGATGTCCTCCGTGCCCAAATTTGTGGCGCGGGGGCAATGGGAGGTCCTGGTCTTCTACCCGGCGGCCCTGCTGGCGTGCCTGACCGCCACCGGGAAGGCGTGGCGCGGCCCGGCCCGGCGGGCGTGGTCGATCATCGCCCTGTTCCTGTGGCCGGGCCTGATCCTCGGCGTCTTCCAGTTCCGCGGCCTCTACATCGCCTCCGGCTTCGTGCCGCTCGTGGCCGGCGCGGTGATCGACCGGGCCCTCACGGGCGCGGGTGAGCCGGCCGCGGGGGCGCGGCGCTGGGGGAGCCTCGCGCTGAGCTGCGGCCTCGTCAGCACCCTCTGGATGGTGCCGGCGGCCCTCGCCGAAATCCTGGCTCCCGCCTCGCGCACGGCCACCGATCCCGGGGGGGCGATCGCCTGCCAGAGCGAGGCGGCGCTGCGCCCCCTGGCGGCGCTTCCGCCGGGGACCGTCTTGGCGCCGATTCTCATGGGGCCGACCATCCTGTTGCGCACGCCCCACCGGATCGTCGCCGCCCCCTATCACCGGGCCATCCCGGGCCTCACCGCCGCCATCGAGGGCCTCGGCGGCACCGAGGCGGACCTCGACCGGGTGCTGCGCGACTTCGGGGTCGGCTACCTCGTCGCCTGCCCGGATCGCCCGGCCGACGACCTCCAGGCCGAGCCCGCCTTCGCGACGCGGCTCGCCCGCGGGACCGCACAGTCGGACCGGCTGCAGGCGCTGGACCTGCCCGGCCCGCTGAAGGTTTGGCGGGTGGTGCCCCGATCGAGCCCGTGACGGCCACGGGGGGCCGCCGCACCACCGTGACGACGGACGTTTGTGCCTCCCCGCAGGAGCCGGAGCGCGGCGAACGCCTCGCAGAACGGCGGAGAATATCGCCGATCACGAGAACTCTCCGGCGTCCCGGGCGCAGCCAAGCGAGGCTGTGCGGCGCGACATCGTCATCGGGGAAGCAGATCCGGACCGCGGTGCCGTGGCCGTCGCGGGAGGGCCGCCGATCCGCCCTCACGCCTCCAGAACGGTGCGACCGGTCAGAGCAGGCGGCGGTCCAGGCGGATGATGCGGCAGGGATCGCCAGCCCGCGCGGCGGGCTCGTGGGGCGCGCGGATCAGCAGCGCCTCGGCGCGGCCGAGGACAGCCAGCATTGAGGAATCCTGCCGCTGCTCCGGATCCGCCACCGGGAGCCGGCCCGGCGCGTTCGTGAGGCTCGCCCGCATGTAGTCGGCCCGTCCGTCATTGGCCGGGAGGTCGCGGCCGAGCGTCGCCGGCTCGCTGCGGTCGGCGCCGGCCTGGGGATCCCCCTGGAGCGCGCGGATCGCCGGCACCACGAAGAGCAGCCCGCAGACGATGGACGAGACCGGGTTGCCCGGCAGTCCGATCACCAGCATGTCGCCGAGGCGGCCGTGCATCAGCGGCTTGCCGGGCCGGAGCGCCACGCGCCAGAAACCGAGTTCCAGCCCCTCGCGGGCAAGCGCCGCCTGGACGAGGTCGTGATCACCGACCGACGCCCCGCCCAGCGTCACCAGCAGGTCGGCCCGTGCCGCCCGCGCGCGCCGGAACGCGTCCTCCAGTGCGCCGTGATCGTCGGCCGCGATGCCGAGATCGAGGATCTCGGCCCCCGCCTCGGCGGCGAGCGCGGCCAGCGCGAGGCCGTTCGAGGCGACGATCTGGTCCCAGGCCGGCTCGGCGCCCGGCTCAACCAGTTCGTCCCCGGTGGCGAGGATCGCCACGCGCGGTTTGCGCCGCACGGACAGGCGCGGATGGCCTGCCGCGGCGGCGAGGGCGAGGCGCCGGGCATCAAGGCTCATCCCCGCCGCCAGCAGGGTCTCGCCCGCGGAGAAATCCAGTCCGGCGCGCCGGATGAAGCGGTTCGGCTCCACCGGCTCCACGACATGGACGGCGCCGCCGTCGGCCCGCGCGTCTTCCTGGATGAGGATCGCGTCCGCGCCCCGAGGCACGGGGGCGCCAGTGAAGATCCGCACCGCCTCGCCGGCCCCGAGCGATCCGCCGAAGCCGTGACCGGCCGCGCTGGTGCCGATGAGCCGCAGGCGCGCGCCTTCCACGCCTGCATCGGCGCTGCGGACCGCGTAGCCGTCCATGGCGGAGGCGGGAAACGGTGGCTGCGTGCGCGTGGCGACGACGTCGGCCGCGAGCGTCCGCCCGGCGGCCTGCGGCAGCGGCACCGTCTCCGATCCCAGCGGGGCGGCGACGCTCGCCAGGACCCGGTTCAACGCCTCGGCGACCGGGATCAGGCCGCTCATGCGGCCGGAGCCCGGTAGGCGCCGGAGCGGCCGCCATCCTTGGCGGTGAGGCGGATGCCCTCGATCCGCATGCCGCGATCCACCGCCTTCACCATGTCGTAGACCGTCAGGCACGCCACCGAGACCGCCGTCAGCGCCTCCAT
Organism: Methylobacterium longum; assembly: GCF_022179385.1. GTDB lineage: Bacteria > Pseudomonadota > Alphaproteobacteria > Rhizobiales > Beijerinckiaceae > Methylobacterium > Methylobacterium longum. The sequence goes on along the minus strand of NZ_BPQS01000002.1, from coordinate 271,430 downwards.
CTCGACGCCGGTCGGCCCCTGGACCCGCACCTCGGCGGCGATGCGCAGGCCGGGCAGCGCATCGTCCAGCTCGATCGCGACGCGCACCTTCGAGAGCAGCAGCGGGTGGCAGAGGGGAATCAATTCGTGCGTGCGCTTGGCCGCCATGATGCCGGCGAGGCGGGCCGTGCCGATCACGTCGCCCTTCTTGGCGTCGCCCTCGCGGATCAGCGCCAGCGTCTCGGGCTGCATCACGATGCAGCCCTCCGCCCGGGCGGCCCGGTCGGTGGCGGGCTTTTCAGTGACGTCGACCATGTTGGCCGCGCCGCTGGTATCGAGGTGGGTGAGCGTCGCGCCCGGCTGCATCGCTCAGCCCTTCATCTTGGCCTTGCCGCCCTTGACGTCCGCACCCCCGCCCTCGGCGTCGCCGAAGAGCAGCGCGCGGGTCGCCCGGGTGACGTCCGCCTGTCGCATCAGGCTCTCGCCGACCAGCACCACGCCGAGGCCGTTCTCGCGGAGCCGCGTCACGTCCGCGTGGCCGCCGATGCCGCTCTCCGCGACGGCGATCCGATCCTGCGGGATCCCGGCGCCGAGGCGGATCGCGGTGTCGAACGACACCTCGAACGTCTTGAGGTTGCGGTTGTTGATCCCGATCAGGGCGGTCCCGAGCGGGATCGCCCGCGCGAGCTCGGCCTCGTCGTGCACCTCGACGAGGACGTCCATCCCGAGGAGATGGGCGGTGGCGACGAGGTCGACGGCCTCGTCGTCGTCCAGGCAGGCCATGATCACGAGGATGCAATCGGCGCCCCAGGCCCGGGCCTCGTAGACTTGGTAGGGCTCGAACAGGAAGTCCTTGCGCAGCACCGGTAGCCCGCAGGCGGCGCGCGCCTGGGTCAGGTATTCCGGCCGTCCCTGGAACGAGGGCTCGTCGGTGAGCACCGACAGGCAGGTGGCCCCCCCCGCCTCGTAGGCGGCGGCCAGAGCAGCGGGGTCGAAGTCGGCGCGGATCAGGCCCTTGGACGGGGAGGCCTTCTTCACCTCGGCGATGAGCGCCGGCCGCCCCTCCCCGAGATGGGACCGGATCGCCGCCGCGAAGCCCCGCACCGGCTTGGCGTCCGCCACCTTGCGTTCGAGCTTGGCGAGGGGCACCCGCAACTTCGCCTCGGCGATCTCGCGGCGCTTGTAGGCCTCAATCCGAGCCAGCACGTTCGGCCGCTCGGTCGGCGCCTCGGTCCGCGTCCCGGTGGCGGTGCCCTGCGTCGCTTCCTGCGACGCCCCTTGCGTGATCGCGCTCATCGGCCCTCCTGCCCGTTGGAGTGGTCGTTCGAAGCCCGGACCAATCGGGTCAGCGTCGCCCGGGCCGCCCCGGAATCGACGGCATCCTGCGCCCGCGCGAGCCCGTCCGCCAGCGTTGCGGCGGCCCCCGCGACGACGAGTGCGGCCCCTGCGTTGAGAACCGCGATGTCCCGGTAGGCGTTGCGCGCACCCGCCAGGACGGCCTCCAGCGCCCGGGCGTTGTCGGGCGGGTCGCCGCCGCGCAGCTCCTCGGGCCTGCGCAGGGCGAGCCCGAACTCCTTCGGATCGATGGTGAACCGGGAGATCCGCCCCTCTTCCAGGGCGACGACCCGCGTCGGGCCCGTGACGGTGATCTCGTCGAGGCCGTCCGAGCCGTGGACGGTCCAGACCCGGCGGCTGCCGAGTTCCCCGAGCACCCGCGTCAGCGGTTCGGCGAGCGCCTCCTGGGCCACGCCGAAGAGCTGATAGGCCACGCCGGCCGGATTGCTGAGGGGACCCAGCAGGTTGAAGATGGTCCGCACGGGCAGTTCGGAGCGCACCGCCGCCACGTGGCGCATCGCCGGATGGTGGGCCTGCGCGAACAGGAAGCAGAGGCCGGCCTCGTCGAGGCAGCGCGCCTGTCCCGCGGCGTCGAGTCCGAGCCGCACGCCCAGGGCGGCCAGCACGTCGGCGGCGCCGGAGCGCGAGGTCGCGGCGCGGTTGCCGTGCTTGGCCACCGGCACGCCGCAGGCGGCCACCAGGATCGCCGCGAGGGTCGAGACGTTGACGCTGCCGGAATGGTCGCCGCCGGTGCCGACCACGTCGACCGCGTTCTCCGGCGCCCGGATCCGGCTCATGCGGGCCCGCATGGCTTCGGCGGCGCCGACGATCTCCTCGACGGACTCGCCGCGCACCTTGAGGGCGGTCAGGAACGCGCCGGCCTGAACGGGCGTCACCTCGCCCGACAGCAAGTCGTCGAAGGCCGCGCGCGCCTCGGCGCGGTCGAGGGCGAAGCCCCCGGCGACCTTCGCGAGATGGGGTCTGAAACTGTCCATGCGCTCTGCCGGAAGGCCTCGTCGGCCGCCGGGCGTCAATGCACGCCGGCGCGGCTCCTGTCACGCGCCGCGTTCCAGGCGGCGGCGAGATCGAGGAAGTTCTTCACGATCTCCGGGCCGTGCTGCGAGCGGATGCTCTCCGGGTGGAACTGGACGCCGTGAAGCGGCCGCTCGGCGTGCTCCAGACCCATGATCAGCCCGTCCGCCTCGGCGGTGACCCGGAGCGTCTCCGGGCAGCTCGCCCGGTCGACCACCAGGGAATGGTAACGCGTCGCCTCGAAGCTGTCGTTCAGGCCGCGGAACAGGCCGCTGGCACCGTGGCGTATGGTCGAGACCTTGCCGTGCAGCGGCAGCGGCGCCCGCACCACGTCGCCCCCGAAGGCCTGCCCGATCGCCTGGAGCCCGAGGCAGACGCCGAAGATCGGGATGTCTTGCGAGAGTTCGCGCACCACATCCAGGCACACGCCGGCCTCGTTGGGTGTGCACGGCCCCGGGGAGAGCACGATCGCGTCCGGCGCCTTGGCGCGGATCTCGGGGACGGTGAGCGCGTCGTTGCGCACGACATCGATCGCGCCGCAGAGCGGGCCGATGAGATGGACCAGATTCCACGTGAAGGAATCGTAGTTGTCGATGACGAGGATGTTGGACATCGCGGCGGCACGCTCGGGCATGGGGGCGATGTGACCGGTCGGGAAGAAGCGGTCAACTGCGCGCGGCACGACCCGGGCTCCCGGCCCCCCCCGGCGCTTGCGTCCGCGACAGATCCGGGAGCCTGCCCCGGACTACTGCCCCCGTTTCGCCTGCGCGGCGAACCGCACCGCCTCCTCGGCCGCCCGGAACAGCGCCTTGGCCTTGTTGACGCATTCCTGCTGCTCGGAGGCCGGATCGGAATCGTACACGATCCCGGCCCCGGCCTGGACGTGCATCCGCCCGTCCTTCACCAGGGCGGTGCGGAGGACGATGCAGGTGTCCATCTCGCCGCGCGCGCCGAAATAGCCGATGCAGCCCGCGTAGGGTCCGCGCTTCTCGCGCTCCAGCTCGTCGATGATCTCCATGGCTCGCACCTTCGGGGCGCCGGAGACCGTGCCGGCCGGGAAACCCGCCGCCAGGGCGTCGAGGGGGTCGTGACGCGGGTCGAGGTCGCCCTCGACGTTCGACACGATGTGCATCACCTGGCTGTAGCGCTCGATGAAGAACGAGTCGGTCACCCGCACGCTGCCGATGCGGGAGACGCGGCCGGCATCGTTGCGGCCGAGATCGAGCAGCATCAGGTGCTCCGCCCGCTCCTTCGGATCGGCGAGGAGTTCCGCCGCGAGCGCCGCATCCTCGGCCGGGGTCGCGCCGCGGCGACGGGTGCCCGCGATGGGCCGGACCGTGACGGTGCCCTCGCGCACCCGCACCAGGATCTCCGGCGAGGAGCAGACGATCTGGAAGGCCTCGAAGTCGAGGTAGCACAGGAACGGCGCCGGGTTGGTGCGCCGGAGCGAGCGGTACAGGCTGAAGGCGGGCAGGGTGAACGGCGCCGAGAACCGCTGGGACAGCACCACCTGGAACACGTCGCCCGCAACGATGTACTCCTTGGCCCGCGCCACCATGGCGAAGAAGTCGTCCGGTGGCGTGTTGGAAACCGGCTCGGGATGCGCCACCGCCGAGAGGTCGATCCGCGCCTCGATAGGCAGGGGACTTTCGAGGGCCGCCGCGACCCGGTCGAGGCGCTGGAGGGCATGCTCGTGGGCCGCCCGCGCGGCGACGCCCGGATCGGGCCGCACCGGCGAGACCACGGTGATCACGTCGCGGATGGAATCGAACACCACCATCACCCGCGGCCGGATCAGGATCGCGTCCGGCACGCCGAGGGGATCCGGGTTCGGCTCCGGGAGCCGCTCCATGGCGCGGACCATGTCGTAGCCGAGATAGCCGAACAGGCCGGCGGCCATGGGCGGCAGGTCCGCATCCGCAGGGTCGCCGATGGCGCTCTCGGCGATCAGCGCCCGCAGGCTCGCCAGGGGCGCGCGGTCATCCGGTTCGAAATGCGTCAGGTCGGTACCGCGGGCGATGGCGGGCGCCCCGTCCCGGCATCGCCACACGAGGTCCGGATCGAGCCCGATCATCGAGTAGCGGCCGCGCACGGCGCCGCCCTCGACCGATTCGAGCAGGAACGCCGAACCCGCGTGCCGGGCGCGCAGCTTCAGGAACGCCGCGACCGGCGTTTCCAGATCCGCTACCAGGGTCAGCGCCACGAGGCCCGGCTGCCCGGCCTCGTAGCGCGCCGCGAAGGCCGCGTAATCGGGCGCCTCGGCCATGCCTCAGTACTCGCCGCCCAGCGCCCGGCGCAGGGCCGCCGCGTCGACCTTCACGCCCGCGTTCTTCTGGACCTCGCCGATGTACTCCGACAGCACGTCGTCGGCGAGCGCCGCCTGGAAGCTCTGCGTGATCTGCCGGTCGCTCGGGCTGTCGGCCACGAAGGCCGGCATCGTCGCCGCCGTGACCTTGAACACCGCCCGGGAATCGCCCGCCGCCGCCGAGCCGGCCTTGCCCACCGGGGTCGCAAAGATCAGGTTCACGTCGTCGGCGGTGAGCATGTCCCGGGCCTGGTTGCGCGCGAGATCCTGCGCCTCCTGCGGGTTGACGCCGACCTCCTGGGCCACGGCCTCGATGGTCTCGCCCTTGTTGAGCTTCTCGGCCAATTCGCGGCCCTTGGCCTGCAGGCGCTTGGCGATCTCGGCGGCGGTCCAGCCAGCCTTCACCCCGTCCTTCACCACATCGAGCGGCTTGTCGTGCGCCGGGTCGATGTTGGTGACGTCGTACCAGACGTAGCCGCCGGCCTTCGTGCGCAGGGGCTCGTTGTCGCCGCCGATCTCGGCGCGGAACAGGGCCGGCAGGGTGGTGTCGGGATCGGGTATGTCGGCGACCTTCCGGCCCTCCGGATCCTTGCCCTGCGAGTCGACGGCCTTCACGCCCACGAGCGTGAGGCTGCGTTCGGCAGCGATGTCGGTGAGCGGCTTGGCACCGGCGCGCTGGTCCTCGATGGCGTCCCGGGTCGTCTCCATGGCGTCCCGGGCCCGGGCCAGCGCCAGCCCCTTGCGGATCTCGCCCTCGACCTGCTCGAAGGGCTTCACGGTCCCGGACTCGATCTTGGTCACCCGCAGAAGCACCGTTCCGAACCGGCCCTGGACCGGCTGGCTCACGCCGCCCTCGGGCAGCGCGAAGGCGGCATCCGCCACGGCCTTGTCGAACAGCTCGCTCTTGGTCAGCGTGCCGAGCGTGAGATCCTTCTCGTCGGTGCCCCGCTCGGTCGCGACCGCGTCGAAGGTCTTGGAGCCGTCCTCGATCGCCTTGCGGGCGGCCTCGGCGGCGGCGGCGTCGGGGAAGACGATCTGCTGGATCGTGCGCTTCTCCGGGCTGCCGTAGCGATCCTTGTTCAGCGCGTAGGCGGCGCGGGCGTCGGCCTCCGTGATGGCGTCGGGCTTCGCCATCGCCTCGGGGTCGACGACCAGGAGATTGGCGGACCTGAACTCGGGCGCGCGGAAGCCCGACTTGTTGGCCTCATACCAGGTCTTCAGCTCCTCGTCGGTCGGATCCGGAATCTGGCCGGCCGTGGAGGGCGTCAGCATCAGGTAGGCGGCGGCCCGGCGCTCGGTGGTGTAGCGGTGGACGGCCTCCCGCATGGCCCCGGGCACGTGCAGATCGGACGACACGGCCTCGGCGAGCTGGAGGCGGGCGATCACGGAGCGCTGCTCGCGCACGAACATGCCCTCGTTCAGGCCCGCCCGCTGCAACGTCTGGTAGAAGAGCTGCGAGTCGAACTGACCTTGCGCGTTCTGGAAGCTCTTCTCGTCGTGGATCGCCCGGATCACCGAGGCGTCCGGCACGGCGAGGCCGAGATCGTGCGTCTTCTGATCGAGGGCGGCCTCGGTGATCAGCTGGGACATCACCTGCCGGTCGAGGCCGAGCATCCGCGCCTGATCCGGCGTGAGCGCCCGCTTCAGCTGCGTCTGATAGCGCTGCAACTGGTTCTGATAGGCTTGGCGCACCTGCTCGGTGGTGATCGGCGTGCTGCCGACCGTCGCCACCCTGTTGCTGGAGCCGCCCCGGAAGAACTCCTCGACGCCGAAGATCCCCACGCCCGCGATCAGCAGGGCGAAGATGATCGTCAGGATGATCTTGCCGAGCCAGTGCTGGCTGGCGTTGCGGATGCCCTGAAGCATGGTCTGTGATCGAATACCTGCGGCGGCCGTCCCGTCGCCGGGCCGGCGGAATCCTTGAGAGCGGACCGCGATAGACCATTCGCGTCCACAGGCAAAGGCTTGGGCGTTCCGCACCTGTTTGCGCGCTCAAGCTCGCTCTGGTAGGCCCCGGCGACTTCTGAAAAGCCGCGGCGGAGCGAGGGCAGGAATGACGCAGTCGGGGCGCAGGCCGCTGGTCGCCGGCAATTGGAAGATGAACGGCACGCGTGCGTCGATCTCGGTGGTCGAGACGATCCGCGACCGGCTGGCACCGGACCTCGCCGCCCGCATCGACGTGCTGATCTGCCCCCCCGCGACGCTGATCAGTTCCTGCGTGGCCGCCGCCGCGGGCTCGCCCATCGCCATCGGCGGACAGAACCTGCACGCCCGCGAGAGCGGCGCCTTCACGGGCTCGATCTCGGCCGAGATGCTCGCCGATCTCGGCGCCAGCTACGTGATCGTGGGCCATTCCGAGCGGCGGGCCTACCACCACGAGACCGACGACGGCGTCCACGCCAAGGCGCTCGGCGCCCGGCGCGCCGGCCTGTGCGGCATCATCTGCGTGGGCGAGACCATCGAGGAGCGCGAGCAGGGCCGCGCCCTCGACATCGTCCGCGCCCAACTCGCCATCGGCCTGCCGAAGGGCGCGAAGGCGGCCGACACGGTGATCGCCTACGAGCCGGTCTGGGCGATCGGCTCGGGCCGCACGCCGACCCCGCGCGACATCGCCGAGGTCCACGCGTCGCTGCGCGAGATGCTGGACAAGCTCGTGGGCGACGAGGCGCAGAAGATCCGGATCCTCTACGGCGGCTCGGTGAAGCCCGGCAACGCCCGCGAACTCCTGTCGGTGGACAATGTCGACGGCGCGCTGGTCGGCGGCGCGAGCCTCGTGGCCGACGATTTCCTGGGGATCTGCGCCGCCTACGTGTGAGCGCGCGGACCGGTCGTCATCCCGGTCTCCGCTGCGCGGCCCGCGGACGGCGGTCGTTGCCTTAAATCCTGTGCATGGCGCGTCCCACGAAGTGGCGCGTCCCATGAAAATGGGATCCTGGCCGCGCGCAGCCCGCGGCATCGGGACCGGACGGAGGGCCGCACGCGACCTGCGGCGGTGGCGCGGCCGGACCGGTCCCTCGGCCCGCGAGGACCGGCGAACGCGGGCGGGCTCAGATCTTGAAGGCCTGACGGGCCAGCAGCCGCCAGCGGCCGCCGTCCCGGTGCCAGACCTGCATCACGCCGATATGCACGGGCGAGGTCTTGCCGTTCGCAATGCTCTCCCCGGTGAAGACGTGCCGGGCGATGGCGTCGTCGCCGACCACCGAGACCGACCGGTCCGACAGGGTGATGCTCGGGAAGCTGGCACGCTTGGTAGCCAGCGGCTCGATGAAGGCCGCCCTGTCCTGCACGAGCCCGCTGGAATGTCCGTAGCTCAGACCGTCATGGGTCAGCGCCTCGAGCGCCGGTCCATCCCCGGCGAGCAGGGCCTTGGTGAGGGCGTCGACCGCCTCCTCGACGGCAGCACCGCCCGGGTCGGCAGCCTGCCCGGGTCGCGTCCGCATCAGGACGGGTGCTGCAATGGCGGCGGCGAGCGCCGAACGGCGTGACACGGACATGATGCGGCTCCGGATACGGGGCGGCGCCTTCGATCGTCCGCCCTCCGGTGGACAGAGCACGGCGCGCGGCCGATGACGAGGGGCGGCAGGAACAGCGGGCCGGCGGCGTCAGGTTGGCGGCGGCGGACGGGTGGTGTATGGCGCTGGCAGAATTCCGGCCGACCCGCCCGCGGGTCGCAGGCGAAGATCTCCCGATCCGACAGGGAGACGGCGCAGGCGGCCCCGGGCTTCGGCCTTTGCGCCTCCGTCCGCCGGCTGTCCCAGCCGGCGCGCGGCGCTGAAGATCCCGGAACACCGATGCAGACCGTCCTGATCGTCGTCCACCTCATCATCGTGCTCGCGCTGATCGGCGTCGTGCTGCTTCAGCGCTCCGAGGGTGGCCTGGGCCTGGGCGGCGGCGGTGGCGGCGGAGTCGGGGGCTTCATGACCGGCCGCGGCCAGGCCAACGCCCTCACACGGGCGACCGCGATCCTGGCGGCGCTGTTCTTCACGACCAGCCTGGTCCTGGCGATCCTGTCGCATCGCTCGGCCGCGCCGAAATCGATTCTCGACACCGGCGCGCCGCAGACATCGGGCCAGCCCGCCAAGCAGCCGACCGGCGCCGACAACCTGCTCGACACGCTCCGCCAGCAGCAGGATCGGGTCCCGGCGACGGCCCCGGCCCAGCCGGCCGCTCCGGCCCAGCCCGCGGTTCCGGACGCGCCGCAGTCGCGCTGACGGCCCGCGCCCGGCGCGGCGCACCGTCTCACACGTCTTTCGACGGACCGGCGGCGAGCCGGTCAGTGTCATGCATTCCGCGATCCCCAGCCCATGCACGGGCCGGGGCATTCGCCGTTTGGCAAACGCCAGCACCTTCTTTATGGACCGAGGCCCATGACGCGGTACGTTTTCATCACCGGCGGCGTGGTCTCCTCCCTCGGCAAGGGACTCGCCTCGGCGGCCCTGGCGGCGGTGCTTCAGGCCCGCGGCTACCGGGTCCGGATGCGCAAGCTCGACCCCTACCTGAACGTCGATCCGGGCACGATGAGCCCGACCCAGCACGGCGAGGTGTTCGTCACCGACGACGGCGCCGAGACCGACCTCGACCTCGGCCATTACGAGCGCTTCACCGGCGTGCCGGCGAGCCGGGCCGACAACATCACCACCGGCCGGATCTACCAGGACATCATCGCCAAGGAGCGGCGCGGCGATTATCTCGGCGCCACGATCCAAGTGATCCCGCACGTCACCAACGCCATCAAGGATTTCGTCCTCGACGGCAACGACAGCTTCGACTTCGTGCTCGTCGAGATCGGCGGCACCGTGGGCGACATCGAGGGGCTGCCGTTCTTCGAGGCGATCCGTCAACTCGGCCAGGAACTGCCCCGCGGCACCTGCTGCTACGTGCACCTGACGCTCCTGCCCTACATCCCGTCCGCGGGCGAGCTGAAGACCAAGCCGACGCAGCATTCCGTGAAGGAGCTGCGTTCCATCGGCATCCAGCCCGACATCCTCCTCTGCCGCTGCGACCGCGACATACCCGTCGACGAGCGCCGCAAGCTGGCGCTGTTCTGCAACGTCCGCGAGACCGCCGTGATCGAGGCGCGCGACGTGGCCTCGATCTACGAGGTGCCGCTCTCCTACCGGACCGCCGGCCTCGACCGGGAGGTGCTCGGCCATTTCGGCCTGGAGCACGGCGAGGAGCCGGATCTCGGCCGCTGGCGGACCATCGCCGAGCGCGTCCGCAATCCGGAGGGCGAGGTCTCCATCGCCATCGTGGGCAAGTACACGGGGCTGAAGGACGCCTACAAGTCGCTGACCGAGGCGCTGACCCACGGGGGCATCAGCCACCGGGTGAAGGTCAACCTCGAGTGGATCGAGGCCGAGGTGTTCGAGCGCGAGGACCCGGCGCCGTTCCTGGAGGGCCTCAACGGCATCCTGGTCCCGGGCGGGTTCGGCCAGCGCGGCGCCGAGGGCAAGATCCGCGCGGCGCGCTACGCCCGCGAGAAGCGGATCCCCTATCTCGGCATCTGCTTCGGCATGCAGATGGCGGTGATCGAGGCGGCCCGGTCGCTCGCCGGGATGCCGAACGCCAATTCGACCGAGTTCGGCGCCACGTCCGAGCCGGTGGTCGGCCTGCTCACCGAGTGGCTGCGCGGCAACGAGCTGGAGCGCCGCGCCGCGGCCGGGGACCTCGGCGGCACGATGCGGCTCGGCGCCTACGAGGCGAAGCTCGATCCCGAATCGAAGATCGCCCAGATCTACGGGTCCGAGCACATCTCGGAGCGTCACCGCCATCGCTACGAGGTCAACATGGCCTATCGCGAACGGCTAGAGTCGAAGGGCCTGCGCTTCTCCGGCGTCTCGCCGGACGGACTGCTGCCCGAGACGGTCGAGCATGTCGGGCATCCGTGGTTCATCGGCGTGCAATTTCACCCGGAGCTGAAGTCGCGCCCCTTCGAGCCGCACCCGCTGTTCAAGGGTTTCGTCGGCGCGGCGATCGAGCAGAGCCGCCTAGTCTGACGGGCATCAGGGCGCGGCGGCGCGCCGCTCCTCGCCCCGCGGCTCCGCACCCTATATGCACCGGGCCGTGACAGAGATCCTCTTCTACCACATGCAGCGGCAGCCCCTGGAGAAGGTGCTGCCGAATCTCGTCGAGCGCTCCCTCGAGCGCGGCTGGCAGGCCGCGATCCAGGCCGCGAGCGAGGAGCGTCTCCAGGCGCTGGACGACCACCTCTGGACCTATTCCGACGAAAGCTTCCTGCCGCACGGCACGGACCGTGAGCCGGATGCGGGGAGCCAGCCCGTGGTGCTGACCCTGCGGGACGTGAACCCGAACGCCGCCTCGATCCGCTTCCTCGTCGAGGGCGCCGACCTGCCGCCGGACGCCGGCGGATACGCGCGGATCTGCATCCTGTTCGACGGCACCGATCAGGACGCTCTCCTGCGCGCCCGCGAGCAGTGGAAGCAGGCCAAGGACGCGGGCCACGCAGTCGCCTACTGGCAGCAGGACGAGTCCGGGCGCTGGAACAAGAAGGCGTGATGGTGACCCCGACGAGATTCGCGCGCGCTGCGCTCGCCCTGTCCCTGACGGTCGCGGCCCCCTTGCCGGTCCGCGCGCAGGACGCGCCGCATGGTCAGGCGGAGGCGCGGCCGGCGCCGCGCGGTCCGGAGGGGCGGCGCCTGCCGCCCGATTCGACCACGAAGCACAGCCTGCCCCTGCCGGACGGCCGGACCCTCGCGGTCACCGCTACCGCCGGCAGCCTGCCCCTCGTCGACGAGGCCGGCAAGCTGCAGGCCGAGATCGCCTACGTGGCCTACACGGTGGCGCCGGAAGCCGGCCGCGAAAGGCCCGTGACCTTCGCGGTCAACGGCGGGCCAGGCGCGGCCTCGGCCTACCTGAACATCGGGGCGATCGGCCCGTGGCGGCTGCCCGTCGGCACGGCCAGCATCAGCCCGTCGCAGCCGGTGGCGCTCACCCCCAACGACGGCACGTGGCTGGGCTTCACCGACCTCGTCTTCATCGATCCGGTCGGGACGGGTTACAGCCGCGCGGCCGACGGCAACGGCAAGGCCTACTGGTCGATCGAGTCCGACGCGTCGACGCTCGCGGCGGTCATCGCACGCTACCTGCGCGTCAACGACCGCATGGCGAGCCCGAAATTCTTCGTCGGCGAGAGCTACGGCGGCTTCCGGGGTCCGCTGATCGCCGAGAAACTGCAGGAGGATGTCGGCGTCGGCCTGTCCGGGCTGGTGCTGCTGTCGCCGGTGCTGGATTTCGGCTGGCTGGAAACGCCCCGCGCCAATCCCTGGGGCTACGTGCTGAAGCTGCCCTCCCTCGCCGCCGGAGCGCTGGAGCGGACCGGCCAAGTGCCGACGCCGGCCCTGCTGGCGGACGCGGAGTCCTACGCGTCGGGCCCCTACTTCGCGGATCTGCTGAAAGGTCCGAGTGACGCACAGGCCGTCGCGCGGATGACCGACAGGGTCGCGCCCCTCGTCGGCCTCGACGCCGCCCTGGTGCGCGCCCAGGCGGCGCGGCTCACGACCCGCAGCGTCCAGCGCGAGGTCGACCGCGCCGACGGGAGGGTGACCAGCGCCTATGATACCGGGATCACCGGCTGGGATCCGAACCCGGATGCCGCGCAGTCGAGCTTCGAGGACCCGCAACTCACGGCGCTCCAGGCTCCGCTGACCAGCGCCATGATCGACCTCTACGCACGCACGCTGAAATGGCCCGTGCCCAACATGCGCTACGAGCTGCTCAACTCAGCCGTGAACCGCGGCTGGAGCTGGGGCTCCGGCCGGCAAGCCCCGGAGGTGCTGTCCAACCTGAAGGGAGCCCTCGCCCTGGACGGTCGGCTGCGGGTCCTCGTGGTGCACGGCTTCACCGACCTCGTGACGCCCTACTACGCCTCGAAGCTTCTGCTGGCGCAGGTCCCCGCCTACGCGGCGGGTCGCCTGAGCCTCGCGGTCTATCCGGGCGGGCACATGTTCTACACCCGCCCCGATTCGCGGGCGGCGTTCAGGACGGATGTCGAGCGTCTCTTCTCCGAGGCCGTGAAGGCGCGCGATGTCGGGTCCTCGGAAGCGCCTTCGCAAGCCCCTTCGCAAGTCCCCTGGCAAGCCCCGGCGGAGCGGCACTAGGCCGGACCCGCCGGGAAGGGCCGTTCCGCGAGCAGGCCGTTCGACGCGCCGCCGCCTCCGCACGACAGCCGAAAGTCTCACCCGACCCGCATCCCGCGCGGCAGGATCGCGGGTCGGGCGGCGCCGCTCGGAGGATGGCGACGAGATTCGGATCCCACAGGCCGCCGATCCGTTGTGCGGGGACGCCGTAGCGTCTACAAAGGGCCCGTGACGGTGCCCCGGCGACGGGGTGAAAAGGGAATGCGGTGAGGGGCGTAAGCCTCAAATCCGCGGCTGCCCCCGCAACTGTGAGCGGCGAGTGCCTGCCAGAGAGCCACCGGAGCGATCCGGGAAGGCGGCCGGCGCGCAGAGCCGCGAGCCAGGAGACCTGCCGTCACGCCAGGATCCCGCAATGCCGCCGGTGGGGCGGCTGGAGAGACACGCTGATGACCACTTCGACCCTCGCCCCCGCCGCACTCGGCACCCGCTCGGCCGAGCGACCTGTCGCCGTGGCACTCGCGGCGTTCCTCGGCCTCGGCCTGCTGTTCATGGCGGGCTTCTCGCCGGCGATCGCGCTCCACAACGCGGCGCACGACTTCCGGCACACCCAGAACTTCCCCTGCCACTGACGCCCTGACACAAGGGATGATCATCCGGCTTCTGTCGGCGGCGCTGGCTGCCGGCTTCATCGCGGCCATCGTCGTGACGGGCCTCGAACTCACGCTGACCTCGCCGCTGATCCTCGCGGCCGAGCGCTACGAGCGGGCGGAGCCCTCGCATCAGGCAGCCAAGACGTTGCCGATCGTGCTGGCTCATTCCGGTCACGATCATTCCGATGCCGATAAGGCCGGGCCGGATCGCGCCGCCCCGGAATGGCAGCCCGGTGCCGGTCTGCCGCGGATGGCGTTCACCGCACTCGCGACCCTGGTCGGAGGGGTCGGCTACGCCCTGTTGCTCGGCGCGGTGATGCTCGCCTGCGGGCGCGAGCCGACGGCGCGGACCTGCCTCGCCTTCGCGATCGCGGGCTTCGCCAGCGTCGCTCTGGCACCGGGTCTCGGCCTGCCGCCGGAACTGCCCGGCAGCGAGGCGGCCCCCCTGGCGGCCCGCCAGGCATGGTGGGTGATGACCGCGGCGGCAACTGGAATGGGCCTCTACCTGATCGCGATCCGCCGCTCGTTCATCGCCATCCTGGGTGGCCTCATCCTGATGATCATCCCCCACATGGTCGGCGCGCCGCAGGCCCCGGCCGGGACCTCCGAGCTTCCTGCGGCTCTCGCCGCGCAGTTCGCGTCGCGATCCCTGGCGATCGGCTTCGTGCTCTGGGTGATGATCGGCCTGGGATTCGGCTGGGCGTGGCACGCTTTGGCGCGCGACTCGGCGCGGGGTGCGGCCCGTGCCTGAGACCGTCCTGTACGTCTGCACGACCTGCCGCCGCGAGGGCGACGACCCGGACGGACCCCGCGCCGGGAGCCGCCTCCTCGATGCGCTGCGGGCCCGGGCCGGCGCTGATCCGCACCTGCGGATCGAGCCCGTGGAGTGTCTGTCGGTCTGCAAGCGCCCCTGCACCGTGGCCGTGGCCTCGGCCGAGCGCTGGACCTACGTGTACGGCGACATGGACCCGGCCCTCTCGGCCGAGACCATCCTGGCCGGGGTAGCCGCCTACGCGACGACCTCGGACGGCATCGTGCCCTGGCGCGACCGGCCGGCCGAGTTCCGCAAGGGCGTGGTCGCCCGCATCCCACCCTTCCCCGAACCTCGCCCGCTTCCGGCCGGCACCCTGGAGGCCGCCGAATGACCATCGTGTCCAAGATCCCCTGCACCATCGTCACGGGCTTCCTGGGGGCCGGCAAGACGACCCTCGTGCGCCACGTCGTCGAGAACGCGAAGGGCCGTCGCCTCGCCATCCTGGTCAACGAGTTCGGCGATGTCGGCTTCGACAAGTCGTTCCTGGCCACCTGCGGCGTCGAGGGCTGCACGGAGGATTCCATCGTCGAGCTGCCGAACGGCTGCATCTGCTGCACGGTGGCGGACGACTTCGTGCCCGCCCTGGAGACGCTGCTCGCCCGCGCCGAGCCGCCGGAGCACATCCTGATCGAGACGTCCGGTCTCGCCCTGCCCAAGCCCCTCGTCCAGGCGTTCCAGTGGCCGGCGATCCGCTCGCGGGTGACCGTGGACGGGGTCGTCGCCGTGGTGGACGGCCCGGCGGTGGCCTCGGGGGCCTTCGCGGAGGATCCGGAGGCCCTGGCCGCCCAGCGAGCGGCCGATCAGTCGGTGGATCACGACAATCCGCTGGAGGAGGTGTTCGAGGACCAGCTCCTCTGCGCCGATCTGGTGGTGCTCAACAAGGCCGACCTGATCGATGCCGCGACCCGCGCCCGGGTCCGAGCCGAGGTGGAGAAGCAGCTGCCGCGCGCCGTGAAGGTGGTGGAGACCGAGAACGGCGTCATCGACCCGCGCGTGCTGCTGGGCCTCGGCGCGGCGGCCGAGGACGATCTCGACGCCCGCCCCTCGCATCACGGCGCGGACGAGGACCACGACCACGACGACTTCGAGACCGTGGCGTTGCCGGTCCGGCCGGCGGTCACCGCCGGCGACCTCGCGGCCCGGGTCGAGAAGGCGGCCGAGACGGACGGCGTGCTGCGCATCAAGGGTTTCGCCGAGGTCGAGGGCAAGGCGATGCGCCTGGTGGTGCAGGGTGTCGGACGCCGGGTCGCCCACCATTTCGACCGGCCCTGGCGGCCGGGCGAGCCCCGCGACGGAACGCTCGTGGTGATCGGCCTGAAGGGCTTCGACCGGGACGCGGTCGCCGCGGCGCTCGCGGGATGACGTCCGGCGCGCGCGCCCGTTCGAACTCACCCTGAGAGGCCGCCGCGATGCATCTCGTGCGCATCGACTCGGTCTCCCTCGACGAGGGCGAGGCCGCCGTGGATCTCGGGCAGGAGCCCGGCGATCTCGTGGTGCTGTCCTTCACCGACAGCGACCTGTCGGGGCTGGCGCAGGCCCATGCGGCCGAACCCGAGCTGCCGAGCCTGCGCCTCGCCAAGATGGCGAAGCTTCGGCATCCGCTCTCGGTCGACCTCTACGTCGAGCGCGTGGTGGCGCGCGCGAAGCTCGTGGTGATCCGCTGCCTCGGCGGTCTGGATTACTGGCGCTACGGGGTCGAGCGCTGCGCCGAGATAGCCCGGAAGGAGGGTGTCGTGCTGGCCGTGCTGCCGGGCGACGACCGGCCCGATCCGCGGCTCGCCACCTTCTCGACCGATCCCGATCTCGCCGAGGACCTCGACCTGTATTTCCGGGCGGGAGGCTTCGATAACATCCGGCGGATGCTGCGGCGTCTGGCCGCCCGGATCGGCTCCGGCCACGCGGTCGAGCCGCCGCGGCCGCTGCCGCGCGGCTTTCCCTGGTGCCCGGGCTGCGGCGTGCTGCCCCTGGATGCGGCGGTCGCGGCCGCGGCATCGGGGGTCCCGCTCGCCGGATCGGCGGCACCGCTGGCCCTGCTGGTGGTCTATCGTTCCGCCGTCCTCGGGGGCGACACGGCGCCCTTCGTGGCCCTCACCGCCGCCCTGCGCGCCCGCGGGATCGGCGTTTTGCCGATGGCTGTGTCGAGCCTGAAGGAGCCGGAAGCCGCCGCCGCGGTGGCCGCGGCCGTGCGGACGCGCGGGCCGGATCTCGTGATCGCCGCCACCGCGTTCTCGGCCCGTGAGGACGGAATCGACTTCGTTCTCGACGGCGCCGACTGCCCGGTTCTCCAGGCCTTCACGGTGGGTGCCGGGCGGGCCGCCTGGGAGGCGTCGGCCCGCGGGCTGGGCGCTGCCGACCTCGCCATGCAGGTGGCGCTGCCCGAGTTCGACGGCCGGCTCTCGGGCTTTCCGATCTCCTTCAAGGAAGAGTCTCCCGACATCGCGGGCTTCGCCGAGCGCCGGGCCGTGCCGTATGCGGCCGGGATCGAGGCCCTGGCGGACCGCGCCGCGGGCTGGCTGCGTCTGGCCGCCCTGCCGCGTGCCGAGCGGCGGGTCGCCATGGTGCTGTCGGATTATCCGGCGCGCGGCGGACGGGCCGGCTTCGCTGTCGGCCTCGATACCCCGGCGAGCGCCCGGTCGATCGCCGCCGATCTCGCCGCGGCGGGCTACGCGGTCGGCGCGCTGCCGGAAGAGACCGCGCTGATGGAGCGGCTGACCGCGGAGCCGGCCCGGTTCGACGTGCCGCTGGAGACCTATGCCGGCTGGCTCGATGGTCTCCCGGGACCGACGCGCGACGCGCTCGTCGAGGCCTGGGGGGAACCGGAGGCCGATGACGCCTGCGTTGGGGGGGCGTTCCGATTCCGCGTGGTGACCGGCGAACGTGCGCCGCCGGCGGGCGATGACGCCCCGCGCGAGAACCTCGCCGTCTTCCTCCAGCCCGACCGCGGGCGCGACGCGGACCGGAAGGCCGGCTACCACGACCCGGAGCGTCTCCCGACCCACGCGTATCTGGCGTTCCATCTCGGGCTGCGGCGGCATTTCGACGTCCTGGTGCAGCTCGGCACCCACGGCACCACCGAGTGGCTCCCCGGCAAGGCGGTGGCGCTGTCCCCCTATTGCCTGCCGGCGCTCTGCGTCGGCGGCCTGCCGGTGGTCTACCCGTTCATCGTCGACGATCCGGGCGAGGCCGCCCCGCTGAAGCGTCGCCTGGGCGGCATCGCGCTGGGCCACCTGACGCCGGAGACGGCCACGCAGGATCTGCCGCCCGAAGCCGCACGCCTGCGCGAGCTCGTAGAGGAGTATTCCGCCGCAAGCGTGCTCGACCCGCGCCGGGCCGACCTCATCGCCCGCGCCATCCTGAAGGAGGCGGGCGCCGCCGGGCTCCTGGACGGCGCGGGCATCGACGCGGCGACGCCGATGGACGAGGCGCTGACCCGGCTCGACGCGCACCTGTGCGATCTCGGGGAGACCATCTTCCGCGACGGGCTGCACGTGTTCGGCCGCGCGCCCGAAGGCGCCTCGGACGCCGTCGCGGCGAGCGCGGCCGGCGAGCGCGCCGGCCTGCGCGCCGCCCTCGATGCCCGCTTCGTCCGGCCGGGACCGGCCGGCTCGCCCTCCCGGGGCCGGGCCGACGTGCTGCCGACCGGACGAAACCTCACGACGCTCGATCCCCGCGCGATCCCGAGCCGCGCCGCCGCGCTCCTGGGCAGCCGGGCGGCCGACGCGGTCGTGACGCGTTACCTTCAGGACGAGGGTGCCTACCCGGCCCGCATCGTCATGGACCTCTGGGCATCCCCCACCCTGCGGACCGGCGGGGAGGACGTGGCGCACGCCCTGGCGCTCATGGGCGTCCGACCGGTCTGGGACCACGCCAGCACCCGCGTGACGGGTTTCGAGATCCTGCCGCTGGCGCTGCTCGACCGGCCCCGCATCGACGTCACGGTGCGGGTCTCCGGCGCGTTCCGCGACACCTTCCCCGACACGCTGGCGCTGATCGACCGGGCCGCCCGGGCGGTGGCCGCGCGCGACGAGGCCGACGACGAGAATCCCCTGGCGGGAGCCCGCCGCCGCGGCGAAGCCACCGCGCGGGTCTACGGCGCGGCGCCGGGTCGGTACGGAGCCGGCACGGCCGCCGCCGCCCTCGACGGAAGCTGGGAGGGCCGCGCCGATCTCGGCCGGGCCTACCTCGCGGCCAGCAACCACGCCTACGGCGATCACGAGGCGCCGGACACCGATTTCGCCGCCCGTGTGGCGGCCGCCGACGCCTACCTGCACGCCTTCGACGTGGCCGAGCGCGACCTGTTCGACGGCGACGCTGCCGTGGATGCGATGGGCGGTTTCGCGGCGGCCGCCGTGCTGGCCGGCGGACGTCCGGCGCTCTACAGCCTCGACGTCTCCGTGCCGGAGCGGCCGAAGGCCCGCACCGCCCGGGAAGACGTCGCCCGGCTGATCGGTGGGCGCCTCGCCGCGCCCCGCTGGATCGCCGCCCAGCTCGATCACGGCTACCGGGGGGCGCAGGAGCTGGCGCAGGGCCTCGACGCCGTCTTCGTGCTCGCCGCCACGAGCGATGCCGTCACGGATGCCGCCTTCGACCGGCTCTACGCGGCCTGGATCGCGGACGCCGACGTGTTCGAGCGCCTCCGCGCCGCCAACCCGGCGGCCACCCGCGCGATCCTGGAGCGGTTCGACGCGGCCCGGGACCGCGGCCTCTGGCACAGCCGCCGCAACGCCCTGCCGGCGGACGCGCTGCTGCCGGAGGCCGCGGAGTGAGCGCCTCCGGCCATCGCCGTGTTCTCCCCGAGGCGCCGGCCCGGAGGGGCTGGTGCCCCGGGCTCGCGCGTCCGATGCCCACCGGCGACGGCCTCCTGGCGCGGGTGCATCCGCCCCTGGGGATCCTCACGCCGCCTCAGGCCCGCGCGGTCGCGGACGGGGCGCGCCGCCACGGGAACGGGCATCTCGACCTCACCGCCCGGGCCAACCTCCAGGTCCGCGGGGTCAGCGAGGCGACCCGCCTGGCCCTGGCGGACCGGCTTCAATCGATCGGCCTCGGGGACGTGCGGGCGGATGGGGGCCCCCAGCGCCTGACGCTGACGAGCCCGCTGGCGGGCATCGATCCCGACGAGACGATCGACGTCCCGGCCCTCGCCCGTGCCGTCGAGGCGATTGGGCCGACGATCCTCGGACTGCCGGCCAAGACGCTGGTCGTGATCGAGGGTCGCGTGGGCGCGGCGATGCCGGAGGCCGATTGCTTCGTGATCGCGCGCGGCCCGGGCGTGGTGGCGGTTGCGATCGGTGCCGCTCCGGGGCTTCGCGAACTCGTGACCTGCGAAGCCGGCGACGCCCCCGGCTTGGTCCGGGCGCTGCTCGATGCCTTCGCGCGGACCGGTCGGCGGCGCATGCGCGACCTGTCGGACACCGACATGTCGGTCATGATCCGAGCTCTCACGGCCGAGGGACCGATCCGCGCGCCGGTCTGTGTGACGGAGGGCGGCCGCGACTTCGTGAGCGGATCGCCGTTCGCCCCCGCACCCGGCCTCCACGCCGGCCTCCGGATCCTCGCCCTCGACGCGCCCTTCGGCCGCTGCACCGCCGATGCCCTCGACCGGATCGCGGATGCCGCGGAGGCGTTCGGAACGGACGCGATCCGCCTGTCGCCGACGCGCGGCTTCGTCCTGACGACCGCGCCCGGCATCCGCGCAGCCGCGGTGGTGGCGGATCTCGCGTCCGACTTCATCGTCGCGTCCGACGATCCCCGCTCCAGCATCGACGCCTGTACGGGCGCGCCCGGCTGCGCCTCCGGATCGACCCCGACCCTCGCGGACGCGGCGCGCCTCGCGGGGGCCTTCAGGCCCCTCGCGATGCCGGACATCTCCGCGCACGTCTCCGGCTGCGCCAAGGGCTGCGCCCGCCCCGGCCCGGCCGACCTGACTCTCGTCGGCCGCGACGGCCGGTACGGCGTCGTGCTCGGCGGAGCGCCGGGCGATGAGCCGGCGATGGATCTCCCTATCGAGGCGGTGCTGGAGCGGTTAGGAAGGGCCAAGACTGTCGGGCTCTCCGCCGCTTTCGCGCCGGATATGGCCCGGACGACGTGCGGGAGGACCAGGAGACCGGCATGAGCGCGAGCCACAACGCCCTGCGCCAGACAGGATCGGAGCCGGCCGCGGCCCACGAGCCCCCGTCCCGCTACGAATATGTCCGCGACGGCGGCGCGATCTACGCGCGCTCCTTCGCGATGATCCGCGCCGAGGCCAACCTCGCCCGGTGGTCCGGCGCGGCCGAGCGCGTCGTGGTGCGCATGATCCACGCCTGCGGCATGACCGACCTCCCGGCCGACGTGGCGATGTCGGCGGATTTCGCCGAGGCCGGCGTCGCGGCGCTCCAGGCCGGCGCGCCGATCCTGTGCGACGTCCGGATGGTGGCCGACGGCGTCACCCGGGCGCGGCTGCCCGCCGACAATCGCGTGATCTGCACCCTCGGCGACCCGCGGGTGCCGGATCTCGCCCAGAGCCTCGGGACGACCCGGTCGGCCGCCGCCATGGAACTCTGGCGCGAATACCTGCCGGGCAGCGTCGTGGCGGTCGGCAACGCGCCGACTGCCCTGTTCCGACTTCTGGAGCTGCTTGACGCGGGGGTGAAACCGCCCGCGGCGGTGATCGGCATCCCGGTCGGTTTCGTCGGCGCCGCGGAATCCAAGGACGCCCTGGCCCGGGACGGTCGGGTGCCCTTCGTGGTGGTCCATGGACGCCGCGGCGGCAGCGCCATGACGGCGGCGGCCGTCAACGCGCTGGCCAGCGAGGTCGAGTGATGGACGGGTTCGAACGGCTGGACGCTCCCGCCGACGAGATCCCCGCCGCGGCCGTGACCGGCACGCTCTACGGGGTCGGGATGGGCCCGGGCGATCCGGAACTGCTGACCGTCAAGGCGCAACGGATCCTCACGCGGGCGCCGGTGCTGGTGCATTTCTGCAAGCGCGGCCGGCGCGGCAACGCCCGCACCATCGCGGACGCGATCCTGCGCGATCCTGCCCGGGAGATGCCCCTCGCCTATCCGTACACGACCGAGATCCACCCGGAGCATCCCGATTACGTCGCCGCGCTCGCCGGGTTCTACGACGACGCGGCCGGGCAGCTCGCCGACCACCTCGGCGCGGGACGCGACGTGGCGATCCTGTCCGAGGGCGACCCCTTCTTCTACGGCTCGTTCATGCACCTGTGGCGGCGCCTCAAGGACCGATTCCCCGTCGAGGTGGTGCCCGGCGTGACCGGGATGTCGGGATGCTGGACCCGGGCCGGAACCCCGATCACCTGGGGGGACGACATCCTCACCGTCTTGCCCGCGACCCTGCCGCTCGCCGCGCTCACGGAGCGCCTCGGCGCCACGGACGCGGCCGTGGTCATGAAGCTCGGACGTCACCTGCCGAAGGTGCGCGCGGCCCTGGCGGCGGCGGGAGTCCTCGAGCGGGCGATCTATGTCGAGCGCGGCACCATGTCGGGCGAGCGCGTCGTCATGCTGTCCGACAAGCCGGACGACGAGGCGCCCTATTTCTCCATGGTGCTCCTGCCCGGCGAGGGCAGGCGACCGTGAGCGGAAGCCTCACCGTCGTCGGCCTCGGTCCGGGCGATGCGGCCCTGCTGACCGATTCCGCACGCCGGGCCCTCGATGCCGCCGAGGATATCGTCGGCTACTTCCCCTACGTCGCCTGCGTGCCCGAGCGCCCGGGGCTGACCCGCCATGCCAGCGACAACCGGGTGGAGGTCGACCGCGCCCGCCACGCCCTGCAGCTGGCCGCTTCCGGGCGCCGGGTCGCCGTGGTCTCCGGCGGCGATCCCGGCGTCTTCGCCATGGCGGCGGCGGTGTTCGAGGCCGTGGAGCACGGCGAGCCGGGCTGGCGCGACCTCGCCATCGTGGTGGAGCCCGGAATCACCGCGATGCTGGCGGCCGCGGCGCGGCTCGGTGCGCCGCTCGGCGGCGATTTTTGCGCCCTGTCCCTCTCGGACAACCTCAAGCCGTGGCCGGTTGTGACCGCCCGGCTCGAGGCCGTGCTGCGGGCCGATCTGGTGGTCGCGCTCTACAACCCGATCTCCTCCGCCCGGCCCTGGCAGCTCGGCGCCGCGTTGGACATCGCCGCCGGGATCCGCGCGCCGGAAACGCCGGTGATGTTCGCCCGCGCGATCAGCCGGCCGGACGAGGCGATCCGCGTCGCGAGCCTCGCGCAGGCGCGCGACGTGCCGGCCGACATGGCCACGATGGTGATCCTGGGTGCCTCGACCACGCGGCTGATCCCGCGGGACGGCCGGCCGCCCTTCGTCTACACCGCGCGCAAGGTCGAGGGGGCCGCGTGATCGCCCGCATCGAGCCAGCGGAGCGCGGCGGCGGCGTCCGGGACGCTCGGGACGTCGAGTTTCGGCGGCCGCCGCACCATGATGACGGGAATGCCGAGGGCACGCGCCGCCGCGATCTTTCCGTAGGTCGCGCCGCCGCCGGAATTCTTGCTCACCAGAACGTCGATGCCGGCCTCCCGCATCAGCGCAGCCTCGGCCGCGGCGTCGAAGGGCCCCCGTGCCTCGATGGTGGTGAGATGAGGCACGCGCAACACCGCGCGAATCGGCTCGACCGTGCGCGCCAGATAGGCGTGCTGGGGTGCATCCGAGAAGGCCGCGGCCTCCTGGCGACCGATCGTCAGGAACACCCGTCGCGCGCGCTGTCCCAGGGCAACGACAGCGTCCCCCATGGTGTCGACCTCGGTCCAGAGATCGCCGGGTACGGGGCTCCAGGCCGGGCGCCGGATCGCCAGGAGCGGCACGCCCGCCCGCGCCGAGGCGCGCGCGGCGTTCCCCGAGATCGTGGCGGCGAAGGGATGGGTCGCGTCGACCAGGCCGGTGATTCCCTCGGCGTTCAGATAGAGCGCCAGACCCTCGGCGCCGCCGAACCCGCCGACCCGCGTCGGCACCGGCTCGACCTTCGGCGCGGCGGTTCGTCCGGCCAGGGACAACACCACGGACAGGTCGGCTCGGCCGGCCAGGGCCCGCGCCAGGGCGCTCGCCTCACCGGTTCCACCCAGGATCAGGATCCGCTCGGCACGTCGCGTCATGGGCGCCTTGTCCATGAGCGCTGAGCCCCTGTCGAGCACCGTCTGGCTGTCGATCGTCGGCATCGGTGAGGACGGTCGCGACGGGTTGAGCCCCGCCGCTGCAGGCGCCCTCGACGCCGCCCGTGTGGTCTATGGCGGCCGCCGCCACCTCGCCCTGGCCGGGCCCCTCGCCGCGGAGACGCGGGCCTGGCCGAGCCCGATCCACGAGGCCTACCCGGGGATCCTCGCGCGACGGGGCGAGCCGACCTGCATCCTGGCGACCGGCGATCCGTTCCACTACGGCATCGGTGCCGAGATCGCCCGCCTGGTTTCACCGGCCGAGATTCGCGCCTTCCCGCTTCCCTCGGCGTTCAGCCTCGCCTGCGCGCGCCTCGGCTGGCCGCTGGCCGAGTGCGGTCTCGTCACCCTCCACGGCCGGGCACTGAGCCGGATCGTCCCGCATCTCCAACCGGGCGCGCGGCTCCTCGTCCTGTCCTGGGACGGCGCGACACCGGCCGCTCTGGCGGCGCTGCTCCGGGGGCGCGGCTTCGGCGCCTCGACCCTCACGGTGCTGGAGGCGATGGACGGCCCCCGCGAGCGCGTCCGCGCGGCGGGCGCGGAGGGGTTCGACCTCGGCGCGATCGATCCGCTCAACACGGTTGCGATCGCCGTCTCGGGCGACGGACCGGCACTGCCCCTCGCGCCGGGCCTCGACGATGCCCTGTTCGAGAATGATGGGCAGCTCACCAAGGCCGAGATCCGCGCCCTGACCCTCGCGGCCCTGCGCCCGCATCCGGGCCTTCACCTGTGGGACATCGGCGCCGGCGCCGGATCGATCGGCATCGAGTGGATGCTGCGCCACCCGAGCCTGCGCGCCACCGCGATCGAGGCACGGCCCGACCGGGCCGAGCGCATCGGACGCAACGCCGGAACGCTGGGCGTGCCCGACCTGACCGTCGTGGTCGGTGCGGCGCCCGGAGCCCTCGTCGGCCTGCCGGCACCCGATGCGGTCTTCATCGGCGGCGGTGTCTCGGCGCCCGGATTGCTCTCTGCGGCCGTGACGGCGCTTCGGCCCGGCGGGCGCTGCGTCGCGAACGCGGTGACCCTGGAGGGCGAGGCCGCCCTGCTGGCGGCGTTCCAGGAGCGGGGCGGCAGCCTGCGGCGCTTCGCGGTCGACCGGGCGAGCCAGGTCGGCGCCCTGCACGGCTGGCGGCCGGCCATGCCGGTGACGCAGTGGGCCTGGACCAAGCCATGACCGGCGCCCTGATCGCCGGAATCGGCTTCCGGCGCGAGACGGGCGCCGACGAGATCGCGGCGCTCATCCTCCGGGCCCTGGGCCTCCTCGGGGCCGATTGTGAGGACCTGATCGCCGTCGCGACGGCGGCCGACCGGGCCGGCGGACCCGCGATCCGCGAGGCAGCGGGGCGGTTCGGCCTGTGTCCCTCCCCCGTGGCCGCAGCGGAGCTGGCGGCACGCGACGGTGACGTGGTCACCCGTTCCCGGCGGATCGAGCGCCTGCGCGGCGTGGGGTCCCTGGCCGAGGCGGCGGCGCTGGCCGTCGGCGGGCCGGAGAGCCGCCTCGCCCTCCCGCGGATCGCGAGCGGCGGCGCCACCTGCGCCCTGGCCGTCCGCCAGACACCGATGACAGAGCCATGACCGTCCACTTCATCGGCGCCGGTCCCGGCGCGGCAGACCTCATCACGGTGCGCGGCCGCGACCGCATCGCCGCCTGCCCGGTCTGCCTCTACGCCGGCTCCCTGGTGGCGCCCGAGATCCTCGGCTGGTGCCCGCCCGGTGCCCGGATCGTCGATACGGCTCCCCTCGACCTCGACGCCATCATGACGGAGATCGCGGCGGCCCATGCGGACGGGCAGGACGTGGCGCGGCTCCATTCCGGGGATCTGTCGATCTGGAGCGCGCTGGCCGAGCAGATGCGCCGGCTCGACGCCCTCGGCATCCCCTACACGGTGACACCGGGCGTCCCGGCCTTCGCGGCGGCCGCCGCCCTGCTGCGGCGCGAGCTGACCGTGCCGGGCGTGGCGCAATCCGTGGTCCTGACGCGCACCTCCGGCCGCGCCAGCGCCATGCCGGAGCGCGAGACCCTGGCGGCCTTCGCGGCGACCGGGGCGACCCTGGCGATCCATCTCTCGATCCACGTGGTCGAGGCCGTCGCGGCCACCCTGATCCCGTTCTACGGGTCGTCCTGCCCGGCGGCGGCGGTGTTCCGCGCCTCATGGCCGGACGAGCGGGTGCTCACGGGCGACCTCGCCGCGCTGCCTGGGCTGGTCGCGGAGGCGGGACTGGAGCGCACCGCGCTGATCCTCGTCGGACCGGCACTGGCCGCGGAGACGTTCCGCGAGAGCGCGCTCTATGCCGCCGATTACGACCGGCGCTATCGGCCGGGCGGCGCCGTCGGGGGCGCCGCGTGAGCGCGCCCGGGCTCCTGATCGCGGCTCCCCGGTCGAGTTCCGGCAAGACGACGGTGTCGCTCGCCCTGATGCGCGCCCTGGCCCGCCGGGGTCTGCGGGTGCGCGGTGCCAAGTGCGGGCCGGACTACATCGATCCGGCATTCCACCACGCGGCGACTGGCCGGCCGAGCTTCAACCTCGACAGCTTCGCCATGCCGGCGGCGCTCCTCGACGCCGTGGCCGGCGCGACGGCGGCGGACGCCGACATCGTCGTCGCCGAGGGCTCGATGGGCCTGTTCGACGGCGTGCGGGCGGCCGAAAACCGAACTGGCGCCAACGCCGACATCGCGGCCCGCTACGGATGGCCGGTGGTGCTGGTCGTCGACGTCTCGGGTGCCGCGCAGTCGGCCGCGGCGGTCGCTCTGGGCTGCAAGCTCTACGACCCGCGCGTGACGATCGCGGGGGTGATCCTCAACAAGGTGGCCAGCGCGCGCCATCGCCGCCTCGTGGAAGCCGGCATGGCGCGCGCTGGCCTGCTGGTCCTCGGCGCGCTGATGCGCGACGCGCAGCTCGTCCTGCCGGAGCGCCACCTCGGCCTCGTCCAGGCCGGGGAGACCGCCGATCTGGCGGCGCGCCTCGATCGCCTCGCCGATCTCGCCGAGATGGGCATCGACCTCGACGCCGTGGTCGCCTGCGCTGGCGGCGCCGCGCCGCGTACGCCGGGTTCGCTGTCGCTTCCGCCGGGGCAGCGCATCGCGGTCGCCCGCGATGCGGCGTTCAGCTTCCTCTATCCGCACCAGGAGGCCGGGTGGCGCATCGCGGGGGCCGAGCTGATCCCGTTCTCACCCCTGGCGGACGAACCGCCGCCGGAGGGATGCGACGTCTGCTGGTTGCCGGGCGGGTACCCCGAACTGCACGCCGGCCGGCTCGCGGGCGCGTCGCAATTCCTGGCGGGACTGCGCGAATTTGCGCGCACCCGTCCGGTTCACGGGGAGTGCGGCGGCTACATGGTGCTCGGGCAGACCCTGGAGGATGCCAACGGGACCACGCACGCCATGGCGGGTCTGCTCCCGGTGGAGACGTCGTATCACCGCCGGAAGCTCCATCTCGGCTACCGCGTGGCGCGCCTGTGCGAGGCCGGGCTCCTCGGCGGGCGCGAGGCCCGCTTGATCGGTCACGAGTTCCACTACGCGAGCGAACTGTCGCCGCCGCCATCCGCCGAAATCGCCCTGGCCCGCGTCGCGGATTCGGAAGGCATCGACCTCGGCTTCGCCGGTCACCGGGTCGGTGCGGTCACCGGAAGCTTCTTCCACCTGATCGCCGCGGATACGACACCCTGACGGGAGAACGAGTTCCAGGGAGAAGAGAGGCCCCGCAAGCCGTGCTCGACCGGTCCAGATGAGGCCGTTCGTCCTCAGACACACGCGCGGCGGTTTCGCCCCTGGCTGAGCGGGGGTGATCGTTCGACGAAGCAGAACTTGGCGCGAACGAACGTCAGGCTGGATCCGCAGGCGCGACGCCGCGAATCTGCGCGAGGCGGGCCGCGCTGCGCACCAGCGCCAGCACGTCGCGCCGCATCTGCTCGTCCTCGATCTGCGCGTAGGCGCGCAGCAATTCGATGGCGCCATGGGCGCTCAGGAAGCCGAAGACGTCTTCCTGAGTCTTCTCGCGCGCCTCGCCCTCCTCGAAGAAGGCCGAGACCGGGACCTCGAGCAGACGGGCGATCTCGCGCAGCCGACCGGCGCCGACGCGGTTCTGGCCCTTCTCGTATTTCTGTACCTGCTGGAAGGTCACGCCGACGGCATTGCCCAGCGCGGTCTGGCTCATGCCCCGTGCCTTCCGCAAGGCGGTGATGCGGATGCCGACCAGACGATCCACGTCGGTGGTCTGCTTCGGCATAGGCTGCGCGGCCGAATCCTTCTCGGCGGGGTGGACTGCGTCCTGCTGCGAACGCGGAGTCTTCGCCTCGCCGTCGCGCTGCTTCACCGTCCGCCCTCACGTCCTATGTCGTCAAAGTGTATCGCACGGCTCAAGATCAGGCAGCCCTTAATCTGACCACCTCAAGCCGCCCGTTAGTAGGACACCAAGTTGTCAAGCTTCGCAAGTCAAAGATTACACCTTCTAGTTTAAGACCACACAACTTTGCAACATTGTTGCTGAAATGTCGACGCACTGACACCGGGCAGTTTTTCGTGGGTGCGCCCTGTCGCCGCGCCGTGGGTCGCCTTGGTTCCAGCAGGCTTGTAGGGTCAGCGCCTCAAAGGAGAAACGCATGTTCATCGCGATGAATCGGTTCAAGGTCGTCAAGGATTCGACCGGAGACTTCGAGGCCGTTTGGTTGGGCCGCGACAGCCATCTCGGTGAAATGGAGGGTTTCGTCGAATTTCATCTCCTGCGCGGGCCGGAGCACGAGGATCACGTCCTCTACGCGTCGCATACCATCTGGCGCAGCAAGGCCGATTTCGAGGCCTGGACCCGTTCGGAGCAGTTCAGGAAGGCGCACGGTCGCGTCCCCACGACCAAGCCGCTCTACCTCGGACATCCGCAATTCGAAGGCTTCGAGACGATCCAGACCGTCGGCAGCACGGATGAGGCACAGCAACGCGCCGAAACGGTCTGATCTCCACATTCGCGCCGGAGGGTGATCTCTGATCCGTTCCGGCGCGGATACCGATTGGCCGCACTGCACGCGCCGGCTGTGTTTGCCGACACAGCAACCCGTCCGCATTGTATCGCGTCCGGCGCGCGTCGTGCCGGAACGGCATCAGTCAGCGTCCGAAACCGCCTCAGCATTAATTATCTGTTGCTGCTCCCGTCCGGCCATACTAGTCCGCGGTATCCTGGGACGGACAGGACAGTGATTCTTCTGGGGCCCGCCGCTTGCTCCGTCACCGGCATCGGCCGGCGCTGAAGCCTTCCAAGTTTCAGACTGGCACATAGTCCGCTCAAGACGGGACTTGGCGCGCCAGATGTTTCACGAACGGCTCCCAGAAACGTTCCAGGCTCTCCCGAGCGCGGCCGCGCGCCGCCGCAACGTGTGGTCGGCCCTGCTGCCGCGCCGCGGTCAGGCGGCGGCCCGGATCGCCCTGTCGATGGCGCTGGCCGTAACCGACGTCGCCGCGATCGTCTCCATCACGATGCTGATGGAGTTCGCCTACCACTTGGCCTGGGAAGACGGCTCCGCCTGGGCCAGCGGCGTGCGCGGCCTGCGCCTCTCGGCGCTTCTCAGCCTCGTCATCGTCGCGACCAACGCGCTGCGCGCCGAGTACGACCTCGACAGCGCCATGACGCAGAAGACCAACCTTCAGCGCACGATCTCGTTGTGGTTCGTGGCCTGGGCCGTCGTCCTGGTCGTCAGCTTCATGACGAAGACCACGAACGACTACTCGCGCATCGTCTCCATCGGGATCTTCTGCCTGGGGTTGCCCGCCCTGGTGGTGACCCGCTCGGCCATGATCCGCCTCGTGCGCCGCAGCCTGACCGCCGGGTCGGCCTCGGCAAGCCGCGTGCATCTCGTCGGCTACGAGGAGGACATCGCCCGCTTCTACGCCGGCAACGAGGCCGAGAGCCTGGGTCTCCGCATCGTCGGCACCAGCTACCTGCGCCGCGTCGATCCGGGGGCCGACACGGCCACCCGTCACGATCAGTTGCAGGAGGATCTGGACCTCGCCGTCTCGGTGGTGCGCTTCCTGCGGCCGGACGACGTCTTCGTGCTGGTGCCGTGGACGGATTCCGCCGAAGTCGAGCGCTGCATCGACGCGTTTCTGCGCGTGCCCTCGGCGCTGCACCTGCGGCCCGGTGCAGTCCTCGACCGATTCCCGGACCTTCAGGTCACCCGCGTCGGCGGCGTCTCCGGCATCAATATCGGCCGCCGCCCGCTCAACCTCGGCGAGGTCATGCTGAAGCGCGTCTTCGACGTGACGGTGGCGACGATCGCCCTCGTGTCGCTGGCGCCGCTGCTCGCGGTGATCGCGGTGGCGATCAAGCTCGACAGCCCGGGGCCGGTCTTCTTCCGCCAGAAGCGCTACGGCTTCAACCAGCAGCCGTTCGGCGTCTTCAAATTCCGATCGATGCGGGCGGATCCGACCGCCTCATTCCGCCAGGCGACCCGCAACGACAGCCGCATCACCCGGGTGGGAGCGCTCCTCCGGCGCACCAACCTCGACGAACTCCCGCAGATCCTCAACGTGCTGCGGGGCGAGATGTCGCTCGTCGGCCCCCGCCCCCACGCCCTCGCTCACGACCGGAGCTTCGAGCGGCGGATCGCCCTCTACGCGCGGCGCCACAACGTCCGGCCGGGGATCACCGGCTGGGCCCAGGTCAATGGCTATCGCGGCGAGACGCAGACCGATCTGGCCATGGAGCGGCGCGTCGCCTGCGACCTGCACTACATCGACAATTGGTCGGTCTGGTTCGATATCCAGATCATGATCCAGACGGTGGTCTCGCGCCGGGCCTACCAGAACGCGTGCTGACCGGTCAGGGCGCCTGCATCCGCTCGCGGCAGGCGCCGCAATCGCCCTCGACCTCCAGGATGCTGTGGACCGGCGTGAAGCCGGCCCGCTCCAGCGTCCGCCCGAGGCCGCCCTCGACCTCCACCGACGACGCTTCGTCGACGCCGCCGCAGCTGCGGCAGATCAGGAAGATCACGCCCTCGCCGGGGGCGTGGCCGTGGGCGCAGGGGATGAAGGCATTGCGGCTCGCGATCCGGTGGACGAGCCCCTGCTCCATGAGGAAGTCCAGGGCGCGGTAGACCGAGACCGGCGCGACGCGCTTGCCGGGCGCGCTGAGGCGCTCAGCGATGTCGTAGGCGCCCTGTGCCTTGCCGGATTCCGCCACGGCCTCCAGGACATCCCGGCGCAGCGGCGTGAACTGCAGCCCACGCTCCCGGCACACGGCCTCGGCCCGCGCGAGCATGTCGTCGGCGTCCGCGTGGCACGCCGCGTGACCCTCGTGACGGTGCATGGTGGCTCCAGGGATTGATCCGCCGGTTGTCCCGCGGGTTTGTTACAGTGTATCACCGCCGCCCTGGACCGCACCAGTACCGGTAGCCCCGCACGGTCCCCGCGCCGGCTCGAACGCGCGACGAGGACGCCTTGGCCATCAGACCCAGTCCGAGACGAGCGGCACCACCATCCCTGTTCCGCAGCGGGCTCGGGCCGCGCCTCGCGCTCGCCGGCGCGCTCTCGGCCGTCGTCTGGCTGGTGATCGCCTGGGCGCTGACGGCATGAGCGCTCGTCCGGCGCAACCCGACCCGATCCGCCTCGTCGGCCTGACCCTGGGCTACGACCGGCATCCGGCCGTCCACCACCTCGACGGGACCGTCCGGGCCGGCGACCTGCTGGCCCTGGTGGGCCCGAACGGGGCAGGCAAGTCGACCCTCCTGAAGGGCATGGCCGGCGAGATCCGCTGCCTGGACGGACGCATCGAGCGGGCCGGCGCCATCGCCTACATGCCGCAGGCCGACGAGATCGACAGAAGCTTCCCGCTGAGCGTCCTCGACCTCGCCGGCATGGGGCTGTGGCGGCGGGCCGGTGCGTGGCGCAGCCTCAACCGGCACCGCGCCGCGATCGAGGCGGCTCTGGCGACGGTCGGCCTCGAGGGCTTCGAGGCGCGGCCGGTCGGCACCCTGTCGGGGGGGCAGTTCCGGCGGGCCCTGTTCGCGCGCCTGATCCTGCAGGACTGCCCCGTCGTGCTGCTCGACGAGCCTTTCACGGGGATCGACGCCCGCACGGTCGAGGATCTGCTGGCGCTCCTGCGCCGCTGGCACGGCGAGGGCCGCACCGTGGTCGCCGCTCTCCACGACCTCGGGCAGGTCCAGGCGCATTTTCCGACCACGCTGCTCCTCGCCCGCGCGCCGGTATCCTGGGGTCCGACGGCACGGGTGCTGACGCCCGAAAACCTCGCCCGCGCGCGCGCGCTCTCCGAGGCCTGGGACGAGGATGCCGCGATTTGCGCGGGACCCCGCGCCTCCGGCGGGCACGCGCACGATCATGGGGCGCACGCGCCGGGCGACCACCACCATCACGAGGACGCCGCGTGATCGAGCCGTTCGCGTCCCTGGTCGCACCGTTCGTGGAATTCGGCTTCATGCGCCGCGCGCTGGCCGGCTGCCTCGCCCTGTCGGTCTCGGCGCCGCCGGTCGGCGTGTTCCTGACCCTGCGCCGCATGAGCCTGATGAGCGACGCGATGAGCCACGCGATCCTGCCCGGGGCCGCCGCGGGGTTTCTGGTCGCCGGCCTGTCGCTGCCGGCGATGACCCTCGGCGGCCTCGTGGCCGGCCTCGCGGTGGCCCTGCTCGCCGGCGCGGTCACCCGCGCCACGGTGGTCCGGGAGGACGCCAACCTCGCGGCCTTCTACCTCATCTCGCTGGCGGGCGGCGTGCTGCTCGTCTCGCTGCGCGGCTCGCAGATCGACCTGATGCACTTCCTGTTCGGCTCTGTCCTTGCGCTGGACGATGCCGCCCTGATGCTGCTCGGCGGCATCAGCACGCTGACCCTCGCGGCGCTCGCCGTGATCTACCGTCCGCTGGTCATGGAATGCGTCGATCCGCTGTTCCTGCGCACCGTGAGCCGGGGCGGCGGACCGGTACATCTCGCCTTCCTGGCCCTGGTGGTGGTCAACCTCGTCGGCGGCTTCCAGGCCCTTGGGACGCTCCTGGCCGTCGGGCTGATGCTGCTCCCGGCGGTGGCGGCCCGGTTCTGGGCCCGAGACCTCGGTGGCCTGATCCCGGTGTCGATGCTGATCGCCGCCATCGCCAGCGTGGCGGGCCTGAGCCTGTCCTACCGCTTCGATCTGCCCAGCGGACCGGCCATCGTGCTGGCGGCCGGCGCCCTCTACGTCGCGTCCATGCTGGCCGGCCCGCGGGACGGTCTGCTCCGCCGCCTCGCACGGCCCCGCCACCTCGAAGCCTGATCAGGGCTGATCCTTCAGCGCCGCCAGCCCTTCGCGGTAGGTGGGATAGGCGAGTTCCACGCCGAGTTCGTCCCGGATCAGGCGGTTCCGAACCCGCTTGTTCTCGCCGTAGAAGCTCCGCGCCATGGGTGACAGATCGGCGGTCTCGAAGTCGATCTCCGGCGGCAGCGGCAGTCCGGTGAGGGCGGCGGCGTGCTCGGTCACGGTCTGCGGCGCCGTGGGCTCGTCGTCGGTGACGTTGTAGATCGCACCCGGCCGGGGCCGGTCGATCGAGGCGAGGAGCGTCGTGGCGATGTCGTCGACGTGGATACGGTTGAACACCTGCCCGGCCTTCACGATCCGCTGCGAGCGACCCTCGCGCAGCTTCACGATCGGGTTGCGCCCCGGACCGTAGATGCCGGAGAGGCGGAACACCTGAACGGCCTTGCCGGCCTGCGCGCCCAGCGACAGCCACGCCGACTCCGCGTCGAGCCGGATCTTCGAGCGGGCGCTGCGCGGCGTCGCCGGTGTCGTCTCGTCGATCCAGGCGCCGCCCTGATCGCCGTACACGCCGATCGTGGACAGGTAGCCGATCCAGCCGATCCGGCTCGCCGCGACGGCGTCCGCGTAGCGGGCCAGAACCGGATCGCCCTCCGCGCCGGGGGGCGCCGAGACGAGAAGCACGTCGGTGTCGACGAGGTCTTCGACGATGCGCGGATCATCGGCCTCCGGGCCGAAGGCGCGCAGGCTGAAGCCCGTCGCCGAGGCGAGCCGCGCCGCCGCAGCGGGATCGGTGACGGTGGCGCGCACGGTTCCGAACCGGCCGCGCGCCCGCTCTGCAAAACGGCGGCCGGTGAAGCCGAGCCCGAAGACGAAGAGATTCATGCGGCGGATGTCTCGCCCGTCCGGGCTTCCGTCAAGCCGAGCGCGGTCCGCCACTCGTCGCGCACGTGCGCGTCACGCTCGGTCGGCCAGTAACGGCTGTGCAGCGCGCGGAGCGCCGCCGGCTCCAGGAGACGTCCGCAGGCCCAGATCGCCATGCCGCGGACCAGGGGCGATTCGTCGGCGAGGCGTGCGACGACGGAGCCCGCGAGGTCCGGCCTGCCGGAATTGCCGATGGCGATCATCACGTTGCGCAGGACGCGGTCGCGCCCCGTGCGCTTCACTGGCGTCCCCGCGAAGAACGTGCGGAAGGCCGCATCGTCGAGGCCCGCCAGATCCGAGAGCGCCGGGGCGGCCAGATCCGCCTTGGCGGCGAGCCGTGTTTCGGCGGCCGTGCGGGCGAACTTGTTCCAGGGACAGACAGCGAGGCAATCGTCGCAGCCGAAGATGCGATTTCCGATCGCGGGCCGGAATTCCAGCGGGATCGGCCCCGCGTGCTCGATGGTCAGGTACGAGATGCAGCGCCGCGCATCGAGCCGGTACGGCGCCGGGAACGCATCGGTGGGGCACACGTCCAGGCAGGCGCGGCAGGATCCGCAATGGTCGCGTCCGGCTTCGTCCGGCTCGAACTCCGCGCTGGTGTAGATCGCCCCCAGGAGCAGCCAGTTGCCGTGGTCGCGGGAGATCAGCACCGTGTGCTTGCCCTGCCAGCCGAGCCCGGCCGCCTCCGCCAGCGTCTTCTCCATGACCGGGGCGGTGTCGCAGAACACCTTTACCCGCACGTCGCCCTTGGCGGAGAGATAGCCGCCCAGCTCCTTCAGCTTGCCCTTCAAAACCTCGTGATAATCGCGGCGCTGGGCGTAGGCGGCGACGGCGCCCCGCTCTGCCCGGGCCAGGAGCGCCAGGGGATCGTCCTCGGGCCGGTAGCTCATCGCCAGGACCACGATGCTGCGCAAGCCCGGCCACAGGCTGATCGGGCGGGCGCGCTGGTCGGCCCGCTCCGCCATCCAGTCCATGGTGCCCTGGGCTCCCTCGGCCAGCCACGCCGACAGGCGGGCCGGCAGATCGGGCAGGCGGTCGGGCCGCGTCACGCGCAGGCTGCAGAAGCCGAGGTCGCGGGCCCTGCTCTCCAGAAGGCCCCGCAGGTCGGCGCCGTGGTAGATGCGTCGCTGTTTCAGAAATCCAGATCCGCGTAGTGGCCGGAGGGGGCCATCCCGGGCACCCGATCGGCGAGCAGGCCGCGGAACGAGGGCCGCGACTTCACGCGGGCATACCAGTTCCGGGCCATTTCGTCCTCGTCCCAGGGGACGTCGCCGAGATAGTCGACGCAGGAGAGATGCGCGGCGGCGGCCAGATCGGCATAGGTCAGGTTGTCGCCGGCGATCCATTTGCGACGGGCGATCAGGTATCCGATATACTTGAGATGGTAGCGCACGTTGGTGCGCGCCGCGCGGATCGCATTCATGTCGGGAGGGCCGCCGCCCTCGTGCGCGGCCATGAAGCGCTTCGAGATCTTCTCGTTGACGAGGTAGCCGGTCACCTCGGAATCGAACTTGACCAGGAACCAGTCGAGCAGCCGCCTGACCTCGACCCGCCCGACCGTGTCCTCCGGCATCATCCGGCGTCCGGAGAGGCCGAGACCGCGGGTCTCGTCGAGGTACTCGGCGACGACGCCCGCCCCGGGGATCACGAGGCCGTTCTGCTCCAGCAGCACGGGTGTCGTTCCCGCCGGATTGATCAGCAGGAAGTCGTCGCGATGCTCCCAGGGCCGTTCCTCGAACAGCGTCGGTTCCATGCCCATCTCGGCGAGCACGAGACGGATGAACCGGGAATTCGCGCAGAAGGGGAAGTGGTAGAGGGTTGCCATCGAGGCCGTGAGACTGGTTCGGTCTGACCGCGCGGCCGGGCCCGCGCGTCGGCCCCGACGCGCGGATGTTCGGCGCGCAGGACGTCGGACCGAGCGTTATTGCCCGACCGTTGCCGAGCCCTTAACACGCGCAGCCGGCCCCGGTAACTGCCCGTCAACCCTGATGAGCGCAGTCACCGGCCGGTATTGAAGCGGTTCGCGGTGCGCCCGGTACGGGCCGGCGTGCGCCCGGACGCGAGGCACCACCATGGATCTGGCAAGCATCGGCAAGGCGGTCCTGCTCGCCCTGGTTGAGGGAGCGACCGAATTCATCCCGGTCTCGTCCACGGGCCATCAGCTGCTGGTGGGTCACTTCATCGGCTTCCACTCGCCCAACAACACCTTCGAGGTGTTGATCCAGCTCGGCGCGATCCTGGCGATCCTGCTGGTGTATTTCCGCCGCCTGCTGGGGATCGCCACGGCGCTGCCGTCGGACCCCAAGGCCCGCCGCTTCGTGCTCGGGATCCTGGTGGCCTTCCTGCCGGCGGCGATCATCGGCGGCATCTTCTCGAAGATGATCAAGGCATACCTGTTCAACCCGTGGATCGTGTGCGCGACCCTGGTGGCGGGCGGGCTGGTGCTCCTCGTCATCGACGACACCGACCTCGAGGTGAAGAAGACCGACGTCTACGATTTCCCGCTGCCGATGGACCTGAAGATCGGCATCTTCCAGTGCCTCGCCATGATCCCCGGCGTCTCGCGCTCGGGCGCGACGATCGTGGGCGCGATGCTGATGGGCGCCGACAAGCGCTCGGCCACCGAGTTCTCGTTCTATCTCGCGATGCCCACCATGGCGGGCGCCTTCGCCAAGGACCTGTTGGACAATTACAAGTATCTGTCGAGCGACGATGTCGGCCTGATCGTGATCGGCTTCGTCGTGTCGTTCATCGCTGCGCTGATCGTGGTGCGCGTGCTCCTCGACTACGTGTCGCGCCACGGCTTCTGGCTGTTTGCGTGGTGGCGGATCATCGTCGGCGCCCTGGGCTTTGCCGGGCTCATCATCTTCGGTTGATCGCCGAAGCAGGGCCCGCGCCCGGCCCGCCCCGTGGTGACGGTGCCGGGTGACGTCGACCCCCTCACGCGCTCCAATTCCCAACAACCCGGGGGCGGGCCGTCAAGGCCCGCCGGTGCGGGAAGCCGCGGATGAACGGGTGACGGGAGCGGCCGAAAGCCCCCTTCCGGGTCCGGCGGAGCGTCGGCGCGGCGATCAAAAATCGGTGACCGGCGGCTTGAGGTTTCCTCAACCATCGGGCGATTGCCACGAGCGGAGCGGCGTGCGAGGCAATCCCGAGACAGCGGTGCGCGAGACGCCGCGCTCTGGGACGATCCGATGGAAGACAGACCGCTCGCCGACCTCTTCGAGCCCGCCGACCGGGCGCGGTGGCTCGGCCTCGTCGAAGGCGTGCTGAAGGGCGCCGATTTCGAGAAGCGGCTGGTTTCCCGGACGGCCGACGGCCTGCGGATCGAGCCGCTCTACGGTTCCGCGGAGCCGGCCGCCCAACCGGTACGGGCGCCGGGCCCGTGGCGGATCGCCCAGCGGGTCGACCATCCCGATCTCTCAACCGCCAACGCGCAGGCGATGACCGACCTCGAGGGCGGCGCCGACGCCCTCGTTCTGGCTCTCGCGGGTGCCCGTGGCGCCCGGGGCTACGGTCTGACCGTCGCGACGGTCGAGGATCTCGACGCGGCGCTGAAGGGCGTGATGCTGCCGCTGATCGCCCTGCGGCTCGACGCCGGCGGCGACGGCCTCGGGGCCGCCCGGCTGGTGCGCGCCCTGGCCGAGCGACGGGGCGAGGACCTGTCGTCCTACGACCTCGATCTCGGCATCGATCCCGTCGGCGTCCTGGCAGCGTCGGGCAGCCTCGGGGCCGTCTGGAGCGAGATCGCTCCGCGCCTCGCCGAGACCGCGGCGGAACTCGAAGCCGCGGGCTTCACCGGCCGGGCCTTCCTGGCCGATGGGCGCCCGTACCACGAGGGCGGGGCCGGTGAGGCAGCCGAACTCGGCGCCGTGCTGGCCACCGCGGTGACCTACCTGCGCGCCCTGGAGGCTGCCGGCCACGATCTCGCCTCCGCCCGCGACCGCATCGCGGTGCTGCTCGCCGCCGACGCGGACGAGTTCGTGACGGTCGCGAAGTTCCGCGCGATGCGGCGCCTCTGGGCGCGGATCGAGCAGGCCTGTGGGCTGGATCCGAAGCCCCTGCGCCTTCACGCCGAGACCGCGTGGCGCATGATGACCAAGCGCGATCCCTTCGTGAACATCCTTCGGACCGGCATGGCGGCGGCCGCCGCCGGAATGGGCGGCGCCGACAGCGTCGCGATCCTCCCCTACACGCAGGCGTTGGGCCTTCCCGATTCGTTCGCCCGGCGCGTCGCGCGCAACAGCCAGATCGTCCTCATCGAGGAATCGCACCTCGCCCGGGTCAGCGATCCGGCAGCGGGTTCGGGCGGCTTCGAGGCGTTGACCGCCGAGATCGCCGAAGCGGCGTGGGCGTCGTTCCAGGCGATCGAGGCGGAGGGCGGCATCGTCGCCTCGCTCAGCGTCGGCAAGCTGCAGCGCCGGATCGAGCAGACCCGGGAGGCGCGCGCCAAGGCCGTGGCGAGCCGCCGTGAGGCGCTCACCGGTGCCAGCGAGTTTCCGAATCTCGCGGAGAAGCCCGTCGCCGTGCTCGACGTGGCGCCCGTGACCGCGCCGCGCGGCGCGAATTTCGGCGCCGGGTCGGCGGTCGCCTGCGACGCCCTGCCGTCCCAGCGCTTGGCCGAGCCCTACGAGGCGCTGCGCGACGCGTCCGATGCCTATCTCGCCAAGACCGGGCGCAGGCCGTCGGTGTTCCTGGCCAATCTCGGCCCGGTGGCCGCGTTCAACGCGCGGGCGACCTTCGCGGCCAACGCCTTCGCCGCCGGCGGCATTGCGGCGCTGTCCAACGACGGCTTCGACGATCCCGCCGCCCTGGCGGAGGCGTACAAGGCCTCCGGCGCCACGCTCGCCTGCATCTGCTCCACCGACGCGCTTTATGCCGAGCACGCTGCCGGAGCGGCTGAAGCGCTGGCGAAGGCCGGCGCCGGCACGATCTACCTCGCCGGAAAGCCGCGGGACGGTGCCGAGGCCCTGCAGCAGGCCGGCGTGAGCGCCTTCCTGCATGTCGGCTGCGACATGCTCGCCCTGCTCGACGCGGCGCTGCGCGCGGCCATGCGCGCGCCCGTCCCGCCCCAGGCCGCGTGACGGCGCGGACCGCCGTGGCGAGGCCGCACGCCCGACCGGATCGGAGTCGCATGTCGCGCCTTACCGTCACTGCCCTGATCCTCATCGGCGCGATGCCGGCCACGGCCGCGCCCCGCGGGGCCGCGCTGCCGAACCGCTTCGACGGCACGTGGAGCGTGGAGATCATCACGGAGGCGGGCGACTGCGACCGTGCCTACCGCTACCCGGTGAAGATCGAGCGGGGGCGGGCACGCTTCGTCGGGGCGGCCTTCACGATTGCGGGCGGCGTCACCGGCACCGGCGCGATCCAGGGCTCCATCTCGAACGGCACGTCCACCGCGGACGTGCGCGGGCGGCTGGGCCGCAACGGGTTCGGTGCGGGGACCTGGGTGTCCACCGGCCTGCTGCAGTGCCGGGGCCGCTGGAACGCGGAACGCCGCGACTGAGACGCCGCAGAACGGTCCGGATCTTGCCCGCAATCGGGCAGGCGAACCGCGTCCTCAGCCCCGATCCCGACGCAATCGTGAGGGAATGCTGAACGCGGTTCGGAACCCGACGAGACCGCCCGCATGAAGTCTTCGCTCCTCGCCACGCTCGCCGTCCTCGTGCTCGTCCCGGCAGCGCAGGCGCGCCCGCATCGGCAGCCGGCGGCTCCCGCCGTGAACGCGGAGGTGGCCGAGAAGGCGCTGGCTCCGCTCCGCCTGGCGGCCACCGAATGCTTTGCCGACACGGTCCTGTCCAACCCGAAGGCGACGGCCGAGGCGCGGGCCGGCCACTGGTACGAGGCCGTGGGCATCACGGGCTTCCTGTGCCGGCCGGAAGTCGCCGCGATGATCCAGGCGCATGACCGGATCTACGGGCCGAAATCCGGCGAGCGCTACTTCAAGGGCGCCTACGTCAAGCATCTCGACCAGCAACTCGCCCAGCGCCTCGAGCCGATGCTGGCCCGCAAGGCGGTCGCCAGCGCCGAGCCGCCGGTCGACCGGAGCGGCGAGGACGCCGCGCCGGGCAACTGATCGGCCCCGGCCCGGCACCGGTCGCCGGGACGGCGATGCCCTACGAGTTGCATTACTGGCCGATGATCCAGGGCCGCGGCGAGTTCGTGCGTCTCGCCCTGGAGGACGCCGGCGCCCCCTACATCGACGTCGCCCGGCAGGACGACGAGGCGGGTGGGATCGAGCCGATGCTGGATCGCCTCACCGATCCCGCCAACCCCCGGCCGCCGCTGGCGCCGCCATTCCTGCGCGACGGTGATGTCGTCGTGGGGCAGACCGCCGCGATCCTGCTCTACCTCGGTCCGCGCCTCGGCCTCGTCGGCACCTCGGAAGCGGACCGGATCTGGACCCATCAGCTCCAGCTCACCATCGCGGATGCGGTCGACGAGGCGCACGATACGCATCACCCCCTCGGTGTCGGCCTGTACTACGCGGACCAGAAACCCGAGGCCCGGCGCCGGGCCGAGGGGTTCCGGGCGGAGCGCATCCCGAAGTACCTCGGCTATTTCGAGCGTGTGCTGAGCGCCAACGGCGGCGAGCGTCTGGTCGGCGCAGACCTGTCGTACGCCGACCTCTCCCTCTTTCAGCTCGTCGACGGGCTGCGCTACGCCTTCCCGAAGGCGAGCGCCGCTGCCTTGCGCGATACGCCGCGGGTCGCAGGGCTGCATCAGGCCGTGGCGCGGCGTCCGCGCCTGGCGGCGTACCTGGCGAGCTCCCGGCGCGTTCCCTTCAGCGAGGACGGCATCTTCCGCCGCTACCCCGAACTCGATGCCTGACGCGACGCGTCGGCTTCGCTGCGGCGCTGGAGCGAGCTGTCCGGGAGGCGGGATGCCGGGCGCGCCGGCTCACCGCGCCTTCTGAGCGACCAAGACGGCCGCGAGCGTCAGCGCCACGATGAACAGCACCAGCGACAGCAGCCGCCAGAACTGAAGGGGGTCGCGCTCCAGCAGCGAGGCCCGCCGGGCATCCGTGAAGGCCGGATTGGGGTGCCGCAGGTCGTGCATCAGTTCCGACAGGGCTTGGTAGCGCCGCAGGGGGTTCGGGTGAACGGCCTTGCGCAACGCGCCGTCTATCCAGACCGGAAGCAGCGGACGCACCATCAGGGCCGACGCGTAGCGCAGCTTGCGCTGTGCCGCCCGAGTCCGCGCCCGCGGCACGGCATCGCCGTAGGGCAGCCGCCCGGTGAGCATCTGGTAGGCGATCACCCCCACCGAGAAGACGTCCGAGGCGGCCGTGGCGGATTCCCCCAGGAAGCATTCCGGCGCCGTGTACTGGACCGTTCCCAGAATCTCGGCCGGGTCGATTCGTGGATCTCCCTCGACGACGCCGGCGACCTTGGTGGCGCCGAAATCGATGACCTGCACGGTCCCGGACGCGTCGATCAGCACGTTGTCGGGACGCAGGTCCTGATGAACCATTTCCCGGCGGTGGAAAGCCTGCACGCCCCTGGCGAGCTGGTCCAACAGCTTGCGCACCGTCTCCAGATCGGGCGCCGCGTGGTCGCGCATCCACTGGGCGAGGGTCTGTCCCTCCACGTAGCGCATCACCGTGTAGAGGTGGCTGCGCCGGCGGCCCTGCGGATGAGCCTTGAGCACGTGCGGGCTGTCGATCCGGCGGGCGATCCACTCCTCCATCGCGAAGCGGCGGCGCTGCGCGGGATCGTCCCGCAGGTCGAGGGACAGAACCTTCAGGGCCACGTGCGCCCCGGTCTCCGCGTCGATCGCGCGGTAGACCCGGCTGCGCGGGCCGGTATGCAGGACGTGCAGGAGCCGGTAGCCGTCGAATTCCG
This sequence comes from Methylobacterium longum, assembly GCF_022179385.1. GTDB lineage: Bacteria > Pseudomonadota > Alphaproteobacteria > Rhizobiales > Beijerinckiaceae > Methylobacterium > Methylobacterium longum. The sequence goes on along the minus strand of NZ_BPQS01000002.1, from coordinate 230,080 downwards.
CGGGCGGTTCGAGCAACGGCGCAGGATCGAGACCCTCGACATCGCCGAGCAGATCCGTCGGCTCGCCCTCCGGCAGCGACGTCACCCGCACGATCTGGACCGTGAGGTTGTCCGGGCTGCCCGCGGCCAGAGCCATCTCGACGATGGTGCGGGCCGCCTCGTCGAGGTCGTCCGCGTTCGCGACGGCCGCCGCGATGTCCCGGGGCCGGAGGTGCTCGTGGACACCGTCGGTGGTGAGGACGAAGACGTCGCCGGGCTCGGTGGCGAGCCTCAGGTAGTCGATCTCGACGCGACCGCCGGCGCCGAGGGCCCGACCGAGGTAGGATTCCGCAGCCGAGACCACTACGCGGTGATCCTCGGTGAGTTGCTCGAGGGACCTGCCCGCCACGCGCCAGATCCGGCCGTCGCCGACGTGGAACAGGTGCGCGGCCCGCGCCTTCAGGACCAGGGCGTCGAAGGTGGTGACGTAGCCCCGGTCGACATCGTTCGGGTCGCTTCCCCGCCGTGTCTGGGCATAGAGCCAGGAATTCGTCGCCGCGATCACCTGCTGTGCCGCGTTCTTCACCGACCACGTGTCGGGCGTGGCGTAATAATCGCTCAGGAAACTCGTGACCGCGGTCTGGCTCGCGGCGGCGCCCGCGGCGCTGGAGCTGATGCCGTCCGCGAGCGCCACCGCGACGCCCTTTAAACCCCGTCCCGGCTGCGGTGGAACGAGGATCCCGTGGAAATCCTGATTGGCCGCCTTCCGGCCGGCGGCGCTGTGCTGGCCGACGGAAACCGTCAGGTCCCGCGGCGGCCCGCCCGCCACGGTGCTCAAGCGGCCGCCGCCGTGCCGTCAACGCGGCCCCGATAGGACAGGGCTTCGGCGACGTGCATCCGCCGCACCTGCGGCTCCCCGTCGAGGTCGGCCAGCGTCCGGGCCACGCGGAGCGTGCGGCGGAAGCCGCGGGCGGAGAGCCGCATGGTCTCGGCCGCCTGGCGAAGCAGCGACGTTCCGTCCGCATCGGGAGACGCGACGTCCTCGATCAGGTTCGGCGGGCAGGTGGCGTTGGTGGTGGCTGCCGGCAGGCCCCGCCCCGCATAGCGCGTCGTCTGGAGCGTGCGGGCCGTGGCAACCCGACCGGCCGCCTCGCGCGAGCCTTCCGTGGGCGGCGGTAGGATCAGGTCGGCCGCCATCACCGCCGGAACCTCGATGCGCAGGTCGATCCGGTCCAGGAGCGGACCGGAGATCCGCGCCTGATACTGCGCCATGCAGCGCTCGTTCGGCCCGCGCCGGCAGGCGTAGCCCGGCTCCAGCCCCTGGCCGCAGCGACACGGGTTCATGGCGGCGACGAGCTGGAAGCGGGCCGGGTAGGTCACCCTGTGATTCGCCCGGGCGATCATCACCGTGCCGGTCTCCATCGGCTGGCGCAGGCCGTCGAGCACCTGGGGCGTGAATTCGGGCAGCTCGTCCAGGAACAGTACGCCGCCATGGGCGAGGGAAACCTCCCCCGGTCGGGCTCCCAGGCCGCCGCCTACGAGGGCGGCCATCGAGGCGGAATGATGCGGTTGCCGGAAGGGCCGGCGATTCGAGAGGGCGCCCCCCTTGAGCTCGCCCGTCACCGACTGGATCATGGAGATATCGAGCAGTTCGCGGGGGCCGAGCGGCGGCAGGATCGAGGGCAGCCTCGCAGCCAGCATCGATTTGCCCGAGCCGGGCGGCCCGTTCATCAGCAGGTTGTGGCTGCCGGCCGCGGCAATCTCCAGTGCCCGCTTGGCGCCCTCCTGGCCCTTGATGTCGGCGAGGTCCGGCAGCGGCCCCGAAACGCCCGCGACGGCGGGCTCTGGCCGGGCCATGACCTGGCTGCCCTTGAAGTGATTGGCGAGCTGGATCAGCGACCGGGGGGCGAGGACGTCGAGGTCGCCCCCGGCCCAGGCCGCCTCCGGCCCGGTGGCGGCCGGACAGATCAGACCGAGACCCCGGCCGCCCGCCGCGATGGCAGCCGGCAGCACGCCGTTCACCGCCGTGATGCTGCCGTCGAGGGCGAGTTCGCCCAGCACGCAGTAGCCGGCGAGGGCGTCGGCCGGAATCGCGCCGATCGCCGCCATGACGCCGAGGGCGATCGGGAGGTCGTAATGCGACCCCTCCTTCGGCAGGTCGGCCGGGGCGAGGTTGACGGTGATGCGCTTGGCCGGCAGCGCCAGGCCGGAGGCGATCAGGGCGCCGCGTATCCGCTCGCGGGACTCGCCCACCGCCTTGTCGGGCAGGCCGACGATGTTGAAGACCACCGATCCCGGGATGATCTGGATCTGTACGTCGACCGCCCGCGCCTCGATGCCCTCGAAGGCCACGGTGGCGACGCGAGTGACCATAGGTGAACAATCCTCGCCGCGGGGGCCGCACGGCATAGGTTTGGGGGAGAATCGCAGGGCGCTCAAGGGGATCGGCGTCGGGATGGAACCCCGATCCCGCATTCCTGTTCACAGCCGGCACCACGCAACGGAACGGAGACCGCCATGCGCCTCGCCCAGCCCCTCCTCGCCCTGGCCCTGGTGGCCGGCTTCACCGCCGCCGCCCACGCCGATCAGAAGCTCCCGCCCGATCAGCAGGCCAAGGTTGAAGCCATGCTCAAGCAGGAGGGCTTCACCAAGTGGAAGGAGATCGAGCTCGACGACGGCATGATCGAGGTCGACGACGCCGTCGACGCCAATGGCAAGCAGTTCGACCTGAAGCTCGATCCGAAGAGCCTGGCCATCGTGAAGCGCGAGGCCGAGTAGGCGACGCTTGCGTTCGGGGCGAGCCCCGGCCATATAGCCGGCGGGGGGTTGGCGAGGGACGTTTCACTCGCCAACCGGGTCAGGTCCGGAAGGAAGCAGCCCTAACGAGACCGAGCGGGTCTTCGTCCAGCCTCCCACCTCATTCCCGCGTGCGGCAGCCCGATCCCGACCCGGCATGGACGCTTCGACCGGCACGCCTGACGACGAGCCGGGCCTGCCCGGGTTTCCAGCGCCGCCCGTCGCGGCCACGCCCTACCGGGTTCTCGCGCGCAAGTACCGGCCCACCAATTTCGGCGACCTGATCGGCCAGGACGCGATGGTGCGTACCCTTGCCAACGGGTTCGCGGCCAACCGCATTCCCCAGGCCTGGATGCTTACGGGCGTTCGCGGGGTCGGCAAGACCACCACGGCGCGCATCCTCGCCCGCGGCCTCAACTATGCCCGGGCCGGCCAGCCCGATACCGGACCGACCGTGTCGATGCCGGAACTCGGCCTCCATTGCGCGGCGATCATGGAATCCCGGCACATGGACGTGCTGGAGATGGACGCCGCCTCCCATACCGGCATCGACGACGTCCGGGCGATCATCGACGGCATCCGCTACGGACCGGTTTCGGCGCGCTACAAGGTCTACATCGTCGACGAGGTCCACATGCTCTCCGAGAAGGCGTTCAACGCCTTCCTGAAGACGCTGGAGGAGCCGCCGCCGCACGCCAAGTTCGTGTTCGCCACCACGGAGATCCGCAAGGTTCCGGTGACGATCCTGTCCCGCTGCCAGCGGTTCGATCTGCGGCGCGTCGAGGCTCCGACCCTGCACGCTCACCTCGCCAAGGTCTGCGCCGCCGAGGGCGTCGCGGCCGAGGACGAGGCGCTGGGCGCCATCGTGCGCGCCGCCGAGGGATCCGTGCGCGACGCCCTCTCGCTCCTGGACCAGGGAATCGCCCACGGCGCCGGGTCCGTCACCGCGCAGAGCGTGCGCGACATGCTCGGCCTCGCCGATCGCGCCCGGATCCTCGACCTGTTCGAGGCGGTCATGCGCGGGTCCGTGCCCGCCGCCTTCGCGGAACTGCGGGCGCAGTACGATTCCGGTGCCGACCCGTCGGTGGTGCTGTCCGACCTCGCCGCCTTCACGCATCTGGTGACGCGGCTCAAGGCGGTGCCCGAGACGGCAGCCGACCCGACGCTCAGCGAGACCGAGCGCGTTCGCGGCGGTCAGTTCGCGGAGAAGCTGTCCATCCGCGCCCTCTCGCGCGCGTGGCAGATCCTGCTCAAAGCGATCCCTGAGGTGCAGGCCGCGCCCCGGCCGCTGGCGGCGGCCGAGATGGCAATCGTGCGCCTCGCCTACGCGGCCGACCTGCCCACGCCCGACGAGGCGCTGCGCCAGCTCAAGGCCGAGGCGGCCGCGGCACCGGCGGGGGATCCACCTGAGCCGACGGCCCGCCCGCCCCTGCCACCGATTCCCGACCTGCGGGGCGGTGGCTCGGCGGCTCTCGCCGCGGCGCCGCGGACCCTGCCCCCGGAGCCGGTCCCGGTCACCGCTCCGACCGCGATGAGCGCGCCGGCCCCGCGGCCGGCCGCCGTCGCGCCGCCGAGCCCGCGGCTCGGCCGGTTCGAGGACCTGATCGCCCTCGCGGACGCCAACCGCGACATCCTGCTCCGGACCGCGCTGGAGCGCGACGTGCACCTCGTACGCTTCGAGGAAGGGCGGCTCGAGATCCGGCTCGCCCCCGGCGGACGGCCGAGCCTCGCCACCGACATCGCCGCCGCCATCGAGCGCTGGACCGGGCGGCGCTGGGCAGTCGCGCTCTCGAAGGAAGAGGGCGCGCCGACCCTGGACGCGGCCGCCCGCGCCGCCACCGAGACCCGCCGCGAGAACGCGGCCGCCGACCCGTTCGTGCGCGAGGTGCTGACGCGATTCCCCGGCGCGGAGATCGTGGACGTACGCGAGATGGCGGCCGACGCTGCGCCCCCGGCCGATGAAGAGACTCTCGGCGAAGGCGATGCCGCACGGGTCGACGACGCCGCGGACGACGACGTCTAGAGATTTTCGCCGGGCGCTGCGTGGCGGAACGGCGGCGCGGTCCCCAGATCAGGACGCGACGAAACAACGGGAAGACAGCTGCATGCGCGACCTGATGGGCATCATGAAGCAGGCTCAGGCCATGCAGGAGAAGATGGCCAACCTGCAGACTGAGATGGACGCGATCGAGGTCTCCGGCGCCTCCGGCGGCGGCTCGGTGCGGGTGACCATGTCGGCCAAGGGCCAGATGAAAGGGATTACGATCGATCCGTCCCTGATGGTCGCTGACGAGCGCGAGATCCTTGAGGACCTGATCGTGGCAGCCTGCAACGACGCCCGCGGCAAGGCCGAGGCGACCATGCAGGAGCGCATGGCCGAGCTGACCAAGGGCCTGCCGCTGCCGCCGGGCATGAAGCTGCCGTTCTAGGGGCGCACTGACCGTCTCGTTCCGCCCGCGGCCCTTGTCCTAAGGTGACCGCTCCGCTTCGGGGCGCCGTGACGAAGCGCGGCTGGGAACGCCGCTGGGATGTGCTCGCCAGTCGAGGTCGGGCGGCCGCTCCGGCCGCCCGCACCGGTCGATCAGGCGGCGATCGCCTGCGCGGTCGGCCCGGCGGCGCGCACGTCGGCGTCGACATGGGCCTCGAACCGCTTGAAGTTGTTGTCGAACATCTTCACGAGGCGGGCGGCCGTCTCCACGAAGGCCCCCTTGTTGCCCCAGGTCTTCACCGGCGTGAGGATGTGGGGCTCGACGCCCGGCACCGAGACCGGCACAGCGAAGCCGAAATACGGGTCGCGGCGGAACTCGGCCTGCGCCAGCGAACCGTCGAGGGCGGCGCCCAGCAGGCGCCGGGTCACGCGGATCGGCATGCGCCGACCGCTGCCGACCCCGCCGCCGGTCCAGCCGGTGTTGACCAGCCAGCAATCGACGCTGTGCTTGGCGATCAGGTCGCGGAGCAGGTTGCCGTAGGTGCTCGGGTGCCGCGGCATGAACGGCGCGCCGAAGCAGGTGGAGAAGGTCGCCTCAGGCCCGGTCAGGCCGCGCTCGGTGCCGGCGACCTTGGCGGTGTAGCCGCTGAGGAAGTGGTACATCGCCTCGGCGCCGGTGAGCTTGGCGATCGGCGGCATCACCCCGAAGGCGTCGCAGGTCAGCATCACGATGTTCTTCGGATGCCCGGCCCGGCCGGTGGCGCTGGCGTTGGCGATGAAGTCGAGCGGGTAGGCGCAGCGGGTGTTCTCGGTAAGGGAGGCGTCGTCAAAGTCCGGCACCCGGGTGACCGGATCGATGATCACGTTCTCCATCACCGTGCCGAAGCGCTCGGTGGTGGCGTAGATCTCCGGCTCCGCGTTCCGCGAGAGGCGAATCGTCTTGGCGTAGCAGCCGCCCTCGAAGTTGAAGATGCCTGCATTCGACCAGCCGTGCTCGTCGTCGCCCAGGAGCTGGCGGGACGAGTCGTTCGACAGCGTCGTCTTGCCGGTGCCCGAGAGGCCGAAGAAGATCGCCGAGCCGCCGTCGGCGTCGAGCGCGGCGTTGGCCGAGCAGTGCATCGGCATCACACCCTGACCGGGCAGGATGTAGTTGAGGTAGGTGAAGACCGACTTCTTCATCTCGCCCGCGTAGGCCGAGCCGCCGATCAGCACGAGCTTCTTCGCGAAGTCGATGGCGATCACGGTCTTGGAGCGGCAGCCGTGGCGGGCCGGGTCCGCCTGGAAGCTCGGCAGGTCGATGATCGTCATGTCCGGCACGTAGGACGCGATCTCGGAGCGGTCCGGCCGTATCAGAAGGTTGCGGATAAACAGCGAGTGCCACGCGAACTCGCTGAAAACCCGGGCCTTGACGCGGTAGGCCGGATCGGCGCCGCCGTAGAGGTCCTGGGCGAACAGCTCCCGGCCCTCGGCGTGCTTCAGGAAGTCCTGCCGCAGGGTCTCGAACTGTTCGGGCGTGATCGCGCCGTTGTTGTCCCACCAGACCTCGGATTCCGTGGCGGCGTCGCGCACGACGAACTTGTCCTTGGGCGAGCGGCCGGTATGGCTGCCGGTGGTCGCCACGAGGGCGCCGCCGCGGGCGAGCTGCGCCTCCTTGCGGGCGAGCGCCTCCTCGTAGAGCCGCGGCGCCTCGAAATTCCAGTGGACGGCCTTGAGGTCGCGGAAGCCCGCGGCCTCGGCCCCGTGGGCCGCGTTGTGATCACCGATGTTGGTCAAGATCGTATCCTCCGGGCCCCTGTTCGACCGTCGACGCGACTACACCGAACGGCAATGCCGTCCGGAAAGGACCAGGGGACGTCCGCGCGGTCGTACAGGTCCGCCGCGCGCAGGATCTCCGTTCCCCGGCAGCTTCGATCCCCTCAGCTGAGTAGGCGGCGAAGCTTCGCTGTCATTATGGGCTTCGTCCGAGGCCCGCAATGTGTACGAACAGGCTAGACCACAGTTGTGGACGCAGGAACCCCCGTCTGTAAGCAGTCGCACCCGTTCGCGTACGTGCGCGGACGAGCAGTTCGCCTCTGGAATACCCAGATGCGGGGTGGGCGCTCATGCACCCTTGCATGCCAGGCGGCGACGTCTATGCCCCTGACGGACGCCCGCTCTTCCCTCGCCCAGAGGCACCAAGAGGCACGATGCCCCAAGCCGTTGCCGGCCCCGAGATCGAACGCCTGATCCAGCTCCTCGCCCGCATGCCGGGGCTCGGGCCGCGCTCGGCGCGCCGCGCCGCCCTCCAGCTCATCAAGAAACGCGACACCCTGCTCGGGCCTCTGGCCGACGCGATGCGGGTCGCCGCCGACCGCATCATCGTGTGCACCGGCTGCGGGAACGTCGACACCTCGGACCCCTGCACCATCTGCAGGGACGCCGAGCGCGATCCCACGACCCTCGTGGTGGTCGAGGACGTGTCGGATCTCTGGGCGCTCGAACGCTCGGGGGCCGTGAAGGCGCGCTACCACGTGCTCGGCGGCGTGCTCTCGGCGCTGGACGGGGTGCGGCCGGAGCATCTCAACCTCGCGACCCTCGTGGATCGCGTGGCTCGACCCGAGGTCACCGAGGTGATCCTGGCCCTCAACGCCACCGTCGACGGGCAGACGACGGCCCATTACGTCACCGAGTCGATCCGGCACTGCGACGTGAAGGTCACGCGCCTCGCCCACGGCGTGCCGGTGGGCGGCGAGCTCGATTATCTCGATGAGGGGACCCTGACCGCCGCCATCCGCAGCCGCACCGCCTTCTGACCGGACTTCCGCGGCAGCCCGGGGATCATTTGACCGGTTCCCGGCCGCATCCTATTCGACGTCCAGCCCGGAGACGTCCCGGCGCTGTCCCTGCCGGTTGCCGCCATGACCATCCGCCCGCTCGTCATCCTCCCCGATCCCGTTCTGCGCCGGGCCTCCGACCCGGTCGGCCCGATCACCGCGGAGATCCGCACCCTCGTCGCCGACATGTTCGAGACGATGTACGACGCCCCCGGCGTGGGACTGGCGGCGATCCAGATCGGCGTGGCCAAGCGCGTCGTCACGATCGACACGTCGAAGGAGGAAGGCGTCCGCGACGCGAAGGTGTTCATCAATCCCGAGATCATCTGGTCCTCGGAGGAGATGCGGGTCTACGACGAGGGCTGCCTGTCGATCCCTGAATATTACGGCGAGGTCGAGCGGCCGGACCGGGTCCGCGTACGGTTCCGCGACATCGACGGCAACGAGCAGGAGATCGAGGCCGGTGGCCTGCTCTCGACCTGCATCCAGCACGAGATCGATCACCTCAACGGCGTGCTGTTCATCGACCACCTGTCGAAGCTGAAGCGCGACCGGGTGATCAAGAAGTTCGCCAAGGCGGCCAAGCGCGACGCGGCCTGAGGCGGCCATGCGCGTCATCTTCATGGGCACGCCGGACTTCGCGGTGCCGACCCTCGCCCGGCTGGCACAGGACGGTCACGACATCGCCGCGGTCTATACCCGCGCGCCCGCGAAGGCCGGCCGCGGGATGAGCCTGCGCCCCTCCCCGGTCCAGGCCCTGGCCGAGACGCTCGGCGTGTCCGTTCTGACGCCGTCGACGCTGCGCACACCGGAGGCGGCCGAGACCTTCGCGGGTCACCGCGCGGAGGTCGCCGTGGTCGTGGCCTACGGGATGCTGCTGCCGCAAGCGATCCTCGACGCGCCGGCGCACGGTTGCCTGAACCTGCACGGTTCCCTGCTGCCGCGCTGGCGGGGCGCCGCGCCGATCCAGCGCGCCGTGATGGCGGGCGATGCCGAGAGCGGGGTCGGCGTGATGCGGATGGAAGCCGGGCTCGACACCGGTCCCGTGGCCCTCGAGGCCCGGATCCCGATCGCACCCGGCATGACGGCCGGTGAGTTGCACGACGCGCTGATGCCCGTGGGCGCCGACCTGATGGCGCAGGCCATCGTCCGTTTGGGTCAGGACCGCCTGGCGTTCACGCGGCAGCCCGAAGAGGGCGTGGTCTACGCGCGCAAGATCACCAACGACGAGGCGCGGATCGACTGGTCGCGGCCGGCGCACGAGGTCGCCAACCGGATCAACGGGTTGTCGCCATTCCCGGGGGCCTTCTTCGAGGTCGATCTCGGCAAGGGCCCGGAGCGGGTGAAGGTCCTGCGGGCCGCGCGCGCCGACGGAGGGGGCGTCGCCGGGACGCTCCTCGATTCCGACGGCACGGTGGCGTGCGGCGACGGCGCCGTGCGGCTGATCGAGCTCAGGCGGGCCGGCAAGGGCGGCAGCGCGGCGGGATCCGACTTCGTCCGCGGCGCCCGCCTGACGCCCGGCACCCGCCTCGGCTGATGCCCCGCTACAAGCTCGTCATCGAATACGACGGCGGCCCGTTCTGTGGCTGGCAACGGCAGGCCGACGAGCCCACGGTCCAGGGGGCGATCGAGGCGGCGGTGACGCGATTTTCCGGGGAGGAAGCCAGGCTCACCTGCGCGGGCCGGACCGATGCCGGCGTTCACGCCGTCCATCAGGTGGCCCATCTCGACCTGATCAAGGAATGGCGGACCGACACGGTGCGGGACGCGCTGAACGCCCATCTCCGTCCGCAACCGGTGGCGGTCCTGTCGGCCGAGATCGTGCCGGCAGCCTTCGATGCCCGCCACTCGGCGATCCGGCGGCACTACCGCTACCGCATCCTCAACCGGCGCAGCCCGGCCGCGCTAACGCGGGCCCATGTCTGGCACGTGCCCTGGCCGCTGGACGCCGATCTCATGCATGTCGCGGCCCAGCGCCTCGTGGGTCGCCATGATTTCTCGGCCTTCAGGGCGGCCGAATGCCAGGCCAACAGCCCGGTGCGCACGCTGGAGCAGCTCGACGTCCGCCGGTCCCCGATGGCGCTGCACGACGAGATCGTCGTTGCGACCTCCGCACGCTCCTTCCTGCATCATCAGGTGCGCGCGATGGTCGGGACGCTGATGCTCGCCGGGTGCGGGCGTCTCTCTGCGGACGAAGTGGCCGACATTCTGGCCTCCGGCGAGAAACGCCGGTGCGGCCCCCTGGCGCCCGCTGCGGGCCTGACTTTCGTCAAGGTGGATTACCCGGATCTGGACCACTCTCAGGTCTGAGAAGCCGGATTTGCGATCTGAGATTCGAGCGACGGGGAACGCACGGGCGGGCTGCTCACTACGCGGGGGCGGCGGCGTCGCCGGTTCTCCTCATCGTGGCTCCCGCCACGGCGAAAACGCATCGCCCCGGCATCGTGAGGTATCTCTCGACCGCCTTCCGTCGGCCCTCGTCGTCACGCTCCACGGCTTGGCCAATCTAGACTTCGCCAACCCCGACCCGGCGACATTCCTGAGCGCCGCGGCACGCGTGTCTGCCGGGACCCGTCGATGCAGGAGATTGAATCGCTCGGCCTGGATCTGGGATCCGATCGGTGCCCGGGCCGGCAGCCACGTCGTCGGGATCCGCATTTGCTTCCGGGCCATCGACGGATTCGACTTCGCGTGGCTCAGGCGCGGGCCGCGCTGAAGTACGCCTCCAGCACCCGCTCGTAGATCGCGGTCAGCCGCTCGAGATCGGCGACCGCCACGCACTCGTCGACCTGGTGCATGGTCTCCCCCACGAGGCCGAACTCGATCACCGGACAGGCATCCTTGATGAAACGGGCATCCGACGTGCCGCCCGTGGTCGAGAGCGTGGGGGTCAGGCCCGTTTCGGTCCGGATGGCGTCGGACACCAGCGTCACGAAGTCATCCGGTCGCGTCAGGAAGGCCGGAGCGTTCGAGGGATGAAGGTCGAGGGCAAAGCGCACCGCGTTCCCGGCCGCCTGCTCCAGGCGCCGTCGGATCTCGGCGCCGAGGCTCTCCGCGGTCCAGTCATCGTTGAACCGCACGTTGAACGTCGCCCGCGCCGTCGCCGGGATCACGTTGGTGGCCGGATTGCCCACGTCGATCGTCGTGAATTCGAGATTCGAGGCATCGAAATGCGTGGTGCCGCCGTCCAGCGGCTCGGCCGCGAGCGCCGACGCGAGGCGCAGCAGGCCCGGGATCGGGTTCTCCGCCTTGTGAGGATAGGCGACATGGCCCTGGCGGCCGAGAACCGTGAGCTTGCCGGTGAGCGAGCCCCGCCGACCGATCTTGATCATCTCGCCGAGCCGACCCGGGTTGGTGGGCTCGCCGAGAAGGCAATGGTCGAAGCGCTCGCCCCGGGCGCGGGCCCAGGCGAGGAGCTTCACGGTGCCGTTGACCGCCGGCCCCTCCTCGTCGCCGGTGATCAGGAACGCGATGGAACCGGTGAACCCGGCGCCGCGCCGCGTCAGGAAGGCCCGCGTCGCCGCCAGCATGCAGGCGATGCCGCCCTTCATGTCGGCGGCACCGCGGCCGTACAGCATGCCCTCGTCCACCGCGCCGTCGTATGGCCCGTGCCGCCAAGCACCGTCACCCTCCGGCACGACGTCGGTATGACCGGCGAAGACGAGGCAGGGGCCGCCCTGCCCGATGCGCGCGAACAGGTTCGGCGTATCGGGATAGCCGGCCTCGGAGAAGACCGGGCGCTCGATGGCGAACCCGGCGTTCCGGAGCGCGTCGGCGACCACGTCGAGGGCGCCACGATCCTCCGGGGTCACGGACCGGCAGCGGATCAGGTCTTGCGCCAGACGCAGTGCGGCGTGGGAAGCGTCGTTGTCAGCCGGCATGAACCCGTCGTCCTTGGAGAACCCGTCCGTCACGAGCCCGCCCTTGGCGTTCCGGCCTTGGCGGCCCGACACGCCGCGCGGGCCGCCTGCCCCGAGGCGGCCCGGACGGGGGAGCTCTGGAGTCCCCTACTTGGTGACCACCACCTGCACGTCACCGTGGCGGCGCTGGACCGAGACGGTGACGTCGTCGTCGTAGCGCTGGAACCGGATATCCAGGTGCGAGCTGCCGAGTCTCACGTTGTAGAGCGTCACGCCGTCGAGGAAGTTCGGTAGGATCGGGTTCTTGAGACGGACCCTGTTCCGCGCATGATCGAGTTCGACGCCGAGACAGGCGGCCAGGAATGCGAACGGCGCTGCCGCCGCCCAAGCCTGCGGGCTGCAGGCCACCGGGTAGGAGACCGGCCCGCGCTGCTTGCGGCGCATGAAGCCGCAGAACAGCTCCGGCAGGCGCTTCTGGTCCTGGTAGAGCGAGGTGTCGAACATCCCCTGGAAGATGCGGGCGGCCTCGTGCTTGCGGTCGTAGCGCGCGAGGCCCATCGCGATCAGCGCGTTGTCGTGCGGCCAGATCGAGCCGTTGTGGTAGGACATCGGGTTGTAGCGTGCCTCGCCCTTGGCGATCGTGCGCACGCCCCAGCCGTTGAACCCGTCCTTGCACAGCAGCGTCTCGGCGACACGCGCCGCGCGCTCCGGCTTGGCGATGCCGGTGAAGAGCGCGTGGCCGGCATTGGACGACCGCACCGCGCACTGCTTCTTGGATCCGTCGAGGGCGAGCGCGTAGGTGCCGATCTCCTCGTTCCAGAACGCCGCGTCGAATCGCTCCCGCAGGTCGGTGGCCGCCTGGGTCAGGCGCTCGGCCAGCGGGTCGTGGCCGAGGAGCGCGGCGAGCTTCGCCATGCCGTGCTTGGCGGCGTAGACGTAGCCCTGTACCTCGCACAGCGCGATCGGCCCCTTGGCGAGGTGGCCGTCGGCGTGGAAGATCGAATCGTGGCTGTCCTTCCAGCCCTGATTCTCCAGGCCCTTGTCGGTGTCACGGGCATACTCGACGAAGCCGTCGCCGTCGCGGTCGCCGTAGCGGTCCATCCATTCGAGGGCGAGTTCCAGCGCCGGCCAGATCGCCCGGATGGTCTCCAAGTCGCCAGTGACCGCGTAGTACTCCCAGGCGAGCATCACGAAGAGAGGCGTGCCGTCGATCGTGCCGTAATAGTGCCGGAACGGAACTTCCCCGAGCATCGCCATCTCGCCGCGGCGGGTCTCGTGCAGGACCTTGCCGGGCTGGGCGTCGGCCGCCGGATCGACCGCCTTGGCCTGGGTTGAGGCGAGGTAGCGCAGCACGCCGCGGGCGAATTTCGGATCGATCCAGAGCGCCATCATCGCCGTGATGATGCCGTCGCGGCCGAAGACCGTGGAGTACCAGGGAATGCCGGCGAACGGGTAGATGCCCTCGGGGGTCCGGCTCGCCAGCATGTAGAGGTCGGCCGTGGCCCGGCACAGGCCCTCGTTGAACTGGTCGTTCGACGAGATGATGGTGGTGATCCCGGCCGTCAGGGCGCGCAGGTCGCGGCGGGCATCGCGGTAGGCGCGGGCGAAGATCGTCCCCTCGCCGAGATCCTTTGCCTCACGCCGGGCACCGCCGACATTGGCGGCCAGCGTCAGCTTCGCGGCGGCGTCCTCGCCGACCATCGTGTCGGTCGGCGGCTTGGTGAAGGCGCGGTGCGCCTCGAACGCGACGCGGATGAACAGCGACGTCCGTCCCCCCGGGGGCAGCGACACGTCGAAGGCGACCCGGCCCGGCTCGATCAGGTCGGGCTTCGGGCCGAAATGCAGCGCCGTGGAGCGCACGATCTCGTCGAGCCCGACGTACCGGAACTGTACCTCGCGGTCGCTCGCGACTAGGACGCCGCGCTTGCCGCGCTCCTTGCGCTCGGTGCCGCGCACCTCGAACAGGTCGCGGAAATCGGCGTCGAAGGTCACGGCGATGCGAACGCGGCGATGCTTCGAATCGAAGGAGCGCAAGCCGATCCGGTCGTAGCAGGTTCCGCGGAACAGAAACTTCGTGCGCTCGATCGCGATCGTCTCGCGGGGGATCGAGGTCTCGTCATGGGCCTCGAGACGGATGTCGGGCGTCGTCATGTCAACGCTGAGGGCGCCGTTGTCGTCCTGCATGACCGAGGACAGCATCAGCGGACGCTGGCCTTCGACGGTCAGCTCCAGGCGCGAGAGATAGCGCGTGTCTTGGAAGTAGAGCCCCTCCGGTCCGGGCTGGACCCCGATATCGCCGTAGGAATCCAGGACCCCGAAGGCCTCGCCGAACTTCAGCGAGCGCAGGGGTCGCTCCACGAGGGAGGTCTGCGCTTCGATATGGTAGGGCGGAAGCACGTCGTCGGCATCCTGGAAGCCGAGCGCCGCGTTTCCGGCACTCGCCAGAGTGCGGGCCGTCGCTGGGTGGGCCGCTGCCGAGTTCTCCGCCGCCATACAGGGCATCTCCGGGTACGTGTGAGGGTGCGAATCGAGAGGGCCGCCGCATCACCTCGGATGCGGCGGCCCTTGTTCACTCTACGGATGAGTCGCCTTTAAGACGCTAGGCCGGGGCGGCCCTGCCTCGCAAGCCCGATGCCGGGATTCCTTGCGCTGCGGGGCCCCGACCGGCCGATCAGGCCGGCATCGCTGCGACGGGGATCGCGGGACGCGCGGAGCCGTTCAGCTCACCGAATTGCGGCTTGAAGCCGGATTTCGGCAGCTTGATCACGTCGGCCCCGCGGGCCAGCAGATCCTCGTAGGCGGCGACGTACTTCTTGACCATGCACTCGGCGGTAAACTGGCTCTCGAAGTGGCCGCGGACACCGGCGCGGCTCATGGCCTTGACCTGGGCGACCGCCGCGACGGCGTCGTCCATGGTCTCGCAGAGCACGCCGCCGACGCCGTCCTTGATGACCTCCGGCACGGAGCCGTTGCGGAAGGCAATCACCGGCGTGCCGGCGGACATCGCTTCGATCATGACGAGGCCGAAAGGCTCGGGCCAGTCGATCGGGAAGGCGAGCGCCAGAGCGTTGCCGAGGAATTCCTTCTTCTGCTCCTCGTTGATCTCGCCGATATACTCGATCAGCGGGTGATGGATCATCGGCTCGATGACCTCATCCCAATAATCCTGGTCGGCCTTGTCGACCTTGGCGGCGATCTTGAGCGGCGTCCCCGAGCGGATCGCCATCTCGATGGCGCGATCGGGACGCTTCTCGGGGGAGATCCGGCCGAGGAAGGCGAGGTAGCCGCCCTTCGCGTCCGGGTAGTACGGGCAGTTCTCGGCCGGCAGGCCGTGATGGATCGTCGCCAGCCAGTTCGAGGTCGGCGGCATGGGCAGGCGCTGGTTGTCGGAGATCGACACCAGGGGCATGCCCGTGAAGGTGCGGTAGACCGGCATGAAGTCCGGCACGTCGAGGCGGCCGTGCATCGTGGTGATGCACTTGTGGTTCAGATCCTCGAACATCGGATACTGCAGCAGATCGATGTGGAAGTGCAGGATGTCGAACTCGTGCGCGCGCCGGTGCACCTGATGCAGCATCGCCAAGTGGCTGGCGGTGTGATCCCGGTATCCCAGAAGGCGCAGGCCCTCGGGCGTGCAGGATGCGAGCTTCGATGAGGTCTTCGAGTCGCCGCTTGCGAACAGCGTGACTTCGTGGCCCTGGCGGACCAGTTCCTCGGTAATCCAGCTGACGACGCGCTCGGTGCCGCCGTAGAACTTCGGAGGGACGGCCTCCGACAACGGAGCGATCTGGGCAATGCGCACGAAGTGTCTCCTGGTTGGCCGAATTTGACGGGGGGTCTAACCCTGCCGGCCTGAGCGGGACATGAATGAAACGGACGGCCAAGGTTATGGTTCCTGGCGCCCCAGCTGTCGCTCCCCGTTTTGTGCAGTGCGCGCGCTGTCCCCGAATTCCCCCGAATCAGCGAGGCTATCCGGGCGTTCTCGACCTTTTGCTCGCGGAGAAGAGGGTGGCGCGCGCCTCCACGGCAGACCGCTCCGGCGGCCCGTTCGCGCGGGCGTTGCCGCGGCGCCGCCTTTCTGTCATAAGCCGCCCCGCGTCGAACCGCCCGGCTGATTAGGGCTGCCGTGGCGGCTCGTGCTGCTCCACCAGAAGCATAAACGCGCGAACCTCATCCGATCCTCGCGGGTCGGCCCGGGGAATCTTCGCGCAACGGAGAGCCAAATGCCCAAGTTGAAGACGAAATCGGGCGCGAAGAAGCGCTTCAAGATCACCGGCACCGGCAAGGTGATGTACGCCCAGGCCGGCAAGCGCCACGGGATGATCAAGCGGACGACCAAGCAGATCCGCAACCTGCGCGGCACCACGACCCTGTTCGAGGGCGATGCCGCCAACGTGAAGAAGTACTTCCTGCCGAACGCGCGGTAAGTCCTTCTACACCCGTTGCCACTGTCTTTCGTCGAATCCAGGAGATAACCGATGGCCCGCGTCAAGCGCGGCGTGACCAGTCACGCGAAGCACAAAAAAGTCCTGAAGGCCGCCAAGGGCTATTACGGCCGGCGCAAGAATACGATCCGGATCGCCAAGCAGGCGGTCGAAAAGGGCATGCAGTATGCCTACCGCGATCGCAAGAACAAGAAGCGCACGTTCCGCGCCCTCTGGATCCAGCGCCTCAACGCGGCGGTCCGCGAGCACGGCCTGACCTACTCGCGCTTCATCGACGGTCTGGCCAAGTCCGGCATCGTCGTCGACCGCAAGGCGCTGTCGGAGCTGGCGATCCACGAGCCGGCAAGCTTCGCCGCCGTCGTCGAGAAGGCGAAGGCCGCGCTGCCGCAGACCACCGCCAAGGCGGCCTGATCCAGGCCTGAGGCGAGACGTACGGAAGGCGCGGTTCCCCCGGGGAGCCGCGCCTTCGTCGTTCTCGAGGTCCCACGCCCCGCGCTTGCACCCGGGCGCACAACGCGCGAGAGCACGGCCCGACGGCCGACTCCGCCAACCCTGCTCGAAGACAGCGATGACCGATCTCGATTCCCTCGAACGCGATCTCCTGGCCGAGATCTCGGCGGCCTCGGACGAGGCGGCCCTCGACGCGGTCCGCGTCGCCGCGCTCGGCAAGAAGGGCAGCGTCTCGGAGCTCCTGAAGACCCTGGGCGCCATGACCCCCGGGGAGCGCAAGGAGCGCGGGCCCCTGATCAACGGCCTGCGGGACCGGGTCCAGGGCGCCGTCACCGCGCGCAAGGCCGAACTCGCCGAGGCCGCTCTGGAGGCCCGCCTCGCCTCCGAGCGGGTCGACGTGACCCTGCCGGTCCGCGAGGCGCCGGAGGTGCGCGGCCGGATCCACCCGATCTCCCAAGTCATCGATGAGATCACCGCGATCTTCGCCGATATGGGTTTCTCGGTGGCCGAAGGTCCGGACATCGAGACGGACGAGTTGAACTTCACCGCCCTCAACTTCCCGCCCGGGCACCCGGCCCGCGAGATGCACGACACCTTCTTCCTGGCGCCGGACCGGGACGGGAAGCGCAAGGTGCTGCGCACCCACACCTCGCCGGTGCAGATCCGCACCATGCGGGCGCAGACCCCGCCGATTCGGGTGATCATCCCGGGCCGGACCTACCGGCACGATTCCGACCAGACCCACACGCCGATGTTCCATCAGGTCGAGGGGCTGGTGATCGACACGGCGGCCAACATCGCCAACCTGAAATGGGTGCTGGAGGAGTTCTGCAAGGCGTTCTTCGAGGTGGAGGGCGTGAAGATGCGCTTCCGCCCGTCCTTCTTCCCCTTCACCGAGCCGTCGGCAGAGGTCGACATCCAGTGCTCGCGCAAGGGCGGCGAGATCCGCTTCGGCGAGGGCGACGACTGGTTGGAGATCCTCGGATGCGGGATGGTGCACCCGAACGTGCTCCGCAATTGCGGGCTCGACCCGGACGTCGTGCAGGGCTTCGCCTTCGGCGTCGGCATCGACCGGATCGCCATGCTGAAATACGGCATGCCGGACCTGCGGCCGTTCTTCGAGGCGGATGTCCGCTGGCTCGATCATTACGGCTTCCGGCCGCTCGACGTGCCGAGCCTCGTGGGCGGCCTCACCGGCTGAGCGCCTCCGCCGCGGCCGTCCGGCTCCGGCGAAGGCCCCGTGATCCTGTTCCTCCGACGGTCGAGCCGACCTCAGGCTCTCGAAGGTCCATCATGAAATTCACCCTCTCCTGGCTCAAGGATCACCTCGAGACCGAGGCCACCCTCGACACCATCGCCGACGCGCTGACGCGGATCGGCCTCGAGGTGGAGGGCGTCGAGGACAAGGCCGCCGCGCTCAAGCCCTACGTGATCGCCCGGATCCTGACCGCCGAGCAGCACCCGAACGCCGACCGGCTGCGGGTGTGCACGGTGGATACCGGCGCGGGCGCGCCGGTTCAGGTGGTCTGCGGTGCGCCGAACGCCCGGGCCGACCTCGTCTCGGTCTTCGCACCGCCCGGCACCTACGTGCCCGGAAAGGCCATCACCCTCTCGGTGGGCATGATCCGCGGCGTCGAGAGCCGCGGCATGCTGTGCTCAGGCGCGGAACTCGGCCTCGGGGACGACCATGACGGCATCATGGAGCTCCCGACCGACGCGCCGATCGGCCAGGGCTACGCGCTGTATGCGGGGCTCGACGATCCGGTCATCGAGATCAACCTGACGCCGAACCGGCCGGATTGCACCTCGGTCCATGGCATCGCCCGCGACCTCGCCGCGGCCGGGATCGGCACCCTGAAGCGCGAGACGCTGCCGGGCGTGCGCGGCGAAGGCCCCTGCCCGGTCGAGGTCGAGCTGGCCTTCGCGTCCGCCGACCGGCACCTCGCCCCGGTGTTCGCCCTGCGGCTCGTCCGCGGAGTCAAGAACGGCCCGTCGCCGGCCTGGATGCAGGCCCGGCTGCGGGCGATCGGCCTGCGCCCGATCAATGCGCTGGTCGACATCACCAATTACGTGACCTTCGATCGCGGACGGCCGCTGCACGTCTTCGATGCCGCCAAGGTGTCGGGGAACATCACGGTGCGGCGCGCGCAGTCCGGCGAGACCCTGCTCGCCCTCGACGGCCGGACCCACACGCTCACCGACGACACGGTGGTGATCGCCGACAAGAACGGCGTCGAATCCATCGCCGGCATCATGGGCGGCCAGGCCTCCGGCTGCGATGCCGGCACGACGGACGTGCTGATCGAATCGGCGATCTGGGACCCGGCCAACATCGCCCAGTCGGGCCGTCGCCTCGGCATCATCACCGATGCGCGCTACCGTTTCGAGCGGGGTGTCGATCCGGCCTTCACGCGTCCGGGTCTCGACCTCGCGACGCGACTGGTGGTGGACCTGTGCGGCGGCACGCCGACCGAGGCGCAGATCGCCGGCGAGCCGCCGGAATCCGGACGCCGCATCGAGTTTCCGTGGACCGAGGTCAGCCGTCTCGCCGGCATCGACGTGCCGCGCGTCGAGATGACGGCGATCCTCGAAGCGCTGGGTTTTCATGTCTCCGGCACCGGCGACCGGGCTCAGGTGCTCACGCCCTCTTGGCGGCCCGACGTCGAGGGCAAGGCTGACCTCGTCGAGGAGGTGGTGCGCATCGCCGGTCTGGATCGGATCGAGGCCAAGCCCCTGCCCCGGCTCGCCGGGATCGGCCGTCCGCTCCTCACCGTGATGCAGAAGCGCACCCGTATCGCCAAGCGCGCCCTGGCGAGCCGCGGCCTGATGGAGGCCGTCACGTGGTCCTTCGTTCCGCACGCGGATGCCGCGCTGTTCGGCGGCGGCGGTGACGACCTCGTCCTGGCGAACCCGATCGCCTCGGAACTGTCGGACATGCGCCCCAGCCTCCTGCCGGGCCTCCTGCGCGCGGCGCAACGCAACGCCGACCGCGGCTACCCGGACGCGGCCCTCTTCGAGGTCGGCCAGTGCTTCGGATCCGACGAGCCTGAGGGCCAAACCATCCGCGCGGCGGCGGTCCGCCGCGGCAGCGCCACCCTGTCCGGCGCCGGGCGGCACTGGGACGGCGGCGTCGAGACCGTGGACGCGTTCGACGCCAAGGCCGACGCCCTCGCGCTGCTGGGCAGCCTCGGCGTGCCGACCGGCGGCCTGCAGGTGACGGCAGGCGGGCCGTCCTGGCTCCATCCGGGCCGCTCGGGCACCCTGCGCTTCGGCCCCAAGACGGCGATCGGCTGGTTCGGCGAGGTGCATCCGCGGACCCTTCAGGCGCTCGATCTCAAGGGGACCCTGGTCGCCTTCGAGATCGTGCTGGATGCCCTTCCCCTGCCCAAGAACAAGACGACGAAGGCCAAGCCGGCGCTCGTGCTCTCCGAGTTCCAACCCCTGTCCCGCGACTTCGCCTTCGTGGTCGGGCGGGATGTTCCGGCCGGCGATATCGTGAAGGCCGCACAAGGGGCGGAGCGCAAGCTCGTCACGGGCGTCGACGTCTTCGACGTCTACGAGGGGCCGGGCGTGCCGGAGGGCTCGAAATCGGTGGCTGTCGCGGTGCGATTGCAGCCGGTGGAGCGCACCCTGACCGATACCGAGATCGAGGCGGTGAGCGCGAAGATCGTCGCCGAGGTATCCCGGCGGACCGGCGCGACGCTTCGAACCTGAGGAGAGCCGCGTGGATCGGATCGCCCTGCTCATCGCGGATCTCGCGGCCGCCGAACATCGGCCGACCGCAGCCTTGCGCGAGGCCCTGACGCATCCGGGGGCGCTCGCCGATGCGACACTCCCGCTGCTGGAGGCGGCAGCCGATGGGCGCGAGCTGACGCCGGAGGAGACCAACCTCCTCTTCTGGGGCCTGCACGTCATGGCCCATGCGCGGGACACCCGCGCCCTGGCACCGCTCCTGCGCCTGTTGCGGCAGGATGAGGAGAGTCTCGACGCCGTGCTGGGCGACGCCCTCACGGCGACCCTGGCCAAGGTCCTGGCGAGCCTGTTCGACGGGGATACCGCACCGTTCTTCCGGCTGATCCTCGACAGCACCGTGGACGATTTCGTCCGCATGGCGCTGCTCTCGGCCTGCACCTTCCTGACCCTGGAGGGCCGGATCGATCGGGGCGCGATGCACGACCTGCTGGTCCGCTTCGACGACGCCCAGGCCGCCGTCGAGGAGGCGCCGGTCTGGTCGGGCTGGGAAGAGACGATCGCGCATCTCGGCTTCCGGGACCTCGCCCCGCGCGTCGCGGCGGCCCGTGCCGATGGGCGCATCACCGACGAAATCAGCGATGCCGACTGGTTCAAGGAGGCGTTGCGCAAGGCCGAGACGAAGCCGAACGATCGCGATCGCCTCGGCCCCTATCAGTACGGCTACTTGGATGATCCGATCGAAGCCCTCGACTGGACCGTCGAAGGCGCGGGCGAGCCGCAGCGCAATCCGCTCAAGGACGTCGGCCGCAACGATCCCTGCCCCTGCGGTTCGGGCAAGAAATTCAAGAAGTGCTGCCTCGGCAAGGTCGAAGCCGAGGGACCGTGGATGCCGCCGGGATCGCTATTGGGCTGAGTCGCCGGACCCGCTCAGGGGATTCTCCGGATCCCAGCCGTATGTCAGCGTCTCGAACCGCATCGCGCGGGCATCGACCATCAGCAAGCGTCCGACCAGGGCCTCGCCGAAGGGAGCCACGGTCCGGATGACCTCCATGGCCATCAGCGAGCCCATCACGCCGGCCAGCGCGCCGAGAACGCCCGCCTCGGCGCAGGCAGGCACGCTGCCGGGTGGCGGCGGGTTCGGAAACAGGCAGCGATAGGTCGGATTCGGCCGTCCGTCCGGGCCGGATTCGTGCGCGCGGATCGTGGTGAGCGTCCCATCGAACCGGCCGAGCGCCGCCGTCACGAGCGGCCGGCCGGCCTGGTAGCAGGCGTCGGAGACGGCGTAGCGCGTGGCGAAGTTGTCGGACCCATCGGCGACCACGTCGTAGCCGGCGATCAGGTCGACGGCGTTGACCGGAGCGATCCGCACGACGTGGGAGACGATCCGCACGTGCGGGTTGAGATGCGCCACCGCATCGGCGGCACTCTCGACTTTCAGACGGCCGAGATCCGGCGTTCCATGGATGACCTGGCGCTGAAGATTCGACAGCGAGACCGTGTCGTCGTCGACGATACCGATCGTGCCGATCCCGGCCGCAGCGATGTACTGGATCAGCGGCGCGCCGAGCCCCCCTGCCCCGATGACGAGCACCCGCGCGGCCCGGAGGCGGGCTTGGCCCGGACCGCCGATCTCGGGCAGCACGAGGTGGCGGGCGTAGCGTTCGACTTCTTCCGATGCGAGGGCCATGGGCTGCCCATAGCCGTCCGCGGCGCCGCGCGGAAGCGCCCGCACGCAAGAACGCCGCCCCAGTGAGGAGGCGGCGCCGTGTCTCGCAGGACGGCCGATCAGCGCGGCGCGAGGATCATGATCATCTGCCGGCCTTCGAGCATCGGCTCGCTCTCGACCTTGGCGATCTCGGCGGTCTCGTGCTTCACGCGCTCCAGAAGGCGCAGACCGATATCCTGGTGAGCCATTTCACGACCGCGGAAGCGCAAAGTCACCTTGACCTTGTCGCCCTCCTCGAAGAAGCGGTGCACCGACTTCATCTTGGTATCGTAGTCGTGCTTGTCGATGCCGGGGCGGAGCTTGATCTCCTTGACCTCGACGGTCTTCTGACGCTTGCGGGCCTCGTTCTGCTTCTTCTGCTCGTTGAAGCGGAAGCGCCCGTAATCGAGCAGCTTGCAGACGGGGGGCACGGAGTTCGGAGCGATCTCCACGAGATCAAGCCCGGCCTCCTCGGCAAGGTTCAGCGCGTCGAAGAAGGCGACGACACCGCGGTTCTGCCCGGTATCATCGATCAGCTGCACTTCCCGCACTCCGCGAATGTCGCGGTTCGCGCGCGGCCCGTCCTTCTGCGGGGCCGGCATGGCTCTCATCGGTCTACGAATGGCTTCGATCTCCTGCTGCAACGACGAAACGGCGGACTGGACAACCCCCGGGAGGATCGCCTGACCACCAGCCGCTCCGGTCTCATCCGGACATATAACGTTGGGGGAAGCGCGACCAGAGTCAACGGCCAACCGGACCGGGGCCCGAAATAATCGGACGCGTCGGTCGAAATGCGCCTGCCACCATGCGAAGATTGGAGGCGCCGGAAGCCTTGTCGACGCCGTGACTTGGCGTGCGCTCAAAGCAGTACCTGTGCCGGCCTCGCCATGGGAACAGGGTCCAAGAAGATCGAACCCCTCACCAGGCGCTGCGGGGTGCCGGACCACACGCTGCGCTACGACGAGCGGCTCGGGCTGATTCCCTACGCAGATCGGGACGTGTCCGGTCGGCGGGCCTCCGAAGCGTCCATCCTCACCTGATCGCGGTCCTCGGCCGTTTGATGGTCACGGGAATGTCGATCAGCGAAACGCTGCGACCCGCGAGCTTGCGGGCGCAGGGTCGGTCGACTGAACCCGAAGGGCGCGCTCCGCGCGAACGCCCCCGTCGGCAGGTGCGACGGCGAATCGCCGATGTCCAGGGCTGCCTCCTCTCTCGATTCGAAGGTCGCCGCCACGGCCGGTGTCGGGGAGAAGAAGACCGATGGCGCAAGCACAGGACCCGAACGAGTGCCGCTTCGAACGCGGGCGACGAATTCTGCCTGAAATCGACGGACGGGCCAGCGGGGCGGTGGTCGCGCCCCCTGGCCGGCATCGCGCCGGACTTCGCCCGCTACCTGATTGAGTTTCCCTCCGGCGACATGGACACGCGTCCCGGACTCGGCCTGCGCAGTCGGGAGGTCGCCGCCATCGCGGCGCTGGCGGCGCTCGGCAATGCCGCGCCGCAGCTCACGGCGCCCATAGCGACCGGTCTCAATGGCGGCGTCTTGCAGGCCGAGATCGTCGAGATCCTGATGCGGACCGCCGTCTATGCGGGCTTTCCAGCCGCCCTCTACGGCCTGTCAGCCCCTACAAAAGGCTTCCCGCCGCAGGCCGCGACGGATGACGCGACCCGAGCCGGGGCAGCTCAGGGATGGCGGCCGAGGAGGGCGGCGTAGACCGCAAGCGTGTCCTCGGCCATCCGTTCGAGGGAGAAATGCGCCTCGACATGCGCCCGCCCCCGTCGTGCGAGGGAATCCCGGGCACTGGCGCCGAGCGACAGGGCTTCGGTGAGTGCCGTCGCCAGCGCGGCGGCGTCGCCGGGCGGGACACGCCAGCCCGTGCGCTGGCCGGCGGGCACGTCGGGGGGCGCCAGGACCGTCTCGGGCACCGCGCCGAGATCGGAGACGACCACCGGTGTACCGAGGGCCTGGGCCTCCACGGCCGAGCGCCCGAACGCCTCCGGCTCCACGGACGGCACCGCCACCGCCGAGGCGGCCCGAAAGGCCGCCGGCATGTCGGCGCAGTGACCGACCCGGCGTACGATGTTGCCGAGCCCGCGCGCGGCGATCAGCGCGTCGAGCTCGCGCTCGTAGGATGTCCGGCCCTGGGGATCCCCCGCCAGCACCACGGCGAGGTCCGCCACGCCCTGATCGCGCATACGCGCGGCGGCCTCGATGAGGACGCGATGTCCCTTCCACGCGGTCAGGCGGGCGGCGAGGAGGATCACGCGCTCGTGCGGCGCCACGTTCCAGGCCCGGCGGAGGGCTTCGACCCGCGCCGCCCCGACGGCGACCGGATTGAAGACGGCGAGATCGGTGCCGCGATGGATGACCCGGACCCGAACGCCCGCCTGCTCGGCATGGAGCTGGTGGATCAGGTCCGCGGTGTAGCGCGAGTTCGCGATCACCACGTCGCCGCGGGCCATGACGGAGTTGTACAGGACCTTCACGCCGGTCCGACCGGAATAGCTGCCGTGATACGTCGTCACGAACGGAAGCCCGAGACGCCGCGCGGCGCCGAGGGCCACCCAGGCCGGTGCGCGCGACCGGGCATGAATGATCTGGACGCCCTCGCGGCGGCACAGGGCCATCAGGCGCAGGACGTTCACCGCCATGCGTGCCGGGTTCTTCGACGCAGCTGGGAAGCGGAGCCAGTGGCCGCCCTTCGCCTGCAGCTCGCCGACGAGCCGGCCGCCCTCGGTGGCCACGAGCGCGCGCGCGCCGGCCGCCGCCAGGGCGCCGGCCACGTCGACCGTGGTACGCTCGGCGCCGCCGGCTTCGAGTTCCGGGATGATCTGGAGGATCCGGGCGCCCGCCAGGGCTCCGACCTCGACGGGAAAAACCGACCGGCTCGGGGTCACGTCGCTTGCCCGCTGTCCGCCGGCGAGGAGGCGCATGCCCCCGGCCGGTGTCTGCCAAATGCTCGCTGCCATTGCTCCAACATCGCCGCCGGGCTTTACGGTCCGGTAAACGGACGCTGAAGCCGACCCGATCAGGGACGGAGTTCTTCCACGCGTGAACGCGGATATCGGAGACGACGATGACCGAAACAGGGCCCGAGTTCCTGGATGTCGGCAGGGGCGGCGCGGCTCGCCGCATTGCCGTCCAAGTGCGGGACGGCTCGGGACCGCCCGTGGTCTGGCTCGGCGGCTTCCGCTCGGACATGACGGCCACCAAGGCCACGGCCCTGGATGACTGGGCGGCGGCGACGGGGCGCAAGCTGGTCCGTTTCGACTACGCCGCCCACGGCACCTCGGGCGGGACCTTCACGGATTGCACGATCTCGACATGGCTTGAGGACGCAGAGGCCGTGCTGGGCGCCCACGTCGATGAGGCTCCCATCCTGGTGGGCTCCTCGATGGGCGGCTGGATCGCCTGCCTCGCCGCCCGCGCGCGGGCCGCGCGGGGTGGCAAGACCGCCGGCCTCGTGCTCATCGCACCGGCACTCGATTTCACCGAGGATCTGATCTGGAACCGGTTGAGCGACGCAGCCCGTGCCATGATGCTGCGCGACGGCGTTCTCAAGAAACCCAGCGCATACGCGCCGGAACCCGACCCCATCACCCTCGCTCTGATCGAGGATGGTCGGCGGAACCGCATGCTCGACGGAATGCTCGAACTGGGCGGTCCGGTCCACGTCCTTCAGGGCATGCGCGACAGCGACGTGCCGCACACCCATGCCCTGAAGATCCTCGGCCATCTGCCGGCCGAGGGGACGGTGCTGACGCTGATCGCCGATGGCGACCACCGTCTCTCGAGGCCGCAGGATATCGCGCGCTTGGTCGCCGCCGTCGCGGAGATCGCCTGACCTGCCGGATCAGTGCAGGCTGACCGGCTGCAGGTCATGGGCGGCGGCGTTCGCCAACACGACATCGCGGGAATCCGCGAGCATGATCGGCGCGCCGCTGGCCGACAGCAGGGCGAACAGGTCGAGGCCCGGCGACAGTTCCGGGGCCTGCGGGAAGAAGCGGCGCACCTCGTCGGACCGGATCGGCCGGACGTAGGCGATGTGGCCCTCACCCAAAGCCGCCAGGTCGGCCGGCTGGAAATCGGCCGGATCGAGATCGGCGGGGGTCAGGGGCGACGGGTTCGGATCGGTCATCTAAGCCCTCCTGGGTGGCAGAGCGTCCACCGCCGATCTCGAAAGCACCGGCGGCCTGAACGCTATGTGGGGATCCTCGGCGGCCGATCAATCGGGCTCAGCCGCGCGCGCCGATGTCGATCTTGCGCACGATCCGGTCCGGCTCGGGACGCACGAGGTCGATGGACAGGAGACCGTTGGCGAGGTCGGCTCCCAGCACCTCCATGCCGTCCGCGAGGAGAAAGGTTCGCTGGAACTGGCGCGCCGCAATGCCGCGGTGGAGGAACTGACGCTCGCGCTCGTCGACCTGCCGCCCGCGGACCACGAGCTGGCTCTCCTCCAGCATCACGTCGAGCTGTTCGCGGGTGAAGCCGGCCACCGCCAGGGTGATGCGCAGGCGCTCGGGCTCACTCTCGGTCCGCGGCAGACGCTCGATGTTGTAGGGCGGATAACCGTCGTTGGCGGCCTTGGAGACCCGGTCGAGGGCCTGCTCGATCTCATCGAAGCCGAGCAGGAAGGGATGCCCGAAGGGTGAGGTTCGTGTCATCGCGGCCGTCATCCAGAAGGCGAGGCCTCCGATCCCCGGGACTTGCCGCACCCCGGGGCTCTTCGAGCACCTCAGCGAAAGGGAGCCCGCACGGGACAGCGCTCCACCGGGCGGGGTGCCGCGGCGATTCAAGGATATGGCCAAGGGTTTCCGGGCCATCAAGGGACACGCCCCATTTGTTCGGTGGGGCCAGGGGCAGTGTTCAGGAATAAGCGGCAAGAAATTCTAGGATATTTACGCAAGACGCGAGACAGCTACGCTTTCACGTAACAGTTTGGAACTGCTCTGATTTTCTCGCTGGGCCTTGATCCCTGCGGCGGCGATGGATACTGCCGCGGCTGACACGCATCCGCCCCACGCGGATTTCCACCCACCATCGCACCGCGAGGCATCAGAGCCCATGAGCGCGCCTTCGAGCCCGGTGGAGCACGTGGCGTTGCGGCGCGTCGCCGACGTGTGCGGCGACGAGGCCGACATCCTGGCCTTATCGGTAGCCCGCTTCGTGGCGGCCGGCTACATGACGAGCGACGTGGCGTGCTGGAACGCGGCCTTCGACGGCGCGGAGCAGCTGCTCGGGGCGGCGGAAGGCTGCCGCTTCGTCGCCTGCGTGGTCGCGATCGTCCGCGCCCTGCGGGTGGAGCGTGACGACGATTGGTCGTTCATGCCGGCGAGCTGCTGCCGGGTGACCGGTCACGAATGCGCGCTGGTCAACCTGATCAACCGGGGGCGGCGGCGGCTCTGGGCGGATCTGGAGGAGGCCGCGGCCGAACTCACCGGGCGCGAGGCTGCGCCCCGACTCGTGGCGGCCGTCCGCGCGGCCGCCGGGCCGATGGACGCGGCCGCCGCGCGCCTCGCGCCGACGACGCGTCCCGGCGGTGCCGTGCTGCACTGAGTCGTCGCATCATCAAACCGGCAGAGCGGCTCGCGCCGTGCGGTCGGGCTGGAGTGGAAGAGGAAAACCGGTCGGTGCTTGCCCTGCGTGTTCCCCTGTACCGTCGACGTGTCGGGCGGATCGCCGTCGACATGGCGGCCTGCTGCGCGCTCTCGGCGCTCCTCATCGTCTCGGCGCTGTCCCAGGAGGCTCCCGAGAAGGCCGCGCCGCTCAGGCTGCAGCTCAACAAGGTCGAGACCACCGGGGAATCCTGCCGGATCACGATGGTGATCGACAATTCGAAGGGTGCCGGCCTCAAATCCTACAAGGTCGACCTCTTCGCTTTCGACACGGAGGGCGTGGCGCAGAAGCGCGTGGCGGTCGAGCTCGGGCCGCTTCCGCCCCGCAAGACCACCGTGAAGATTTTCGATTTCCCGGGAATCGCCTGCAACAAGGTCGGCCGCGTGCTGCTGAACGACGTACTGGCCTGCGACGGCGGCGATGCCGCCCGGGAGGCCTGCCTCGAACGCACCGAGACCGAGACCAAGGCCGGACTTCCGTTCGACCGCTGAGGCGGATGAGTTGAGGATCGTCGAGATCCAACCGCCCGGCGGCGACGGCTGCCGGGCGGTCAGCGGCTTTCGCCGCACCCCGATTCGACCGCGGCCCAGGGCCGCTCGAAATTGAACGCCAGGAGCCCGCGATGGACCCGACACAAGCCGCCCCGATCGAGGCCGCCCACGACTTCTCCTTCATCGGCCTGTTCCTCCAGGCCGATCCGATCGTGAAGGGGGTCATGATCCTGCTGGTCGTCGCCTCGATCGCCTGCTGGACGGTGGTGTTCGACAAGGTGATCCGGCTGGCCGCGGCGCGGCGGCAGGCCAAGGCCTTCGCCACGCTCGTGCGCTCCGGCGGGAGCCTCGACGGCGAACATCGCGGCATCGCCGGGCACGTGGTGAAGGCAGCCCTCGACGCCTGGCGCGATCAGGACTCCTCCGAGACGCGGGCGGAGCGCCGCGAACGGATCGAGCGCGCCATGAAGGGCGCCCTCACGCTGGAGGTGAAGAAGTTGCGGACCGGCCTGTCGCTGCTGGCGACGTCCGGCTCGACGGCACCGTTCGTGGGCCTCTTCGGCACCGTCTGGGGCATCATGAACTCGTTCTCGTCCATCGCCCGCAGCCAGGACACGTCCCTCGCCGTGGTGGCCCCCGGCATCGCGGAGGCGCTGTTCGCCACCGCGATCGGCCTCGTCGTCGCGATCCCCGCCGTGATGGCCTACAACAAGCTGTCGAGCGACGTGGGTTCGGTCCAGAGCACGTTCGCCTCCTACATCTCGGTGCTCGGAAACCGCCTCGCCCGCGATCGCGCGGGGGCGGCCCACCGCGCCGCGGCCGAGTAAGCCCCTCCCGCGCCCGCCCGCACGGGCCGAACGCACCGGAACCGGAGACGCCTCATGGCGATGGGATCCCTTCGCGCGAGCGACGAGGACGAGCTCGACGACATGCCGATGTCCGAGATCAACGTGACCCCGATGGTCGACGTGATGCTCGTTCTGCTGATCATCTTCATGGTCGCCGCCCCACTGATGACCACCGGCGTGCCGGTGCAGCTGCCGAAGACGTCGGCCCCCAAGGTCGCCCAGTCCAAGAAGCCCCAGGAGGTCACGGTCGACAAGGACGGCAAGCCCTCGATCGCCAAGGAGGTTTTCACGATGGAGAGCATCGTGCCGCGCCTGCGCGAGATGGCGGCCGCCGACAAGGACCAGGTGATCCTGGTGCGCGGCGACCGCGACGTGCCCTACGGCAAGGTGATGGAGGTCATGGGCCTCGTGGGCCAGGCCGGCTTCACCAAGGTGTCGCTGATCGCGCAGTCGTCCGGCGGCGCCGCGGCATCGCCCGCCGCTCCGGCAGGGACCGCACGCTGAACCGATGAGCACCTTCACGTCGACTGACCCGTCTGAGGATTTCGGCGCGCGCCGCCCGTCCGGGCTGGTCGCGGCCTTCCTGGTCGCCCTGGCGTTGCACGGCCTTGCCTTGGTTGCCGCCATGTTCCTGCAGCTCTCGCCCCCGTCGCCGCCCGGCGAGCAACAGATCACCGTCGATCTCGCGCCGGTCATGACCGACGCGGCGACCGAGGCTCCCGCGGAGCAGCAGATGAGCCAGGCCGCTCCGCCGGAGACGAAGCCGGTCGATCTGCCGCCCGACGACGCCGCGCAGCCCCCGCCCCCGGAGATGACCGAGGTGAAGCCGGAGGATGTCCAGGCCGTCGAGCCTCCGCCGGAAGCGCAGCCCGTCGACTCGCAGAGCCAGGTCATCACCTCCACGGCGGAAACCGCCGAGCCCCTCGCGCCGCCACCCGCCGAGATCGCCAAGACCGAGGATCCGCCGAAGCCGGTGCCGGATCCGGCCAAGCTGAAGGCCGAGCGTGAGGCCAAGCTGCGGAAGATCCGGGAGGAGAAGCTGCGCGAGGAGAAGCGCGAGGAGGCCCGGCAGGAGCGCCTCGAGGAGATCCGCGAGGCCAAGGCGAAGGCGGCCCGGGAGGCCAAGGCGCGTCAGGCCAAGGCTCAGGAGGGCGCGGAGGCCCGCAACTCGGCGTCCGCCTCCCGCCAGAACGCCGCCGGCCGCGCCGCCGCGGGCAACGATCCGAGCGCCATGCGACAGTGGACGGGCGCGATCAGCGCGGCGATCCACGGCCGTATGAACGCCGGCGCCGCGAGCGGCACCAGCGGCGGCACCGCGACCGTGCGTTTCACGGTCATGCGTTCGGGGCAGGTCACGAGCGCGGGCCTCGCACGGTCGAGCGGCGTAGGTCAGATCGACAGCGCCGCCCTCTCGGCCGTGCGGGGCAGCCTTCCGCCGGCCCCGCCCGGCGTGACGCAGTCGAGCCTGTCGGTATCGATACCGCTCAACTTCCGCGTGCGGTAGAACCAGCGTCACAACGCCCGGCTGACTGGGGACGACGGCGTGTCGGCCGATCTCCTTCGTGCCGCTCACGAATATTGTGCGTTGGCGGACCGACGAGGCCCGCCGGATTCGCCATCGGACCGACCCGCATGCTAAAGCCTTCCTGAATTAGCCCCTGCGCGCGTTCGACGATGGCGCGGGGAGGATCACCCGGCCTTTCTCCTCCCCTCCGAACAGGCCGGACCCGCCCAGTCACCGACCCGAGCAGGCGGGAGGTCGGAGGAGCTGAGCCGGGGTGAAAGGGATAGGATGAGCGACGATACTGAGTTCGACCTCGACGAGGAAAATTCCGTCCGCGACGCGGAAGCGGAAGCGAAGACGCGGGCCGACAACCGGGCTGAGCGCGCCGAACGAGCCGAACGGATGGCCCGTGAGGGTGCCCAGGCGATGGCGGAGCATCATGCGGCCATCAAGGCGGTCGACGAGCGGACCGTCCGGCTGCGCTCCCTGCGGTTAGCCAAGGAAGCCGCTGACGCGCAGACGAAGGCGGCCGAGAAGGAAGCGAAGTCTGCTGCGAAGAGCGCCGGAAAGGGCGCGGGCAAGAGCGCGCCCAAGAAGGCAGCGCCGAAGAAGACTGCCGCGAAGGATTAGTGGCCGATGGCCGAGGATCGCAATCGCCGCCGCTTCAGTGACCCGCGGGCGGCAGCAGAGGCGGCCTTCCGGGCCGCCACCACACCGAAACCCGCCGCCCCGCCGCCGCCACCGCCGGCTCCGCGGCCTGCCGCCGTGCCGGCTGCGCGCGAGATGGTCTCCCTACGCCTGGACAGCGCCGTGCTGACGCATTTCCAGAAGGACGGACCCGGCTGGCAGGACCGCATCAACGAGGCGTTGAAGGCGCTCGTACCGAGCCTTCAGGACTAGCACCCGCCCGCGCTCAGACGGCCTTCGGACGGTCCCGCAGGATTCGATTCACGGCGCGGTCGAGGGCCGACAGGAACGCCGAGCGGTCGGCGCGGGAGAACGGATTCGGGCCGCCGGTGATCGTTCCGGCCTCGCGGAGGGACTGCATCAGGTCGCGGGTCGCGAGGGCCATGCCGATCGAGGCCTCGCTGAAGGGCTTCCCCGTGAAGGCCAGCACCGTGGCCCCGGCTTTCACGCAGCGCGCGGCCAGCGGCACGTCGGCCGTGAGCACGATGCTGCCCGGCCCGGCCCGCTCGGCGATCCAGTCGTCGGCGGCGTCGAGGGCGGAGCCGACGACCACACGCATGATCCAGGGCTCGCGCGGCAGGTTCAGCACGCTGTTGGCGACCACGTGGACCGTGGAGCCGTAGCGCGCGGCCACCCGGTAGGTCTCGTCCTTGACCGGGCAGGCATCGGCGTCGAGGTAGATCGGGGGCGCCCCCGTCGCCCCGCTCACGGCCGCGGCACCAGCTTCGACGCGAAGCCCGCGAGGATGAAGAGCGCGCCGAAGGCGAACTGCCAGTGCTCGATGTCGCCGCCCACCGAGCGCACGACGGCGTCTCCCAGGATGATCAACCCGATCAGCGGCATGCCAAAGCGCAGCGCCATCTTGGCGCTCGTCAGGATGATCGCGCGCGATCCGCCGGCCGTTTCCATCAGCGGGCTGCCACCGCGCGGCGCGGCGCCAGATCCTCGACCGATGCCGCATCCGCCGGGCTCCGCTCCAGGGTTGCCACCGCCAGCGGGGCGCCGCGGCCGCGCAGGGCATGGGCGCCCAACGAGCGCGCGCGGATCCCCGCCGGCAGGCGCGGCAGCCGCTCGAGGAGGTCCTGCGAGATGAGGATGCCCACGCCGAGGGGACGGCACAGGGCTTCGATCCGCGAGGTCACGTTCACGGCGTCGCCGAAATACGCGATCTTGTGCCGGTCGACGCCGACTTCGGCCGTGACCACGGATCCCCCGTGCAGCGCCGCCCGCAGCCGCGGCACGGTGCCGAACCGCACCGTCCAGGCGGCGGCATCGGCCTCGATGCGGTCGATCACGTCGAACAGGCAGGTCACGCAGCGCGCATCCTTCAGGCCACGGGTCATCGGCCACGTCACCATGGCGAGGTCGCCGACGTAATCGTCGACGGATCCGCCGTTGCGCCGCACCGGCTCGGCCAGCGTCGCGAAGACCGCGCCGAGATATTCCTGAGCGCGCAGGTCACCGTGCGCCTCCGCGAACGCGGTGGAACCCACGACGTCGAGGAACAGGAAGATCCGCTCCTCGGCCACCGGCTTGTGGTACCGGCCGATCATGAAGTTCACGAAGACCTCGCCGCCGATGAGGTCGCGCATCCGGATCACGAAGACGAGGAGCCCCGACACGGCCAGCGCATAGGCGAGGACGCGCGCCGTCATGTGGGTCGCCGTAGGCAAGTCGTCGGGTGTGAGGGCCAGGGCCCAGACGACCAAGCCGCCGATCGCGTTGCCGGCCATGATCATCAGCACGTAGGCCAGTTCGGCAGCCGGAACGTAGAGCCAGGCCGGGAAACGCCGGATCCGGGCCTGCAATCCCGCCAGGATCAGGCCGCGGTCGAAGGCCAGCACCGTCGCGCCCATGCAGATGCCGTAGGTGAACCCGGCGAGCGGCGAGGCACCCGCCGCGAAGATGATGTTGTAGAGCAGTCCGGCGCCGGCAGCGGCCAGGAGGATCAGCACCCAGAACATCCGGTGGGCCGGCAGCATCGGCGCATCTCCAGCATCGCCAACGGACAGACCGCGCCCCGGGGCCGAATTCCACGCTGCCGGCGCGCGAGGGCGCGGCGCGTGGAGGCGCAGACTTGGGCGCTTCGCCACTCGACATCAGACAATGGCCTGACGTTGGGTGCCGCAGATGCCCGCCACCCATTGCTCATCCCCCCAAGATGGCGCGAGTAAGGCGTGTCGGCCGGAGACGGATCGAAGCCTCACCGGCCGGCAGGGCTGCGGACCCGTGGGGTCCGTCCCCCAAGAAACGTCGCGACAGGGAAGGATGCGCTGCCATGTACGCCAGGAGCTTCGGCGCGACGCGTGTCTCGGTGCCGGTCATCGGCCAGGGCACGTGGCACATCGACAGCGCGGACCGCGCCGACGCGATCCGCGCGCTGCGGGCCGGCATCGACGCCGGCATGACGCATATCGACACCGCGGAGATGTACGGCGACGCCGAGGCGATCGTCGCCGACGCCACCGCGGATTGCCGCGAAGAGATCTTTCTCGTCTCGAAGGTCGTGCCGGGCAACGCCACGCGCCGCGGCGTCACGCGGTCCTGCGAAGCCTCCCTGAAGCGATTGAGAACGGACCGGCTCGATTGCTACCTGCTGCACTGGCCGGGCCAGCACGCCCTCGAGGACACCATCGCGGGCTTCGAGGACCTGCGCCGAGCCGGCAAGATCCTGTCCTGGGGCGTCAGCAACTTCGACGTCGACGATCTCGACCGGGCGCTCGCGATCGCCGGGCCGGACCGGATCGCCTGCAATCAAGTCCTCTACCACCTGAACGAGCGGGCGATCGAGCACGCGGTGCTGCCCTGGTGCGAGCGCCAGGGCGTGGCGATGGTCGGCTACTCGCCCTTCGGCAGCGGAGACTTCCCCGATCCGGCGAGCCCCGGCGGACGGGTGCTGCAGGGTGTCGCGGATGGCCACGGGACGACGCCCTACGCGGTGGCCCTCGCCTTTCTCACCCGCCTGCCCGGAACGTTCACGATCCCCAAATCGAGCCGCCCGGGCCGCGCCGTCGAGAATGCCGGCGCCGCGGACCTGCATCTCGGTGCGGCCGAGATCGCCCTGATCGACGCCCATTTCCCGCGCGGGCCGCGTCCCCGGATGCTGCCGATGCTGTGACTTCCTGCCCGGTCTCAGGCGCGCCGCTGGAGCGCGGGCGCCCCGGACCGGGGCGCCGTTCGGACCCTGTTGCGACCGGCCTTCTTGGCGGCATAGAGCGCGGCATCCGCCGCCACGAACAGGGCATCGGGCGTGCCGCCCGTTCCGGGCTCGGCGCTGGCGACCCCGATGCTGACCGTCGCGACGCTTCCGACCTCCGGCGCATGCGCGATCTGAAGGTTCACGACGGATCGACGAACGCGCTCGGCTACGTCGCTGGCGGCCGTCGCGTCGAGCGCGGGCAGGAGCACCACGAACTCCTCACCACCGATCCTGAAGCTGAGGCCGCCGGAGGAATGCGTCCGGCGCAGGCACTCGGCGACTGCGCGCAGAACATCGTCGCCGCGCTGGTGACCGAACCAGTCGTTGAACTGCTTGAAGTGGTCCGCATCGACGATCAGCAGGGCCAGCGGGACACCGAGTTGCGCGGCTCGCCTCCACTCCGACGCAACGCGCTCGTCGTAGCTGCGGCGGTTCGGCAGGCCGGTCAGACCATCGGTCCGGGCCAGGACCGTGAGCGCGGCATTGGTCTCCCGCGTATCCGCCTCCGCGGCGGCGCGCCGCCCGACTTCCCGGTGGAGCAGCACGGTCAGCCCCAATGTCAGGACATTGAGGCACAGGATCAGAATGGCGATGATCGCGGCCTTGTAGACCCAGAGCGCCCGGATGCTGTCGAGGCTCGTGGCCACGGT
The DNA here is from genome assembly GCF_022179385.1 of Methylobacterium longum. GTDB lineage: Bacteria > Pseudomonadota > Alphaproteobacteria > Rhizobiales > Beijerinckiaceae > Methylobacterium > Methylobacterium longum. The sequence continues at coordinate 194,912 of NZ_BPQS01000002.1, read as the reverse complement.
CACGATCAGCGGCAATTGATCGAGATTCGAGAAGACGTAGAGCCGCGCCTCCCCATCGAGACTGGAGCGCCCCAGGAAGTCGCCGCGCGCCTGGGCGCGGTAAATCTGGTAGCCCGCGCTCGAGGCGATGTTTCGGCCGAGTGCCTCCGGTCGCGCCGGCGCGCGCATCAGCAGCGTTCCGTCCTGATGGAACACATTGATGGTGAGCCCGGCTTCGAAGCGCAGGCGGTCGAACAGCGCCTGGAAGTGCTCCAGGACGATCGCGCCGGTCACGATGCCCGCGAAGGCACCGTCCGGGGTCTCGATCCGGCGGGTCAAGCGGATGATCGCCTGTCCCGTCAGACGGGAGCGGGTCGGCCCGGTCAGGATCAGCCCTGCCTGCGGCGCGGCCTGTGCGGCCGCGAATTCCGGCAGGTCGCTCAGGTCGGGACGATTCTTCTGGTTCGGATCGCTCGTCATGACCACGTGACCGGTCGCGTCGGTGACGGCCATCGGCCCGAGGCCCGATCCCGCGGCGGCCACGTCGAACAAGGCGAGGCGCCGGAGCCCGGGCTCGAGCGCCACCACGTCCGGCCGCATCGCCAGACGAGCGGCCTCGCGCATGGCCCGATCGTAGTTCCGGACGCTGTGTCCCACGCCCTCCTCGATGATCGACAGCAGGTTCCCGGCATCGCGGCGAGCGTTGTGCCAGGCAGTCCCGCGCAGGTCGGCGCAGAGGTAGGCGCCGAGCAGGGTCAGGCAGACCAGCAGGCTCGCCCCGGCGGCCGCGATCAGGCGCGTGGCGCGATCCGCGAGATGCGCGCGGATCGCTATGGCGGTCGATCGCAGGGCCATGAAGATCTGGTCGGGACGGCTGCGGTGGCACGCGGATGCGCGGCCGCCGGATCACTGATCGGCACCGATCTTGGGCTTCCAATATTGAAGAAGGCGTTATGCGGCGATTTTCGCACTGATAAAGCGCTTAATCCTATCAGCGCATACCGTATACGGCCGTTGGCCCATCGACGCCGCGAGCGGTCGAGAAGGCAATTCGACCCACGTCTTCCGCGACTTACCCCGGTTCCGAATTGCCGCCCGACAGCCGCGATAGGCCAAGTGACGGCATCGGAGCCGGCAACGCGAAGCCCGAGGCCGGGACTCGCCGAGATCGAGAACGCGCTGACCCGCCTCGCGGACCAGATGTTGATGCAGCCGTGACGAGCCACTCGAACCGACCCGGCGGCTTAGACGAAGGAACTCAGTCCCCGATCCCGAACAGCTTCTCGATGAAGTTGCGGTCGTCCTTCTGCGCCCGGCGCGTCGGCGCGGCCTGACGCGGCGCCGGCGCTTCCTGGTCACCGAAGATCTGGCCTAGGATCCCGGCCGGCGACGGCGGAGCGGCGCTCGCCACGGAGGCGGTGGTTTCCGGCGCCCTGCGCCAGCGGTTGAGCCCCGGAAGCGGAACCGGCGCTTGCCCCTTCAGGGCCTGCGTCATGTAGGTCTTCCAGATCTCGGCGGGCAGGTTGCCGCCCGACACCTTCTTGGTCAGCTCGCCATCGTCGTTGCCGAGCCACACGCCGGTCACGAGACTGCCCGAGAAGCCGATGAACCACGCGTCGCGATAATCCTGGGTGGTGCCGCTCTTGCCCGCGAGGTCCCAGCCCGGGATGTCGGCCTTCTTGCCGGTACCCGACACGAAGGTCTCGTGCATCATCGCGTTCATCATGCCGTCGGCATCGGCGCTCATCACCCGGCCCAGCCCGCTGTCGGCCCGCTTGTAGAGTACCTTGCCGTCCTGACCCTTCACCGCCGTGACAACGTACGGGATCACGCCGGTGCCGCCGTTGGCGAAGGCCCCGTAGGCGCCGACCATCTCCAGCAGCGTCACCTCGGAGGTGCCCAGCGCGATCGAGCCGTTGGCCTGGAGCGGCGAGGTGATGCCGAGCTTCTGCGCGGTCTGGACTACGGCCTTCGGGCCGACTTCCTGGCCGAGCCGCACCGCCACGGTGTTGAGGGACTGCGCCAGCGCCGTCCGGAGCGTGACCGCGCCCTCGTAGCGGTGGGAATAGTTCTCCGGCGCCCAGTTGCCGATCCGGATCGGGGCATCCTCCCGCACGGAATCGGGGGTCGCGCCGCGCTCCACCGCGGCGAGGTAGACGAAGGGCTTGAACGAGGAGCCGGGCTGCCGCTTCGCCGTGGTGGCGCGGTTGAACTGACTCTGCGCGTAGTCGCGGCCGCCGATCAGCGCGCGGATCGCGCCGTCGGGTCGCATGGAGACCACGGCGCCCTGGCTCACGTTGAAGCGCGCGCCCTTGGCGTTGAGTTCGTCGGTGAGCGCCTTCTCGGCCAGCGCCTGCATCCCCGTATCGACGGTCGTCTGGACGGTGATGTCAGTGTCGAACTTGCCGACGTAATCGTCGAGCACGTCCATCACGAGGTCGGCGACGTAGTTGGCCGAGCCGCCGCCGCGGGCGTTGGCGGGTCTCGCCGGCTGGGCGAGCGCCACCTTCACGTCCTGCGCGGGGACGAAGGCGAGTTCCTGCATGGCGGCGAGAACCTGGGCAGCGCGCGCCTGGGCGGCCGGAAGGTTGCGGTTCGGCGCGAGCCGCGAGGGCGCCTGCACGAGACCTCCGAGCATCGCGGCCTGCGCGAGGCTGACCTCCTTGGCGGGCTTGCCGAAGTAGCGCTGCGCCGCGGCCTCGACGCCGTAGGCGCCGGCACCGAAATAGACGCGGTTCAGGTAGAGTTCGAGGATCTCGTCCTTGGAGTATTTGTGCTCCAGCCAGAGGGCGAGGATCGCCTCCTGGATCTTGCGCGATGCGGAGCGCTCCGGCGTCAGGAAGAGGTTCTTGGCGAGCTGCTGGGTGAGGGTCGAACCGCCCTGCGCGACTCCGCGCCGGGTCAGGTTCTGGCCGATGGCCCGCAGGATACCGACCGGGTCGACACCGAAATGCTGGTAGAACCGCCGGTCCTCGATCGCCACGAAGGCCCGCGGCAGGTAGGGCGGAAGCTCCTTGATCGAGACCACCCGGCCGCCGGTCTCGCCGCGGTTGGCGAGCAGCGAGCCGTCGCTCGCCAGGATGGCGATGTTGGGCGGACGCTTCGGCACCGCGAGCTGGTCGATCGGCGGCAACTGGGAGGCGTGATACGCGATCAGACCGGCCAGCCCGATGACGCCCCAGAGGCCGAGCACCACGGTCGCGTAGGTGAGCCGGCCGAGCCAGGAGCGGCGACGCCGGCCGCGGCCCGGCGCTTTCGAGCGGCCTGTCGCCTTGGTCGGCTGGCGCGATGTCCCGCCCGATCGCTTCGCCACGCGGTCTCCTGTCCCGGGACGGTCGTCGCGGGACAGGCGCAGATCGAGTTCGCCGCGATCCCGCGCGCGCCCTTCGGGCACGTCGAAGTTCGGCTCAATCCTGCCTCGACCCTTGGCCATGCATCCCGTCTTCGAATGATCCGAACCGGCCCGTCTCTTCTGCGGTGCGGAACGGTTTCCGCACGTCAAATGCGGCGGTTTCGCGCTGCGGACGGAAATGACCCGTGGGTCAGCACCGCCGGCCCACCCTTTCGAATCCGTTTGTGACCGCAGCGCGGTAACGGTGGGGGAGAAGGGTGGCCATTCGGTTAAGGCTACCGGCGACCCAGGCGGTACCGGGGCTCAGCCAGATCCTGAGCCGACCGCCGGACCGGGAGGAGGTCGGTTCGCCGTCAGGCCGCATCGGTCGGGAGCGGATGTCGCGCCGGCTACCGCTTCCAGCCCGGTATCGCCGCTGGCAGGATCGGTTGCGCAGTCCGACAGCGGCGGCTCCGCCGCCTCAGCGGCACCGGCTCGTCGCGACGGCCTCCGCGCAGACGGCATCTGACATCCCTCGGTATCCGGAGACGGCGTTCAGGGCCGTCGGAGCGGGTCCCCTCGGCGGGGAGGCTTGCGCTCGCGCGCCGAGATGCCGACCGCCGACGGAAGGTTCGGCTGAACGTCGATGGATGGGTGACACCGCACCGGAGCGGATCGTGCAGCCAGCGCCCGGTGTGAATCTTCGCGAGCGACCCCAGCGCCTCGGTCGACACCACCCCTTCGGCAGCGGTGGTGAAGCTCCGCGGAAGGTCCCGCGTCGCCACCCTGGAGCGCGTCAGCGTCGGCTCTCCGGCGCCGCCTCCGCCGGTAGCGGGGCCCCGAGGACATGCCGGGCTTCCTCGAGCAACACCTGATGCCGGGCGGCTTGCGGACCGGCATCCGGCGTCTCCCGGCCGAGGCGGGCGATCCGCGACAGGAACAGGCGGCGGCGCAATCCGAACCGGCCGACGCTGGCCGCGAACGCCCGCAGGACCAATCGGACCGCCTCCGTCCGCTCCCGCTCCCGTACGAGCTCGTCCTTCAAGGCCGCTTCCCGCCGGAGCGCGTCCTCCAGGTCGCCACGGACGGCGTCGCGGCGCGCCTGGTCCATGCGCGCGGCGTCCAGCTGGATCCGGCATTCCTGCAGGGCGCTGAGCAGCAAGAGCTCCTGCGCGGACGCGTCCCTCATGAAGGTCTCCTCAGAGCGCCGATCTCCGGTGATCCCGCGGCGGGTCCGATGATCGTCGCAGCATCGCCGGCACCCGGCAGGCCGATGGGACGCCATAGCGAGCGAGGCGCTCGGCCGGAAGCCGTCAACCCGATTATGCGGCCGCGCCGCGACGAGCCAGGGGGATTCTCGAACGAGCGTGGACCGGTTGGCGCAGCCCTCGGCGCCTCGACGAGGGAGAGGGCCCGATCGCACCGCCCCCACCGCGCACCTGCCGGCGCCATACGCCGCATCGAGCGGGCCGCATGCGGGAGCGCGACGTCGGCACGAACCGTGGCCGAAGCTCCAGTCGCCGTGAGGTTCGCGCACCGACCGAACGCAGAAGACTACGGACCGTCCGGTTGTGGCCGGCGCGGCGAACCGGGCGATTATTGATCTCGAAACCCGCAGGCAATTCAGAGGCGGTATTCAGCCTGTTAACCGCCATCCGGCATCGTCCCGCCGTGCCGGGTCCGGCTCCGCGGGCTCGCGGATCCGATGGATGGAGGGGCTGATGACGGAGAATCGCCGCGGCGCTTTCCGAAAGAACGCCTTCACGTTCGGCACGCTGCTGCTCGCCTGCGGCGAGGTCGGCTGCCTCGTCTGGGACGCGACCGAGACGGGCGCCCAGATCGAGGTGGCGGAGGACCAAGCCGTGCCCGATCGCTTCCCGCTGCGCCTGACCGAGAACAGCGATCCGCGGCTAGCTTCCGTGGCGTGGCGGCGGGACCGCCGGATCGGCATCGCCTTCGAGGGCTGACGCGCCGGCTCAGGTCACCTGCAGTGCCGGTCGCCCCCGCACGCCCGGTTCCGCCAGCCGGAACCGGGCGGGGCGGACGAACAGCAGCGCGAGCGGCGTGTTGCGCACCATCCGCTCCAGAATCAGTGGAAGCAGCACGGCTGCCGCCATGACGGTCACGCTCGCCAAGCCAACATCTGCGATCGCGCCGGTGCCGACGAGATATCCCCGCATCGCGGCCATCGGCAACGAGAAGGCCAGATAGATCACGATCGAGCGCTGGCCGCAGACCCGGATCGCCTCCGCGATCGGACCGCCCGCCCGGGTGATCAGCGCCGCCCCGACGACGATGGCCAGGCCCCCCGCCGCGCCGAGGGCGAGGCTTACCAGGGGCAGGCTCGCCAGCGTCGGATAGGCCGGATGGCTCGACGGCGTGAGGGCGAGCCAGCCCTCCACCGTGGCCCAGGCGGCGAGGCCGCAGAGGGCGAGGCCGACCCGGGCACGGGCGGCGTCCGCCAGCGCGAAGATGCGGTCCGCGAAGAGGTAGCCGGCGACGAAGTAGACGTAGCGGGCGCAGAATTCCTCGATGAGGGTCGAGTCGCTGCGGAGATCGGCGATCTGCAGCAGCGCCGCGCCGGCCAGCAGCACCGCCGCGGGGACGCGGCGGAGCGCCTTCGTCACCACCGAGAACACCGCCAGCAGGTAGATGAACCACAGGCTCGAATAGGGCTCGATCAGGGCATGCGCGAGGTGCCCGGCGAATGCCGCAAACCCGTCGTTGCCGGCGATTTTCCCGTACCGGGCGGCCGACTGGATCACGAGCCAGAGCAGGTAGAAGTACGCGAAGTGCACGACGCGGCGGTCGGAGAACAGCCGCCAGTCCCGGTCGATTACGCGGCCCATGAACAGGCCGGACAGCAGGAAGAAATCCGGGATCCGGAACGGCTTCGCGAAGGCGACTACAGGGTGCAGGAAGCCCTCTCCGCCCATGGCCTCCCCGGTGCCGATGACCGAGTGCATCATGACGACCAGCAGGATGCAGATGCCCTTCGCGACATCGACCCAGGCCAGCCGGCCCGCCGTTCCACCTGCCTGCCCCATCGATCCAGCCCCCGCGACCGGACCATCCTGCATCGACAAGGTTGACGGGTTCCCGCCGCGCGGCCGGCGACCTCTGGACGTGCCCAACACCCGGTAAACGCGGTCGGCTTGGTGGGCAGGCCGTCAGGTTCGCCGCTTCGCCGCACGCCGGTCGCGCGTCATGCGTGTTGCCGCATGGAAGTCGTCGGGCTTGCCCCGGACCCACGCGAGGAACCGGGTGATCTCAGGATCCATGCGCAGGGCCGCCACGTCGGCGAGACGCTTGGCGATTTCGGCCTCGCTGTAGCGCGCATGGATGGCGGAATGGCAGATCTGGTGCAGCCGTACCGTCCCACCGTGGGTCCCCCCCTTCAGCTTCGGCGTCAGGTGATGGAGGCTGGAGCGGGCGCGCGCTGGGATCGGCCGCTCGCAGAGCGGGCAGATCGGATCGACGCGTGCCTCTGCCGCGATCGCTTCGGGATCATCGGCGCTCCAGCGCCGCGAGCGCCGGCCGACCATCCGCCTCCTCCTCGCGTTCCTGCCGCTACGGTACCACCTGCTTTGCGCGCACGCGGACCGGACCGACCGACCCGCCGAACAGCGCCTCGGCCTCTCGATCCCGGACGCCCAGAATGGACACGTGATCGCCCGCGACCGGATCGAACCGTGCCCGGGCTCCCGCCGCACGCGCGAGGGCCAGAGCGAGCTTGGCCGGGACCACCGCGTCGTCGCGGCCCTGGACGATCAGGACGGGGCCGGTTCCGGCGCGGATGCGCCGATCGGAGCGATAGGTGTCGCGCAGGAGCCAGGCCGGGACCAGCGGGGCATGCAGCCGCACCACGTGGGTCATCGAGTCGAAGGGCGCCTCTAGGTAAAGCCCGAGGGCCGGGACGCGCTCGGCGACGGCGATCGCCACGGCGGCGCCCAGGGAATGGCCGTGCAGCAGGATCGGCGCCCCCGGGGCGCGCTCCGCGGCGGCGGCGACGGCCGCCAGACCGTCCCGGATCAGGCCCTCCTCGCTCGGCTGGCCGGTCGAACCCGGATAGCCCCGGTAGGCCGGTGCCAGAACCCCCCAACCGGCCGCCGCCCAGGGTTCGCCGGTGAAGCGGGCCGCGTGCGGTTCGGGGCGTGAGCCGTTGCCGTGGAAGGTCACGACGACGCCGCGGCCCGGGGCCGGCGGCCGCCAGAGGGCATGCAACCGCTCGCGGTCCGCGGTGATCAGGGTGATCGGGGCGACGCCCTCTGGCGTGGGTAGAAGCACCGGCGTCCGGTAGGCGCCCGGGTAGAGGAAGCGGCGCTGATTGAACGCCAGCGCGGCCAGCGACACACCGTAGAGGAGGAGGACCGCGAGGCCGAAGCCGATCAGGAGACGCATATCGGGCAGGGGACGGCGACCGGGCGACGGATGTATCGGATCTGTCCTCTACGGTTCGGGCCCTGCATTGACAAAGGCTTCTCCGGGCCCGAGTCTGGAACCGTTCCGAGGGGGGCCCCGCAGGGGGCTGAGATTGGGCACGTGGCCCTGACCCTTGAACCTGATCCGGCTCATACCGGCGGAGGGACGGGAACCTGCGGTCGCGCGTCGCGCGGCCGGCTCTCATCTCAACCATCGCGTGGACCGGACCGCTCCAGAACGAGGAGAGGCCCACGATGAACGCACCCGTTCTCCCGAAGGACGTGAAAGGCAGCCCCGAGGCCGTGACCACCGGCCCGGTCACCGGATCGCGCAAAGTCTACGCGAGCCCCGCCGGCAGGCCGGATATCCGCGTGCCCTACCGCGAGATCGCCCTGTCCGATCCGAAGGAGCCGCCGGTCCGGGTGTACGATCCGTCGGGCCCCTACACGGAGACCGACGCGCGCGTCGACCTCAGCGCCGGCCTGCCTGGCGTGCGCGAGGCCTGGCTCGCGGGACGCGGCTACGCGGCCGTCGAGCCCCGGGCGGTCAAGCCGGAGGATAACGGTTTCGCGGGCGACAAGCTCGTGGCGCCCTGCCCGGCCGAGCGCACGATCCGCAAGGCTGCCGACGGCCAGATGGTCACGCAGTACGAGTTCGCCCGCGCCGGGATCATCACCGAGGAGATGATCTACGTCGCCCACCGCGAGAACGCCTGCCGCGAGGCCATGCTGGAGGGCGCGGAGGCCGTGCTCGCCGACGGCCAAAGCTTCGGCGCCTCGGTCCCGCCCTTCATCACCCCCGACTTCGTCCGCGACGAGATCGCCCGCGGCCGGGCGATCATCCCGGCCAACATCAACCACACCGAGCTGGAGCCGATGGCGATCGGCCGGAACTTCCTGGTCAAGATTAACGCCAACATCGGCAACTCGGCCGTCACCTCCTCGGCGGCCGAAGAGGTCGAGAAGCTGGTCTGGTCGATCCGCTGGGGCGCCGACACGGTCATGGACCTGTCCACCGGCCGCAACATCCACAACATCCGCTCGTGGATCATCCGCAACAGCCCGGTCCCGATCGGCACGGTGCCGATCTACCAGGCGCTGGAGAAGGTCGGCGGCGATCCGCTCAAGCTCGACTGGGAAGTCTTCAAGGACACGCTCATCGAGCAGGCCGAGCAGGGGATCGACTACTTCACCATCCATGCCGGCGTGCGCCTCGCCCACGTGCCTCTGACCGCCCGGCGAGTCACCGGCATCGTCTCGCGCGGCGGCTCGATCATGGCCCGCTGGTGCCTCGCCGGGCACCGGGAATCGTTCCTCTACGAGCGGTTCGACGAGATCTGCGACATCATGCGCGCCTACGACGTGTCGTTCTCGCTGGGCGACGGCCTGCGGCCGGGCTCGATCGCCGATGCCAACGACGCCGCGCAGTTCGGCGAGTTGGAGACGCTGGGCGAACTGACCAAGGTCGCCTGGGACAAGGGTTGCCAGGTGATGATCGAGGGCCCCGGCCACGTGCCGATGCACAAGATCAAGGTCAACATGGAGAAGCAGCTGAAGGAGTGCGGCGAGGCGCCGTTCTACACCCTCGGCCCGCTGACGACCGACATCGCCCCCGGCTACGACCACATCACGTCGGGCATCGGCGCCGCCATGATCGGCTGGTTCGGCACCGCGATGCTCTGCTACGTCACCCCGAAGGAGCATCTCGGCCTGCCCGACCGGGACGACGTGAAGACCGGGGTGATCACCTACAAGATCGCCGCCCACGCCGCCGACCTCGCCAAGGGCCACCCCGCCGCGCAGCTGCGCGACGACGCGCTCAGCCGCGCCCGGTTCGACTTCCGCTGGGAGGACCAGTTCAACCTCGGGCTCGATCCCGATACGGCCCGCCGCTACCACGACGAGACGCTGCCGAAGGATGCCCACAAGGTCGCGCATTTCTGCTCGATGTGCGGTCCGAAATTCTGCTCGATGAAGATCACGCAGGATCTCCGCGCCGAGGTGCTGGCGATGGAGGAGGCCGGTGAGGTCGTGGGCGCGTCGCCCGCGATGTCCAAGGCCGAGGCCGAGGCCGGCATGCGGGCGAAGTCGCAGGAGTTCCTGGCCGAAGGCGGCAAGCTCTACGTCGACGCCGCGGAGTGACACGACGTCGGGCCCGGGTCCTCGCGGATCCGGGCCCGAGACCTGCCGCCGAGGCCCTCTCTCTGCCGTCGTGACCGGCGGAAACCCAGGATTCGCTGGCGTGCGAGACATCGTGGGCGCGGCTGCCTCCACGGTTCCGCTTTGCAGCCCGCTTGATGGATCGGCGCGGATAACAGCGGGCTTTTGTTCACGCCCGGTAACCGGATGTTCATCGCGTGTCCGGACCGGACGCCGCATTCGGTGGACGAGCGGTTCCCTTTAAGGAACGCTTAGGCAGGCCCTCCGCTCAATCCTTCGATCATAGGATCGCAGGAGATCAGCCATGGAGATCCGCCCGCTCACCAATCCGACGCCGGGGCCGCTGGGCCTGGACGCGCTCGGCGCGACCGCCCCCGCGGTCACGCAGGAGGCGCCCGAGTCCGCCTCGTCTCCGCTCGAGCCGGCGGTGAAACTCGACATCGAAACGACCGGAAGCAAGGCGCGCTACATCCGCGACCTGGACACGAGCACGATCGTCTTCCAGGTGATGGATCCCGCGTCCGGCACCGTTCTGGAGCAGTTGCCCAGCGAGACGGCCCTGCGCAATCGCGCCTACGATCCCGCGCGCGGCGCGCACGGATCGCAGCCCGGCAGTCTGTCCCGGGTGGCCTGAGCCGCGCCCTCAGGCCCGCAGCCGGCGGATGGCGGCCTCCGGTCCGGTTTGCCCGAGACCGAACCGGGTCAGTGAGTGAACCTCCACCGGCGCGTTCCGCCGCGCGACCACGACGCTGTTCTCCGCGACGGGCGTCCACGTCCCGTGGTCGCGATCCAAGGGCTCGGACGCGATGACCACGCCCCCCTCCGAGGCGCGGTAGTAAAGGGAGTTGGCCCTGTCGTTGGCCGCGTAGCGGAAGGCGTAGAGATCCCGCCCGTCGGCGAGCGCGGCCGTGAACCGGAACGGATGCTCGCCCGCCAGTTCGGTGAGCCGCGCCAGGGCACGGGCCGTCGCCTCCATCGGGTCGCGAGGCGGCGTGCTCCCCATCAGCCCGCAGCCGAGCAACCCGAGGAACATCGCCTCGGAATCCGTCGTCCCGGCGCGGGACGGGTAGAGTTCATCCGGGATCATCGCCTCGACCGGCCGACGCAGACGGTTCCAGTCGCCGATATAGCCGTTGTGCATGAACAGCCACGGCCCGCACGCGAACGGATGGCAGTTCGGCCGGGTGATCGACGTCCCCGTGGCGGCGCGCACATGCGCGAAGAACAGGTGCGAGTGGAGGTGGCGGCACAGGTAGCGCAGATTGTCGTCCGACCAGGCGGGCTGAACCTCGCGGTAGCGGCCGGGTTCGGGATGGTCGCCGTACCAGCCCAGCCCGAATCCATCGCCGTTCGTGGCTGCGGTCGATTCCAGCGCCTGGATGCTCTGCGAGACGAGGCTGTGGGACGGCTCGGTGACGTAGTGCTCCAGCGGGATGGTGCGTCCCGCATAGGCGATCCAGCGGCACATCGACGGGCTTCTCCGGGTGGCGGTCCCGGGTCTGATCCGGGACGATCATGGGCAAAGCGCGGCACCTTGAGCGCCGCATCGATCACGATCCCTCGCGAGAGCCGTGCCGCGGCCGCGGCCGTCAGACGCCGTGGGTCTGGAGCCAGCTCTCCAGCAGGGCGACCTGCCAGAGCTTCGAGTTGCCCTTCGGGGTCAGAGTCCCGTCCGGGTCGGCGAGCAGACGGTCGACGTAAGGACGGTTGAAGATGCCTCGGGACCGCGCCTCCGGCCGGCCGAGCACGTCGCGGACGTAGTCCAGGAACGGGCCGCGGATGTGCTTGAGCGCCGGGACGGGAAAATAGCCCTTCTTCCGGTCGATGACCTCCGCCGGGACGACCGCCCGCCCCGCTTCCTTCAAGATGTACTTGCCGCCGTCGCGGACCTTCAGGGAGGCCGGGATGCGGGCCGCCAGTTCGACCAGGTCGTGATCCAGGAAGGGCACGCGCGCTTCGAGCCCGCAGGCCATGGTCATGTTGTCGACGCGCTTGACCGGATCATCGACCATCATGATCTGCTGGTCGAGCTGCAAGGTCTTGTCGATCGGGCTCGCGCTCTTCGAGGCGGAAAAGAAATCGGCGAGAAAGGCCGTGCTGTGATCGCCGCCGATCATGTCGGGCACCAGCGCCTCGCGCATCTCGGCATGGTCGCGGTCGTGATACGCCTTGGCGTAGTCCGCCACCGGATCGCTCGACTGCATCAGTTTCGGGTACCAGTGATAGCCCCCGAACACCTCATCGGCGCCCTGTCCGCTCTGGATCACCGTCACGTGCTTGGCGACCTCCTGGGAGAGAAGCAGGAAGGCGACGGCATCGTGGCTCATCTGCGGCTCGGACATCGCCGCGATGGCGGCGGGCAGCGCCTCGAGGGTCCGGGAGCCGTCGACCGCCAGTTTGGTGTGGTCGGTCTCGAAGGTGCGAGCGATGATATCCGAGTACTTGAATTCATCGCCCTCGACGCCGTTCACGGCATCGAACCCGACCGAGAAGGTCTTCAAGCCGGTCTGCCCGTTGCGGGCGAGCAGCGCGACGAGCAGCGAGCTGTCGAGGCCACCCGAGAGCAGGACGCCGGTGGGCACGTCGGCGACCTGTCGGCGCGCGACGGCGGTGGCGAGGGTTTCGAGGACCGCCTCGCGCCAGTCGGCCTCGGTCATGCGGCGATCGGCCTCCCTCGGGCCGATCGTGACACTCCAGTAGATCTCTTCACTGCGGCGTCCGTCGGCTTCGAGCGTCAGGATCGTCGCTGGCGCGAGCTTGCGTATGCCCCTGAGGATGGTCAGCGGCGCGGGCACGCCCGCGTGCCAACTCATGTAGTGATGCAGCGCTACCGGATCGATCGCGGTGTCGACATCGCCGGCGGCGAGGAGGGCCGGGAGCGACGAGGCGAAGCGGAAGCGACCGCGGGTCGCGCTGTAGTAGAGCGGTTTCACGCCGAGCCGGTCCCGGGCCAGCACGACGCGTCCGGAATCCCGCTCCAGGATCGCGAAGGCGAACATGCCGTAGAAGCGCGCGACGCAGCCCTTGCCCCAGGCATGATAGGCCTTGAGGACCACCTCGGTATCGCTCGTCGAGAAGAACGCGTAGCCCTTTGCCTCCAGCTCCGCGCGCAGCTCGCGGAAGTTGTAGATGCAGCCGTTGAAGACGATGGCGAGACCGAGGCCCGGATCGACCATGGGTTGCTGGCCTGCCTCGGACAGATCGATGATCTTCAACCGGCGATGTCCGAAGACGACGCGGCCGGAGCCGAACAGACCCTCGCCGTCCGGGCCGCGCGGCCGGAGACAGCCCATCATGGCCTTGACTGCGGCGGGATCGGCCGGACCGTCGAAGGTGATCTCACCACAGATTCCGCACATCGTGGAAGAACGTCCCTGTTCCGGCGGCCTCGTCGCCTCCACGGTGCGCAACGGTCCTGCAACCGCAGCGTTCCGCCGCCGAAGGCTTTCGACAGACGGTTGTTTCGTTCCTCAATCGGGTCGTTCGGCCCCGCGACGCGGCCTCGCCGCCCCTCAGGTTGTACCTTGACGGCCTCGAGAGAGGTTTGCGCCCGCAGGGAGCTGGCCCAAACCCGATCCGGGTCATAGCCACGGCCGTGGATCGCGCGTTGGACGTCACGGACGGCCGATCCGGGCCGGCGAAACCTTGAGCGCGAGCGGGATTTATTACCCCATGATCGATCTGTATGCCTGGAACACGCCGAACGGACGCAAGATCAGCGTGGCGCTGGAGGAAATGGCGCTGCCGTACCGGGTCAAGCCGGTGGATATCACCCAGGGCCAGCAGCACGAACCGGATTTTCTGGCGATCAGTCCGAACAACCGCATCCCGGCCATCGTCGATCCGGAGGGACCGGACGGCGCGGCGATCTCGGTGTTCGAGTCGGGGGCGATCCTGCTGTATCTCGCGGAGAAGACGGGACGTTTCCTCCCCGAAGACCGGCGAACCCGCGTCGCCGCGCTCGAATGGCTGATGTGGCAGATGGGCGGCTTCGGGCCGATGCCCGGCCAGGTGCACCACTTCCTGGGCGTCGCCGAGAAGGACCGGGCCTACGGTCTCACGCGCTACCTCAACGAGACGCGACGGCTCTACGGCGTCCTCGACCGCCGTCTCGCGCAGGTCGCCTATGTGGCCGGTCCGCTCTCGATCGCCGACTTTGCGATACTCGGCTGGGTCTGGCGCCATGAGCGACATCAGGTGGACCTCGCCAATTATCCCATGGTCGAGCGCTGGTACCGCGACCTGATGGACCGGCCCGCCGTGGCGCGGGGCTTCGCGGTGCCCCTCAGCTGATCGGCGGACGAGATCGTCGCGTCTCAACTGTTGCCCGCTGACCCGTCGCAGCCGCCGTCGGGATCGGACGCAGGCGGTGTAGAGGTAGCGCCGCGCATCAAATTCGTCGGCGCACGGCCTCAACGGCCGTGCGGGTTGTTGACTCGGAGGCCCTGCGCCGTCCAAAACGCTTCCCGACGCGGGCGTAGTTCAGTGGTAGAACGTCAGCTTCCCAAGCTGAATGTCGTCGGTTCGATCCCGATCGCCCGCTCCATCAAACCCCTGCACTCGCAGGGGTTTTTTTATTTTCCCGGCCGCTAAAGACGTTGTGACTTTGGTTCCGATTGGACCTTTTTGGGCCGATTTGGGCGCGATTTTCACAACCGATTTCACAACGGTTCGGTTCTGTGGTCAGTGCCCTCGGCCGACTATGTCCGCCCGAGTGGCCATCACCGGCCCAGCGGATCGCTCCCGGTCGGCTGCGTTCTCGAAAAAGTGGCAGGCTCCGAGAACTTCGAGAAATCCGATTTAGCGGGGCTAGGGTCGCGCAGAACATAGGTGCCACTGAGATCCCGCTCAGCCGCGACAGGGTCCAGCCACCGTCGAGGCGACCGTGGACGCGACGTTCCTGGACACGTTCCTGCACCGCCGCCGAGGCGCGCGACTCGAAGTTCGTAATCACGAGCACGAGCAGGCGATCGAGAGCACCAGCGCGTGATCACCGACGTGCGCTCGGTGAAGATGCAGAACTTCGAGGCGAGCGTCGGCGGCATCAAGATGCGGGAGCCGAGCCGCGCCGACCGCCGCATAAACGTTAGCAGGATCAGGTGCTCAGCGAGCCCGATCCGGTCAAGGTTCGTCCGTGGTGGTCAGGTGACCCTGATCCTGGGGAACGACGAGCCGGAGTTCACCGCCGCGAATCGCTTGCGGTCGAGCCGAGGATGAGAGGGGTCCGGAGCCGGAGCGGCTGAAGGGTCGGGGAACGCCGTGATCACCGCTACGGGGCACTCGAAGTTCGACGGAGACCCAGCGTTCGGGGTGCTAAGCGGGTCTGATACGCCGCACGACGGAGTTAACCACAGCTAACCATGATAACTTCGGCCTTATGGTGCAAATGCACCAACGCGATGGCGTTAGTCGTCGTGAGCGGTGGCTTTTAAGGCTGATACGGTGGCGCGCGGTTCTGGGCGCGGCCGTTATTGCTACTTCAGATTGACGCCTCTTTGGCCCGTGATACGACTCGCGGCAGGGAGACAAAAATGGCAACGGATCAACTCAGCCTCTATTTAGACATCGAAGAAGGCCAGCGAGTTGATCTGGAAGTTATTTCTAAGACTTCGTTGGCCGTATTAGCTACAATTAAAGACATCGCCGCGTTTGTGGATCCGTTTAGCGACGTGTCACTTGATCTTGTCGATACCGCCGAAGGCAGTCTTTGGCTTAACACAAGGACAAAAATTAATAGATATGTCGGGGACCCGAAGAAAACTGCTGCGGCTATCCTTTTGGCTGCCGTCACTTGGATTGGGCACGAGGTTTGGGACACCGCCAAAGGTAAAATCAAAGACCATGTCTGGGAGGACGTTTTTGGAAAGGATGCCGGTGGCCTTACAGATAAAGATAAGCAAGATATCTCAGATATTGTAGTTCAGGCCATACGAGCAAAAGCTGGTCAGAAGAAATCTCAGGAAGTGTTCTCCGAGCTTGAGCGGGACACTGCCGTCAAGGGCGCTGCCGTCACCGGCTCCAATGTACGGAAGCCTAAGCATGTCGTCCCCCGGTCGGAGTTCTACACCCGTGGTGGCTACGGCACGGTAGAGACACTTCCCGCGCGTAAGCGAACGACGACGGAGCCGACTAAGGTGGTCCTCATCAGCCCAGTCCTTGAGCCGGGCACAAGGCGCTGGAAGTTCAAAATCGGCAAGTCGGAATTTGGGGCGCCCGTGAAAGATAAGCCGTTCGTTGACGATGTGCTATCCGGTCACCTGCCGATTGTGATGAAAAGCAACGTGCAAATGACTGTACTGCTTGAGACGGTTGAAGAGGACAAGGGTAAAGGGTGGGTCCCGGTCGAGCGCACCGTGCTAAAGGTTCTCAGCGCACCAACACAGTTCATGAACCGGCAAACATCGCTACCGCTTGACGATCAGGAAGAGTGACGCTGCTAAAATGCTTGCCATCGCTACAGTCCAAGCCGCAGGGTAACTTATTTTACTTATCAAGTCCAGCGCAAACCAAAGCAGCCCGGCCGCCAGCACAGCGACCAGCCAAGCCCAAGCTTTGGACCGCAAGCTGCTCATGCTGCGACTATACACAACAAGTAATCAGGCATCAAGAACAATGCTGTGGCATCCTATCGCAGTCAGGCATTGCAAGAAAAATACGGCAGTAAATTTTCCACGCGCCAGCTTATTACGGATGTTCGGCTCTGTTTCCTTCACTCCGATAGTCGCCAGCTTGTCTACTAGCTGCGCGTAGGTCACTCCCTTACGCTTCAACTCAGCCTTCAGGATCCCCTTCACCCGTGCGTCCCAAGCCACTTCGGCTCCCTCAGGCATGATGCACCCTATGCGATGGCTCATGCCACCATACGCGATGCTTTTGCCCATGGCTATGGTTCAGCTATGCCATCATATACGATGCGTAAGCACCAGACGTGATGACATGTCCTCCGGCTTCCTCCTCTCGCCCCAGGCCCGTACCCTTTCGCTTTAGGCGGGCTGCAAGGGTGCCGAAGATAGGCTTACATGACCTTCCTGCGCTTTCGTTGGCCCGAGACGAACGGCGAGGCCGTTTGCCTGCGCGCCTCATTAGAAGAGGACCTCGCAGCAGTCGAAGCCTCAGGCGCGATGCGCGCCGCTGGTGACACTGCTTGCGCTGAGACGCACACGGCGTGAACGCCGACGTTAATGCCTCAACCCGACCGGACCGGCGACCTCCGCGTCAAATGTGAGCGCGCGGTCGAACAGCGGAGCCGTGCGGTACTCGCGCACATAGCGCCATGCGAACGATCCCGGCTCGCCGACCCGGCGCGTCTCTAGCAGGCCAAACCACGTCATGGACCGCAGGATCCGAGCCTCAAATGCAAAAGCGAGGAAGTCGGGTGGCGTCTCTTCCGCCGCCGCATCGAGCACGGTGCAGACTGGCAGCAAATGCCCGACGCTGCTCCACTCGCGAGCCGCGGCCGACAAGCACCACAGCACGAGGCCGACGTGATCCTGCGGCCAGCGCTCGATGGGCACGCGATCAAGCGAACCGAGGTCGAGCCCCCAGAACACCAGCGCGAACAGCCGCCGGAAGAGTTCGAGGTTCTGCTCCTCCGTCGTGAGATCCTGCCCAACCTTGGTCACGAGCAGCTTGCGCTCACGACGGCGGAGGAGCTTGGCCGCCTGAGCGATGAGGCGAGTGGTCTCGACCGGCATCACGTCGGCCTCGTTCAGGACCTTGTTGGCCGCAAGCACCTCGGCCTTGTCGTAGTCCGGCCAGACAAGCGCATCGAATAGCGCGCGCGTGTCGGCGCGCGACAGAGCGTGCGTGGCAGTCAGCGTCAACCCACCATTGGCCTGCGCGCGGGCGATCATGAGGCGCAGCGTCGCCAGCAGTGGCATCTCGGCGGCGCTTATCGCGTCGAGGTCCGAACCGAGCCGGATCGTTGGAGGTGGGCCGTTGTTCGGCCGCGCGAGCAGTCCGGCCACGCCAGACCGGGTGAGGAGCGACCACGCGGGCAGAGGCTCGATTTTCATCATTGACCAGCTTCTGTCACCGCGCCCCACCGCAGACAAGATTCCGTCAACCACAAGTCGATATTGCAGGCGAAGACGCATGCCGGTCGGCCGTCGTCTCGCAAGAGGGCTCGGCCCTCGATCATTCTTGCAATCAGAGTTCGTGAAGCGGGCCAACGGTCGCGTAGCGAACCCGCATCAGGATCATCGCCTGTGAACTTCACTGTCATCGCCCGCACACAGTCGAGCGAGACCACCTTCCACCACGCCTCGCTCCTGAATGCGATCTCCCAGGGCATGAGCCTGAGCGCTTCAGGCAAAGCCGATGTGCGCATTGCAGACGGGGACGGCCTTTCGAGGACCCCAGCCGAACTGTTCCGGCTCATGTTCGGCAGAAGCGGCGTCGAGAGCGCCTGCAATCCTACGATCGCGTCTGTTGCTACTCCTTTCGCGGCATAAAATTTCCTTGGCTCGGCAGAGCGCCTGATCATGGGCAGCTATGACAACACGCCGACTGTCGTCGTTGTCCTCGTGCCGATCCGAGGCGGTCTTCTGATGATCCGCCGCGGTGTTACAGACGGGCATGGCGAACTCGCGATGCCCGGCGGCTACCAGATGCGCGGTGAGACATGGCAGGAGGCGGGCGTGCGTGAGGTCCTCGAAGAAACCGGGGTGCGCATCGAGGCCGATCGCTTGAGGTTGCTTACGGTCGTGACAACGCCAGATCGGCGACAGAACCTACTGTTTGGGCAAACACCGCCGGTCGAACATGAAGGCTCATTCGTCCACGACAGCGAGGTGCTGGAGGTGGTCGTAGTAGATGAGCCGGTGCGCACCGCCTTTCCGCTACACGACGAGATGGTCGAACGCTTTTTCCGATGCCGCCTCACGGCAGAAACCGAGCACTAAAGATGATTTCGGACGGCGCCCTTATGGGCGTTGAAGTCGCCATCACGACCTACTGAAGCTTGCCTCCAACTCACGCTGAACCAAGATCGAGAGAACCATCCTGCCGCTCCAGCCTGAAGGCCACGCAGGCCCATGCTTCCTGCGCTGCCGGGCCAGGATCTCACCTCGAACGCGATCGTGATGGAGTTCGGCGTGACGCTGCCACCGAACCTCCTCGACTCGGTGTAGGGCCTGCTCGACCGCCTTGTTATACTCAAAGCCTACATCCAGTCGCGGAAGCTTCGCCTCGATCCGCAGGGCCTGCCGGGCAAGGATGGCTGAGAAGATGGCGCCGCGGTCGATGCTCGGTAGCTCGTCTGGTGTGTCGCCGACCATCGCCACCTCGAACTTCGACAAGCTGTGCTCCAGGAACTCGGCCCCTGCACTCTCATGTGCGCCCGGCAGTACGTGTCGCAAGGAGTCTAAGCACTCGCCCGTCGTGACGAGGTCGGCAGAAGGTCTGGGCAATCACTCGAACATCTGGTACTTTGGGTGGATGCTGCTATCTCATGACGTTGATCAGCAACTTCGGGATAGACGGCCGGATCCGAAGCCGTTTTCTGGCTGGGCTCTCCGGCGTATCATCGAAATTGATCACGACTGCCCCGGTCTACTCGCGGCGAGCTTCTGCTTCGGGGCGCAGAGACGGCAAGCGCTATTCCTGCTGCTCGCGCTCGCCGAACTCCTCGGCATCGACGCAATCGCCCATCACCTGCGGTCTGCGGAGTCCATGCCGGAACTCACCAGCGCGAACTCCTCCGCCGTCTTCGGCGAAGCCGTTCTTCGTCTCCGACGACCCCGCGATCTGGTACGAGCAGTCCTCGCTGGGCCACCTGTCGGCCTACTCGGCACCCTTGCACGCCTCGGCCACGACCCGATCGGCGAACCCCGGACCTACTACGAACTCGGGCGACTGTACCTCTCGCGTGATCCCGCCGACCGGCGGCGCGTGAAGATCCTCGGTCAGATCGGCGGCGACCTCGTCGGCGCCCAGATTCCGATCGTGAGTGCCTTGGATCCGGTGCTCCTCCATCCCGCGCTCGTGTCACGCCTCCACGAACTTCCTCAGGTCACCGAACTTCACTCCGCGCTGACGTACATCCGGGCGCGGTGCTCTGGGGCGACCGACGACGCGATCCGAGCCAGCCTCAAACGGCTCAAGCCGGGCGGACATCGGGGTGATTTGGTGAAGTTCTGGGCCGCGCGCTTCGATGAGCCTCCAGTAGAATTCAACCTTCGCGGCGACCCGACGCTGATCGTCTTGGACAGCGCTGCGGCGCTCATCGATGCGGGAAGGCGCTACACGAATTGCTTGGCCGCGAAGATCAACGAGGTCTTCCTCGGCGCATTCGTTTACGTGGAATTCAGGTCCGTCCGCTGCGGTGAGCCGGGCTTGATCGCCGAACTCCGGCACACCGACCGAGGCTTTGTCCTGGAGGGCCTCTATGGGCCCGACAACCGGCGCGTTCACCCCGAACGGGCGCAGATCGCGCGCAGGAAGCTCGCGGCCTGCGGGGTCGCCCTCCTGGCGCACGCTCCAGGAGAACGTGAAACGGTCGTCGCTGCGGCGCGGCTGCTTAACGAGCACGCCCTCGTTGAGCCGGATAATCACGTGGGCTGGGGCAACGAGATGTTGGAGGTCGCCGAGGGTCTCCAGCACCTCCTGGACGAGGCGGCCTGATATGGACGCCTCTGCCCATCATCAACCCGCATCCCTCCAGATCCTGCGCGACCGGCGCGGCCTCGTGATCGGTCGCCTGGAGCAGCGCCCCACCGGCAAGATCGTCGCCCGCGATGCCCACGGCCTGCTCGTGAGAACCTACGATCCACGGGAAGGCACGACGCGCGATGGCCTTGTCCTTGTCGTAGCCCAAAGTGATGTCCTTGCGGCACTCCTCATCCGCCGTTGACCACTCTCCATCCGATCGTGATCCGCATCCTGTCGGTGCCGGGCTGGCGGCTGCGCGTTTGGCTCGCCGTCGTGATCACCCTCGTTTTGGCAGGTCTGCCTCTGCCGGTCGCTGGGCTCGTGTTGTGGATCGGCGGCTTGCTGGGCATGACCCTAATGGAGGCCATCGCCGCCACTATCCGGGAGCAGTATCAGGCACAGCGGCAATTGGATGCGGATCGCGAACGACGGGGGCAGGCCGTTCTGCTCGCCGAGCGCGACGCCCAGATCGCCTCTCTGATGGCCGATCTGGCGCGGGCGCGCTCGAACTCCGGGGAGCGCCGGGAGACCGACGAGGAGCGAACCTACCGGCAGGTCGGCCTACACCCACGTGCCCCGGAGTTCCTGGTCACGGCGGCGAGGAGAGCCTATCGCAGCCGCCTTCACCCCGATCGCCACCCAGGGCACCGCTCGGAGGCCAACAGCCGCTATCTGAAGGCTGAAGCGGCGTTCGAGAGGATCGCGGAGCTTCGCCGATAGGCCGTTCTCCGTGTCGCTCCTGTTTGGTTAAGCCCTTGGTGTTGGGCGGTGGTGCTCCTCCGCTGTGGTAATGATGTTTATCGAAGGAGTGAAGGGGGCAGCCATGGCGGCGCTGCTGAAGGAGATGCTCCGGGACGTGACCCGACACGTCATCGAGGCCGAGATGCGGGTTACGGCGCGGACCGCGTCGCTGATAATCCTGCTCAAGACCGGCTACGACACCGTCGATCTGGAGCACCTGCTGTGGGACGACATGGACGCCCTGGATGGCTTGCGGCGACACGAGTGGGCGATCCGGGACGCGCTGACAGGGGCTGATCCGGCCGCGAGTGCCGAGCAGTTGCTCAACCTCCTCGACGCGAACCTGCGGCTCCTACTGGTCGGCCGCCAGCGCCTTCAGGACCTGAAAGGTCGGGGATGACCGCCGCGCCGGTCCCGACCTCATCGCTCCTCGATGACGCGCTCGCGGACGCAGATCAGCAGATCTCGGAAACCGAGCGGCGGCGCGAACGGCAAGTTCGCCTGCTCCACGAACTCGATGAGGGCACACAGGCGCGGGCCTGCGCCGAGCGCCTCCTGTGGGAGATCGAGTGGACCCTCTCGCTCAATCTCATGCACCGAACGCTCATCCAGGCCCTCTTGAGGGCAACTCCTTAACGATCTGATCTGACCGGAAGACGCGGTTCGGCTTGGGTATGCAACCGACGGAGTATCTTTAGGGCCGATCAGAGGTTTCGTTTGACTATCCATCCTGGACTGGATGCGATTGCACCACCTCATGTGCACCGACATCCTGATTGGACGGCGATTCTCTTGACGGCCGCTCCACAGCGCGGGCACACCGTTACAGGTGCTTCAACCCATAGCTTTTGAGGATCGGCAGTAGCTCGTCTCGTGCGCGGATGCGGTGCGCACGAGCAGCCTCCAGTGCATCGGCGGCCTTGCCTGCCCGAACCGCCTGGACGATCTTGCGGTGCTCCGCGATCGAGGCTTCGAGGCCGCGGCGCAGGTTCAACGTCAGCATCCGCGCGCGGTGCGACTGGTCGTTCACCGCCTGGATAATCCGGCTCATCCGCCCGTTGCGCGCGTGCTCGATTAGCGCGGCGTGGAACGCACCATCCGCCTCGCCCCAGCCGGGAAGATCGCCCTTCTTGTGTGCGTCCGCCATCGCATCCGTGTGGGTGTCGAGGACCTGCGCGGCGGCGAGCCGCTCGGCGTCCGGCAGCGCAGCGACGAGTTCGGCTGCACGACCCTCGATGGCGATGATCACGTCGTAAATCTCGCGCACGTCGTCCGGGGCGAGTGCCAGGATCAGGATGCCCTTGCGCGGCAGCACACGCACGAGCCCGTCCTCTTGCAGGCGGATCGCGGCCTCGTGCACGGGGGTGCGGCTCATGCCCAACCGCAGTGCGATCTCCTGCTCGGACGCTTGATAGCCCGGCGCGAAGCTGGCGTCGCGGATCGCCGCGCGCATGGCCGCATAGGCGTCATCGACCAGCGAGGTCTTCCTCTCGCCGTCCTCAACGTCCGGCCGTCCCTTGGGTCGTGCCCGCGCCATTCTGCGTCTCCTCCGCTGAGCTATGCCTATCATCTTCCATGCCTGCTGAGGAACAGGGGTTGACACTGCATTCGCAGGCTTCTACCCATATGCCAGCTTGCATGGAAGATAGCGCTCCAGGAACAATGGAGCGAGCCAGCGGGCGATAGGAGGAAACCATGGAGCGCTCGCTGGAGCAGACCACCATGCGCAAGGTCGCATGGCGCCTCGTCCCCTTTATCTGCCTTCTCTACTTCATCGCCTTCATCGACCGCGTGAATATCGGTTTCGCCGCGCTGACGATGAACAAGGATCTCGGCTTCACCTCAGCCGTATTCGGCTTCGGCGCAGGCGTATTCTTCTTCGGCTACTTCCTGTGCGAGGTTCCGTCGAACATCATTCTCGACAAGGTAGGGGCGCGGCTCTGGATCGCTCGCGTGATGATCACTTGGGGGATCATCTCGTTCGCTTTCGCCTTCGTGCAAGGTGAGTATAGCTTCTACACGCTGCGTTTCCTGCTCGGCGCCGCCGAGGCGGGCTTCTTCCCCGGCATCATCCTCTACCTGAGCTACTGGTTCCCGATCCGCTACCGCGCGGGGGTCGTCTCGCTGTTCATGGCGGCTGCGCCAATCTCGGTGGTGCTCGGCTCGCCTCTGTCGAGCGCGCTGCTGGAGATGGAGGGCATCCTCGGCCTGCATGGATGGCAATGGATGTTCATCATCGAGGCCATCCCCGCCTCGCTGCTCGGCGTGATGGTGCTCTTCTACATGACCGACCGGCCCGAGAAGGCGAAGTGGCTGGCCGACGACCAGCGGGCGTGGCTCGTTACGGAGATGAACGAGGAGCACGCGCGCAAGAAGGTCGCTGCCAAGCACGGGATCGTGGCCGGGATGTCCGACCCTCGTGTCCTGGCGCTCGCGCTCATCTACTTCGGCACCTCGGCCGGGCTCTACACGCTCGGCATCTGGGCGCCGCAGATCATCAAGAGCTTCGGCCTGTCCACGATGGCGGTCGGCTTCCTCAACGGCGTGCCGCCGACTATCGCGATCATCGCGATGATCCTGTGGGCGCGGCACTCCGACAAGACCCGCGAGCGCACGTGGCACGTGGTCATCGCCTGCCTCGTGGCGGCGGCGGGCCTGATGCTGGCCGGGGGGGCGTCCTCGGCCGTCGCGGTCATCGCCGCTCTCACCCTCGTCAACATTGGCATCTCTTCGGCCAAGCCGCCGCTCTGGGCCATGCCGACGATGTTCCTGTCCGGCTCGGCCGCGGCGGTGGGTATCGCGACGATCAACTCGATCGGCAATCTCGGCGGCTTCGTTGGCCCCTGGGCGATCGGGTGGATCAAGGACCAGACGGGCAGCTTCACGGGCGGCCTGATGTTCGTGGCCGCATTGCTCGTCCTCTCTGCCGTCGTCACCCTCCTCGTCGCCCGCGCGGGGCGTCGCGCCGAGCCCGCCAGCGCCGTGGCGAGTTGAACCTTTCCCGTTCCTAACCCCCACTCACGGAGACATGTCATGACCAAGACCTACAACATCGCCGCCATTCCCGCGGACGGCATCGGCATCGAAGTCATCGCCGCCGGTATCGAGGTGCTCGACGTGCTGGCCGAGAAAACCGGCTCGTTCAAGTTCAAGTTCGACCACTTCGACTGGGGCTCGGATTACTATAAGAAGCACGGCGTGATGATGCCCGCCGACGGGCGTGAGAAGATCCGGAACCACGACGCGATCTTCTTCGGTGCGGTGGGCGCGCCGGACGTGCCCGACCACATCACCCTGTGGGGATTGCGGCTCGCGATCTGCCAGCCCTTCGACCAGTACGCTAATGTCCGTCCGACCCGCATCCTGCCGGGCATCACCAGCCCGCTGCGCCATGTCTCGGGTCCGGAACTCGACTGGGTGATCGTGCGTGAGAACTCGGAGGGCGAGTACGCGGGCGTCGGCGGCCGGGTTCACCAGGGCCATCCCAACGAGGTCGCCACCGACGTGTCGATGATGACCCGCTCGGGCGTCGATCGCATCATCCGCTACGCGTTCAAGCTCGCCCAGTCCCGCCCGCGCAAGCTCCTGACCGTCGTCACCAAGTCGAATGCGCAGCGCCACGCCATGGTGATGTGGGACGAGATCGCCGCCGAGGTCGCGAAGGACTTCCCGGACGTGACCTGGGACAAGATGCTGGTCGATGCCATGACCATGCGCATGACGATGAAGCCGCAGACGCTCGACACGATCGTGGCGACCAACCTGCACGCCGACATCCTGTCGGATCTGGCGGCCGCGCTGGCGGGCTCGCTCGGCATCGCGCCCACCGCCAACATCAACCCGGAGCGCACTTACCCGTCGATGTTCGAGCCGATCCACGGCTCAGCCTTCGACATCACCGGCAAGGGCATCGCCAACCCGATCGCGACCTTCTGGACCGCCTGCCAGATGCTGGAGCACCTGGGCGAGAAGCCCGCGGCGGATCGGCTGATGCGCGCGGTCGAGCGGGTTACCGCCGATCCGAATCTGCACACCCCCGATCTCGGCGGCAAGGCGACGACCCGTCAGGTCACCGACGCGGTCATCGCGGCCGTCCAGGGCGACAACGAGTAGGACGGGCATCGTGACCGAGCCCGGAGACTTCCTGCGGCGGCTGTTCGCAGCCGCCGTGGCGGCGGCCGATCCCGCCGTCAGCCTCGCCCAGCACCTGCCTGAGCCGCCCCGCGGACGCACGATCGTCGTCGGGGCCGGGAAGGCCGCGGCTTCGATGGCGCAAGCCGTCGAGGCGGCGTGGCCGGGCGACATCTCCGGGCTCGTGGTCACGCGCTATGGCCACGGTGCCCCGACCTCCCGCATCGAGGTGGTCGAGGCGGCGCACCCTGTTCCGGACGAGGCCGGGGAGGACGCGGCCCGGCGGATGATGGAGATGGTCGCCGGGCTCTCGCCTGACGACCTCGTCCTCTGCCTGATCTCCGGCGGTGGCTCGGCGCTCCTGTCGCTACCGGCAACAGGGCTGAGCCTCCCCCACAAACAGGCGGTCAACCGCGGACTTCTGCGGTCTGGTGCTGCCATCGGCGAGATGAACTGCGTCCGGCGCCACCTCTCGGCGATCAAGGGCGGGCGGCTCGCCGCCGCCTGCCATCCCGCCAGGGTGGTGACGCTGCTGATCTCAGACACGCCCGGCGACGATCCCCTCGACATCGCCTCCGGTCCGACGGTGCCAGATCCGACGACCTGCACCGACGCGCTGGCAATCCTCGACCGCTACCGGGTCGAAATCCCGAGCACCGTGCGCGCGCACCTCGCGAGCGGTCGCGGCGAGAGCGTCAAGCCGGGTGATCCCCGGCTCGGCACGCCCGACGTGCGGATGGTGGCGACACCCCTGATGGCCTTGAACGCCGCTGCGGACCTCGCCCGGCGCGCGGGAATCACCCCCTGCATCCTCGGTGACGCGATCGAGGGCGAGGCGCGCGAGGTCGGCAAGGTCATGGCCGGGATCGCGATGAGCGTGGCCGCCCATGACCTGCCTGTGCCGAAGCCTTGCGTGCTGCTCTCGGGCGGCGAGACCACCGTCACAGTGCGCGGCGACGGTCGCGGTGGCCGCAACGTCGAGTTCCTTCTGGCGCTCGGCGTCGCCCTCGCCGGACATCCCGGCATCCATGCCGTCGCCGGGGATACGGATGGCGTGGATGGCCTGGAGGAGATCGCGGGCGCGGTGCTGGCGCCCGACACCCCGACGCGTGCCAGGGCACTCGGTCTCTCCCTGGCAGGGAGCCTCGACCGCAACGACGGCCACGGCTTCTTCGAAGCCCTGGGCGACGGCGTCATCACTGGACCCACCCTGACCAACGTCAATGACTTCCGCGCGATCCTGATCGCCTGACCCGACCCTGGAACAGAGGCGGCCGTTCTCGGCCGAACCGACCATGCGCCGTCACCGCCACGCCAAGATCGTCGCCACTGTCGGTCCGGCGAGTTCCGCCCCCGACAGGCTGAAGGCCCTGTTCCTAGCCGGTGTGGACACCTTCCGGCTGAACTTCAGCCACGGCACACAGGATGACCACGCCAAGGTCCACGCCGCGATCCGCGCCCTGGAGAAGGAAGTCGGTCGGCCGATCGGCATTCTCCAGGACCTCCAAGGACCGAAGATCCGCGTGGGGACGGTCAAGGACGGTCGCCTCGACCTGACCGCAGGTGAGAGCGTGCGCTTCGTGCTGGAGGGGGCGGACGGCGACAAGCAGGCGATCCCGCTGCATCATCCTGAGATCTTCGCCGCCGTGGTGCCGGGACAGGAGCTTCTCATCGACGACGGGCGGGTGCGCGTGCGCGTCGTCGGCCTGGAGACCGCCACCATCACCGCTGAGGTCGTCACGGGCGGGGTGATCTCGAACCGCAAGGGCGTCAACCTGCCCGGCACCCTGCTCGATCTCTCACCGCTGACGGCCAAGGATCGCGCCGATCTGGCCTTCGGGCTGGAACTCGGCGTGGACTGGATTGCACTCTCCTTCGTGCAGAAGCCCTCCGACGTGATCGAGGCGCGGGGGATCATCGGCGACCGCGCCGGGATCATGTCGAAGATCGAGAAGCCGCAGGCTCTGGAGCGGATCGACGACATCATCCGGCTCTCCGACGCCGTGATGGTCGCCCGCGGGGATCTCGGCGTGGAAATCCCGCACGAGGACGTGCCGGGCCGTCAGAAGGAGTTGATCCGCGCCTGCCGCCTCGCGGTGAAGCCGGTGATCGTGGCGACGCAGATGCTCGACTCGATGGTCAGTGCCCCGGCGCCGACGCGGGCGGAAGCCTCGGACGTGGCGACCGCGATCTACGACGGGGCGGACGCCGTGATGCTCTCGGCGGAGTCGGCCACGGGGAGCTACCCGGTCGAGGCTGTCACGATGATGGACCGGATCATCCGCAGCGTGGAGGGGCACAAGCTCTATCACTCGATCGTGGCGGCCACCGATCCCGGTGAGGAGGAGACGCCGCCGCACGCCGTGGCCACCGCGACCGCCACGCTCGCCGAGGCCGTGCACGCCAAGGCGATCGTCGCTTACACGGCGAGCGGCACCACCGCGGCACGCGTGGCGCGCAAGCGCCCTGAACCGCCGATCCTGGCGCTGACCCCGAGTCTCGCGACCTCACGTCGTCTGTGCCTGCTCTGGGGCGCGCACAGCGTCCACACGGGCGATGTGGACTCCTACGAGGAGATGACCGTGAAGGCGTGCCACCACGCCCAAGCCGAGGGTTTCGCCAAGGCGAACGACATCATCGTCGTCACCGCAGGCATCCCGTTCCACGTCAGCGGCACCACCAACAACATCCGCCTGATGCAGGTCTGAAGCACGCCCGGCCGATCCGGCCGCATGTGTGACGACGCGATGCTCCGCATCGACACCACACGACGAGGTTCCCCATGACCGCGATCACCAGCATCAGCGCCCGCGAGATCCTCGACAGCCGCGGCAACCCCACCGTCGAGGTCGATGTGCTGCTGGAGGATGGCTCATTCGGCCGCGCCGCGGTGCCGTCAGGCGCCTCGACCGGCGCGCACGAGGCGGTGGAACTGCGCGACGGCGACAAGGGCCGCTTTGGCGGCAAGGGCGTGCTGAAGGCGGTCGAGGCGGCGCAGACCGAGATCCTCGACGCGATCGGCGGCATGGATGCCGAAGATCAGGTCGCCGTTGATCAGGCGATGATCACGCTCGACGGCACGCCGAACAAGGCCCGGCTGGGCGCGAACGCGATCCTGGGCGTCTCGCTGGCCGTGGCCAAAGCGGCGGCGGAAGCCTCGGGCCTGCCGCTCTACCGCTACGTCGGCGGGGTCCAGGGCCGGGTCCTGCCATTGCCGATGATGAACATCATCAACGGCGGGGCGCATGCCGACAACCCGATCGACTTCCAGGAATTCATGATCATGCCGGTCGGCGCCACCTCGCTCGCCGAGGCCGTGCGCATGGGCTCGGAGGTGTTCCACACCCTCAAGAGCAAGCTGAAGAAGGCCGGGCACAACACCAATGTCGGTGACGAGGGCGGCTTCGCCCCGAACCTGCCCTCCGCCGAGGCCGGGCTCGATTTCGTCATGGAAGCGATCGAGGCGGCCGGGTTCAAGCCGGGCACCGACATGGCACTGGCGCTCGACTGCGCCGCCACCGAGTTCTTCAAGGACGGTGCTTACGCCTACGAGGGCGAGGGCACGACCCGCACCATCGAGCAGCAGGTGGACTACCTCGCCGAACTGGTCGCCAACTACCCGATCGTGTCGATCGAGGACGGCATGTCCGAGGACGATTGGGCCGGGTGGAAGCTCCTGACCGACAAGATTGGCGACCGCTGCCAACTCGTGGGCGACGATTTATTTGTCACCAACGTCCAGCGCCTGTCGGAGGGCATCTCTTCGGGCACGGCGAACTCGATCCTGATCAAGGTCAACCAGATCGGCTCGCTCACCGAGACGCTGGCCGCCGTCGATATGGCCCAGCGCGCTGGTTACACCGCGGTGATGTCGCACCGCTCCGGCGAGACCGAGGACTCCACCATCGCGGACCTCGCGGTCGCGACCAATTGCGGGCAGATCAAGACCGGCTCGCTCGCCCGTTCGGACAGACTGGCCAAGTACAACCAACTGATCCGCATCGAGCAGGGCCTCGGCCCGCAGGCTCTCTACGCTGGGCGGGGCGCGATCAGGCAGACCACAGTGGCCTAATGGCTCCGCCGGTTCTCATAACACGCGCTCTGAATGAGCACGAACTGCGAGTTCTCGCAGCGTTGAGCGACGAATTCATGAGTACCTCGGTCATCAAGGTACGGGCCGGGTACTCCAGTTCGACCCCTATCGGGAATGTTCTCGACGCCTGCACAGAACTTGAGCGCCGGGGCATGGCTGAGCGATCGGGTGCCGAAAGTCGCTCGAAAACGCGTTGGCGTCGATCGTTTTCATCAACGCCGTCATCACGGGCCGCATCCATGACTCCGGACCAGTCGGGACTTGTGATTTCAAGATAAAGCGATTGGTCGCCGCGAGCGAACTTAAGTCTGGAACGATCATGCAGGGTGATGGCAGCCGTAATGCCGAGGAACTGGAGGCGCACCTCCTTGCCCTCGTCAGATCCGCGCGCGAGCAGGCCAGCGAGGACCCGTTCCGGAACCCTGTGTTGGCGATGGCACTGGCGATCACCCGCCGGTTCGACCGTGGGGAGATTTCGGAGAAGGACCTCGACGGCTTGTTCGAGCGCTTGCGCGCCGCCGCTCTGGGCGACCGCGCCGAGCGCTTGCGCGCCTATGTCGAATTGGGGAACACCTCCGTTCCCGACTCGGTGGTGCCGTCTCGCCTCGCCGCCGCGATTGGGGAAGGCGAGTTCGAGAACTTTGCGGCTCTGATCCACCGCACCGCCTTTGCGATCGTGTTCACGGCACACCCGACCTTCGGCATGCCGCGGACAGTGGCCGCCTTGCTGGCACAGGCCGCGAGCCTGCCCGAGGAGAGCGCTCGCGCCGAACTGATCGACCGCGCGGCGGCGCTCTCGACCCGGCCTGACGCGCCGATCACTCTCGACGTGGAGTTCGACCAAGCCTGCGAGGCTGCCAACAACGCCCGGCTGGCGTTGGACGGCTTTAACGGCGCGCTGATCGGCGCCGCCCGCGCCCGATGGCCTGGACGCTGGACCGAGATAGACCCGCGCCCATTCGCGGTGGCGAGTTGGGTCGGCTGCGACACGGATGGGCGCACCGATATCGGCTGGTGGGACACGCTGCGCTACCGGCTGATCTCGAAGCGCATGCAGTTCGATCGGGTGCTGCGCGATCTACCAGACATCCCGGCTTGCCGCGCCGCGCGGACCCTGGCCGAGGGTGCTCGCGCCGCGGTCGAGCGCCAACTCGCGGTGGCGCCGCGACTCGACGAGAAGCCCTCTCTTGAGGCGGTTCACCGCTTTGCGCTGGGCCTGATCATCGAGCGGGACCACGCCCTGACCGACGCAGGCCCTCTCGTCACTGCGCTGACCGAGGGGATCGCGCAGGCCGAGGATGATACCGCTCGAAAGGCATTGATGGTGTTGCGCGCGGGCGTGACCACGCACGGCCTGTCGAACGCCCTTCCGCACTTCCGGCTGAACGCCAGCCAGATCCACAACGCGGTCCGCCGTGTAATCGACCTCGACGGCGAGCCCGCCGACCCGGCGCAGCGACGCTCGCACCTCGCCTCGATCCACCGGCTCCTGAATGACGTGCGGCCGGTGGCGGTGGATTTCGGGGCGCTCGCCGCCGAGCGCGCCTCGGCTGCCCGGCTGATGATGACGATCGCCCAGATCCTCAAGCACGTGGACGGCACCCACCCGGTGCGCTTCCTCATCGCCGAGACCGAGACCGGCTACACCCTCCTCGCCGCCCTCTGGCTGGCCCGCCATTACGGCATTGCCGACAAGCTGGAGATCACACCGCTGTTCGAGACGGCGAGTGCGCTAGAGCAGGGCATCCGGGTGCTCGACGACGCGCTGCGCAACCCGCACTGGCGCCAGTACCTGAAGCGCATCGGACGGCTGACCGTGCAGTTCGGCTACTCGGACTCGGGCCGCTACGTCGGCCAGCTTGCGGCAACCTTCTGGATCGAGCGGCTGCGCCTGCGCATCACCGAGATGCTGGTGCAGAACGGGCTGGCCGATATCGAACTCGCGATCTTCGACACGCACGGCGAGTCGATCGGGCGCGGCGCCCACCCGACCTCGCTGCGCGACCGCCTCGCCTACCTCGCCCCGGAAGACGCGCACTCGCGCAACCGCGAGGCCGGTATCCGGACACGGTTGGAGTCGAGCTTCCAGGGCACGGATGGCTACCTGCTGTTCGGCACACCCGCCCTCGCCTCGGCCTCCGTGGCTCGGATCGCTGAGCACGTCTACGCGCTCGACGACATTAGCGACGTGGCGCTCGGCAATCCCGCTGAGGACCGCGCGACCGTTAAGGACCCGATCTACGCCGAGCCAGACTTCGCCCTGGAGTTCTTCACCGTCGTGCGCCAGGAGATGGAGGCGCTGGTTGAGGACTCCGGCTACGCCGCGCTACTCGGCACCTTCGGACCGAGCCTGATCGACCGCACCGGCTCGCGCCCGGTGGCGCGCCAGAGCGATAGCGGCGGCCCGGCGCGCGTCACCCACCCACGGCAGATGCGGGCGATCCCCAACAACGCCATCCTGCACCAACTCGGCTTCCTCGCGAACTCCCTCCACGGCGTCGGCCGGGCCGCGGGCCGGGTGCCGGACCTGTTCCGTGACATGTGCCGGAGTTCGCCCCGCTTCTCCCGCGCCTTCCGGCTGGTGCAACACGCTGCGGCGGTGAGCGACCTCGACGTGCTGCGCGCCTACATCGACACTCTCGACCCGGCTGTGTGGCTGGAACGGGCGCGGCGCACGCAGAAGGATTTCCGCCGCGACGAGTTGGTGGTGATCTCCGGAGCGCTGGAGCGCCTCGACCTCGCCACCTCGCTCCGCGGCCTGTTCGGCCGACTGACGCGCGACTGGCTGACGCTACGCACCGCCGCGCCCGATCTCACCGGCATGTCGGCGCGGTTGACGCTGCTGCACGCGCTACGCCTCGCGCTGATCCACCGGATCTGGTTCCTGGCCGTGCACATACCCGGCTTCCGGCCGCATGCCGGGATCACCCGCGAGCAACTCTTGGAGCGGTTCCTGCGCCTCGACATCGACGGTTGCTTGAAGCTCCTCGACGACATCTTCCCGGTCACGCCAGACCCGACGCTCGGGCTGAATTTCGGCGAGCCGGTGGGACCGCGAGATGTCGGCACTTACGAAGCCGAGCACGCGAACCTGTTCGAGCCGATCCGCCGGATGTTCGCGCAGGTACGGGAGATCTCCGGGATCATCCAGCACGAGGTGGGGTCGTTCGGTTAGCCCAGGGTAGAACGAGAATTTCCGGAGAGAGGGAAGACCGTGTCGTTGCCGCCGATGCAGTTTGCGTGGCGCGCTAGGCTAGGCAGCGGCCAGGGTGTTCGAGCGGCCTGCGAGCGTCGGGGCGACAGTGCCGGAATTGCTGTCAGGGCTCATGTGGTCGGCAACGAAAACGACCAGCGAGATGTTGGCGGCAATGCCAGTGACGAGAGCGGTGAGGAGGAGAGCAACCATCATCGACATCCTTCTGTCGGGCCCCGATGACGCTGGTATGCCAGATAATTATGCCTTCTGGTATGCAAGATGAAACACCACAGGCATGCGCGAGTGGTATGATCTGGGATCGCGATGGTCGGAGGTAGATATGCGTCCGATGCCGATCTGGTTCTGTATGCAGATGAAGACCAGCACCGCCGGTTCGCTATTGATGCACCTTTAACGGACCGCCAGACATGGACGCTTGCGACCTTGGCGGGCATCTGGGCTCGTGCAGCGTTACGGAGCAATGCCCCCGCGCTCCATGGTCACTTACTGGTGACTAGGTCACGTTCAGGTGCCGTCTGGACGGCTCACCTTCCGTTGCATACCTGCTTCGTAAGCATCGCGGACGCCAGTTGAAGCAGAGCCCTCGGTTCTGACACCTAGTTTCGCTGCTGAATGGCGACACGACGGAGAAGTCTCAGGTGAGCTACAAATTCCGAGGTATGGACCATATCGGCATCACCATTCCCGATATCGAAGCTGCGACGCGTTTCCTTGTCGAGGCTTTCGATGCCGAGCCGATCTACGATAGCGTCAAGCGGACCGATCCGACCGTCGAAGGCAGTGAGCCGGAGAATATCCTAAGCCTCGCGCATGGCACCAAGATCACCGCCGTGCGCATGATGAAGCTTCGGGTCGGTCCTGGCATCGAGCTATTCGAGATGAAGGGTCCGGAGCAGGGGCAGCCAGTTCGTCCGAGTGATTTCGGACTTCAGCACTTCGCCCTGTACGTCGATGATATCGAAGCAGCGATAGCGCAATTCGAGAAGGCTGGCGGCACGATGTTCTCCCGCCCTCAGCCCCTGATGTTCCCGACCGAAGTCGGGAAAGGCAACTTTTTCTGCTATGGTCGGATGCCCTGGGGCACGGTTGTCGAGTTCATCTCGCTGCCCTCGTCGATGCCTTACGAGAACGACACTTCGTTGAGGCGCTGGCGTCCCTACGTTTGAGAGGTCACGGTCGGAACGTAGGCTTTCATTTCATCTAGGACCGTGTGATTGGCTTCACCCCAGGCGTAGATCATCTCGATGGGCTCGGCGAGCTTCCGGCCGAGTGGAGTCAGCGCATACTCGACCTTTGGCGGCACCGTGTTGAAGACGGTTCGCTCGACAAGGCCACGCTCTTCCATCTCACGCAGGGTCTGCACCAGCATCTTCTTGGAGATGCCGGGCAGACTGCGTTGCAAGACGCCCGTCCGACACCTGCCGCCGGGCCAATGGAACAGCGCGTGGATCACGAGGCTCATCCACTTGACGCTGAAAAGCTCCAGAACCCGGCGCGGTGCGCAATCGGCTTCGAAGTGCAGCGCTCCGTTGACGATAGTGGGCATGTATGGTCCCCTTTTGGGGACTATAGCGATTTCCGCTCCTGTGACTCATCGTTCGTGGGGGCGTGCATTGGGTCGCGATCACCATTCAACACAAGTCCGCTCCCCACTCGGAGCGGCCGATCCGCATGGTTCGGTTTGGGTATGCCCTCAACGAGACGGTCGTCATGATCGGCCCGGCGCACCATTCGACCATCCATCCTGAACCGGATGCCCGAGTACCATCCGAACCGCACGTGATGGTCGGACGATAGGAACGCGCAGTCCACGTCCAGAAATTCATCGACAAAAAACCGCTTACGCGATTATGGCCGACCTTCGAGAAGATTGCATCAGCGCCGATGCGCTTACCTTGTGTCATCGCTGTTCCGTCTGAGACAGAGGCGATGTTAATCGACATAGACTCCAGCGCCCACGAGCGCCTCGACGCCGTCAACGCGCGTCCCGCAGACGTAGCTCCACTTCACGGTGGCGTGAGACTGTCCGGGCTTGGGGAACATGTAATCGACCCAGCCAGACCCAGAGTTCCTGACGACCTCAATGAAGTCCCTGTGGAACCGCTTCCCGTCAGCATCACGGGCATCGAGGAAGTCCCGTTCCTCGCGGTTCGGGCGGGCGGCGTTGAACAGCACAACGCCGTTCATATCGACCACGAACAGGTAGACATCCGCGTAGCGCCAGGGGCTACCTTTCTTCCTGAAATCCGCAAAGGCTTTGCCGCCCCGTTCTTCCAGAACGTCGGATGCCTTGTTGACCAGGGCCTCGATCTCCGCCGCTTGATGTGCGGGTGGGGGACCTCTCTGCCCGAGAGCAGGAGACGTGGCGGTCAGGACCAGCAACACCAGCCCTGTCGGCAGCTTCTTGAACATGCCGCCTCTCTTTGCGCCACATCGATGTGACAACGGTGTGAGTTCAGCCCTCGTGTGGCTCTGGCCGGTCCCGCGTCAGGTGGCGGAAGCATTGAAGACCAAGCGGGTGCCCGTGTAGGCGCGCACCAGCTTGTTCGGCATCTCGGCTTTGGCCATCTCATAGAAGGCTTCGCCCGTGCAGTGGAGCGGGACCACAAAGTCCGGCCCGATCTCCTTCAAGGCCGCGATCGTCTGCCGGACGTAGTCGGGTTGGTAAGGCGCAAGGTGGAAGCCGCCGATCACCGCGTGCACCTTCTGGATGCCGGACGCGGTTTGCGCCTGCCGAACCGCGTTGACCACGCCTCGATGACTGCACGAGGTGAGGACGACGAGGCCGCGTCCCTTCAGGTTGAAGGACGTGGCGATCTCGTGCCTGAACTGATCCGGGATCAGGCCCTCGCCTTGGTCGGCTTGCGACAGACGGTCTGGGTAGCAGCCCGAGCCATGCATGATCCCAAGCCTCATCGCACTCGGCGACAGGAGCTTCTCGAAGCTGCTCTGATCGATCTGACCCGAGGTGAAGCCGTGGCCTGCCACGAGCGCCGGGCGCTCCGTCGAGGTGACGGTGAGGTTCGCAGCTTTGAGGGCTTGGCGGTCGATAACGCCGAAATCACCCTTCACCGGAGGTGCGGTCCACTCGCGCGCGCAGAAGCAGTCCTCGCCACCGACATGGAACGGGAGCCCTGGCTTGAGTTGCCCCTGGTTCTTGCCGAGGAAGCCAGCGAGGCCGCCGAAATGGTCGTAATGACCGTGACTCAGCACGAGGGCATCGATCTCGGAGGGCTGCACCCCGAGGAGCTTCAGGTTGTTGTTGAGGGCCTCTGAGGTGAAGCCGAAGTCCACCAGAGTCCGGCGGATGTCCTCGCCGCGCCGTGAGGTGACGTGCATCGAGAGGCCAAACTCGCTGTCGAGCGTTGGGCCGGGGGGATGATCGGGAGTAATGCCCCAGCCGAAGTGCTCAACGGTGAGCCCCTCGACCTTGCGGCTCGGCGCCACTGCGAACTGGTAGCTGTCTGTGACGATGTGCACCGCGACCGAGTCGAGTTCCGGCATTGGCCCGGTCACGGCCTCAGCCAGCGCAGGACGTGCATCACCCAAGAGGCTCGCCAGAAGCAGACCCAGGGCTGTGGCCCCGCCACCGCAGAGCACGTCGCGTCGCGCCGGATCATCGCAGGTGATGCGTGTACGCAGGCTTCTACGAGAATAGTCCTGAATTGGCGTTCCTGGGTTGAGTGTAACCGCCATAGCAACCTCCCGCCACTGGTCCAGCTTGTGACCGAAAGCAGGGGCGCGAGATGAGACGGCTGCGCGTCATCGTCCTATCGGGCGTCCGAGATAACTATCATCGCACAGAGTTTGATAATCAGCAAATCGGTGGGGTCGCCGAAAGACTGTATCCACGTGACCAGGACTACATTCCAGGGCGAATGATCGCCGAATGTCCGCATCCCGCACCAGATAAAACATCCAAGACATATCGCCTGAGCTTCTGCTTGGCACGCTTAGAAGCCGATCAGCGTGGTGCGATTTGGGCGTGCCGTCAACGGGACCGTCGTCATGATCGGCCCGGCGCATCATCCGACCATCTATCCTGAACCAGATGCCTGCGAACCATCCTAACTGCACTGACAGGTCGGCCGAGGCAGATGCTCAACCTTGTGCAAAATCTCATCACTTTCCGGACTGCGCCGTTAAGCGTGACCGTCCGAGGAGCTTGCTGTCCAGAAAGTACGTGCGATAAGTTGAGCTTTCTGGACGGAGTTTTTGCACGGTGGCCAGTCGTAGCTACGGGTACTCTCGCATATCGACCTCCGCCCAGGACTGGTCGCTGCAACTTGAAGCCCTGGAACGCGCGGGCGTCGATGACCGCGACGTGTTCCGCGAGACCGCCTCGGGCGCCAAGCGCGACCGCGATCAGCTTCGACGCGTGCTCGATCTTCTCCGAGCCGGGGATCGCCTCTGCGTCTACCGACTCGACCGACTTGCACGCTCCCAACTGCACCTCCTCCAGATCATCGAGGAGATCGAGGGCCGGGGAGCCAAGCTAGTCTCGCTCAAGGACAACATTGACACGACGACCGCAACCGGGCGTATGTTGGTAGGCATGCTGGCGGTGCTTGCCGAGTTCGAGCGCAACCTCATCCTAGAACGCAGCGCCGCAGGACGTGCAGTGGCGCGAGAACGGCAGGTAAAGTTCGGGCGTCCGCCAAAGCTGACGGCCGCGCTTGTGCGGCAGGTGGCACTCGCGCACGAGGACGCGAGCAGCACAGTGGCCGAGACCTGTCGGATGTTGGGGATCAGCCGCTCGTCGTACTACGCGGCACTGCGGGCGGGGCGGCAGGCGCTGCCCGATCGGCCCGAAGCTGCTCCGGCCGCTTGATTGCTGGACGCATCTTAGCTGTCGTCGGGACCTGTCGGCGCGTCTTCTCGCCCTCGTTCTCCGTCGTGTTTTTCGGACGCGGCCGGTCGAACAAATCTCTGATCCTCACGAAATCACCTCCTGGATAAGTAGACAAGGATACTTATCCGAGTTCGTATCCGAGGAGATTTCCATGTATGGTTTTCAGTTGCTGCGGCTCTGCGAGGAGATGAAATCGCTGGGTCTGGTATCGTCGCGCGAGCAGTTCTCCCGTTCTTGGTGCGGTAGGGGTTCAGGATACCTCCACGACTATACGCGGCGTGACGGTGCAACCGCGCGGGTTTCGTCAAGAACTATCGAGCGACTCCGTCTGAGGCTGGCCGAGGCTGGTGCGCTGTTGCCCGAAGATTTGCGCGATCGGGTGCGGGCCTACGACGAAGCAATCATTCGCGACCTGTACATTTCCGATTTGCTCTCACGCCGCTCGATCGACGCGAGGTGCCCGTGATGGCCGTGGCGAACGTCCAGAACATTCGCCGTCTGGTCGCCCGACTGCGGGCTGACCAGGAACTCCAGGCGATCCTCGACCGCAACGCCTTCGTGGTCGCAGGCACCGCCACGCTGGTCCTGGACCTGAACTCCCGATCCCAGGATTACCGATACCGCCTCGCGAACCAATGGTGCGAAGACCATGCGACGGGTCGGTGGCGTCGCCGTATCTGCGAGCGCAGGGGCAACGCCATCTTGGACACCGTGACCTTCGAGTTTGAGAGCACGGCCGACGCGACCGCGCTCCGCGAGTGGCTCACGACGCGGGGATGGTGATCAGGTGCCTGCTCGACCTGCGGGATCGTGCCCTGCCCCTGGTGACCATGCCCGCCCTGCACCCGTCCGGGATAGCCGCCTTGAACCTCATCCACGCGCCTCAAGCGTCTGACCGGCAAGGTTCACGCTAGGCCGATTGGCGCAGGATTTCGGCTCGGAGTGCTTCGGGCTGCGGGGTGCCCGAGAACAACCGGTTCCCGACAGCAACCGATGGGACAGCGCGGATGCCCGCCTCTCGCGCCTCGCGTAGCGCCGCATCGTGGCGCTCGCCATAGAGCGGCGAGGCCAGCGCGGCGTCCAGGGCGTGAGGATCGAGGCCGAGATCCTGATAGCTCGCCTTGAGCACCTCGGTGTCGCCGATGTCGCGATCCTGCTGAAAGAAGGCGCGCAGAACCGCATCGACGTAAGCGTCGCCCCGGCCGTGCTCGACGGCGTACTGAAGCCCGAGGAACGCCTTGCGGGTGTACGGTTGCGGCGACACGGTCGGCAGGCGGATGGCGATGCCCATCCGCTCGGCGGCGGGGTAGACGCCCTGCTTCCATGCCGTGGGTAGATACTCATCCTCCGGGCGCAACGTCGGAGTTGGGTAGGGGCGCAACTCGAACGGCATCCACACAACGTCAACTTCAAGCCCCTCGATAGCGGCTCGGATGACGCGCTCCCCAAAGAGGCAGTACGGGCAGACGAAGTCGATCCACACGCGAATGGTCGCTCGGGAACTGGTCTTTGCGGCGGTGCTGGCGTCCTGGCTCATACCCTTCGATCCACATCCTCGCGAGGCGGAAAACGGTGCCCCCGGAACAAGGCACCACCCCGCTTCTCGGATCCTTTAGGCCGCAAGCTCGGTCGGCTTGACGCTGGCAATCGGCCCAAGGATGGCATGATCAAAATCGGCCAACTCCTCGGCGGCCTGGATGCGCCGCGTTACAGCCCTAAAATAGGTGGCGCATGTTCGAGAGCCGTGCTTCCAGCGACGGTCATCACGAGCCTTCCGCTACGGCGAGCGGGCTGCGCTCATCGGGCTCGACAAACGCTGACCGGAGCACGATCGCGGCAGCCTGGAACGATAAGATGACGCCGATCAGGTCGAGGGCATAGCCCGGCCAGCGCAGGCTCGTGGCGTGCCCGGTTAGGTCGCAGGCGCTCGTGAGGACGGCGGTCAGAAGGTCGTTGCGGGCGTTCAGCCACGACGCTGTCACGAGCGGATCAGCGGCGCGCCGGAACCGGAACAGCACTGCGGCTGCGAGTCCAGGAGCGGCGAGCGCGAAGGCGTCGGACAGAAGCGTCTCGGTCGCGCTGGTGTCCTCAGGACGGCCGAGC
Organism: Methylobacterium longum; assembly: GCF_022179385.1. Taxonomy (GTDB): domain Bacteria; phylum Pseudomonadota; class Alphaproteobacteria; order Rhizobiales; family Beijerinckiaceae; genus Methylobacterium; species Methylobacterium longum. Next base: position 155,234 of record NZ_BPQS01000002.1, on the reverse strand, counting down.
CTGGTCCACAGGTCGGTGAGAGCCTCTATGCCTGAGCCTGCCAGCAAGGCTCCGACAAGGAGTGTGGAAATCCTCTCCGCCCACGTCCCCCTCCCGAAGCGAAGGGCGGCGATCACGTAGAGGGCGATGTCCCACCCGAAGCCGCGTGCGTCCTTCAGCACCTCCTGCGCGCCAATGGCCTGGGCGCAGGCGGCCTGGACGAGCGCGATCACAAGCACACCGGCAGCGATGAACCAGATCCAGCGCCGGTAGGTCTCGCACGGCTGCATGTCGGGCTCCGTGTCGTCGCAGGCTTGTGGTGTCACGCGAGTTCGGCATCGGTGAGGCGGCGCTGTTGCCGGATCATGTCCCGTGTCTGTCACCGGGCGGCTGTCGTACAGCCACCGGCTTGCGTGCACTCACCGTGCCTCGATCCGGAACCGCACTGGGCCCGCCGGACGCAGCGTGATCGACGGGAAAGGCACAACAGCCTCCTCCTGCAACGGAACTAGTCTGCACCGTCGCGCGATCAACGCCAGGATCAGGGCCGCCTCCATCACAGCAAAGCGCTGCGCGATGCAGACACGCGGGCCGCCGCCAAACGGCATATAGGCGAAGCGGGGTCGCTGCCTGTCTGAGTGCCCCACCCAGCGCTCAGGCCGGAACGCCAGCGGCTCTGCCCAGAAGCGCGGATCGCGGTGCAGCACCCAAGGACACGTGTACAGAGGCGTCCCTTTCGCGACCGCATGGCCGCCGATCTCGCAATCCCGTCCCGCCTCACGGCCGATCAGCCACGCGGGCGGGTACAGGCGCAGGCTCTCGTTCACGACCTGCTCGGCGACGGTGAGGCGTGGCAGGTCCTCGAACGTGGCCGGGCGTTCACCCAGCACAGCACCGGCCTCGGCGGCGAGCGCCGCGCTTACATCAGGGTGCTGACCGAGTAGGTGCAAGGCCCAGGTAAGCGCCAAAGCCGTCGTCTCGTGTCCTGCGAGCAGGAAGGTGACCGCCTCGTCACGAAGCTGGCGATCGGACATCGATGCGCCGGTCTCGTCTCGCGCGTCGATCAGAGTGTCCAGCAGAGTGTGCCCGGCGCGGGAAGCGGTTTGTCGCTGGTGGATGAGACGGGTCGCCACGTCCTCGACGCATGCGAGTCCGCGCCGGTAGCGCAGATGACCGGGGAGCGGCACGGCGTCGGGGATGAGCACCGGACGCACCATGCGCGTGGCCATCTCGCGGCTCATGTCTGCGACGGCAGCCTCAATCCGCGGGATGTCGGCTTCAATACCGACGCCGAAGAGCGTCTCAGCCACGATGCGCAAGGTGAGCGTCATCATGTCGGCGTGCAGGTCGCGAACCTCGCTGATGCGCCAGCCTTCGAGCACCTGTTCCGTCGCTCGGGCCATCACCTCGGCATAGCCCGCCAGCCGAGCCGGGGCGAAAGCTGGAGCGCACAGGCGGCGCTGGCGCTGCCACAGGGAGCCGCTGCTGGTCACCAGCCCGTCGCCGAGGACAGCCCTGAACTGCCGCCAGATGAAGCTGATCTTGGGGAAGTCGCGATGCTCAGTGACGAGGACGCGCTCGATTAGGTCCGGATCGTTCAGGAACAGGGCGCGGCGAGGGCCGATGCGGAAGGGGACCGTATTACCGTAGCGATGCGCGCAGTTCGTGAAGAAGCCGAGCGGATCACGGCGCAGATCGAGCAGGTTGCCGAGCACGGGCAGCCCTTTCGGTCCGGGCGGCTTTGGAGCCGCGGGTGGACTGGCGACAGGCGAGAGCGTGGTCAACGGCGGTTCTCCAGCGCCGCGGCTAATGGCTATGCTACCGGCTTGTTCAGGGTTCGGCAAAAGCGCGCAGCACGTCCTGTGTCGCTCGCGCGTGCGCGAAACGGGCGTAGACCAAGGTCACGGTCTCTTCTCCAGGCGCTTCTGGTGCATATCCCTCAGCGCCGCTGGTCCGAGGACCTGTTCGGCCACCCTGATCCAGAGTTCACTCCCGTCGCGCCAACTGATGTTCATGCGTAGCTGACCACCGCCCACAGGGCGTCTCAGCCGTTCCGTCATATTCAGAGCGGACCGAAGGAGGATGGCATCGAGTTAGGTACGCCGACCGTGGCCGGAACTGTCGCTCAAGCCGCCCATGGTCATTTCCCGACGCGTGGCAGCCGGACGACATTGCTATGCTGCTTGGGAGTGGTGACTTCCGACGCAGCCCCCTCGACGGCGAGCAGAAGCGCGGCCGGTTCGTAGGGCTTCGAGATCAGCGGGAAGCCTGCCTTGATCGCCCTGGCCGCTTGATCGCTGTAGCCCGTCGCCAGCAGCACTGGCAGAGTCGGCCAACGGTCACGTACATGCTGGGCCAGATCGAACCCGTTCATCTCCCCTGGCATCACGAGGTCCGACAGGATCACATCAAACGGCTGCCCCGAGGTCAGGACGTGTAGGGCTTCCGACGCACTGGCGCTGCTCACGACGGCGTGGCCCCGCTCCGTCAGGATAGAGACCGCAACTTCCGCCACCTGTGCGTTGTCCTCGACCACGAGAACGCGGAGGGGCCGCGCCGCCGCGTCGGGATCGTGGCTCACCCGTTGCCTCTCCACGATCTGCGCCTGCGTGTGCGGCAGCGAGATCGTGAAGGTCGTTCCGCGACCAACCTCGCTCGTGATGCGCACGGAACCGCGCGACTGCTGCGCGAAGGCGTAGACCTGCGGCAGCCCCAGCCCGGTGCCCTTGCCGACCTCCTTCGTGGTGAAGAACGGTTCGAACGCGCGGGCGACCACCTCGGGCGGCATGCCGGATCCGGTGTCACTCACCGCAATCGCGACACTCTGTTCGAGGTCGCTGCCGGGCGCGGTGACGTTCTCGGTTCTGATCCGGAACTGACCCCCTCTGGGCATGGCATCACGCGCATTCACCGCGAGGTTGATCAGCGCGATCTGAAGCTGAGCCGGATCGACCTCGACGGGCCAAAGCTCCTGCGCGAGATCGAACTCGACACGGATGTCCCCTCGCAGCGACTGCTTGAGCATGTCGTCCATGCCGAGGATCAGCCGGTTCAGGTCCAGAACTTCGGGCTGGTGCAGGTGGCGGCGACCGAAGGCGAGCAACTGCTGGGTCAGCTTGCGGCCCTGCTCCACCGCCTGGACCGCGTTGTTGATCAGGCGCTCGCGACGCTGCTCCGGCGCGCGACGGAGGAGATCGAGGTTGCCGAGGATGACCGTCAGGATGTTGTTGAAGTCGTGGGCGATCCCGGAACTCAGGCCGCCGAGCGCCTCCATCTTCTGCGCCTGAAACAAGGAGCCGCGCGCCTTCTCCAGGGCCTCCTGCCCACTCCGACGCTCTGTGATGTCGCGGGTGACCTTGGCGAGGCCGATCAGTCGGCCGGTGTCGTCGCGGATCGCGTCGATCACCACGCTTGCCCAGAAGCGGGTGCCGTCCTTGCGCACCCGCCAGCCCTCGGCCTCGAACCTGCCTTCCCGCTTTGCCGTCTCCAAAGCCCTGGCAGGCACGCCCGCTGCCCGATCCTCCTCGGTGTAGAAGCGGGAGAAGTGCTGCCCGACGATCTCGGCCTCGGTGTAGCCCTTGATCCGAGCCGCACCCGAGTTCCAGTTCGTGACCACGCCGTCCGGGTCGAGCATGAAGATGGCGTAGTCGGTGACCCCCTGCACGAGTAGGCGGAAGCGCTCCTCGCTCTGACGCAGCGCCTCGCGCGCGGCTTTCTGCGCGCTGATGTCCCGCGTGATCTTGGCGAAGCCGATGAGCGTACCGGACGGGTCACGGATGGGGTCGATGACGACGTGCGCCCACATCCGGGTGCCGTCCTTGCGAACGCGCCAGCCTTCCTGCTCAAAGCGCCCCTCGTTGGCCGCGGTCGCGAGCGCCCGTTTGGGCAACCCGGTCTGCCGGTCCTCCTCGGTGTAGAAGCGCGAGAAGTGCTGACCGATGATCTCGGCCTCGGTGTAGCCCTTGAAGCGCTCCGCGCCTGGGTTCCAACTCACCACGATGCCGGTGGGATCGAGCATGTAGATGGCGTAGTCGGTCACCGACTGGACCAGGAGCCGGAAGCGCTGTTCGTCGGTGGGCTCGGTGGCGGACCCAAACTGGGATGCCATGCGTGTTCCTTCCTGCACGGGCTGCCCCACGCGAGGGGGATGCCCACGCGAGGCATATCGGACTTAACCTAAGGCAGTAAATCAGATTTTGGTTCCAGCGCTCAGCGCGCGTGCTTGTCCGTAGATGCCAAAATACAACACAACATTTCCGGCTCGTATCTGTACGAGAGCTACATCCGGTACTTGCGGGTATCTGAACTTTGGCTGTCGATACTATTGCTGAGCGCATCGATTGCTACGCGCGGTTGAGTGAGTACGGGCGTAGGATGAAAGGGCAGCGCGTGTTCGGGTTGGCGGGGCGTGACGGAGGCTTTAGCGGCTGGCTCGGTTGCGGGAACGAACATACGTTGTCACCGTCGTGCTGTCGGTTAAACGACGCTGTTCCAACACAAGGCGCTCGGTTGCCTTTTGAGTTGAATCATGCGGTTGAACCGCAGCGGATCTCGGCGCCCCGGATTAAGGACATTTTGGATGGCGGGTCTGCGTGCGGACGCCTTTTGCATTGCGATCAATCCGAACTCGGCTCACTCGTGAGTTCCGGGCGCAACCCGCCCTGAAGGGCTGCTCTCACCATCTCAGCCAGGGTGTCGGCGTCGATCTCGATGGCCACCCGTTCGGCGCGTCCGAAGCCCATGAGCCCCGTGACGTAGACGGTGTTCTCCTTCGTGCGCCCAATGCTCTCAACCCGGATGTGGCGCATCTCGCCGCGCTCTCCGATCCGGATCTTCACAAGTGCCTCCCGCGTTACGTCGGCCGCCGAGGGCCGCCGGAGCCTGATAGCTTGCAAGCTCTGGCGCGCAATCACTTGCCACACCGGCTCTGCCGGGGTCTCGCCGTGTGTGGTCCCCTCAGGCTTCCAAGTTGTCCGGCACAATCAAACCGATCGCACGCCACAAGAAGTCTCGACCTACACTCGCGTATCGCCACATCGTCCCGCCGCAGAGGCACACGGGCAGACCGTGATCCGCCTCGGCGACGGCCAGAGGCGGGATACAGATGCTGGTTCCTGGCGCGACGGATGCGGCAGTCGTGCTGCTCGGTGTTGGCGAGTGAGCGCGGCCTTGATGCGGCATCGGCTACACGAGATGCAGACCGCGTGCTGCTGCTTTGATTGGCACGCCTTGGCGCACCAGACGGTTCGTGCGCGCTTGCTGCTCCAGCATCTCCTCGGCGCCCGCCGTAGCTTGGCGACAGCCCTGAACCCAGCCGTCGAGCCACGCGTACTGCATGGCAACCATCAGCAGCCCTGCCGTCTCGCCCAATCGCACGCTGAGCCGGATCGTCTCGTCGGTCAGGCGGCCGATCTCAGCGTGAGTCATAGGCGACCTCTTCCGCGGCGTCGCTGGTGCTCGTCGCGGCGGCACCGAGGAGCTAAACTTACCGCGGGCTCTCAGCGTGTCGCAGCTTCGACCGGAAGGGCACCGCTTCGCCCCACCGGCCGCAGCAGATCAACTTGTCGAGCGATCAACCGTATCCTCTGCCGCTCGCGCGGTTTGGGCGGCTGCATCCCGGCCCTGCTCGGTCATCCGGCGCACCTCGCCCGCGCTCTGCTCCATCGCCGACCTAGTGCTCTCGGCACCTTGCTTGAACATCTCTTGTGCCATGCCGCCGAACGCCTTGGCCTGCTCCTGCATCGCGGCGTAGCGCTCGCGCATGTACTCGCTCTGGATCTTCATCATCTCCATCGGCGTGCCCGCGCGCGCGAGCTTCTGTGCCACGTCGAAAGCGGCGTGCACATTCTCTTCCGCGTACTCGAAGCCGCGACCGTACATGTCCTGCATGCTGGTGCGGGACATCTCAGTCGTGCCTCGCATCGTCTCGGCGCCGCGCTTGGCGGTTCCCACGAGGCTGTCGAACGCCTTTCGCGCCTGGGCGACGTTGTTCTCGGCGAGGTCACGCATCTGCTGCGGGATCTCGAAGCTGGGCAAATTGGCCATGGTGGCTATCCTCTCGACAGAGTCAGACTTGGGCCGCCTGATATATCGCAGGGTAACCTATGTTTCGATCGCTGCTCAACCTACGTCTTCACAGATCTTCGAAGCGCGAACGTTTCGGTTGGACCCGACGTGCCGATGCAGATGACCTTAGCTTTGTTCCAGCCGCCGAACGAGCCGGAACCGGAGGTCGAAGTTATCGAGTCGAAACTGCCACGCCTGTGGCGCGCAAGCGCAAAGGCCGAACGTGCATCGGCAGTGCCAGAGTCGGCCTCCATCAAGGAAATGAACGAGCCGCCTGCCACTGCGCCGCCGTTTATGGGCAGTGCGGTGTCCGATGTGGCTGCGGCGCGAGCGCCGATCAGCGTCCACAGGGCGGTTAGGTTGCTTGTGGTGAACCCATGAAAAACGACGCAACTTTTCCGGAACGGATCGCAACCGTTCACCAGCACCCGAATTGATGTAGGTTAATCGCGCTCAGCGATAGGCCGAAAATCGCGTGCCGGTGAGCGTCGGCCCCTCATCTGCACTGCTAAGCATGATCAAGAGCGACCATACCCAATCCCGCGCCTTCGGATCCGCCTTCGATCCGGTCCTCCACGGCGTCGCTCAAGGGCTGAACGATCTGTTCCCGTTACCGGAAGATCCGGCGGGGGATAGAACAGAGCGGGAGATACAGCGCGAAATCGCGGACCAGGATGAGCAGGACGCGTCGTGATTGACGGTAGATCAGCCAGGGCTTGCGGGTAGCCCTTCGGCTCCTCCGCCGTGAGCGCTCCCACGGCGCGCTCGCTGTGGGCTGCCCAGCAACTCGCGTCCGGTCAATGGTGGGTTGACGTAAGAGGTGTCAGCCGAGCCATCCCAAGCCCAGGCAGTGACGATCATTGTGAGGCCGACCGCAAAGAGTACGGTCACGAGGTAGCGAGTTAGGCGGTCATCGAGGTCGGTCACTGCAACAGGGTTTGAAAAGGTTGGGCTGAAGCGGCTGCTTGGATCAGCCTACTGCGCTCGTCCTGGGCCTTCCACCAATCCGAGGCGCAGAGCCAGGGCGAGAAGCTGCTCCACGGTCAGTTCCTGGTCCTCGTTGTCGATGCGCCACAGCGCTGGATCCTCACCGCAGGGTTCCACGGTATGCCCCTTGGCGCGAAGGGCAGAGATGGCGTCCGTGAGTGGGTCGGCTTCAACGAGCATGGTCGGCCTTCTAGGCGAGGGCCTGAGGATGCGGCGAAGACGTGCCGGAGTACGTCTCGGGCTTCAGCGCGCAGCCACTATGCGACCTGCGATGCGCCAGGGTGCGGCGAACGTTGGGACCGCTGTAGGCGCCGTTGATCATCACGCGCCCTTGGCAGGCGGGGCAACGCTTCACCGCCATCGCATGTTGGGCCGCAGCCTCATCCAGGCTGACGATACGCCAGGAGCCTTGGATTTTCACTTCGCAGGTTTGGGGATCAAGCGTGGGCATCCGGCGCACGTGGCATGCCCGCGTTTCTGCCGCCAGCGCGGTGAAGCCACACCTACAACGACCACTTAAGCCCGGCGCATGTGAGTCATGCGGTGATCCTTGCGATGACGCGCGCGACCGTTACGGGTCAGGGCAAGCGTGACGTTAAAGGGGACGGGATGGCGCGAGGCTCTGCTGTCCCGCCGCTGGATCGACCCCACTCATGGCGGTGGTGGGCGGATCACCACAACGGCGGGCGGGCTCACGATCCACTTCGTCGCCATAGTTGGGCGTAAGGGGGTGGGCTGCGGAAGCGACTGGTGGGCCCCATAGACGATGTCGGGACCGAACCGAACCAGCACGATCAGAGCGATAAGGGCTGTGCGCATGGTGGGGGAACAGCCGGAACCGGCGAGCGCTCCCGGCCCGCATCAACGGTTCTTTTTGGCGAACCTCATGATCGGCGGCCCCACTCCTAAGCCCCTCACGACTTGTCAGAGCACGAAGCCCATGAGCGCGCAGGCCGCCAGAACCGTCACCAGAAATTTGAAGGCCAGCAGCGATCCCGTGCTGCCGATCTGCGCGAAGAGCCGGTAACTCACCGACCCGCGTTCTTCTTGGCGAACTCTCAAACCGGGATGCCCCATTCCTGGCCCTGCTTGTCCCGGTAGCCGGTCAGCCGCTCGAACAAGATCCGCCGCGCTTCGACGGCTCGGGCAGGCTCACTCACCACCATGAGCAACCCGCAGTAGTCCACGCGCAGGGTGCCGTGATCGTGGTGCACCGCGAACAATTCTGGCGCGGTCCAGCCGAGCCGGTGCGCTTCGGCGCCGGACTGGTCGCAGAAGGCTATCGCGTTCGCCCGGATCGCGACTCACCGGGCCGGGAGGCGATACCGGCAGGGCGAGGCATGCTCTGACAGATCCTCAAGGGCGCCGCGCCAACCGGCGGCGGCGTTGGGGAACATGGTGGGAGCGAAATCGGGGGATCCGGCCGAGCTACGGCAGGCGCAGCCCTTAGAACGTGCGGCCAGAAGCGGTATTGCACCAACATGGATCTGGAGATGCAGCCCGGCACAGATCCGCGGCCTCGTTGAAGCGTGCCGGGCGGCAGGTTGCAAAGAGTGAACGAACGGTTAAGCTTGACTACTTAAGCAGTGACGAGGGGCAGCGCCATGGAACCCACGCACCCGTAGAACGAGAGCAGCCCTCCGCTGCCGCCCCTGCCCACGATGCCAATTCACCCGTGGCAGGAAGCTATGGCTCAGCAAGATCAGATGCGCCGCCTGTGCAACGCCCGCGCGAGCCAGCGAGCCGCTCGGCAGCATCGCATCAGAGGCGCCTGACCGATCCGTGGGCGGCTCTATGATCCGCATTCGCCCTACCGACGACGGCACCTACACCGTCTACCGGGATGCCGCTGTCGTGGTGACCGGCCTCACCCGTGACCAAGCGTATGCCGTCGCGCAATCGATCGGCGCCAGCGTGGTCGAGTAGGCACCACCTAACCGGAGTCTGCTCCGTCGCTCGATCTGATCACGGGCTGCGTGGCGATTTCGGTCCAGTTCCAGACCCTCCCTCACGGTTGCGTGACCAGCCAGGACTACGAGGGTTGCCCTTCCAGGGGCACCAGGGAGCGGTGCCGATGCCGCTGTTCTTCTTTGACCTGCGGTCACGATGTGGCCTAGAGCCCGACGATATTGGGTTGGAGTTCGCGAGCGCCGAGATCGCCTACATGGAGGCGTGCAGTGCCATCCTGGACCTGACGGCTGAACTCCTTCGCGCGGGCGGCACGTCTCATGGCTACGCCTTCGAGGTCTCCGACGAGGCCGGACGCATGCTCTGGCGCATCCCGTTCAGCGAGATCCTCGGCAGGATGGACAACCCGTGACCTCGATGCCGCCCAGTGGTGTGATGGAACTCATGGCATACACCGTTGAGCAACTCGCGCCCGGCAGCTACGACGTGCTGCTCGATGGCACCGTGATCGCGAGCTTGGTGCGGAACGTTCATCGAAGCGGCCCAGCCGACACATGGTCGGTCGAGCTTCTCGACGAGTTGGCCGCTACGGAACGCCCGGTGCCGTTCACGTCCCAGCGGCACATCTTCAAGTCGCGGCCAGCCGCGCTGGAGTGGCTCGGTATCGTCGTGGACAGCGAGCATCCAGATCGCGTCACCTGATCGCTGAGGGCGTTGGAATACGCGGCCAGAGCCGCTGGTTCGTGCCCGGCGGCGACGGGGGCTGCGGTGGTGGGATCCGAAGGAGCCTGGGCCATCCGGAACGCAGTTAGATCGCACCACGGCCGCGCCCACGGCCTTGCCGATGCTCTCATTCCTAAAGTTGCCAAGCGGGCAACCTTAGGACGCAGTCGCCGGAAAATTGCTGGAAAATCGCTACTGACACGGTGTTTCGCGACTCTCCGATCCGAGGCATATGATCGGGATGAGCATTACAAATCATCCAACCCCAGTCGCGCATACCCATCGCGACAACACGATCGACCCTTGCCTCACGGTCGGGAAGCTGCCGCTCAGCGTGCGAGGACTGCGATGATCATCAAGCAGTTCGATCCAGAGATTATCGCCAAGACGAAGGCCGACATCATTGCCGCCGAGGAAGCGCTTCTCGCGGCTGAGCACGATCGTTGGATTGCCGATGAGGCGCTCCTCGCAATGGAGAACGACCGAACGACAACCAAGGAGGCGTACTCCGCGGTGGTAGACAATCGCATGATCGCTGAGAACGCGTACTTTGCAGCGCTGGCCGTCCTTATGGTCGCCAAGGAAGCGCTCAGTGTGGCGCGAGACGCAAAGTTTGAGGCGGATTGGCCGTACCACTTCGATCTCACGGAAAGCGCCTCTTGGAACGAAATTAGAGGTGCATTTCGAAAAACGCGCGAAGTATACGCTAAAGACGAGAGCGAGGGTGCCAGAATTGCGGTCCCTGAGATAAAGATGTGGTTAGACGAGAACGTCGGTCGCGACGGGTACGCGGTCCACGACAATTACATGATCGGCTTCCGAGACGTGAACCACGGATTTCATTTCAGGATGAGGTGGATGTAGAAGGGGCGAGGGTCACAAGCCGGAGACTCTTAGTATAATTTCAGCCTGATCATCCTTGAGGTCGAACCGTTTGATAAGATCGCGCAGCGTTTCTCTAGCCACTTAGAGGGGTAGGCAGCAGACTTTCAGCTTGACGATGAATGTGGGCAATGGCAGCGTCTGTCCTGGATGGTCATCCCGGTCGAGACGAAGACGTTTGATCTGTCTGAGGAGGCCGCGGCCTGGGCGTACCTTGCAGAGGCTGGACCGGCTACGCCTCCTCATGATCAGGCCGTAGATTACTTGACGGCCATCGCTGAAGAAGCTGCTCACCTGCACCGGGGCAGGCCGAGCAGCCTCGGTCGCGGGAAGCCGAAGTCCCCTCGTAGATAAGTAGACAGGGGCCTTTTCCCGAGCACCTGTCCGAGAAGATTTCCGTGTACGGTTTTCAGCTATTGCGGCTTTGCGATGAAATGACATCGCTGGGTCTGGTTTTGTCGCGCGAGCATTTCTCACGCTCCTGGTGTGGCCGCGGTCATTCCTACATGCATGACTATACGCGGCACGACGGAGCGACTGCGCGAGTTTCGCCGAAGACCGTCGAGCGGATCCGTATAAGGCTGGCAGAAGCCAGTGCGCTGTTGCCCGAAGGTCTGCGCGACCGGGTGCGGGCCTACGATGAAGCGATCGTTCGCGACCTGCGCATCGCCGACTTGCTCGGGCGCCGCTCGACCGAGGCGAGGTGCTCGTGATGGCTGCTCGACTCTCAACCAACCCCGAAATTCAGGCGATCATCGCCCGCAACGCCTTCACCGTCACGGCATCCGTTCCGATGGTCCTGGATCTGAACCGCCGGTACGAGGACTACCGGCACCGTCTCGCGAACCAATGGTGCGAAGATCATGCGACTGATCGGTGGCGCCGCCGTATCTGCGAGCTTAGGGGCAACGCCGTCCTAGATAGGGTCATCTTCGAGTTCGAGGACGCGGCCGATGCGGCGGTGCTCCACGACTGGCTCAAGGCGCGCGGGTGGTGAAGAGGGCGTGGCTGACCTTCGCGACCGAACCCTGGTCCTGGTCGGCTACATCGTCGCCCAGGGCAAGTCCGAGATCATCACCTCGAACTCCGGCAGCGTGTCGTTCTCGTAGTGAGATTTCCGCCGCTGTCAGATCGCCGTGGCGACACGTGGGCGACCACGGCCTCGACGCGCTGGTGCGGATCTCGTCTTCTCGGCCTTGATCCGCTCCAGCAACACGCTCGCGGGTTCATCATCTGGATCTTGAGGGACAAGCTCGCCGCGGAACGCCTTTGAGAGGATGGCCTAATCAAAATAAACGATCAGCCTGCGCGCTCGTTGCTTCAGCAGCACCATAGCGCATCGAAGCGGTGAGGCGCTACTAATTTTGGCTTTTGAGGCTGCTCTGGTCGCCGGACTCGTCGGTCATCGGATTGGCCACTCCGCTCGTGTTGCCGTCGCCCGTGAGATCAACGTCGATCTCTCGGTTGGCGGCGTGGTCCTGATACTGCTCGGTCTGCACGGCCTTGCTGTCCAAGCCCCGTTCGTCACTGTGACGAGACTTGTCCCGGTTGCTCAGGACCATGTTGTCGGGGAGGATGCCCTCCGGCAGGTCGGTCATCGCGCCGGAGCCATCGCGCTTTCCCTGCGTGGCCGCGCCCATGTGGTTCTTGCTGGCGTTCGCCATGTGGTGTCCTCAGTGAGAGCGATGGCGGTGATGGGCATCCCGCTCACCACCGCCGCCGGAGACGGTCGAGGTGTCCGGGTTGGTCGAACCGCCCGTGGCGGACTTGCCGTGCTCTTCCGGCTGCGGCTTGGACGCATCCTGATGGCTGCTTCCGGGACCGCCGTGGTGGCGGTTGGCGGCGGGCGTCTTCTTCGAGGTGCTCATCGGTCCTGCTGATAGCCTTGGTTCGTGGTGTTGACCTTCGAGTTCCCGGCCTGTCCGACCTTGTCCGGGTTCTGGGTCTGTGACCCACCATGGCCCTGTGAGAGCGGAGCCGCAGTGGCACTTCCCGGACCCTTGTGCGATTGGTTGGCAGGGGGGACGGGCGGCGGCTTGGCGGTCATGTGCACCTCGTAAGCTGTGGGTATCTTAATCAACCCCACCGCCGATCTGACGTTCCTGGTCAGCCTCGGAGCGACGGGAAGCGCATGGCAACGCACATTCGAGGAAGTCGAACTCGCCGCCGAGTTTCAGCCCATGGTGCTCCGAGCCGAACCCGCCTTCAGGCCGCGCCCTCATCGCTTAGCTCGCCGACGACCTGGGGCAGGTTATGGACGCGGCGACCTGACACGGACGCCTCTGCTCGATACCGGCAGATTACCTTTGCGGAGTCGTTGACTGCGGTCGTGCCGCAGTAGAGTTACGCGGCGGCAAAGGAGAGCTACGAGCTTGTGCTTGCCTCACTGGACATCCGGCAGGAGGACGACTACGTTACATCAGTTCGAGCAGCCGCAGCAGGCGCCCGAGCCTCCCTTCAGAAAGCTATTTCGATGAAGCGCCGCAGCGCGCGACCGTTCACGGTCGAAGTCAAGAACACTCGTACATCCAGAGCTTCACTGACCGCCGCCACAGCGCGCTTGCGCTCGGGCGAGACGCTCCAAACCGGTTGGGCGACTCTCATGGCGGCGAGCGAGTCGGTCACCCGAGTCCGTCAGCCTGCCCCAGAGGCGCCGTCGCATCAACCACAGCCTGAGGCTCCGGCGCGACGTGTCCTGCCGAGCCTCGTGCCGATGTTCGAGCCACCAAGCGAGCCGGATCCGGCGGCTGAAGTCGCGAAGCCGAAACTGCCGCGCGTGCAGCGTTCACGGGTAAAGGTCGAACGTGCTTCGGCAGCGGTAGAGTCGGTCCCCGTCAAGGGTCCCAAAGCGCCGCCTGTCCCTGCGCCGCCGATTGTAGCCAGGGCAGTGTCCGCGGCGGCTGCGGCGCTAGTAGTCGCGCCTCCTGCCGAGACGCGGCCTTCACACGCCAAGCGCGCAACCCGACGTGAGGCTGGTTTGCTCCCCGGCGAGCGTTGGAAGCTCCGATTGCCGCGCATCCTGCGATGACGCCGCGCTGCTCAGCGATCCCGCCGTTATTCCTAAGTGGAGGCGGAGTTTAGGGTTAGCGTCGCAAAGCAGGACCAGATCGTCACCGCTGGCAGCCGCGATCGTCGGAGCCTACGTGGCGCACAATCTTGCAAAGGTCACCTTCCTGTTTCGCTGCGCGCGCGCGAAGTTCAGTGCCTCCAGAGCGGTGACGGGCCTGCTGTAGAAGAAGCCCTGCACCTCAGTGCAGCCCTCCTGCCGCACCTGCTCCAACTGCTCCTGCGTCTCCACACCCTCCGCCGTGACGGTCGCACCCAACCGCGCGCCGATGCCGACAATCGCGCGCACGATCGCGGCCGTGTCCGGATCGGCGATGTCGCGAATGAACGAGCGGTCGATCTTGATCTTGTCGAAGGGGAACCGACGCAGGTAGCTCAACGACGAGAAGCCGGTGCCGAAATCATCGAGCGCGATGCGGACGCCGAGAGCCTTGAGCCGGTGCAGGCAGGTGATCGCCGCGTCGCTATCCCGCATCAGCACGCTCTCGGTAATCTCAAGCTCAAGCCGTCGTGGAGAGAGCCCGGATGCGACGAGCGCGCTCAGGATGACCTGCTCAAGACCGGGCTGCTGAAACTGCACGGCCGAGACGTTCACCGCCACGCGCAGGCCATCCCTCCATGATGCCGCCTCGTGACAGGCTTCGCAGATCGCCCACTCGCCGAGTGCGACGATCAGCCCGGTCTCCTCAGCGAGCGGGATGAACTCGGCCGGTGAGATCGCGCCGCGCGTGGGGTGCTGCCAGCGCAGCAAAGCTTCGAAGCCGCCAACCGCCTCCCCCTCAACAGCCACGATCGGTTGGTAGTGCAGCACGAAGCCCCCGCGCCGAACCGCATCGCGCAGGTCGCGCTCCAGTAGGCTGCGCTTCGCGATCACCGCGTCCAGACCGGGCTCGTGGAAGCTGTAGACGTTCCGACCGGCGGCCTTAGCGCGATAGAGCGCAGTGTCGGCGTGCTTGAACACGCTCTCCACATCGGCGCTGGCCCTGGTCCCGAGTGCGATGCCGACGCTGACGCCGACGTTCGCCGTGTGACCGTCCAGATCGACCGGCTGCCCCACGGCGTCGATCACGCGTTGTGCGACGAGACTGACGCTCTCCGGCTCGTCGAGGCGACCGACGATGATCGCGAACTCATCTCCGCCGAGCCTCGCGACGGTATCGCCATCGCGGATTACGGACCTAAGGCGATCTGCGATCACCCGCAGAAGAGCGTCGCCCGCCGGGTGACCCAGTGTGTCATTGACGGCCTTGAAGCGGTCGAGGTCGCAAGCCATGACCGCGAAGCTGCCGCCGTGGCGCTTCGCGGTCGCGAGCGCTTGGTCGAGCCGATCGCGGAACAGGACCCGGTTCGGTAGTCCGGTCAGGCCATCGTGCATGGCCATGTGTGCGATCTGCCGCTCGGCCTCCTTGCGCTGCGTGATGTCGGTCTGGGTGCCAACGATGCGCAAGGCACGACCGGCCTCGTCGCGCGCTACGACCTTACCGCGCGTGAGCACCCAGATGTAGCTGCCGCTCTTCGTGCGCAGCCTGTACTCGCACTCGTACAGCGGCCTGCGTCCGCGGAGATGCTCGCGCAAGATCCCGGCAGCGCGCGCCTTGTCCTCGGGATGCGAGATCTGCGGCCACGTCCGCAGGTGCGGCTCAAGCTCACCGATCTCGTAGCCGAGCATTCGATACCAGGGCTCTGAGAGCCATACCTTGTTGGTCGTCAGATCCCAGTCCCAGAGTCCGTCGCTGCCACTGTCGAGCGCGTATGCGAGGCGCTCCTCACTCGCCCGCAAGCGCGCCTCGCTCTCCTGCAACGCACGCTCACTGGCATGGCGGCGGGTGATGTCGGAGTAGGTGCGCACGCAGCCGCCGTCAGGTAGCCGCACGACGCGTACCTCCAGACCTGTGCCGTCCGGCCGCTCGCGCTCGTACACGTCAGGCAAACTGGTGAGATCTGCCGCCGTGAGGGCGCCCATTAGGGCGTTGGGGCTGGTCTGGTACTCCCCGCGGGCGACCTGATAGGCGTTGATGGTGCTGTAAGGGCTGCCGTCGCGCAGCACGTCCTGGGGTAGATCGAGGAGGTCACGCGCGCGCTGGTTGTGGAGCCGCACGCGCATGTCGGGGCTGTACAGGATCAGACCCTGGTCCATGTTCTCCAGGGTCGTGCGCAGGAGTTCACTCGTCTCGCGCAGCCGCTCCTGAATGTTCGCCTGATCGGTGACATCAAGGAGGATACCATAGATGGCTGTGACCACGCCGGTATCGTCGCGCACCGGCACGCCGCGGATGATGACGACGCGCTCTTCGCCATTCGGGCGGAGCACGCGAGCCTGCCCTCGGTAGCCATCATGCAACGCCGGGTCGCTCCCGGCGATTACTGCCTCGATGCGTGCTCGGACGGCGGCGCGCTCGTCCGGATGGTAGAAGAGCATGTGCGT
Source organism: Methylobacterium longum (assembly GCF_022179385.1). Classification (GTDB taxonomy): domain Bacteria; phylum Pseudomonadota; class Alphaproteobacteria; order Rhizobiales; family Beijerinckiaceae; genus Methylobacterium; species Methylobacterium longum. The sequence goes on along the minus strand of NZ_BPQS01000002.1, from coordinate 139,198 downwards.
GTCGAGGGGCAGAAAACCCCTGTCCGGTACAGGGACTCCGAAGAGGGCAGCGACGCCATCGGACCAGGAGACGGTACGGTCCTTGGCGTCGATCCGCCAGTGTCCGAAGCTCGCCGCGGTTTCAGCGACGCGCTGCGCGACACGGGTGTTCTGAAGAGCGCGTCCCTCGGCCTCGCGCGCGCTCTTGATCTCCTGGACATGCAGGTGGGCGACGACGATCTCGGCTAGATCACAAAGCTGACGGACCTGTTCGGCTGAGAAGCACCTCGGCTTTGTGTCGATGATGCACAGCGAACCGACGCGGATGCCGGGCCGCAGCGCGAGCGGCACGCCCGCGTAGAAGCGGATGTTGGGCTTGCCGCGCACCAGCGGATTGTCGGAAAAGCGCGGATCGGCAATTGCATCCGCGACTACGAGCGGGTCGTCGGACAGGATGGTGTAGTTGCAGAATGCAACGTCACGCGTTGTGCCGTCTACGTCGAGACCGCACTTGGCCTTGAACCATTGCCGATCCTCATCGACGAGTGAGACCAAGGAAATCGGCACCCCGAACAGGTCGCGAGCGAGGCGGCAGACGGCGTCGAACTGGACCTCGTTGGGCGAGTCGATGATGTCGAGGGTGCGCAGAGCGGCGAGGCGTTCTGACTCGTTCGACGCAATCGGAAACATCGGCTGCCCTCGCTGAGAGCGACAGGCAGACCCGCCCCGCTCCTGGCGGCGAGATCATGATCGCGAGATGCTAAAAATTCAGCCCAATTCCAGTGGAACGTCGAGCGTGCAGACGACGCCCTGGGGTTCATAGAGGACGCGCGCCTCGCCGCCGAGTTCGTTGGCCAGCCCACGCTCGATCAGCCGCGAGCCGAAACCCTTGCGGGCTGGTGGCCTGACCGGCGGGCCGCCGCTCTCCTGCCAGCGAAAATGCAGTTGTAGCTCCTGCCCCGCTTTAATCGCCTCCTGGGTCGTCCACGTCACCAGCACGGTGCCGGTCGCGTTCGAGAGCGCCCCATACTTGATCGCGTTCGTCGTAAGCTCGTGCAACATCATCGATATCGCCAGCGCGATGCGCGGGGCCACACGGAGTGCGTTCCCCTGCCATCGGCATCGTTCACCGTCGCCGCCGTGCAACCGTAGAGCATCGGCTACAATCTTGGCGATGTCGGCCCCCTCCCAGTCCTCGGCGGTGAGCACATCATGCGCCTGTGCAAGGGCGATCAGTCGAGCGGTGATCGACTCCCGCGCCTCGCTGAGCGAGGAGGCTGTGCGCAGCGTCTGGCTGGAGAACGCCTGCACGGTGGCCAAGGTGTTCTTCACTCGATGGTTGAGTTCGTGGAGCAGCAGCGCCTGTCGCTCGGCTGCCCGCTTCTGCTCGGTGCGGTCGCGCAAGATCTTGAGAAAACCCGCGAGACCGCCCTCGTCGTCGCGCAGCGGCATCATCAGGCCGTTGGCCCAGAACCGAGTGCCGTCCTTCCTCAAGTGCCAGCGGTCGTCCTCACCGCGGCCCTCCGTCACGGCCAAGCGCATCTCCGTTTCGGCTGTGGCTTCGCGATCGTCTTCGGGCGTGAAGATCAGGTTCGCTGGAGCCCCGACCGCTTCCTCCTCGGTCCACCCCATCAGGTTCTGCGCACCCGTGTGCCAGGCGGTGATGCGGCCAGTAAGGTCGGTGGTGAAGATGGCGTAGTCGCTGGCGCTCTCGACGGCGAGACGATAGCGCGCCTCGCTGGCGGCCAGCACGGCATGGCTGGCGGTGAGTTCGGCGTTGGCCTGCTCCAACTCGGCGATGCGCGCCTGCGCGAGTGCCAGATCCGCGCGAGCGTCGGCAATCTCGCGCTCATGGCCCGCGGTGGCGGCCGGAACCTCGGAGGCTGTGCGGCGGACCGCCTCGTCGAGGGAGCGCCTCAGGCGGCCGATCTCTGCCTCAAGTTCGGCCTCGCGCGCACTCCGTGGCGAAGCGACTTCCGACCCGTCGGTCACTCGTACCCCCAGCCCTCGGCGGCCGGAGGTCATCGCCCCTTCGGATTTATGCCGCAGCCGAAGATGCATCGACGAAGACTGCGCCGAGAATACGACGAGGGCGTCGGCCTCGCTCAGCGAGCCCGAGTTGAAGATTAGCGACGTGTTCATCTGCAAGCTACACAAGAAGCTCGCTAACCCGTCCTCGGGGAAGAACTACATCGAGACGGTCTGGGGCCGCGGGTACGTTCTGCGAGAAGATGCGCCCGCGATGCGAGCCCTGGCGAGTTGATCAGCCTGCTTCGGCGCTGAAACCGGGCTCACCCCTGCAAGCTCTCGGCGAAGTCGTCCGGAACCTCGCCCCACTGGCCCAGTATCGTCACGCCCTCCAGTTCGCCGGTCTCGTCGTCGGCCACGACCTTCAAGGCCGCCGCCCCCGGCACCCGTTTACCGGCACGTGCACCGTGGTGACGATCGAGCAGCGCTGCTCGCCGCGATCACCGATGCTCTGATTGATCTCGATGCGGCCAATCGACGGGTCGAAGTACACCTTCGGCAGGTCTCCCGCAGCTACGTCCGCGCCGCCATCGCTGAGCGCTGACCCGAAGCTTGCCACCGTCGCCAGCGCGATCCCGCCACACGTTCGAGGTGCCGAAGTTCGCGTCACTCGGCGTGATGCTGGCAATTTAGACAGGTGCAGGACATCACAGCCTCAGATGCGACCGGTCCTCACCGTGTAGTCCAGGACCTTCTTGTTTGGCACATCGACCACGCAGGTGTAGATCAGGTTCTTCCAGGTGCCGTAGTCGTTCTGCATCTTAGCGCTGTCGCCGCGGTATTCCACGTGGCCCTTCTGCTTGTCGCGCCAGCGTGACTGCGGGAACTTGTCGCCGAAGACTCCATCGGTCCATTCGACGACGTTCTCCGAACCCTTCTCAATGGCGCGCCGACAGTCGCTCATGACGGTCGAGAATGCGCCCTCACGCGCGGTGCATTCGAGGTCCTCACGGCACGACGCGTCGATGCGCCGATCGCGCTCAGCCCTCTCGACGGCGGCGAGCCGGATCTTCTCCTGGTCCTCCGCAGAGGCGACGGCTTGAACCTGTCCTGTCTTTGCCGCCGAAGTCTCCGAGCCGCCCGTGCAGCGAGAGACGCCCATCACGGCGAGACCCAGTAGGACAACGACGCCCATGATCTGGCGCCCGGACTCATCACTCACGCTGCGGCCCTTTTCGCACTCCGGACCTCGCCACGGTGCAACACGCCGCGCCGACGAACTCGGTTTCAAGCTTAAGTTAAAGCTTAGCAGGAAGCCGGGATCGGCGACAGGTGTAGTCTCGGTCTCGGTGATTACCCGCACCACGTTGGCGCCGTAGCGCAGGTAGGCGAAGGCATCCGCCGCACCCTCGAAGATCATGCGGGCGCCGTCGATCTCGAAGGCGTCCTTGAAGGCCATGATCTGATCGTTGATGTTGGCCTTGATCGCCTGGAGGCGGTGTTGGGCAGCCTCGTAGTCCTGGACAGATGGGGATTGGCGCTCGATGCACCGTCCTCACCTCGAACTGTGACTCAAGCGGCCTCAGCCAACGGCTTGGGCGACGGCGCGTCCATGGCGCGCAAGTACACGTCGAGGAGCGTCTCCTGCTCGTCCCGCTCGTCCTTGTCCTGCTTGCGGATCTTCAGGATCTCCTTGAGGATCTTCACGTCTAGGCCCTCGCCCTTGGCCTCGGCGAAGATCTCCTTCTTGGCCTCCATGAGGTCCTTGATCTCCTCCTCCAGCCGCTCGATGCGCTCGATGATCGAGGAGATGCGTTCGCCCGCGACGGCAACGGTGTCGGTGATCTCGGTCTTCTCGGCCATGCGCTGATCCTTGCGATGAGGTGCGCGACCGTGGTGGGTCAGGGTAACCGTGACGTTAAAGGGGACGGGATGGCGCGAGGCTCTGCTGTCCCGCCGCTGGATCAATCCCACTCATGGCGGTGGTGGGCGGATCACCACAACGGCGGGCGGGCTCACGATCCACTTCATCGCCGTCGTTGGGCGTAAGGGATCAGGCTGCGGCAGCGACTGGTGGGTCCCATAGACGATGTCGGGACCGAACCGAACCAGCACGATCAGAGCGATGAGGGCTGTGCGCATGGTGGGGAACGGCCGGGAGTGGTGAGTGCTCCCGGCTCGCATCAACTGTTCTTTTTGGCGAACCTCATGATCGGCGGCCCCCACTCCTAACCCCCTCACGACTCGTTAGGGCACGAAGCCCATGAGCCCGCAGGCCGCCAGAACCGTCACCAGCAGCGTGAAACCCAGCAGCGAGCCCGTGCTGCCGATCCGCGCACGAAATCGGTAGCTCACCGACGCGCGGCCGGGACCCACGGGTCAGGCGGCCAGCCGATCCGGCATCGCGCTCGTTGCCAGCCGCGAGTTGCGGTAGCGCGTCCGCCGTGACCTCCTGCTCGACCCAGGGTGGCACCACCACAAACTGGTCCTCGCCGCTGAACCAGTTCGCGATCAACCAGACAGTGCAGTGCTCTGAGTTCCATCGTGTGAGCTAGGACAAATGGCAGGTCGCCTACGTGGGGCGGCAGCTACCCTGGGCTTGCGGCCCGTGGAGGGCCTTACGGTGGGAGCCGCTGCGCTATCCGCGCCCACGGCCTTCCTGGACGCTGCTGTCCATCGTGGTGATGATCGTGCTGATCGCGGTCTACTGGATCGTCCGGGTGAACCCGCCGGTCTCGTTGAGGATGTCGATCTCGACGCCGTGCAGGCTCTCGATCGCGTTCTGGGCGTAGAATTTATGGTCGAACGCGCCGCTCATGTCGTACTCGATCCACTCGACAGTGAGCGGTTCGATCGCCTCCAGCGCGGTCACAAGATCATAGAAGAGATCGTGGACCGGCGAGACCGGATTGGGGAGGGGGTTCGGGTTGCTCTCGTCGGAGAACACAACGACGGTGCGGAGGTGGAGGTACGAGCGCAGGGCCGCGACGATCTTCATGGGCTGCTTAGCCTGAGCCCTCACAAGGAGATCGTGCACTCGGTAGGACGCGATATGGAGAAGCTCGATCAGGTCACCATTCTCCATATCGGCGGCGAACTCGTGGGCAAGCTTGCGGTTCTGGGGCGTGTCTTCGATCTCGTGATACCTGATGAGCGGCACGAGGGTCTTTTTGCCGTCGTCGGCGTAAATCTCGTGCGTGACTTCGGAGGCGAGGAAACGCATGGCCGTGTAGAACGTGACGGCGAGTTGATCGATGTCGGTGTTCGTGTTGGAGTTCATGTTTCTGCGCTAGTTGTTGAGGAGTTAATTATGTCAGGGGCCAATTGAGCGGTGCAATTTCTGTTTTCGTATTTCGGGGTCTGGCACGCCAGAGCGCGATTTCCCCTTTTTCCGTCTAATTGACGCATTTCGGTTTTGGACCGAGCTTTCCATGTCGAGGCATGAGGAGCAGAGCGACGACCGCCTCGACATGCGCGGCGACCGGAGGGAGCAGCGCAGGTCCTGCGTGACGAGGCACGAGCACCTTGACGAGGTCTTGGTCTACAAGGACGAGGAGTTCCTGCTCGAAGAGCGCGATCGAGCCGAGGAACGAGGCGAGAGCGCCGGATGACCGAGCCGGAGGCGCGGTCTTCCGCTACGTGATCTCGATGTCGTCCTGGTAGTAGGTCTTGGAGTTCACGTGGTGCGGCCGAACTCGCGGGGCTCGTTCGTCCGGTGTCCTTCGTGTCGCTCATCCACTTCGTGGCCTCGCGATCACTCGGTCACGTACTGGAAGAAGGACGTGGAGTTCGTGGTATTCATGTACGAGAAAGAGATTTCGATGAGCGCGAAGCGCATCTGATGATCTTCATGTGGGCCGAAGGCGGGCTCATGCGGCATTCGTTTTCACTGTCCATCTTCTCCCCCGTCCAACGCCACGTGTAGTAGATCAAGCGTCCATAGCTCGATCATCATGGAATTGGACGGGAGAAGAGGTCGTAGAGGACATGCGTATAAACGCCTCCACAGTGCTATAGCGCCTACATCCAGGCTCTCTGGATGAACTGGCGGTTGCCCTGTACCAGTGTTGTACGCCCCACTTCAAACCCCTGCGGGTTTCAACGGTGTTGTGTCTACTTCAGGACGCGTAGCATCACGCCTGAAGTCCTTCGGTTCTCGCGGTGGAGATTTCCGAAGTCCTTTACCCTGCCCTGGGAGTTCCCAGATATCGGTGCGAAGGTTGGCTTGAACCGGATGTCCTTGGAGAAGGGCCGGGGCCGTAAACACCGCGCAGTGCTCGCTGCGATCGTACCCCGGTCTGCGGCGCGCTGGCCTTGGAGAGTCCCGGTCTACGGTTGGTCCGGGGCCAGACCTGGAAGTTCCCCTGAGCTTGTAGATCGATTGTATTTATACTGGGCCTCGAAGGCCATAAAGTTCGACTTACCGGCCGGGGATCGGGAGCCTCGGCTTCACGTCGGCCTTCTTGATCAAGCGGACCTCGGGCACGAACTCCTGTTGGCTCTCCCGCGCGAGGTAGCTTGGGGGGTGGACCTTAGACTTGTGGATGCGAGGATTGAACTTGCGGGTGATCATCACGCCGCGCTTGAGGGTCTTGGGATGTCGTCTCGTCATGATGTCAGACTACGGCAACGTGCCCGGCGAAGTCTAAATCAAAAAAGGCGCTTGGTCGAAGCCAAGATAATTTTGATCTTTGCTACATCGTATCATATAAACGATATTATGATAACTGATATTTCCAACCACAATGCGCTCATCGATATCGTTCATGACCTTCAACAGCGGGCTGCCTAGATTATTCAGGACCGAAGATCTGCCCATCCCGACGAGGTTTTCTTGAATGACTTTCTCCAGGAGGCGTCAATTGAGCTAGATCTCTTATCAAGCCATCTACAGGAAATGGTTTTCCGGGCCGAGTGGCCGTTCGTGTTCGACACCATAAAGAGCGGCTCGTTTCCAGCAGAGTTCGAGCCCAATCCAGACGGCGATATGTTCTTGAGGGATGGCATCTACCACGTTGTCGGCTCGATCGTCGGGATGGAAGCTTGGTTGGACGAACACTGCGGGAAGGAGGGATGGGCGAAAGGTCCACAGTTCTTGTACGGCATCGAGGACAAGAACGCGGCATTTCACTTCAAGTGCCGTTGGATGTGATTGGCGCGGGCAACAGCTTAGCCGCCATCGCTATGTCCGCAACAACGTTCTCTTCGGCCAGCCTTCAGCGCCCATGTAGGAGGACAGGCGCTGGGTCGATGCCGTCTCCAGCCGCGAACATCCGAAACTCGATGCCAAGATCCAGCGCATCCGCATCCTTATCCGCGCTCGGCCGCGATGGCCGAGCGCCTCCTCCCGACGCCGAGAGAACTCGCGCCCCAAAGTTGATCGTGAACGCCCTCATCCCTTAGATTCCTTTACTAACTGGCATTGCCTCGGCTGCCATGGTCGCAAACGAATTTGAGGAGACCTCATGTCGGCTGCCATCCTCGGGAGCGCGATCCAGGCGACGCGGTTAGCTCAAAAGCGCTCACAAGAGGAACTCGCCGGACTGGCCGCTTTGAGTCCAAATACCGTAATGGGTCTCGAACAGGGTCGGGGGACCGTCGCTTCGTTCGTCAGCGTGCTGCGAGCGATGAAATCTCGGCTGGCGTACCATAACAACCCTCTGACGCTCGGGCAGCACATTGCTCTCCAGCGTAAAAAGCGCAGGCTTTCTCTCGATCTGGTCGCAGAGCGCGCCAATCTAACAAGACCGACTGTAACGAAGATCGAAAAGAGCGAGGGCCAAGTTGCTTCTCTCGCTGCTGTGCTTCGAGTTCTCGGTCAGCCGCTCAAGATAGTCCCGGCCGAAATAGCACCGCTCACGCCTCCAGAGACTCCGGCAGAGCCGCCGTCGCCGATCCACCTCGCGGTTCTCGGAGATTGCTGCAATGTGATGCCATCGCTGAAGGCCGGTTCGATCGACCTCGTATTCACATCGCCACCCTACAACGCCGGGAAGAGCTACGAGCCCACGCGAACTCCTGAAGAATATTCAGATTTCGCACGAGACTGGACAGCCTGCCTGCCGGATCTATTGACGCCCACTGGTTCTGTCTGGCTAAACATTGGATATATGAAGGTCCACGGACAATCTATATCCTTGGCCTATATCTACTTTCCTATAATGAAAGCGCTTGGATTTAAGCTCGTGCAAGAGATTATCTGGCATTATAACGCCGGGACGACGTACCATCGCCGGTTTGCTCACAGGACAGAGCGCCTGATGTGGTGGGTCAAAAATATGAAGCGGTACACGTTTAACGGAGACGATGTACGGGACCCACTAGACATTAAGAAATTTGACAAGCGAAATTCTCCGCTCGGGACGTTGCCAGACGATGTATGGGAATTCCCTCGGCTGCCGTGGAACTCGCCCGAAAGGTTCCATCCTTGTCAAACGCCGGAGCCGATAATTGAGCGCATCATCAAGGCATGCTCGCATCCAGGCGAAACAGTTCTTGATCCGTTCGGTGGCGGGGGCTCGACGCCTGCGGTGGCAGAGAAGCTCCGCCGCGGACATATCTCGATCGAATTAGATCCGCACTACTTCGAGGTGATGCAAACACGATGCCCTTCGTTGCGTGTTCGTGGTTCGGATTGATAAATATCCACACCATGAAAGACACCTTGATGCGGATCCGTGAACTTGTTGAACGTCACAGACACCCGGCCCGCCTCCCTGCGGTGAATGAGGCGCAGCTTAACGTCCATGTAGAGGACGAATTCATCTTACACGACCTGTTGCAGATGCGCGGCGATGGCGTGATCGGTGAGCGACATGCGCACTGCTTGGAAGGCGTTTCCGTTATCTACGTGCGCTGCACTGACAACGACAGCGCTGGACAGCTTATGGCAGCGTGGCTACCCTATCTTCCGTACCTGCCACGAGTACCCTCTGAGCGAGTAACCGGAATACCGATCGCTCACTCATTCCGACTTCGGCCGCGATAGCCGTCTTTCGAACGCCTCGGTCAGCCAGGGCGTAGACCTGTTCCGCTTTCCGGCGTGCGGTAGGTGCGCGACCTTTGTATCGCCCCTCCAGCTTCGCCTTGGCCACGCCCTCTCGTTGGCGCTCCAACATCATCTCGCGCTCGAATTGCGCGATGCTGGCGAGGACGTTGAGCATCAGCTTGCCAGTGGGATTGGCGGTGTCGAGCCCGAGGTTGAGCACACGGAGTTCGATCCGCTTCGCCGCCAGACGAGCCTGGATCCGACAGAAGTCGGGAACGCTCCTTGCAAGACGTGAAAGATCGGTGACAGCAATGGTATCCCCGTCGCGGCCGAACTCGATCGCAGCCTCAAGCGCAGGGCGTGGCCCGACAGAACTCGTCTGCTCGACAAACAGCTTCTCGACCCCGGCAGCGGTGAGGGCGCGCTTCTGAGCGTCGAGCCCCGCCTCCTGTTCGAGCGTCGAAGTTCTCGCGAGGCCGATGAGCATGCGCTTCCTGCTGCCACAAGGATCATGAAGATTGTGGCACGACCCTGCCAAAGCTCAAAGCGGAAGCTTGTGGCAGGGTAAAGTCCGGCTGGTTACGGCGCGTTGAACTCCGCCATATGAGCAGGGTCCATTGGCGCTGGTTCTGTGAGATCATGGCGTTGCGTTGTCCGCTTGCGATCAGTGCGGGCCGCCCAAGTCGCCCTCGGCGCTCCCCGAGAGCCGCAATTCGTCGGCACTCCGGCAACTTCGGCCTGAATGGGGTAGCAGGAGTTACTTGGGTTGCCGCTGACCCAATCGCTCGGCAAGCCGCAGAAGATACCCGTCAGGGTCTTGGACGAGGAACTCTCGCTGGCCATCCTCTACCGGACCCGTCCGATACCAAGCCTCGCTCGGCTCCTCGAACAACGGCCACTGCGCAGCATCGAGCGCAGCCAGGATAGAGTCTAGCCGATCGACAATGATTTGGAAGTTCACCCCACGTCCGTAGGGGCGGTCCAGAGCACCTGTCATCCAGCGGCCGTTGATCTCACACAGCATGATTTGAGCACCGCCCCGCGTCAGGTAGGCGAAGCGTGCGGCCGGTCGATCATAAGCGATCTTGAAGCCGAGTAGGTCGCACCAGAACCGCAAGCTCGCATCGAGGTCTTTGACATCCAGTTCCGGCGTCAGAGCCGCGAAGCCGCCTTCCGGAAGGTGGCCGGTGCCGGAGGAGCGGGCGCGTTCGGCAGGGTCGGCAAGCGGTTCCATGATGCCGATGAAGTCATGGGCTGGTGAAGGCGGTCAAGGCCCGAGAAGAGTTGCAACCGGATCTCGGCCTTTCGCTTTGAAGCGGACGTTCCGCTCCCGACCCGTTGCCGAAGGTGGGATGGACCGCTTCTGACGATCCTTCCTTACCATCCGGGTGTGATCCCGGTTTCTTCGGCGAGTCGGTGGAGGTCGGCAATGGTATCCTCCGGCAGCGCCAAGCCCTCGGCGCCGTTCCGCGCCGCGTTGCGGGCCTCGATCTCGCCTGGATAGAAGACCTCATTGAACCCCTGCGCCAGCGGCACGGACTTCAACTCAGCGATCAACTGATCCATGCGGACGTTGAACTCCGCCAGCGGCTGGATTTGGGCGATGTCGATCACGATTATCAACTGCCCCGCCCCGCTCCGGTACTCAGTCTGGTAGGGGCCAGTCACGCGCGGCCCGAAGGCGCTGCCGGTGAGCACGCCCGAGAGCATGTCCATCATCAGCGCGATGGCGTAACCCTTGTGCTGGGCCATCGGCAGGATGATCCCGTCAATGGCCGCCGCTGGGTCGGTGGTCGGCGCACCGGCCGCGTCGAGGGCCCACCCCTCCGGGATCGGCTGCCCCTTTTGCTTGGCGAGGTAGACCTTGCCTCGGGCCACCCCGGTGTTGGCAATGTCGAGCGCCATTGGCGCGTGCGAGCCAGCCGGGCAGGCCCAGGACCACGGGTTTGTGCCCACCGTCTTCTTGCGGCCTCCCCATGGTGCCATCGCCGGGCTGGCGTTGGTCGATAGGAACGCCACGCAGCCTTCCCGCGCGGCCATCAGAGTGAAGTACAGCGCGGTGCCGAAGTGCCCCGAGTTGCGTAGGGCAACCGCGCTGACGCCGTGTGCCTTCGCCCGCCGGATCGCCTCCTGCATTGCGTGAGCGGCGAGCACTTGGCCCATGCCGTCGTGACCGTCGATCACCGCGAGGCCACCGGCATCTACGACCGTCTCGGGTTGGGCCACAGGGGCGCAGACCCCCGCTTTCAACCGGGCGGTGTACCAGGAGAGCCGCATGACCCCGTGCGACTGGTGCCCCCAGAGATCGGCCTGGACGAGTGTGTCGGCGGCAAGCCGCGCATCTGGCTCCGGCATGCCAGTGGATGCGTAAACCGCGCCTGCAAAGTCCAGCAGCTTATCGGCGGGGATGCGTGCGGCCTTCGGCATGGATTGCTCCTGAAATCTCGCCGAGAGAAGCGAGTGTAAATGTCGGCTTTGCGGCGTACGCTATCTGCCGTGCTGGCGTTCGCTGCGGGTGCACAGGCAGGGGCGTTCGGTGTTGCCGCCTTGACCTTCTGGTGCGTGCTCGTGCCCGCCTTCATCCTAGTTGGATTGCTGACCGCTCCAGAGTGGAAGCCGAGTTCGTGGACAGCCGTTTCGGGTCGAAGCAGAACGTCGGCTTCCGGTTGATAGACCGAAGTTCGGTCGCGACCCTCAGCGGTCATGCCGGTCTCGATCCAAGCCAGACTTGCGCGAGGTCCGCTTTTCGATGGTCGGCATCCGGAACGATCGATTAGCCCGGCTCCAGACCCTTGGCGCGGATGACCGCCTCCGCGGCAGAGGACTTGAGAAACGCCAGGAACGCCTCGGCCCGAGCTTTGTCCGCGGTGACCGAGATCCCTCCGGTCAGCACCACGAAGGACTGGACCTCCGCAGGGAACGGACCGACCACGTCCACTCCTGAGACCGACATCAACTCGGGCATCAGTTGCACCGCAAGGTCTGCCTCACCCCGAGCGACGACATCTCCGGTCAGACCATTCGGGATCGCCTTGCCTCTGGCCTTCACCTCGTCGGCAATCCCGAGCTTCTGGAGGGCTGCGGCGAAGACCGCTCCGCTCGCGCCGGACGTGCTGTAGGCCACCGATCCTGCGCTGGTGAGCGCCCGCTTGAGTGCTTCGGCAGAGCCGATGTCAGGACGCGTCGTACCTTTCTTAACGGCGAGGCCGACGCCCGTGCGAGCGAGCATGGTCGCGGTGCCGTCCGTAACCTTGCCCTGCTGGATGAGAGCCGTGATCAGAGGTGGGGTCAGAACCGCAACGTCGAACGGCTTACCCGTTTCTATCTGCGCCTTGAGGATGGCAGAGGTGTCGTAGGTGATGATGAGGTGGTCGCCATTCGCCCGCTCAAACTGCGGGACGAGTTCGTCCAAGGCTGTCTTCAGTCCCTGCGAGCAGAGGACGGCGAGATCGGCCGCTTGGGCGTTGGTCGCGATACCCCAGACGGACACCGCGAGCAGACAGAGCGTGCGTAGCCTTCCAGCGGGTCCGACCATCGTGCCTCCTCCCCTTCATCTGCGGCTTTATTAGCTCTGCATCCGCCCCTCGCATCAATAGCGCCATGCCGCACGCCAAGCTAAATCCAGGATGGACGGTCACTGCTACCCGACACGACGGTGCCGCCGTCTCTCGTGCCGAACTTGCGCATGGCGCGCCGCAGGTCTCTTCGCCGCTCGCTTTTTGGCCGACCTAACAGGGCGTGCTTACACGTTCACAATCGCGACCTCGATCAAGTCAGCCGCGGAGTTCGCCCACTGGCGCACTGCCCTTCGGAACTTCATCGATCATCGCCGCCGCGGCTGCCGATGGTGGCGGAGCGTGTCCCTCGATCTCTGGCTCCAAGCAGATGGCACCGTGCGCGGCATCGTGCTGCTTAGTGAGATCGATGCTGCTGAGTTCGTCCCTGCATTCGCGTGTCGATGGGCAGTCACGATGCGGCCGATCGATCTGAGTGAGGTGCGTACCGAACTCTTCTACGCCCTGCATCCAACGAGGATCGCAGATTTCGGGATCGCACGACGCTACCAAGGCGTCCGGGTGACGATCGGGCCAAAGCGGTCCCGATCGCGGAGTTCTCGGCCAAAACATTCCGTCGAGGTCCGCGGTGCGCTGCCGATGCTCGTGTGACGCAGCAGGGCCGCGCAGCCAATATCATGCGATTTCGGACCCTGAAGAGGCTTGTGGAACGCAACAGAGGAAGCATGCCTCCGGAGGATGCTTGCGCTCCACAGCACAGTCACCGCCTTTAGCGCAGCGTCGGCTTTGGTAAATCGCCTACGGCGGCTCCTGAGCAGTTCCGACATGCTCCGGTTTCACTCAGCGGCTTTTGCACTCCTCGGGTTGCGTAACGAGTGGTCGGACACCGCGGTCGCCGAAAAATCGCTACTGACACGGTGTTTCGCGGCTTTCCGATCTGAGGCATATGATCGGGATGAGCCAGCCACCATAAATTCGACATCGGCCGCCCGACCGCCCTACGGTCGCACGAGCCGATCCGCCTCGTAGCCGGGGCCCGAACCTGCTGAGAACAGCCCGATGTTATGACCCCTTCGGGTCTGACCGAGCCCTTGTGCGCGGTTGTACCGTCACGCCTGAACATGACCGACTTCGACCCTCGGCGGCCCGAGACGTGGCCGCTCCTTCTTACCGTGCTCCAGGTCGCGGCTATCATCGGCTATGACAGATCCAAGATCTACGACCTGCTGGGGATGCCGCCAGACAAGGGTGGGATCGTGCCTCGGCTGATGGGTGATGGCCCGCGCCCTCGGAAGCGTGTCCACCGCGACGATCTTATCCTGTGGCTGCATCGGCTTCCGGCGCCTCCCCTTCAGCAGCCTGAGTCCTTCGCTCCAACTCGCCGTCAACGTAAACATAAACTGCCAGCCCACAACGGTCCGCGGAGCTTCGCGGAACGGTGGGGCGGACAGAAGCACTAGAAGTGAGGACGTGATGGCGTTTTATCAAAACGGGCGATGGTACACGGATTTCAAGCACGGCCTCCATCGCGAGACGAAGCCTACCGATATCACGGCGAACACCCCGACAGCGAAAGCGAGGGCCAAGAAAATTCAGGCCGAACGCAAAGCGCTGTTCAAGGCCCAAGCTGCTGAAGTCGAGAAGCTTAACGTTCGCAATAAGCGCGGGAAGATCGTTGACCAGCCGATCTGCGACGCATTCTCAGCGTACTGGGAGAATCACGCTCAGCACGCCAAAGGCGCGAAGAACATCTTCCGCGAGTTGGCCTACGCCGAGGCGTTCTTCGGCCCGGAAATGCTGATCAGCCATATCGACGCCGAGGCATTGATCAGGCTCCGCGAGAAGCGGCGCCGAGATGCATCCAAAAGAACGAAGATTCCGACTCCGATCTCAAACCGGGCTGTGAACATCACATGCGAAGCGGTCAAGTTCGCTATGGCGTGGCTTCGAAAGAACGGACGGACGGTGTGTGAGATCGACTGGAGCGTCGTGCTTCTGCAGGTCGAGGACCGGGTGACCGAGTTCAAACCATCCCACGAGGCCGCGGTGCTGAACGAGTTTCGGCCGGACTATCTCCCGTGCCTTCTCTTCATGCTGGAGTGCGGTCCTCGAAAGGCCCAGGCGGTCGGCCTACGGTGGACGGATATCGACTGGAAGGCGGGGTCGATCACCCTCAAGAAGCAGAAGAAGCGCGGATCGCGCCGGTCCCCGAAGCCGCACCTGATCCCAATCAGCAAGGAGGTCGAGGCTCTACTTCTCGCCCAGATCGCCCCCGAGACGGGTGACCCCTACCACTCCGAGTTTGTGTGGACCTACGTGGCCGAGAGGACGCGAACCGAGGTCAAGTCGGGCCGAAAAATCGTCGCAGGTGAGCGCTACCCGATCACCTACGAGGGCTTGTCCAGCTACTGGGTACGGTTCAAGGCGAAACACGGCTTCAGGGATGTCCGGATCCACGATCTGCGCCATGCGGCCGGAACCCGGATCTACCGCCAAAGCAAAAACCCGCTCGCGACCCGTGACCTCCTTGGTCACTCGGATCTCTCCATGACCGAACGATACATGCACCCGACGCAGGATGACCTTCGCGAAGCGATGAACCGCCGGACCACCAAGGCGGCCGAGCCTGCGTAAGAATCACAATAGCGATCACAACAAGCGGTGCGATGCGCACCTAAACTACTAAAGAATAGAAGTTTTTCGGACTAGACCTTCTAGTTCCCAAGCTGAATGTCGTCGGTTCGATCCCGATCGCCCGCTCCAACGCACGCACCGGACAGCCTGCCCTCCGGTACTCCGGCCCCCGGGAAGCTTAGACAGCCGTATTCCGCGTCAGCTCCTGTCGTCCTCGCCGTCCGCATCGGAGAGTGCGGCCTTTGCGGTCCGCCGCGGTCGATCATCGGGCCTTCGCACCGCCCGGCGGATCCGGCCGATAGGTGATCCGGAAGGCTGTCGGGAACGGCGTGCCCCCGTCCTCGACCGGCCCGTCCGCTCGGACATCGTGCCGGAGCAGGATTCGACGCACGATCTCTGGGACCATGACGCCCGCCACGTGGCGGCCCAAGCATTCGTGGTGACCGAGTCCGAAATGCAGGAAGGCGTGATCCGGGCGGGTCGCGTCGAAATGGTCGGGATCCGGCACGCAATCGCCATCGAACATCGCCGAGAGGCTGAGCGGCAGGACGGCCTGGCCTTTCCGGATCCGGGCCTGACCCGAGCTGCCCTGACCAAGGACGTGGTCGGCCTCGGCCTGTCGGAACATGAAGGCCACGATCGGCGCGAAGCGCAGCGCCTCCCACACGAAACCGTCGAAGGCGGCGGGGCCGGCCGAGGCGGCGGCCCGCGCGGCCGCGTGAACGTCGGGGCGGCGGAGGATCTCGGCGAGGGCGTTCACCACCGCCTCCGCGGTGGTCTCGATGGTGCCGATGAGGAGGCCACCGACGTTGATGACGACCCGGTCCATGCCGAAGCCCGTCGCCGCCGGAAGGCGCAGCCGCAGGAGCCGCGTCAGGCTGTCGTCGGGCACGTCGGCGCCCGCTTCAAGGGCGGCCACCCGCGCGGGTATGAGGGAGGCGAAGGCCGCGCGCATCTCATCCCGGGCGTGGGCCGCGGCGGCCTGGACCGCATCGGCATCGGGACGTCCGTCAAAGGGCAGGTTGTTGAATTGATCGAGCTGGTTCGCGTACGACCAGCGCAGCAGGTCGTCGTCGGAAGCGGCGAACCCGAAGAAGCGCTGAACGATCCGCAATGGCACCAGCCGCGCGATCGAGGCGACGACGTCGAGGGCGCCGTTGCCCGCGTCGAGGGCGGCGTCGGTGATGGATCCCGCGAGGTCGCGGATGGCGGGAAGGTCGCCCCACGGCAACACCGCGCGCATCACGGCCTTGTCGCGGTAGTTCACCTCGGTTTCGTCCAGCGCCAGCATGAATGCGCCCATCTTGGGCTTGTAGAGCGCGACCGAGAAGACACCCGGGAGACCTAGGATCTCCGCCACCGCGGCGCGTTTCGCGACGAGGACGACGGCGCCACAATCCAGCACGGGCTGCCGTGCCCGCAGTTGCGCGAAGAACGGCCGCGGCGCACGCCTGATCCAGTCGCGGGCGACCGGCCAGCGCTCATCCTCCGGCAAGGCCAGCAGGGTATCGAGGCAGGGTGCGTCCTGCATAACGCTCCGCATGCGGGTTCTCCGTGCCGCGTTCCGGGGCTGCTCCGCGGCGCGCATCGTCAGTGCAGGGATATGTCCAGACCCTCGCGCAGGCGCGCGACGAGCTCGCCCTGCCGGTGCGTCTCCGTCTTGGCGAAGAGCGACCGCAGCTGCGTTCGGACCGTCGAGATGGCGATCCCGCGCTCCTGGGCATGGGCGTTCAGCGATCGCCCGGACGCGACCGCGTTGGCGAGGATCGCCTCCGCGCTGGTCAGGCCGAACAGGCGCTGGAGGCGCGTCGCTGAATTCTCCTGGGCCTTGGGCGCGCCGCTGCGGATCACCACCGCGAGTTCGGCCTTGACCCGCGTCCCCGTCCCGGCGGGTCGCCGCGAGAGGGGGTGCAGCGACACCCGGTAGAGCATACCACTCTCGCCGCAGGTGATCGCGATGTGCTCGGCCTGCGTGATCGTGGCATCGCCGCTCGCCGCCGCGAGCGCTTCGCTCGCGGCCCGTGCGATCCGGCGGGAACACTGGCTGTCCTTGATGGCCAGACTGCCCTTGTCGAGGGACAGGCCCGTGCGGGCCTTCGCGAGTTCCTCGGCGGCGCGGTTCGCATGCGCCACCCGCAGGCGGGAATCGGTCAGGATCACCGCCGCGTCGAGCAGGTCGAGGGCGGAGGCGAGGTCGGAGGACCGTTCGGAGGCCTGACGCATCAATGCGTAGAACTCGAAGGCGCGGCGCAGGTGCGGCACGAGCATCGCGAGGCGCCGCACCTCCGCCGGCCGGAAGGCTCCAGCCTCCTCGTCGCGCATGGCCGCGAGCGTCGCCATGACGTCGGCCTCGCGGGCGAAATAGGTGACCAGGCTGTGCTCGATTCCGAAGGGACGCACGACCTCCTTGAACAGGGCGGTCTCGCGGAACTGCGCCGCATCGACCCCCTCCTCGGCGCGGATCACCTTACCCTGGTTCGAGAGGATGTAGGGGAGGCGCGGATCCTCGGTGGCGTGACGGTAGAGAAACGTCCGGTACTGCGACCGGTCGAAGCCGGAGACGGCCCACATCGGCTTGCGCGTCCCGTCGAGGCTGAAGACCGCCAATTGACCGACCCGCCCGCCGACGAAGCTCGTGAGATCTTCCAGGAGAGCCGGCCACTCTTCCGGTTGCCCGACCCGGTCATAGATCGACCCAACCAGTCGGGAATAGACCTCAAGTTCCTCCATAGCCACACTCCACGGTGAGTGACAGGTTCACGGAACCTAGCGCAACGTCCCCCGGCTGGCATCATCAATAAACGACAAGCGAATATCGATACTACCAATATTTGTTGTGCGGAACCAATAAAGCTCAGAGCGCCCGCAGATATCTGAGGAGCTGACGCCGCTGCGCGTCATCCAGCCGGTCCGCCCCGTTGGTGGTGGCCGCGTGACCGCGTTTCGCAGTGGCCGGTCGTGTCGTGTCGGACTTGAAGGGACCTGTCGCCCAGATCCCGTCGAGGGGGCGTGCCTTGTAGACCGGGCGATCGCGATCCTTCCGCCGGTCGAGGTACCGCTCGCCGAGCCGCTTGCCGCTGGCCTGCGAGACATCGTCGAGCAGGGTGTTCTCCGATGCGGCCGCGGAGGCGTCCGCCAGCGCGTGCGATCCTGGAAACTGTCACGGTCGCATCTCGGGCATGGACGAACCTTGCGCCTTGCGGACTGAGTCGGGTATTCAATAACCGCTGGCACATCCAGGCGCCTCATCCGAATGGATGACGGCTTTTCTCAGCAAATGGCACGTGCCGCGGCGTCCGCACGGCGTTGTTGTCTCAATCGCCGATGGCGCGCAGGCGCCGCTGTGCCTGCACGCGACGCCTCAGGTCAGCGGACGCCGCCGCCGACATTGATCTCCTCACCGGTCACCCAGCGCGCATCGTCGGAGGCGAGGAACGCGACCACTCCGGCGATGTCGTCGGGCTGGCCGGCACGGCCAAGCGGTGTCTGCGCGACGAAGCCGGCTTCCATCTCCGATCCGGCGATGCCGGCGGTACGCGTGCCCTCGGTCACCACGAAACCCGGGCTCACCGCGTTCACGCGGATCTTGCGCGGCGCCAATTCGTTCGCGAGCACACCGGTGATCACGTTCAGGGCGCCCTTCGTACCGCTGTAGACGGCCGAGTTCGGAGGCTGGATGCTCGCGGCGATCGACGAAATGTTGATGATGCTGCCACCCTCTCCGAGGTGTTTCGACGCCGCCTGCGTCGCGAGGAGCACGCCCAGCACGTTGACGTCGAAATGACGGCGGTAGTGCTCCTCGGTCACCTCCGCGAGGGCGGCGAACTCGTACACGCCGGAATTGTTGACGAGGATGTCGAGCCGCCCGAACGCATTCACCGCGGCGTCGACGAGACCCTGAGCCTCCTCGCGCTTCGACACGTCGGCCCGGACGGCGATCGCCCTGCCGCCATCCGCGGTGATCGCCGCCACCACGGCATCGGCCCCCGCCTGGCTCGACGCGTAGTTCACGACGACCGCCGCCCCATCCTTGGCCAACGCTCTGGCGATGGCGGCGCCGATACCCTTCGATGCGCCCGTCACCACCGCGACCTTGCCGTCGAGCTTGGACATGTGTGTAAACCTTCGCCACGGGACGGTGCCGGGATGGCCTCGCTAGTCCCATAGTTCGGAATTTCAGAACTAACGGGACGAAGCGCAAGGCCCCATATGGTTGAATCATGAGGCCTCTCTTCCATCCCGCGATCGACGACGTTCGGCCGGAGGCGATCCTTCACGCGCTCTCCGACCCCGACCGGGCGTCGATCTTCGCCAAGATCGCCCAGGCGGGCTGCGTCGAGACCTGCGCGACGGTCTCGGCGGTCGGAGACCGGGTAATCCCGAAATCGTCGCTGTCCAGCCACTTCAAGGTGCTGCGCGAGGCCGGATTGATCCGGTGCGAACGCCACGGCGTGGAGATGCGCAACCACGCGCGCTGCGCCGAGATCGACGGACGCTTCCCGGGCCTTCTCGCCGCGATTCTGACAGCCTACGCGGCGCGATCCGTCTGACCGGGCCCTCAGACCGCGGGCCCGCGCCGCGTGACGCCTCCTTTTTCCTGGCGAAGAGCGAGGCAGCACGCAGGTCAACGAATGCGGTTCCGTGCCCTATCGCGTGGCACCTGCGGGGCGCGGCGCTGCGGGCGGTCGCGAGCCGATGTTCTCCCGCAGCGTCCGGCCCTCGTACTCGGTGCGGAACAGACCCCGCCGCCGCAGCTCGGGCAGCACCAGCTCGATGAAATCGTCGAGCCCGCCCGGCAGGGTCGGCGGCATGATGTTGAATCCGTCCGCACCCCCGGCCTGGAAACGCTCCTCCATCTCGTCGACGATCTGGGCGACCGTGCCCACGATCTGCGAGTGGCCGCGCGCGCCCGCGATGCGCAGGTAGAGCTGGCGCAGTGTCAGCCCTTCCCGACGGGCGAGGTCGACCATCAATTGCTGTCGGGACTTGATGCCGTCGGTCTCGGGCAGCTCGGGCACGGGCCCGTCGGGATCGTGGCCGGACAGATCATGCCCGCCGATCATTCGGCCGAGCAGGGCGAGACCGACGACGGGATCGATCAGATCCTGCAGGGCCTCGAACTTGGCCCGCGCCTCCGCCTCGCTGCGCCCGACCACGGGGAAGAGACCCGGCATCACCTTCAGGTCGTCAGGCGAACGGCCGAAGCTGGCCATCCGCGCCTTCAGGTCACCGTAGAACGCTACCGCCTCCTCGAGTGTCTGGTTCGCCGTGAAGACGATCTCGGCGGTGCGCGCCGCCAGATCCTTGCCGGGCCCCGAGGATCCGGCCTGCACCAGCACGGGCTGGCCCTGCGGCGTGCGCGAGATGTTGAGCGGTCCGCGGACGTCGAAATACTTGCCGCTGTGATCGAGCGGGCGGAAGCCGTCGGGCTTCGAGAACTGTCCGCTGGCGCGGTCGATGATCACCGCATCGTCGTCCCAGGTGTTCCAGAGGCCGAGGACTACGTCCACGAACTCTTGGGCGCGCTCGTAGCGGTCTCCGTGGCCAGCGATCCGGTCGCCGCCGAAATTGGCCGCCTCCGCATCCGTCGCGGAGGTAACGAGGTTCCAGCCGGCCCGTCCGCCGCTGAGGTGATCGAGCGACGCGAACCGACGCGCGACGTTGAAGGGCTCGTTGAAACTCGTGGAGGTGGTGGCCACGAGCCCGATCCGGCTGGTCACAGCCGCGAGCGCCGACAACAGGGTGACCGGCTCGAAATGGGTGGAGCGCGCGGTCCGCTCGCTCGACCGCAGGTCTAGGTCCCGGATGCCGGATCCGTCCTCGAGGAAGATCAGGTCGAACTTCGCCGCCTCGGCGCGGCGCGCCCAGCCGACGTAGCGTTCCAGGACGAGGCCGCCATCCGCCTCGCTGGAGGGATGGCGCCAACCCGCCACGTGGTGGCCGGTCGCGTAGAAGAACGCGCCGAGGCGCAGGTGATCCTGTCTCATCGATCCGACTGATACCGGGGCCAGCCCGGTCCGGGCTGCGCGGAACACGGATCTTAGCGGAGCAGGCGCCCGGCGGCGAACCGTCAGCTGCGGGAAGCTGCGCTCCGTCCAGCCCTGTGACAGCGGATCCACGATGCAGGCCGACGCGGGCCACCCGCTGGAGGGGCCTGACATCGTTGGGAGCCGGGAGGCGTGTCCGGTGCCTCGCGGGCCGCATTCCCGCGCGGCGGTGCGAGCCAGTCTGCCCGTTCCGCCGGGCCGGGGATGACTACAGGTACGAGAGCCGCAGCCGCCACTCGGCTTGGTCCGGCGGTTCGACAGGACCGGCGCGCGCCGGGACGGACTCGGACTGCGTGATCTGCTCGGCGAAGGTCCGCTCGACCGGATGATCCAGCGTCGAAACGCAACCGCCGAGCAGCAGCGCGATCAGTCCCGCCAGAACAAGCATCCGCGGGGATGCGATGAGGGGGCCGGCCGCGCGCATGGGCTCATCCGGTCGAGGCAGCTGCGAGCGCCATCAGGCTGCCGCCCGTTCGGCGGCGGGCAGCAGGTCGCGGCTCGCCTGCTCGATCCGGCGCAGCCACTCTTCGGCAGCCTCCGCGCGCAGCTCTGCGGCCTGCGCCCGCGCCTCAAGGGCCTGAAGCTGCGCGTCCGACTCCGCTCGCAGATCCCGGACGCGGGCCTCGGCCTGGGCCTGGACGTCCTTGAGCTTCGCCTCGGCCTGTGTCTGGCACTCGCGCAGGAGAACCTCGAAGGCGCGTGTTTCCTGCTGCGCGCGCTTCAGTTCCTGAAGCAGGGCGTCCTGCTCCGCGGCCTGCTCGCGCAGGCGCATCTCCTGCTGCTGAGCGGCACTCTTGGCCGCGGTGAGCGTGTCGAGCACGCTGGTCCAGTCCGATGCCAGCCGGCGTGACGGGGCGGTGGGCATCGCTGCGGGGGGGGATTTCAAGGCGGGGACCTGCGGCGCCGGCCGGACGGGAGCGACCGGCATCCGCCCCTCGGCCTCCGGGCGCTGCGCGGTGATCTGCGCATCGAGGGTGGCCCAGAAAGCCTCGTCCATCGCAGGCATCACGTGTCCCTTTTCCTGTCACTGTGCGGAGACGGTCGCGTCAGGCGTCCTGAGTGCCGGTCTTGAGCGGCGCCGGCTCGACGACGAATTCGGACTCGATCGCATCCGAGATGCGGCGCAGCCACTCCTCGGCGGAGCCGGCGCGCTCCTCGGCCACGCGCGCCCGCTCCTCGGCGGCGCCGATGAGGGCGTCGGCCCGGGCCTGGATCTCGCGGGTGCGCTGCTCGGCGGCGCGGACCTTGGCGTCGGCGTCCCGCATGTCGGCGCGCACCTGCTCCAGGAGTTCGTGCACGCGGACCTCGTAGTCCTGCGCGCGATCCTCGATGTGCCGGATGTACTGGGCAGCACCGCGTACCCGCTCCAGCACGCCCGGCCACTTGCCGGAGGCCGCCTCGGCGGCGGGTCCACGTGCCGCGGGCGAACCGGCGGGCACCGAGGCCAGGACGACGACCTTGGCGGGGGATGCGGGCCCGCCGGGCCCCGAGGCCGGCGCGAGATGCGCCTGGCGTTCGGCCGGCTGGTCAGCCGTGGTCCATCGTGAGTGTTCCATCATCAATCCTGGAGCCCGTCTCGGAGGAAGCGCTGCGGCACCCGCAGCGTCTCAGGCCTCGGCCTGGCTCATATGCCCCCCCAGCAGCAGGTTCTTCGCCGCCGCGTCGATCCGGGACAGCCACTTCTCGGCGGTGTCGGCTCTCACATCGGCCACCCGGACCTGCTCCTCGGCAGCCCGGACCCAGGCTTCAGCCTCGGCCTGGATCGTCCGCACCCGGGCCTCGGCCTCGGCACGGATCTCTTCCACCTGCGCATCCGCGTCGGCCTGGATCCGCTGCAGGCGGATATCGGCGCGGGCCTGGATCTCGTGGGCGCGCATTTCGGACAGCTGGAGCCTCTGCTGCGTCTCCTTCAGCTCGCGCTGCAGGGTCTCGAGCGCCATCTCGTGCGTCGCGCTCTGGGAGCGCAGGCGCCGCTTCTGCTCGTCGGCCAGCCCCACCATGCCGTTGATGATGTCGAGGGTGCTCATCCAGTCCGACACCGCCTCGTCCTCGGCGTCGTGAGCGCCGGCGGGCGGCTCGGCATCGTTGACGGCCGGGTCCGGCAGAAGCGCCGCGTTGGAGTCCTCGACCTGCTGCCCCAGGCGCAGAGCGGGCGCCTCGGCGCCGGTGAAGGAGGGTTTGAGCCTCAGGATCTCGGCTGACGGTTTCTCGACGATGCGGTCGAGACTTTCCGCGACCTGCGTCAGGATATGAGACCACGAGGCTGTGGGCGCCGCAACCATGATGAAATCTGCCCTTCCGAGAGCCGAACGTGGCATCATGCAGACACGGCTATGGTTAATGCATCGTTAATCGGCTTCGGGGTTGCTAGCTTTTCGTAAGCTCTGCCTAACCAGAATTAATTTTCAGCCGCCCCAGGACTGCGCTGGACAGTCGTGCCGACTCTGAATTCATGCGACCGCGCCGCCGTCTGGCCGCGGCACGCATCGTATCGAGGGCGGGCAATAGAAATTGCGCGAAGCTCTTGCCCCAGACAAATCAAGATTTGATGTCGCCGTTTAGACCGAGAACGTACCCGGGCTTCCTCGTCCGAGAAGCCGTGGCCTGCAGGTACCTCCATCAATACGGCGAGCGGCCGGCTATCGTCCGGCGATTGCAGCCGAATACGGCCCGCACCGCTCGCCGGTCCCGGGGCGTGCCGCCGCCGGAATCGGGCGGCGATGCCGGGCTTGGCAATCCCCGTGAGGTCTTGGCTTCCGAACGCTCGTTCCGGCTCCGCGGTCGACTGGAGCGAGAATGTTAACCGGTGTGGCGCCCATCAGCCCCGCCGGCCTGTGGCGGGCGATGCGTGAAGTATTGGTGCCGCCGCCGCACGGTTAGCCGCAGGATCGCGGTCGCGGGGCGGATAGCGGCGGCACCAATTGATCACCCGCTTCGTGGCCTTGGCGGCGGCTCCGGAGGGCACGAGCGTGTCCAGGGGAAGCCCCAGCAGGGCCGCGAGCGGGTTCGCCAGCATACCGGTCACGCGGACGATCGTCCGCGCCGGACCGCACCTCCCGTCCGCCAGCGTTACGCCGGCAGCATCGACCGCGGCGACGCTGGCGCCTGCGATGCAGGTGCACCCCGCCGCCGCGAACGCCGCGCGGATCGACGGCAGCGCGGCCTGTCCCAGGAAGTTGCCGATCTTGGCAGCGCGGTCGATCCGGAGCGTGCGCACGCTCCCGGTACCGGCCCGTCACGCGCGGCGGCGAGGCGTGCGGGCCTCACGCAGGCGCGTTCGAGGCCGGCGAGCCCGGCATCGACGGCCAACGCGGTCCGGAGGCCCGGCGGCTCGGATTCCGATACGGACTGACTGAGGCGATCGAGATGCGCTGCCAGAGCCCGCGCGCCGTCGTAAGTGCCGGCTTCGAAGGCGTGCGCGATGCCGGGACGGGCGGCCGCTGCAGGTGGCTGCCGGCGGCCAGGATGAGCAGCTCGTAGAACGGAGCGGCCGGCGCTCCGGATGACGATCCGGAGCGGCGGCCGTCACAGGGAGGGTGCGTCGGGCGGCTCGCGCAGGGGCGCAAGGTCGGCCTCGCAGCAACGCATCCGGATGACGTGGGACGAGTCCGGTGCCACGAGGGTGATGGCGCGGTGTCGCCCAGCCCGCGCTCGTCCCGCGTCCGCGCGGCGGCGGCCGCAGCGCGAACGCCCGATCTCGGGCCTGGGAGAGCGGTCTGCGGCGCGTTCCGCGGCCGTGCGGCGAACGAGTCCCCTCGTTCGCCGCGTCGCCGAAGATTCTTATCTTTTCGGGTCGAAGTAGAGAATGGGCTTTCGTTGACTCGCGATCACCGGGACAGGATGGTGCGTTCGTTGTCTGCAACGGGGTTTCGGGCCGAAGATGAAGACGCATGAGCCGTCCGGACGTGATCCCGGAGCGATCTCGCGCGTCGTCACCGCTCGGAGGCGCAGTATGACCGTCCGGTGGAGCCGGCTGGAGCACAGCGGCGCCTCAGCGCCTCCCTGTACGCGTCGCGTGATCCAGCACCGCTGATCGGCCCCCGGGATACCCGACAGGTTGATCGCGCCGATCGCGGCGCCGCCCGTCCGCTCCGGAACGCCGGACGCCCAGACCCCAGTCTCACGCCAAAAGGTCCCGCCCATGTTCTCGACCCGCCGATCCCTGCTGGCCGCCGGCCTCGTCCTGGCCTGCCTCGGCATCCTGCCGGGACGGGAGGCGCGCGCCGAGGACCCGAAGGAGATCCGCCTGGATTGGGCGACCTACAATCCGGTGGGCCTGCTCCTGAAGGAGAAGGGCTTCCTCGAGGAGGCACTCGCATCCCGCGGCATCAAGGTCCGCTGGGTGCAGTCGCTCGGCTCCAACAAAGCGCTGGAGTTCCTGAATGCCGGCGCAATCGATTTCGGATCGGCTGCGGGCGCGGCGGCGCTGGTGGCGCGGATCAACGGCAACCCGATCAAGGCGATCTACGCCTACTCGCGTCCGGAATGGACGGCGCTCGTCACCCGCAAGGAGACCGGCATCACTAAGCCGGCGGACCTCAAGGGCAAGCGGGTCGCGGTCACCCGCGGCACCGACCCTCACATCTTCCTGATCCGCGCGCTCCAGAGCGCCGGTCTCACTGAGCGCGACGCGAAGCTCGTCCTGCTCCAGCATGCGGACGGGCGCACGGCCCTCGACCGGGGTGACGTCGACGCCTGGGCGGGGCTCGACCCGATGATGGCCGCGGCCGAGATCGAGAACGGCGATGTCCTGTTCTACCGCGACGCCGCGGCGAACACCTGGGGGCTGCTCGACGTGCGCGAGGAGTTCGCCAAGGCCCATCCAGAGCTCGTCCGGACGGTGATCGCCGCCTACGAGAAGGCGCGGGCCTACGCGCTCGCCAACCCGCAGGCGCTCTCGGCCGCCCTCGTGGCGGCCACCAAGCTGCCGGCGCCCGTGATCGCCCGTCAGATCGAGCGCACCGACCTGTCGCAGCCCGCGATCGGCCCGGCACAGACCGACTCGATCAAGGCGGCCGGCTTGGCCCTGCAGCAGGCCGGCGTGATCCCCGCCGGGACCGATGTGGCGGCCGCGGTCGAAAGCCTGCTCGATCCGACCTTCAATCCCGCCGCCGGGCGGTGATGGGGGGCGTTCCGCTGCTGCGGCGGGGCGGCCGCGCCGGTCTCGGCCTGCTTCTGCCGCTGCTCCTGGCGATCGGCTGGGAGATCGCGGTCGCGACCGGCCTCGCGTCCGGGCGCCTGCTTCCGCCGCCCAGCCGCATCGGCGCCACCCTGTGGGAGTTGGCGGCGTCGGGTGACCTGTGGATGCACGTGGAGGCGACCCTGATCCGCGTCGGGCTCGGCTTCCTGTTCGGGGCGGCGGCCGGGATCCTGGCCGGCGCCCTGGTGGCCACGATCCCGGTGCTGCGCTGGCTCGTCGACCCGAGCCTGCAGGCGCTCCGCGCCGTCCCGTCGCTCGCCTGGGTGCCCCTCTTCATCCTGTGGTTCGGCATCCTGGAGACGCCGAAGGTCCTGCTGATCGCCGTGGGCGTCTTCTTCCCGGTCTATGTCGGGGTTTCCGGAGCGATCGCCTCGGTGGACCGGAAGCTCGTCGAGGTCGGGCGGATCTTCCGGCTGTCGCGGCCGGCGCTGGCCCGCCGGATCCTGCTGCCGGCGGTGCTGCCGGCCACGCTGGTCGGCCTGCGCACCGGTCTGGGCCTCGGCTTCCTGTTCGTCGTGGCGGCGGAGCTGATGGGCGCCTCCGAGGGCCTCGGCTACCTGCTGGTCGACGGCCAGCAGTTCAGCAAGCCCGATCAGATCGTGGCGGCGATCATCGCCTTCGCGTTGGTCGGCAAGCTCGCCGACATGGCCCTCGTGACGCTGACGTTGCCCTTGACGCGCTGGCAGGATACCGCGCGGGACAGCCTGTGACCGCCGGATCCCGCTCCGCCGGGACAGCCGGGTCGCGCACCGGCACCCGCGCCAGGCCCGGACAAGGGACGCCCGTGCTCGTCATCGACGATCTCTCCAAGACCTACGCGGACGGCACGCGGGCGCTCGAGGCCATCGGCCTGTCTGTGAAGCAGGGGGAGATCGTCGCGCTGATCGGCGGCTCCGGCTGTGGGAAGACGACGCTGCTCCGGTTGATCGCGGGGCTCGACCAAGCCAGCCGCGGCTTCGTGCAGGTCGACGGCGAGACGATCGCCGAGCCCCATCCGAGCGTCGGGGTGGTCTTCCAGGAGCCGCGGCTCCTCCCCTGGCTCAACGTCGCCGACAATGTCGGCTTCGGGCTCTCCGGCCTCGGCCGCTCCGAGCGCCGGGCCCGCGTCACCCACGCGCTGGAGCGGATCGGGCTGGCCGAGCACGGTGGGCGCTGGCCGCGCGAACTCTCGGGGGGCCAGCAGCAGCGTGTCGCCATCGCCCGAGCCTTCGTCGCGCAGCCGAGGGTGCTGCTCCTCGACGAGCCGTTCTCAGCCCTGGATGCCTTCACCCGGAAGGGGCTTCACGACCAGCTCCTGGACCTCTGGGCCGAGTCGAAGCCGACGATCGTCATCGTCACGCACGATGTCGGGGAGGCGGTGACGCTCGCCGACCGGGTTGTGGTGATGCGCCCGCGGCCGGGACGCCTCGACGAGACCGTCGCGATCGGGCTCGCCCGCCCGCGCGACCCCGTGGCGGCGACCTACGAGGAGGCGGTGCGCAGGGTTTTAGCGGCCCTCGATCATTCCCTCCGTCCGGCCGCGGCGAACCGCCCCCCTGCCCCGGAAACCCGCGCCAGCTGGTGGTAGCTGCGGCCCCGTCCCGGCCCGCCTCGACGAATGATCCCGCTGCCCGTCTCCGCCGAATCCCGATCGCCGGCCGGTCGGCCTTCCGTCTCGCGTGACGGGGTCGCGCCGCGCCCGCACCGGCCCCTCGCGCATCGGCTGGCAGTGCTCCTCGACGCTGATCGCGCCGCTGCTCCGGGACGGCTGCCGGGAGCGGGACCTCACACCCCTCGGCACCGGCCAGTCCCGGCCTGGGTTCACCCGCGGAGTGCCGGTCAAGGAGGCACGGAACACCGGACCGATCGCCCTTTCGGCCGACCGCGCCGACACGGACCCGATCCACGCGCAGGCCTCCGGCGCTGGGATCACCCATATCGCCCGGGAGGCGCCCTCCCCCGGGGCGTAGACGTTCCTGGTGGCTGCGGACGCGGCTGCGACGTCGGTGGCCGGGTTGCGGGGGAAGCGGCTCGCGGTGACCGCGGGCGGCAGCCAGGACCCGCTCGTCACCGCCCCGCGAAGGCCGGTCTGACCTTCGAGGACATCGCGCCGGACCGTCCGAGCAGGACAAGATCGCCGACGCGTTCCGCGCCGGGGCTGCTGCCCCGCCCCGTCGTCAGCCCCCCTCGGGCTTGGCAGCCACCGGCAGGCGGAGCGATGTCAGGACCGGAGGGCGGGCGCGATCATCGCCTCCCCGGGCTCCTCCATCCGGAACCGGGCGAAGCGCAAGGCCAGCACCGGCAGGATCAGGAGGGTGAGCACCGTCGAGGTGACGAGGCCGCCCAGGATGATCAGCGCCATCGGGCCCTCGATCTCGCGGCCGGGCTCCCCGGCCCCGAGGGCCAGCGGCAGCAGGCCGAGACCGGTGACCAGCGAGGTCATGAGGATCGGTACCATCCGGTCGGCGGCGCCCGCGGCCGCGGTCGCGGCGTCCCACGGGAGCTTATCCCGCGTCACCATCTGCTCGTAATGGGCGATCATCATCACGCTGTTGCGCAGCGAGATGCCCGCGAGGGTGACGAAACCGACGAGGGAGCCGAGCGAGAGCAAGCCCCCGGTGAGCGCCGCCGCGGCGACCCCACCCACGAAGGCGAAGGGCAGATTGACCAGGACCAGCATCAGGTTCGCCGCCGAACCGGTGACGATGGCGAGCAGAACCACGATGCCGAAACCGGCGAGACCGGCGTGGATCAGCAGGTCGCGCCGGGCCGCCTCCTGCGCCTCCGCGGCCCCCGAGAAGGTCACGTAGACACCCTCGGGCAGCCGCACCTCCTTGGCGATCTTGCGCTTGGCCGCCGCCACGAATCCCGCCATGTCCCGTCCGGCGACGTTGGCGGTCACGGCCTGCACCCGCTGCGCACCGAGATGCTGCACCTGATAGCGGCCCGCGCTTTCGTAGACGTCGGCCACCTGCGACAGGCGGACGTAGCGACCGCCTGTCGCCCGCAGGGGCAGGTCACCCACCGCGCTGAGTCGACTCCGCACTGCCGCGTCGAGGATCACCAGCACGTTGAACACCGCGTTGCCGCGATAGGTCTGGCCGACGACGTCGCCCTGGTAGGCGGTGCGCACCGCCTCCAGCACCTCGACCGGATCGAGACCCCAGTGGCGCAGATCCACCGGGCGGAGCGCCACGGTGACCTGCGGCAATCCGGCCGGGGACGCCTGCTGCACGTCGCGGGCGCCCTTCACCTCCGCGAGTTCGCGGGCGACCGAGCGGGCGGCGGCCTCGATGCGGTCCAGGTCGCTGCCGACCACGTTGACCACGACGGGCGCCGTGAAGCCCGACACCGTCTCCTCGATCCGCTCGGTCAGGAAGGTCTTGAGCGAGAAGGCGGCACCGGGAAACCCGGCGATCAGGTCGCGGATCGCCGCCTCGACGGATCGCTGGGCCGCGCCGTCGAGGCCGGGCTGCAGGTCGATGTGGATCTCGCTGTAATGGGGACCCGCCGTATCCTCGGCGGCCTCGGCGCGACCGATCTGTGCGGCCACGGCGCGAACGCCCGGAATGCCCTTCAGGTCGCCGGTGATCAGCGTGCCGAGCCGCTGCGATTCCTGCAGCGACGTCCCGGGGATCGCCACCATGTGGAGGATCAAGTGGCCCTCCTTCAGGTCGGGCAGGAACACCGCGCCGAGGGTCGGGAGGATCGCGGCACCCGCGAGGGTCAGCAGCAGGCTTCCCAGCATCGCCAGGCGCGGGGCCCGGCCGATCCAGGCCAGCAGCCGGAGGTAGGCGGCACGGCTCCAGCGGACCACGGGCGGCTCGCGCGGCGGAGCGGCCTCGGCGCGCGCCATCCGGCCACCCAGGAGGAGCAGCGCCAGGGCCGGCGTGACCGTGAGCGCGACGAGGAGCGAGGCCACGACCGCCGCGATGTAGGCGAGCGCCAGGGGGCCGAACAGGCGCCCCGCCACCCCGGTGAGCGCCAGCACCGGCAGGAACATCAGGAGCACGGCGAGCGTCGCGTAGGCGACCGAGGTGCGCACCTCCAGCATGGCGGCGAGCACCACGCGGGCCGGTCGCTCGCCACGCGCGGCCCGCAGGCGGCGGGAGACGTTCTCGACGCCGATCACCGCATCGTCCACCACCTCGCCGATGGCCAGCGCCAGCCCGCCCAGCGTCATCGTGTTGAGGCTCTCGCCCCAGGCCTGGAGCGCGAGCGCGGCAGCGACCAACGAGAGGGGGATCGCCGCCGCGCTGATCAGCGCGGCCCGCCAATCCGCCAGGAAGACGAACAGCACGATCACCACCAGGACGCCGCCGAAAGCCAGGGCCTGGAGGACGTTCCCGGTGGCGACATCCACGAAGTTCGCCGGCCGGAACAGGTCTGCGCGCAGGGACACGCCCTCCCGGTTCAGGACCGGCCGCAACTCGTCGAGGGCGGCTTCCAGCCGCGCCGTCACGGCCCGCGTGTCGACGCCGACCTGGGCGCCAACCATGAGCAGCACGCCGGGCTTCCCGTCGACGAGCGCCGCGCTGATCGCGGGTTCGGGGGCGGCCGTGACATTCGCCACGTCCGAGAGCACGACGCTCGCCCCCCCGTCGTTGTGGAGCACCGTGCGGCCCAGGGCCTCCGGGGTGAGCGACTGGCCCTCGCTCCGCAGCAGCACGCGCTGGTTCGGGGTGTCGACGAAGCCGGCGCCCCGCACGCCGGTTGCTTTCCGGGCGGCCGTCAGCACGTCGTTGAGGCCGATCTGGAAACGGATCAGGTCGTCCGGCCGGACCTGGACCTGCAGCGCCCGCACCGCCCCGCCGTAGATCGACACCTGCGCTATGCCCGGCACGGCCTGAAGGCGCCGCCGTACGGTCCATTCGGCCACGTGGCGCAGGTCCATGCCGTCGCGGGCCTCCGCGGTCAACCCGACGAGGAGCACCGTGAGGGTCGAGGAGGTGAGCGGGGTCATCGCCGGCGTCGCAACCCCGTCCGGCATTCGGCCGGACAGAGCCGCCAGACGCTCGTTGACGCGCTGGCGGACCCGATCGACGTCGCTGCCGGACTTGAAGGCGGCGGTGATCACCGACAGGCCCTGGATGGAGGTGGAGCGCAGGGTCTCGAGCCCCGGAAGGCCGCCGACCGCGACCTCGACGGGCTGGGTGACCAACACCTCGACCTGCTCCGAGTCGAGGCCCGGCGCCTCGGTCTGGATCGTCACGATCGGAGGGGCGAATTCCGGAAAGACGTCGTAGCGCGCTGCCGCGAGCGCGTAGAGGCCGAAGACGAGCACGGCACAGGCCAGAGCCAGGACCACCCGAGGGAGCCGCACGGCGAAACCGACGAGGGCCGCCTGGGGACCGCCGCGGCCGGCAGCACCCGGCGGCTCAGTCATCGTCGTCGCCCACGACGCGGATCCGGCTCTTCATCTCCTCGGAGAGCAATGCCTGCCCACCCCGCAGCACGATCTCCCCGCCATCCGGCAGATCCTCGACCACGAAGGCGTCGGCCGACATCGGCGCATCGGCACGGACCGGATGCCGCACGAAGGCACCGTCGCCGGTGCCCCGATAGACCCAGGTGCCCCCCTCGCCGTGCACGACGGCATCCTCGGGCACGAGGACGCCCCGAATCGTCTGCGGCGCCGCCAGGAACGCCATCGTGCTGGTGCCCGGCAACAGGCCGCTGTCGCCCGACACCAAGTAGAAGAAGCTCTGCCCCTGGATGCGTGGATCGGTGCGGGTCGCCGCCGAGACCAGCCGCAGGGGGACGCGCTCGCTCTGCGGCGGAACCTCGGCGTAGGCCGCCTGCGGGGGCACCGGAAGGCTCTCGCCCGGCGGCAGCGTCACCTGAACCAAGAAGTCCGCGCGCTCGATCAGCCGCGTGACGAGGGGTGAACGATCGATGATCGCCTTGCCGAGCACCGAGCCCCATTCCTGTCGCGCCGTG
This sequence comes from Methylobacterium longum, assembly GCF_022179385.1. GTDB lineage: Bacteria > Pseudomonadota > Alphaproteobacteria > Rhizobiales > Beijerinckiaceae > Methylobacterium > Methylobacterium longum. The sequence continues at coordinate 106,948 of NZ_BPQS01000002.1, read as the reverse complement.
GCCGCGAGGGTCCGCACCTGCGATTCGGCCGTGGTCACGGCGGCGCGGTCGGTCAGGAGGGTGCCTTCGGCTGTCTCGATCTGGGCGACCGCCACGATCCCCGCGCCGAGGCTGCGCGCGCGCCGGGCGGCGCTGCCCGAGACCTCGACCCGCGCCTGGGCCGTCTGAAGCGACGCGACGGCGCCCGCGTAGCTGTTGGTGAGCTCGGTGATCCGGGCGAGATCGAGGACGCTTCCGTAAGCGGTCAGCTCCTGCTGGTGCGGTACGGACGGTCGCGCTTCGGCGACGAGGCCGATGCGCTGCCGTTCGAGCGCCGACAGCCGGACCAAGGTGCGCCCGTCCTCGATCGCCGTGCGCGGCGTCGGGAGCCGCGCATCCGCGGTCGGGCCACTGCGCAGTGTCGGGATCAGCGGCTCGAGACGTGCGCCGATTTCCGACAGGATCGGGGCGGCGCGGGCGCGGAGACGCTCGCCGGGCTCGGTGAGAACAGCGGCCCCGGCGGCGAGCAGCAACCCCCCGATCAGCAGGAGCGTACGCCGCTGACCCACGTCCCCACCTCCCCAGTGATTGCCGAATTTACCCGGTCTTGTTTGCCAAATTTGCCTGGATAAGTACAGTGATGTCGGTTCCAGCCAATCCCGTCGTACCCCTCCGCATCCTCCGGCTCCGATGATGGCGGCCATCGCGGAAAGCCGCGCCAACGACGCCGTCGCGAGGCTTAAACACCGATCCGGGGCGTGGGACCACGCCGGTTCGCGCGTCCCGTCGCGCAACCACCGGTATCCACATGCAAGCAAGCCCGCCTCGGAACCGAGGCGGGCTTGCGCAGGACGTTTCGACGGAAGTCGTGGATCAGCAGTTGTCGTCGGCCGGAGCCGTCTGCCGATCGGCCGCCGCCTTGTTCATCGCCCCGACGGTGCCCGGCGAAGCCGGCTGCTGTCCGCCGGCGAGGTTCGCCGCGGCCGGATCGGTCGAATTCGACTTCCCGCCCGTATTCGCCTGTGCCTGCGCGGGGGCGGTCTGCGTGGCGCCAGCGTTGTTCATGGCGCCGACCGTTCCGGGCGAGGCCGGCTGCTGGCCGCCGGCAAGGTTCTTGCTGGACTTGTCGACATCGGAGCTGCTGGAATTGGACGCCTGCTGATCCGGGCTCTTGGCCTTCGTGGTGCCGGTGCTGCAGGGCGCGGCGAGCACGGGACCGGCAGTAAACGCCAACAGCGCAAGCGCGCTTGCCAGATGAGAGACCTTCATCAATTGCTCCTCCATATTTTTGCATGAGTTTAAGTGCCGGATCGACCTGAGAGTTCCTTGAAAAGTGGAACTTTGAACGGGCTGACCCCCGCCCTGCGCTGCAGCGGCGCGCGATGACAGCAGCTCGAAGCCGACGCGCCGGCGCCGGGTCCGGGTCTTGCGGTCGGAGCCGCCCGGACGTCGGATCGGCCGCGCCGCCATGGAGGCGCACGTGCGACTTCTGGTAAGAGAGGGTGTTGAATGAGCGCAGACCTGGCCGTGCGGCATGCCGAGGCGACAGGTCCGGACCCGGCGGCGAAGGAGCGAGACCGTTGATCAGCGTGGATCTGAACTCCGATCTCGGTGAGGGCTACGGTGCCTATGCCTGCGGGGACGACGCGGCGATCCTCGGGATCGTGACCTCCGCCAACGTGGCCTGCGGCCTGCACGCGGGCGATCCCGAGATCATGGCGCAGACCTTCGCGCTGGCGAAGGAGCGCGGCGTCGCGGTGGGCGCCCATCCGGGCTTCCCGGACCTGTGGGGCTTCGGCCGCCGCCGCATGCCGTTCACGCCGGCCGAGATCGAGCGCCTCGTGGCCTATCAGGTCGGCGCCGCGCAGGCGCTGGCGTGCTATGCCGGACACCGCATCACCTACGTGAAGGCGCACGGGGCGCTGGCCAACGTCGCCGCCGAGGAACGGCCGGTGGCCGACGCCATCGCGCGGGCGGTCCGGGCGGTGGATCGCGACCTCGCGCTGCTCGCCATCGCGCTCACCGCGCAGGTCCAGGCGGGTGAGGCCTGCGGCCTGGAAGTGCACCAGGAGATCTTCGCCGACCGCGGCTACACGGAGGCCGGCCTCCTGATCCCGCGCAGCCAGCCCGGTGCGATGATCACCGACGCGGGCGAGGCCGCCGACCGCGTCCTGCACATGGTCGAGACGGGGACGATCCGAACGGCCGGGGGCAGCGCCCTTCCGACGCCGATCCGGTCGATCTGCGTGCACGGGGATTCGGCCCATGCCGTGGCCACCGCCCGCGCCGTACGCACCCGGCTGGAGGGGGCGGGCGTCACGCTGGCGCCGTTCCGGCCGTGAGCGACGTCCCGGATGAACCCCGGCTCCTCGATGCCGGCGAGGCGGCCCTGGTGGTCGAGTTCGGCACCACGGTCGATCCCGCGATCAGCGACCGTGTCCTCGCGCTCGACGACGCCCTCGGCGCCGCCCCCCTCGCGGGTCTGCTGGAGCGGGTGCCGACCTACCGGTCCCTGATGCTGCACTACGACCCGCTGGTGCTCGACCGCGAGACCCTCGTGGCCCGGGTCCGGTCGCTCGCGGCGGGCGCCACGGCGCGGGCAGCCACCCCGACGCTGTGGACGCTGCCCTGTTGCTACGACGCCCCGCACGGCGAGGACATCGTTCAGGTCGCCCAGCGGGCGGGCCTGTCGCCCGACGCGGTGGTCTCCACCCACGCGGGGGCGACCTACCGGGTCTACATGTACGGTTTCGCCCCGGGCTTCGCCTATCTCGGCGGCCTGGCGGACGTACTGGCGGTGCCCCGGCGGCAGAGCCCGCGGCCGCCCCATCCACGAAACGCCGTGATGATCGGCGGCGGCCTCGCCGCAGTCGCGACCGTGCCGATGCCGACCGGCTGGTACGTGCTCGGCGCCACGCCGGCCCGCCTCTACGCGCCGGAACGCGACCCGAGCTTCTTCGTGGGCGCGGGGGACCAGATCCGCTTCGAGCCCGTCGATGCGGCGACCTTCGACGCGCTGACCGCGCGCGAGGCGGCGGGCGAGGCGGTGGCGCGCCGCGGGGAGGCCCGCCGATGAGTATCCTCGCGATCGAGGCCGCCGGGCCGGGCGTCACGCTTCAGGATGGCGGGCGGCACGGCTATCTGCGCTTCGGCATCACGGCCGCCGGGCCGATGGATCCGCTGATGCACGCCAGCGCCAATCGCGCGGCCGGCAATCCCCTCGACGCCACCGCGATCGAGGTCTCGACCGGCGGCATCACGGTGGGTGCCGCGGGCGGACCCCTGGGGCTCGCCCTGCTCGCGCCGGGCTTCCGCGTCGCGCTGGACGGCGCGGCGCTGCCCGAGGCGGTCGCCCTCACCCTGGAGCCCGGCCAGATCCTCGCGGTGCGGGCCGGCGATGCGGGGTCGTGGGGCTACCTCGCGGTGAGCGGCCGGCTGGATGTCGCGCCGGTCCTCGGATCCAACGCTACCCACACCCGCTCCGCGCTGGGCGGTTTCGACGGTCGCGGCCTCGCCGCCGGCGACCGCCTGCCGGTGGCCGATGGCCGCGCGGGGGACGGCGCGCCCCACCGGCTCGTCGTCCCGTGGCTGGCGCGGAACGCGCGGACGATCCGGGTCGTACCGGGACCGCAGGACGACTACTTCGCCCCCGATCAGATCGCCGCCTTCCTCGACGGCCCCTGGACCGTCTTGCCGCGGGGTGACCGGATGGCGTGCTTCCTCGACGGGGAGCCGCTGAAGCACGCCCGCGGCCACGACATCGTCTCCGATGGCGTGGCGATGGGGGCGATCCAGGTGCCGGGGAACGGCCTGCCGATCGTGCTGATGGCCGACCGGCAATCCACGGGCGGCTACCCGAAGATCGCCACCGTGATCGGCCCCGACATCGGCCGGATCGCCCAACTGCGCGGCGGAACCAGCCTCACGTTCCAGAAGGTCACGGTGGCGGAAGCCGTCGCCGCGCGCCGGATCGAGCGCGATGCGGTCCGCGAGCCGGTCGCCCGCGAGCCGGTGGTGCGTACCGATTTCGCGTCGGACTTCCTGCTCGGGCTCAACCTCGTCGGCGGCGTCACCGATGGCGCTGGCTGACCCACGCGGGGGCCGCTCGGCCCGCCGCCCTCGCGAGCCCGCCATGACGGGAGGCGGGCGAGCGGGGGTGGGGATCCGCCGCCGGCGCTCCGGAACGGCGGCGTGGTCGCCAACGCCGTCGACGGCTTGAGCCCGCGCAATCTGCGAATTCACGGCCGCGACACGTCCAACCGCTATCGAGAACGGGAAGGTCCACACATGGCACACGCCGTCACCGCCTCCGGCACGCCGCCCTTGCGCAGCAACGAGCCCCTGCACGCCGACAGCGTGCGCCGCGCCCGGGTGGATCTCGCGGCCTGCCTCCGCTGGGCCGCCCGCAACGGCCTGGAGGAAGGCATCTGCAACCACTTCTCGGCCGTGCTGCCCGAGCGGCCCGACCTGTTCCTGGTCAACCCCTACGGACTCGCCTTCGCGGAGGTGACGGCCTCAAGCCTCCTCCTGTGCGATTTTCACGGAAACGTGGTCGAAGGGGATGGCCAGCCGGAAGCCACGGCGTTCCACATCCATGCCGAGTTGCACCGGCTGAAGCCCCGCGCCCGCGCAGCCTTCCACACGCACATGCCCTACGCGACGGCCCTGGCCATGCTGGAGGGCCAACCCCTGCTGTGGGCCGGGCAGACGGCTCTGCGGTTCTACGGCCGCATCGCTGTGGACGAGGATTACAACGGTCTGGCACTCGATTCCCGCGAGGGCGAGCGGATCGCCACCAGCGCCGGCGAGGCCGACGTGGTCTTCCTGAAGAACCACGGCGTGATGGTGCTGGGCGAGACGATCGCGGAAGCCTGGGACGACCTCTACTATCTGGAGCGGGCCGCGCAGGCGCAGGTTCTCGCCATGAGCACCGGGCGCACGCTCAAGATCGTGCCGGAGGCCGTCGTTCAGCGGGTGGCGGCCCAGGAGGCGGCCGGGCGCGCCGAGAGCGCGCGGCTGCACCTTGAGAGCGTCAAGCGCGTGCTGGCCCGGGACGAGCCCGCCTTCCTGGCCTGACCGCCGTCACGGCGCCGACCGGATCCTGTCCAGGAGCGGCGCGTCCGCGTAGCCGTCCGCTGACAGACCGACCGACCCCTGGAAGGCGCGCAGGGCCGCCCGCGTTCTCGGGCCGATCTTCCCGTCGACGCCGCCCGTGGGAAAGCCGCGCTCGGTCAGACGGTTCTGGATCTCGCGCCGCTCGTCGGCGGTGAGCGGCCGGTCACCCCGCGGCCAGTCGCGGGCGAAAGCGGGATCGCCGCGCAGGCGATCCGAGAGATGCGCCACCGTGAGCGCGTAGGCGAGCGCGGTGTTGTAGCGCAGGATCACGGCGAAGTTCGGCCGGAGCAGGAAGGCCGGGCCGCGGATTCCGGCGGGCAGGATCAGGGTGGCGTCCGCGGCGCCGTCCGCGAAGGCACGATCATCGACCGGCCGGACTCCGAGGGACCGCCACGCGTCGAGGCTGCGGGGCGTGGTCTCGTCGGCGAGCGCGGCGTCGAAGCCCGCGGGCAGCACCACCTCGCTGCCCCAACCCGCCCCGGATTTCCAGCCGTGGGCGCGCAGGTAGTTCGCCGTGGAGGCGAGCGCGTCGGGGACCGAGGTCCAGATGTCCCGCCGCCCGTCACCGTCGAAGTCGACCGCGAAGCGATGGTAGACGGTCGGCATGAACTGCGTGTGGCCCATGGCGCCCGCCCAGGATCCGGTGAGGCCACCGGGCATCCTGTCCAGCGGCGCCTCGTTCCAGGCCAGGATCTGGAGGGCGGCCGTCAGCTCGTCGCGCCAGTAGCCGGCACGGGCGGGATCGCCGCAGGCCAGCGTCGCGAGCGAGCGCACCACCGGCTTCACCACCGCGGGATTGTCGAGCACGGCACCGTAGCTCGATTCCACGCCCCAGAACGCCACGAGGATGTGGCGGTCGATCCCGTACCTGGCCTCGATCGCCGCGAGGGTGTCGGCATGTTCGGCGAGCTTGCTGCGGCCGGCCTCGACGCGGGCCGGGGTCACGCTGGCCTCGATGTAGTCCCAGAGCGGCCGGACGAACTCGCCCTGGCTCCCGGTGGCGGCGATCACTTCCGGATCGGCGGTCAGGTCGGCGAGCTGTGCGGTCGCGACGGTCTGCGGGACCGCTCGGGTCGTGGCGGCGGCGATGAGGTCGGCGCGGCAGGTGTCGAAGGGCTGCGCCGGCTCCGGCGCCGCGCGGGCGGTCACCGGCATGAGCGCACAGGCGAGGACGGCCAGGCCGAGCTCACGGGACATGCGCGGCGTGCTGCTCATCGCGGGCTCCGGCGATCCAGGTCGAAGGGGGCGCACAGGGTCGGACCCTCCGGAGGCCTTCTAGGCACGGATCGCTCGCGTGTCGCCCCGGAGATGGGATCAGAGGCCGAGACGCCGCTTCCGTGACCCCGGGGCCGGCGACGGGACGCGTCAGACGTACTAGATACGTCGACCTCAGCGCGATGGAGCCCAACCGCGTGACGCGCAATGCCCTCGCCGGACCTCTCGCCGTCCTCCTCGGCGTCCTCCTCGCCGACAAGCCCGCCTGCGCCATCGAAGTCACCCGCAGCCGCGACCTGCCCGCCCCGGCCGCGGCCGTCTGGGCACTGATCGGGGATTTCTGCGGGATCCAGCTCTGGCATCCCCAGGTGGAGCGCTGCATCGCGTCGGCGGACGACGACGATGACGGCATCCGCGCGCAGATCCGCGGCCTGGTCGTCAAGGGCGGCCTCGGCACCATCGTCGAGGTCGAGACGGCGCGGGACGAGGCCGGCATGAGCTACAGTTACAGCTTCATCCAGGGGCCGCTGCCGGTGCGCGCCTACAATTCCACGCTGGCGGTGCGCCCGAACGGGGCCGGCTCCACCGTGATCTGGACCGCGACCTTCGACGCCGAGGGGATGGGTGAGCCGGAGGCCGTGGCCGACATCGCGGGCGTGTTCGAGGCCGGGCTGGCCGGAATCGCCCGGGAGGCGGCCAAATAGCTCCGTCGGACTCGCGGTCTGCGACGGATATGCGCAGCTCGCGCGCCGGACCCCTCGCCTTGGCCCCATCCTGTACCGATGTGAGCGGCGTCGGCGCGCCTGATCGCCCGGCTCGAACCCGCGGCAGACTCAGGAGGCCGAGTTTTCCATGCGCCGACACCGCCACGCCAAGATTGTCGCCACCGTGGGCCCCGCCAGTGCGGCCCCCGAGCAGCTGCACGCCCTGTTCCTCGCCGGCGTCGACACCTTCCGGCTGAACTTCAGCCATGGCACCCAGGACGACCACGCCAAGGTCCACGCCGCGATCCGAAGGCTCGAGAAGGAGGTCGGCCGGCCGATCGGCATCCTGCAGGACCTGCAGGGTCCGAAGATCCGCATCGGCACGCTGCAGGGCGGTCGCCTGGAGCTGGAGGCCGGCGAGAGGGTGCGCTTCGTCCTGGAGGGCAGCGAGGGCAACAAGCAGGCGATCCCGCTCCACCACCCCGAGATCTTCGACGCCGTGGTACCGGGGCAGGAACTGCTGATCGACGACGGCCGGGTGCGGGTGCGGGTCACCGGGCCGGAGCGGACCGCCATCACCGCCGAGGTCGTCACCGGCGGGCCGATCTCCAACCGCAAGGGCGTCAACCTCCCGGGGACGTTGCTGGACCTCTCGCCGCTCACCGAGAAGGACCGCGCCGACCTCGCCTTCGGCCTCGATCTCGGCGTCGACTGGGTCGCCCTGTCGTTCGTCCAGAAACCCTCCGACGTCATCGAGGCGCGGGGCATCATCGGCGAGCGCGCCGGCATCATGTCGAAGATCGAGAAGCCGCAGGCCCTGGAGCGGATCGACGACATCATCCAGCTCTCAGACGCCGTGATGGTCGCCCGCGGCGATCTCGGTGTCGAGATCCCCCACGAGGACGTCCCGGCGCGGCAGAAGGAGCTGATCCGCGCCTGCCGGCGCGCGGTGAAGCCGGTGGTCGTGGCGACCCAGATGCTCGACTCGATGGTCAACGCCCCCGCGCCGACCCGGGCGGAGGCTTCGGACGTCGCCACCGCGATCTACGACGGCGCCGACGCCGTGATGCTCTCGGCGGAATCGGCCACGGGCCGGTATCCGGTGGAGGCCGTGGCCATGATGGACCGGATCGTCCGGAGTGTCGAAGGGCACAAGCTCTACCACTCGATCGTGGCGGCGCTAGAGCCCGGCGAAGAGGAGACGCCACCCCACGCGGTGGCGACCGCCACGGCCGATCTCGCCCAGGCCGTGCACGCTGCCGCGATCGTCGCCTACACGGCGGGCGGGACGACGGCGGCCCGGGTGGCCCGCCGCCGCCCGGCCTCCTCGATCCTGGCCCTCACGCCGAACGTCGACACCTCGCGCCGTCTGTGCCTGCTCTGGGGGGCGCACAGCGTGCTCACCGAGGATGTCGACAGCTACGAGGAGATGACCACGAAGGCCTGCCAGCACGCGCAGGACGAGGGCTTCGCCAAGCCGCACGACATCATCGTTGTCGCCGCCGGCATCCCGTTCCACACCCCCGGCAACACCAACAACATCCGCCTGATGCAGGTCTGACGGTGCCTTGGCGGGAACGCGGCCCGGGCCTCACCCGTTGACTCGAAAGCTGCGCCGTTTCGGCGCCTTACCGGAGGGCTGCCCCATGAACCTGATCGGACGCATCGTCACCAAGCTTCTCGGCAACGAGAACCGTCCCATCGACCGCGACGACCGCAACGCCAGCACGGCAACGCCGATCGGCCGCCTCGTCACCAAGATCCTGGGCAAGTAACCGCCTCGGACGCCGCGCCCTCGACGGGCGCGGCGCAGGTCGGCCGGAATCAGTTGGCGACGGCGCTGAGTGTGGCCCTTACGGCGGGAGCCGCCGGGACGGTATGCTGCCAGAACGTGCCGCTCCGGCCCTTCTCCAGCCCCTCGGCGTACAGCGCACGCATGTAGGCGGTGTCGAAGCCCTTGGCGGCGGACGCCTTCGGGCCGTTCTCGTCGATGTAGGTGAGGTTGAAGCCAATCCCGTTGCTGCGCGCCAGCGCGTAGGTCGCCGTCAGCGTCGCACGCGAGCGCGCGCGGCTCGCCGTCGTGAAGGATCGCTCAACGATGGACAGCGTGTTGTCCTTGGTGAGTTCGAAATCCGGCTCCAGGCGTCCGTTGATCACGACGTAGATCTCGGCTTTGCCGCCCGTGCGGATCCGGCCGTCACGCAGGAGCAGGGTCTGCGGCAGGGTGAAGACCGGCGTCACCACCGAGCCGTCCACATGCATCTCCTGGAAGCGCGCGTCGCCGGCCGACACGTCGATGAACTGCGGCGGGAAGACCGCCGGAATGCTGGCGGACGCGGCCAGTACGTCGCGGAACAGCTCCCGGGCGTTGGGCACGCCGCTGGCCGCGATGGCGCCCATGTTCCAGATCACCGCGCGCTGGGAATCGAGATTCGTGGTCACCACCAGCAGGCGCCGCCCCTTGGCGTGCTCCTCGGCGACCGCGCGGATCAGGTCCGAGGTCACGTACCGGTCGATCAGGCCGCGCAGGCGCCCGTCGCCGAACAAGCCCGAGCCGAACAGCACGTTCGCGATGTTGGGCGAGGCGACCAGCTCGCCGGCGACGCCGCTGGTGTAGAACTCGGTCAGGTAGGGATCGTAGGCCGCTCCCAGGAACGCGAAGGGTGCGATCAGGGCGCCGGTCGAGACACCCGAGACCAGCGTGAATTCCGGCCGCCGGCCGGAAGCTGTCCAGCCGTTGAGCACGCCCGCCCCGTAGGCTCCGTCGCCGCCGCCGCCGGAGAGGGCGAGGTAGGTGAAGCCGGCGCTGCGCCGCTGCGGATTGGCCGCCAGTTCGGCGATGGTCTCCACCGAGGCGTCGGCGTAGACGCGCGCACCCGGGATGCCCGGCACGCTGGCCCCGACCGCCTGCTCGGCCGTGTAGGCCGTGCGCGGCACGCTTCCGCAGGCCGCGAGCTGACCCGCGAGCCCGACCGCGGCCAGCATGCGCAGACCCTTCTGACGGAAACCCATCGTCCTCATCCTGATCCGTGGTCCGCAGCCACTCTGCCACACGGAACGAGCTTGGCCGTACCGGCTGTTCCCGCTTAGCCGGCCAACCGGAGCAATATGGCCGCGCTGTTGCGCAGGAGTCACGATCCCATCCGATCGCGGCGCAAGCGTGGCCGTTGCGGGCGGTCAGCGCCGGGCGGGCGCCATTGCCGGTGGACAGGCGCCGCCACCGGCGGGCAGCCGCCCTTGCAACGCTCGGGAGCGCCGCGCTAGGGTCCTGCCGTGGCCCGGCGGGACAGGGTGTCGCACGCAGTGCGGCAGCCGGCGCATGGGTGCGCAGTCTGCACGGCAGCATGAACAGCCGGATGACGGGTCTGACGGCCCGCATCATAGACCGCGGACCTTGGCGATTCTCGGGCTGCAGGGCGGAGGGGGACTATGGAAGCGGGCCTGGGCTGGACGGATGATCGCGTGGCTCTGCTGCGCCGGCTTTGGGAGGACGGGCAGAGCGCGAGCAAGATTGCGGCGCAGCTCGGCGGCGTCACCCGCAATGCCGTCATCGGCAAGGTGCATCGCCTCGGCCTCGCCGGGCGCGCCCGCGGCGGCGAGGAGGGGCAGGTCGCCGCCCCGCCGTCGAAGATCGTCGAGATCGAGACCGCCATCGCGGTGGTGGAGACGCAGGCGCCCGAGCCGGTGGCGATCCTCTCGCACCGCCCCGCGCCGGAGTTCACGCCGCCGGTCCCGGCGCCGGAGCCGGTCGCCCTTCAGGTCTCCCAGCGCGTCACGATCATGGACCTCCGGGAATCCATGTGCCGCTGGCCCCTCGGCGATCCGACGACGCCGGAATTCCGGTTCTGCGGCGCGCGATCGATCACGGGGCTCCCCTACTGCACCCATCACGCGGAGATCGCGTATCAGCCGGCGACCGAGCGGAAGCGGGATCGCCGCGTGGCGTCGTTCCGCTGAACGACGCTCTCAGCGCGGCACGAGCCCGGCCTGACGCAGGACGCGTAGGGTTGCCGGGTTGATGGACTCTGCCGGGACGAGCCCGGCGAGATTCCGCGGATGGGTCGTGCCGAAATCCGCCCGCGCGATCGCCCGGACGAGGCGGTCGGCCGGTTCGCCATCGAAGCCGGGGCGCGCGAGCACGAAGCTCCAGGAGCCCACGGTCTCGATCGGCGCGGTCTGACCCGGGAAGCTCCCGGCCGGCACGGTGAGCCTCTTCGTCGCGGATCCCGGCCGCGCGAGCTGCGCGATCGCCGCCTCCGAGGGCCCGAAGAAGCGGGCGCCGCCCGGCGCATTGGCCATGGCCAGGAAGCCCGGCCAGTCCAGGCCGCCGCCCCAGAGGGCGTCGGCCTGTCCGTCCCGCACCAGGGGCGGCCCGTCGCCGGCGCGGTCCAGCAGGATCGGGCGGATGTCCCGCTCGGGATCGAGACCCGAGGCGCCGAGCGCGGCGCGCCCCATCACGGTGAGCCCGGACTTGTGGGTGCCCAGCACCACGGCGCGACCGCGCAAATCCGCCACCGCCCGGATTCCGCTCGCCGCCGGGACGGCGAACAGGCCCGGCGTGGCGTAGATCGGCGACAGCACGGTGAGGCCGCCCTCCGCCAGGGCCGGATAGGCGTACTCGCCCTGGACGAGTGCGAGGTCGACGCGGCCGGCGCGCAGAAGCCCGATATTCTCGGCCGAGCCACCCGTGGACCGGGTCTCGACCGTCAGCGCGGGATCAACCGTCCGGAGCGCGGCCACGAAGGCCTCGCCGAAGGCTGGAAACCCGCCCCCGGGGGTCGCCGTGGCCAGGACGAGATGGGCCGGCTCGGCCGACAGCGCCGGACGCACGACGATGAATCCGAGTCCCGAGGTGAGAACACCCCTGCGCGTCGATCCCTCGGCATGGTCCACACGGATTCTCCTCGATCAGTCCGCTGCGGCGAATATCCGGCCCGACCCGATGTCGGAGAAAGATCTTCTATCGCGATGCCGTGGACCAGCAAAGCTGTCCTACACGTGGCCGCAAGTACCGGAAAAAGCGGAAAGAACTTTCGGTAACGGCACTTAGCCCGATTGCCCCGGCCGCGGCAACGCGATATCGCAGCCTCCCGACAGACCGGCAGAGCATGCCGTCCGTCCGACCCGACAAGTCTTAGACGCTTACACGAGCAGGAGCTCCGCGATGGCCGATTCCCTCAACGCGCCGGCGAAGGTCGGCCACGGCCGTGTCTACGGCTCGATCACCGAGACGATCGGCAACACCCCCCTGGTGCGCCTCAACCGCCTTCCGAAGGAGCATGGGGTCGACGCCGAGATCCTGCTGAAGCTCGAGTTCTTCAACCCGATCGCCAGCGTGAAGGACCGCATCGGCGTCAACATGATCGACGCGCTGGAGGCCTCCGGCAAGCTCCAGCCCGGCGGCACGCTGGTGGAGCCGACCTCGGGCAACACCGGCATCGCGCTGGCCTTCACGGCCGCGGCCCGGGGTTACCGCCTGATCCTGGTTATGCCGGAGACCATGTCGCTGGAGCGGCGCAAGATGCTCGCCTTCCTGGGCGCGGAGCTTGCGCTCACGCCCGGCGCGCAGGGCATGAAGGGCGCCATCGCCAAGGCCGAGGAACTCCTCAAGGACATCCCCGGCTCGGTCATGCCGCAGCAATTCTCCAACCCGGCCAATCCCGAGATCCACCGGAAGACCACCGCCGAGGAGATCTGGAGCGACACCGACGGCCAACTCGACGCCTTCGTGGCGGGCGTGGGCACCGGTGGCACCGTGACCGGCGTCGGCGAGGTCCTGAAGCCGCGCCTTCCGCACCTGAAGGTCTTCGCCGTGGAGCCGGAGGATTCCCCGGTGATCTCCGGCGGCCAGCCGGGTCCGCACAAGATCCAGGGCATCGGCGCCGGCTTCATCCCCGACAACCTCCACACCGACATCCTCGACGGCGTGCTGAAGGTCACCAACCAAGCTGCCTTCGACACCGCCCGGGCGCTCGCCCGGCTGGAGGGCATCCCGGGCGGCATTTCGACGGGCGGCAACGTGGCCGCGGCCCTCGAACTGGCCAAGCGGCCGGAATTCCAGGGCAAGCGGATCGTGACGATCGCCTGCTCGTTCGCCGAGCGCTACATCTCGTCGGCGCTGTTCGACGGGATCGGCTGAGCGGCCACGACCGGATCATCCGGTGCTCATGTCGCGGGCGCCCGTGGCATGAGCACCGGAACCGGTGAAGCCGCCGCTTCACCACTCAAGTAATCTTGAAATCCTCTCCATCGCGTCGAGGCGACAACACGATCGATATCGACGCGATCGAAAGTATCATCTACTTATCTCCCAATAGTCTCGCGACATCGTTGCTCGACCGCCCTGCCCCATCTCGAGCCTGGATCTTCGTTCGCCATTCCGATACGGCCAAACCGGTGATCGGACGGAGATTTCGACATGCGCGGCTTCCTGGTGATCCTGTGCTGCCTCTGGGCGCAGTCCGGACTGGCCCAGGGCTTCGCGATCCGCGACCTGACGAGCATCGCCGAGCAGGCGAGACGCGCGTTCGGCGCCGGATCGTCGGCGCGGGCCGAACCGCGTCGCCTGGCCCTGACCTGCCCCGCCTGTGACGGCGCCCCTACGGTCGATCTGCAACTCGGGCGTCTGAACGACGGCACCGAGGAGCGGGTGCGCTCCGGAAAGACGTCCCTCGGCGCGCTGGAATCCATCTGTCTGAAGCGCAATCCGGATTGCCGGCTCTCCGGCATCTCCGCCGGACCGGCGATCGGCTGGATCAGCGTCTACCCGGTCGAACGAGGCGGCGGGGCGACCGCCGTGTTCCTCCGCGACGGCGACCTGCTCTCGATCGAGGCACACGCCGCGAACCGCGAGACCGCCGCGGATGCGGTCCAGCGGCTGGCGCAGGCCATCATGCCGCGAGTCGTCGGGCGCTGACGGCCCCGCTCGGCCGGCCTCGCGCAACCGTCCTCCTCGGCCCCCGTTGTCCCGCGAAGACGGAGAGAGGCGAACCATGACAATGCAGGAAGACCGATCGTCGCCGGGCGACACCGGCACCGGGTCCGGCGGCGAGGCGCGGGATCCGGCCGCGACCGCCCGCCGGACCGATGCGGCCCGACAGGACCGCGACGCACCGCCCGCCGCGAAGCCCGAGCTGAGCGAAGCGATCGACCGCGCCACGGCTTCCGTCGGCCAAGACGACGGAAAGCGCTGATGCCCAGGCTGACCAGCGATTCCGGAACCGTCACCCGCAAGCCCGACGACGCGGTCGGCACGCGCGGGGATCCGCCCGCCGGCGGCGGGCACCAGACCGCCGAACAGGCGGCCGTCACCGAGATGGGCTCGGGGGGCGAGGCGCGCCCCGAGCCCAAGGACGGCTGGGGATCGACCGGGGAGCCCGGACGATCACCGCCGGCCGTGGGCGGCTCGTCCGGCGGGCATTCCGATCAGAAGGCGTCGCGCGGCCCGGCCGCGGACGAGAAGGTGGCGGGCGGCCGCTACCGGGCGGAGCGGGAGAACCAGAGTGAGTGAGCGCGAGACGACCGAACCGAAGCCCGAGAAGCCGAAGAACATCGCGCCGGATGCGGTGAAGGATCCGAACGAGAAGACCGACGGCAAGCCCGGGCTCGGGCCATCGGGCGGCGGAAGGCAGAACGACGAGACCGATCCCGGCGGCAGCTGAGCCGTTGGCGCTCCAGGCCCGGCGGGGGGCGACGCTCGACCGATACGGTCTGGAGCATCGCGCCGCAGGAGCAGGCAGCGCGAGGATCTGGGCCATGGCTGCACGACACGCGCCGCCATGGCCCACGACGCTCAGCGCGACCGTCGTGTCGGCGATCAGGTGAGCCGGAAGGCGATCGGATCCGCAGCCAGCCGCACGTCGTCCGGTCGGCAGCCGGTCTCGATGCAGGCGTACCGGATCGCGTCCTGACGGGTCCGGAAGATGCCGCCGGCCCGTCCACCGGCCGCGACGGCCACCCAATGGCCCTCCCCGTCCTGGCCGACGAGATACGAGGGCGGCGCCGCAGCGTGCGGCCGGACGGGGGGAAGCGGAGTCAACGCGACGGGCATGGGAGTCACGGGGTTCACGCGGCCCTCGAAGGACCGCAAGGCCGAGCTAAGCCGCCCGGCATAAGGGTTCGAGGGACGGCCGACCCACGTGGCATAAACGTCCCGTGAGCAACCGGGCATGAGCGCCCGGTTGCCGGCCGTTCATCTCAGGCTGCGCTGTCCTTCGACGACCGCTCGACGCGCTTGCGATCGTTGGGATCCAGCACGGTCTTGCGCAGCCGGATCGACTTCGGCGTCACCTCGACCAGCTCGTCGTCCTGGATCCAGGCGAGCGAGCGCTCGAGCGTCATGCGGATCGGCGGCGTCAGGCGGACCGCCTCGTCCTTCGAGGTGGTGCGGATGTTGGTCAGCTTCTTGCCCTTGAGCACGTTCACCTCGAGATCGTTCTCGCGGTTGTGCTCGCCGATGATCATGCCCTGGTAAACCTTCCAGCCCGGCTCGATCATCATCGGGCCGCGGTCCTCGAGGTTCCACATGGCGTAGGCCACCGCCTCGCCCTTGTCGTTCGAGATCAGCACGCCGTTGCGGCGGCCGGCGATCTCGCCCTTGAAGGGCTCGTAGGCCTTGAACAGGCGGTTCATGATCGCCGTGCCGCGGGTGTCGGTGAGCAACTCGCCCTGGTAGCCGATCAGGCCGCGGGTCGGGGCGTGGAACACGAGGCGCAGGCGGTCACCGCCCGACGGCCGCATCTCCAGCATCTCGGCCTTGCGCTCCGACATCTTCTGGACGACGACGCCCGAGTGCTCCTCGTCGACGTCGATCACGACCTCCTCGATCGGCTCGAGCAGGCCGCCGTCCTCGTCCTTCTCGTAGACGACGCGCGGGCGGGACACCGCGATCTCGAAGCCCTCGCGCCGCATCGTCTCGATGAGGATCGCGAGTTGCAGCTCGCCGCGGCCGGACACGTAGAACGAGTCCTTGTCGGCCGCCTCCTCGATCTTCAGCGTGACGTTGCCCTCGCCCTCCTTGAACAGGCGATCGCGGATCATCCGGCTCGTGACCTTGTCGCCCTCGGTGCCGGCGAGGGGCGAGTCGTTGACGATGAACGACATCGTCACGGTCGGCGGATCGATCGGCTGGGCCTGGATCGGGGTGTCGACCTGCGGATCGCAGAACGTGTCGGCGACGGTGCCCTTCATCAGGCCGGCGATCGAGACGATGTCGCCCGCCTCGCCGATGTCGATCGGTGCGCGCTCCAGGCCGCGGAAGGCGAGGATCTTCGAGACGCGGCCAGTCTCCACGACCTTGCCGTCGCGCGAGAGCACCTTGATCTGCTGGTTCGGCTTCACGGTCCCGGAAGCGATGCGACCCGTGATGATCCGGCCGAGGAACGGGTTGGCCTCGAGCAGGGTGCCGAGCATGCGGAACGGGCCGTCCTCGACCTTGGCGGGGGGAACGTGCTTGAGCACCAGTTCGAACAGCGGCTCCAACCCCACCGACGGGTCGGCGTCGGGGCTGTCGGCCATCCAGCCGTTGCGGCCCGATCCGTACAGGATCGGGAAGTCGAGCTGGTCGTCGGTGGCGTCGAGCGCGGCGAACAGGTCGAACACCTCGTTCACGACCTCGGTGATGCGCGCGTCCGGACGGTCGACCTTGTTGATCGCCACGATCGGGCGCAGGCCGATCTTCAGCGCCTTGCCGACCACGAACTTGGTCTGCGGCATCGGCCCCTCGGCGGCGTCCACGAGGACGATCACGCCGTCGACCATCGACAGGATACGCTCGACCTCGCCGCCGAAATCGGCGTGGCCGGGGGTGTCGACGATGTTGATGCGCGTGTCCTTCCAGACGACCGAGGTCGCCTTGGCGAGGATCGTGATGCCACGCTCCTTCTCCAGGTCGTTGGAGTCCATCGCCCGCTCCTCGACCCGCTGATTCTCGCGGAAGGTGCCGGACTGGGCCAGCAGCTTGTCGACCAGGGTCGTCTTGCCGTGGTCGACGTGGGCGATGATGGCGATGTTGCGCAAGTTCATGGCGGCCCGAAACGGGTTGTGCCGGCTCCCTGGCGGCCGCGCGGCGCGGCCGTCCGCGCCGGTTCAGGTACGGAGTCGTGGTGGTTGCGTCGCAATATAAGGACATGCGTCCATGAGCAAGGCCGACGCGCGCATGGCGGGTGCCTCATATCGGGATTGCGGCCGCATGAGCCTGTCCAGCCGGAGCCGTAGCGGTAGAGATCAGCGTCGCGGGCTCCTCCGGGCGCCGCGGCGTGCCCTATATGTCGATGCGAATGCGGCTGCCGAACGATGACGTATGAGGCGGCGCCGGTGAGCCGAGCGTGCCGGGCGCCCGCCCCGGTCGTATGGTCGCACCGGCGCGGACCGATTCGGCATCGCCCTCGACAGGATGGGCCCTCAGCGGACGGACACGATGCGCGCGCTTGAGCCGCGGCTCTTCTCGTATATCTGGCGCTATTCGAAGGGCGATCAGCTCAAGATCTGCGCCGTGGTGATGGCCTCGCTGCCGTTCTACTTCGCGTCGCTCGACCTGCCCAAGCGCATCGTCAACGATGCCATCACCGGCAAGGCGTTCTCGCACGGCGAGGCGACGGCCTCGTTCCTCAACATCACCGTGCACTGGCCGGACGTACTCGGCGGCGGGACGACCCAGCTGTTCGAGGGCTTCCAGCTGGACCGGTTCGAGCTGCTGCTCGGGCTCTCGACCCTGTTCCTGTCGCTCGTCCTGATCAACGGCGCGTTCAAGTTCTGGATCAACCTGCAGAAGGGGATCCTCGGCGAGCGGATGCTGCGCCGGCTGCGCTTCCAGCTCTTCTCGCTGATGCTGCGGTTCTCGCCGGAGGCGCAGCGGGAGGTGAAATCCTCCGAGACGGCGACGATCATCCGCGACGAGGTGGAGCCGATCGGCTCCTTCATCGGCGACGCGATCGTGGTGCCGGTCTTCCTCGGCACCCAGGCCGCCACCGCGCTGGCCTTCATCATGATGCAGAACCTGTGGCTCGGCTTGGCGGCCGGCGGCATGGTCGGCGTGCAGATGACCGTCATCCCGCGGCTGCGCCGCGAGATCATCCGCCTCAGCCGGCGGCGCCAGATCGCATCGCGCAATCTCGCGGGCCGCGTCGCCGAGGTTCTCGACGGCCTGCCGGCGGTCCTCCTGAACGACACGGGCCGGTGGGAGCGGGCGGAAATCGGTGACCGCCTCTACAACCTCTACGACCTGCGCCTGCGGATCTACAGGCGCAAGTTCGCGGTCAAATACCTCAACAACCTGCTCGCGCAGGTCACGCCGTTCCTGTTCTACGCCATCGGCGGCGTCTTCGCCCTGAAGGGCGAACTCGACATCGGCCAGCTCGTCGCCGTCCTCGCCGCCTACCGCGACCTGCCCCCGCCCCTCAAGGAACTGATCGACTGGGACCAGCAGCGCCTCGACGTCGAGGTGAAGTACGAGACCGTGGCGGCGCATTTCGGCCCGCAGCGCCTCCGGCCGGCGGAATCCGAGACCGCGGCGGCGCCGCCGCATCTCGGGACGCCGCTCAAGATCGAGGGCCTGACGCTGCGCGACCCGCAGGGCGGCAATCCGGTCGAGGTCGGGGACGTGGAGGTGCCCCTGCCCGGCCGGTTCGCGCTGGTCCCGTCCGGCTCGGTCGCGCAGGAATTCGCCCGCGTCCTGGCGGGCCTGCAGTCGGCGCCGAACGGCCTGATCCGCATCGGCGAGCACGACCTCTCCACCCTGCCGCGCCCCGCCCATGCGCGCCGCATCGCCTACGCGAGCAACGAGCCCGTGCTGTTCCCCGGCACGGTGCGCGACAACATCCTCTACGGTCTGCGGATCTGCCCGCTGCGGACCGGCACCCTCGACCTGAGCCGGGCGCAGATCAACGAGGCGGTGAAGACCGGCAACCCCTGCGACAGCGTCGACGATCCCTGGATCGATTATCAGCGGCTCGGCGTCCGCGACGCGGCGGATCTCGACGAGCGGCTCCTCGACCTCCTCGTCCGGCTGGATCTCGGCGACGACCTGTACCGGTTCGGCCTCGGCGCGCTCAGCTCGATCACGCACGAGACGCCGGCGGGCCAGCGGATGATCGCGGCCCGGGAGCACCTGCGCGAACTCTTCGTCCAGAAGGGCCTCGCCGACCTCGTCATCCCGTTCGCCCGGAGCCGCTACAACGATCAGGCGACCGTCGGGGAAAACCTGCTGTTCGGCGTGCCGCGCGACCCGACGCTGACGGATCCGCGGCGCCTGGCGGGCACAACCCTGTTCCGCGAGGCGCTCGAGAAGGTCCAACTCCTCGACGAGCTCGATCGCATGGGCGTCGCCATCGCCAGCAACCTGAAGGACATATTCGCCGACGTGCCGCCCGGCCATCCGCTGTTCCGGCGCTTCTCGCTGATCACCCCGGACGCGCTGCCGGACTACCTCCATCGGCTCTCCCGCCTTCCGGACGAGGGACGCCTGAGCGAGGCGGACAGCGTCGCGTTCCTGGCCCTGACCCTGGCCTACGTGGAGCCGCGGATGCGTTTCGGCCTGCTCGACCAGGGCCTAGCCATGCGCATCGTCGGAGCCCGGGCGGTCGTGCAGGGCATGATGCACGGCGAGGACGGGTGCGACGTGGAATCCTACGATCCCAACAGGATCAACCCGCGCAGCACCGTCCTCGACAACCTCCTGTTCGGCCGCATCGACACCGCCCGGATGCACGGTGAGGCGCTGATCCAGCGGGAAGCGCGCGCGGTGTTCCGGGAGTTCGATTTGGAGCGACCGATCCAGCGGCGCGGCCTGGACAAGGCGGTGGGCAATCGCGGGCAGTTGCTGGCCGAGCGCGTCCGCGTGCGGATCGGCCTCGCCCGGGCGATCCTGCGGGACCCCGAGATCCTCGTCGTCGACCGCGTGGACGAACACCTGGAACACGGCGTCGAAACGCTGCTCGCGGTCACGGGCGCGGCGCTGCCCCGGGCCAGCTTGGTGGCAAGCCTCTCGGCAGAGGCGGATCTCGATCGGTTTCCCGAACGGCTGCCGATCCGCGGCGCCGAGACACGCCTG
This sequence comes from Methylobacterium longum, assembly GCF_022179385.1. GTDB lineage: Bacteria > Pseudomonadota > Alphaproteobacteria > Rhizobiales > Beijerinckiaceae > Methylobacterium > Methylobacterium longum. The sequence goes on along the minus strand of NZ_BPQS01000002.1, from coordinate 86,887 downwards.
CGCACCGCGGCCGAATGACATCGGCGGGACACAGGGATCCGGCGGTTTACAGGTGCCCCGTCTGCGGCCACAGGTAGTCGCATGCCCACGTTTTCGGACGCGATCGAGACCCCGGCTCAGACGACCGGGAGGCTCGCCGACCTGCCCCGCGTGGTGCCGCCGCACCGCGTGCCGCCGGAGCGCGAGCTGCCGATTCCGGCCTATCTGCGCTCGATCCGCGACAACAGCCTGACGGGCTTTCCGCGGCGCGCCTTCGAGGAACTCGTCACGCGCCGCGGCCTCCTCGGCCGGTCGAGCTTCGTCCTCAGCGATCCGGAGGCGATCCGACGGGTGCTGGTCGAGAACCAGGCGAATTACGCACGGACCACCGGGACGACGCGCATCCTCCGCCCGATCCTGGGCGACGGGCTCCTGATCAGCGAGGGCTCCGCGTGGCGCCACCAGCGCCGCACCCTAGCGCCTGCCTTCACACCGCGGGCGATCGACGGTCTGGTGCCGCACATCGCCGCCGCCGTGGAGAAGGGCTTGGACGACATCGCCGCCGAGGCCGCGGCGGGTCCGGTTGACCTGTTCACGTCGTTCTACCGGCTGGCGCTGGAGATCGCCGGACGGGCCATGTTCTCGGTGGGGATGGACGCGCACGGGACCGACCTGCGCGCCTTCATCGCCGAGTACGCGGAGCGGATGGGCCGCCCCCACCTCCTCGACATCGTGATGCCGCCGGGCTGGCCGGTGCCCCTCGACTGGTCGCGGTCACGCTTCCGTCGGCGCTGGATCCCGTTCCTCGACCGCATCATCGCGGCGCGCCAGGCGTCGGATCGGCACGACACCGGCTCGGGGGATCTGCTCGATTTGCTGGCGACGGCGCGCAACCCGGATACGGGGGCCGCCTTCACACCCGAGGCGCTGCGCGACCAGGTCGCGACGATGATCCTCGCCGGCCACGAGACAACGGCCGGCACGCTGTTCTGGGCGGCCTACCTGCTGGCCCTCGCCCCCGACCTGCAGGAACGCGTCGCCGCCGAGGCGCGCGGGGCCGACCTCGCGGACCCCACCGGCTGCCAGAGCGACGGCCGGCTCCCCCTCACCCGCGCGGTGATCGACGAGACCCTGCGCCTCTACCCGGCGGCCTTCGTGGTCGTCCGCCGGGCGCTCGGCCCGGACACGGTGGCCGGCCACGCGGTGAAGAGGAATGACGTCGTGATGGTCAGCCCCTGGGTGCTGCACCGGCACCGAAGCCTCTGGTCGGATCCGGAGGCGTTCGATCCCGGCCGCTTCCTGCCGGGCGCGCCGCCGCCGCCCCGCTTCGCCTACCTGCCCTTTGGGGCCGGCCCGCGGGTCTGCATCGGGGCGCAATTCGCGCTCAGCGAGGCCGTGCTGTCGCTGGCCCGGTTGCTGGCGCGGTTCCGCATCGTTCTGGACAGTCGCGAGCCGGTCCTTCCGCAGGCGGTGGTGACGACCCAGCCGGACCGGCACCCGCTGTTCCGGCTGATTCCGCGGGACGAAGTCAGCCCCTGATCCCCGTAATCGTCGCAGAGATCGCCCGCGGATCGCGCATCGGCCAGCGGTCGGTCTCGACCTGCGCCAGGAAGACGTCGAGGAGACGGTTATAGGCGTCGGGCTCCTCGACCGAGAGGGCGTGGCCGGTGTTGGGCAGGACCGCCAGCGCGGCGGATGGAATCGCCCGCTTCAGCATCAGGCTTGGCGCGAGGCAGGGCCAGTCCTCGTCGCCGGCGACGATCAGCGTCGGCGCGGTGAGCCGGCCCAGGGCTTCCGTCAGGTCGTAGAGCGAGGGGCGTTCCTTCTGCACGCCGGCCTGCGTGTTGGCCGCGCCCAGCGCCGAATGTTCCGCCAGCATCCGCTTGAACTCGGCGTGCCCGCGGGGGTCCTTGGTCTCGAACTGCACCCGGGTCGGGCCGACGGCGTAGCGCTCGGCGAAGGCGGCCATCCCGTCCCGCCGCAGCGCCTCCGCGGTGGCGTCCGCCTCGGCGCGGAACTGGGCCTGCCGCTCGGGCTCAGCGCCGTAGCCGCAGCCGCCCAGGCAGAGCGACAGAACGCGGCCTGGATGGCGCAGGCCGAAATGGAGGGTCGCGAAGGCGCCCATGGAGATCCCCGCGACGTGGGCCTTCGGGGCCCCGAGATGGTCGAGGATCGCCAGGATGTCGTCGGCGGCACGGGCCTGCGTGTAGGCCGAGACGGCCTCGGGCACGTCGGAGGGCGGGTAGCCGCGGGCGTTGAACGCGACGGCGTGGTAGCGCCGGCCGAAATGGCGGAGCTGCGCCTCGTAGCTGCGGTGATCGCCGGCGAACTCATGCACGAAGATCAGCGGTGTCCCGCGCCCGCTCTCCTCGTAGTGAAGGCGCACCCCGTCATCCGTCGTCGCGCTCGGCATGTCGCTCCCTCCGCGGGTTCCCGAAGGATCCGGCCCGCAGCGCGCGACCCCGGTCCCGACCCTGTCCTCGATGCGACCCGTCCGTCGTTCCGGGACCGCGCCCCGGAAGGCGAATTCCGGAGCCGGCGCCGGTCGAAGGCCTAGCCCCGGCGGGGTTCCCCGTCCGGAGCTAGGCCTTCGACGGGGGCTATCACCGTCGCTGACAATCGGGGCGGCATCCGGGTTCCAACGTCCCCGAACATCGCGGACTTTCTACGCGGACGCGCCTCGCGGCGGACCGAGGCGGAACCCGCACGCAGAAAGCCGCACCCGGCTTACCGGGCGCGGCTTGCGCATGTCGATACCGGCGGGCGCGGTCCCGTTCCGGCTCAAGCGGCCTTCTTGGAAGCCGCCTTGGCGCCGCCCCTGTTGGCGGCGACCTCGGCGAGCTTCGCCGCCAGCTTGGCGTCGAGCTTGCCGCCCACGCCGAGCGGAAGCTCGATGTCGAGGCCGAGGGTCGAGACGCCCTCGCCGCGCTCCAGGGTGACTTTCACCTTGTCGGGCTCCACCGCGACATGGTTGGCGATCACCGCCAGGATCTCCTCGCGGAGCTGGAGCACGAGGTCGGGGCGACCCGACTCGGCCCGCTCGTGGGCGAGGATCAGCTGAAGGCGGTCGCGGGCGACCGCTCCGGAGTTGCGCTTCTGGAAGATCCCCAGGATGCTCATGCCGCCCTCCGCATGAACAGCTTGTCGAGGAAGGACTTGCGCTCGACCGGCAGGCTCATCGGCACGTCCTCGCCCTTGAGCCGGCGCGCTGCGTCGGCGTAGGCGCGCGCCGGGGCGCAGAGCGGGTTGTTGAGGGTCACCGGGCAGCCGAGGTTCGAGGCGCGCAGCACCTCCTGGCTCTCGGGGATGATGGCGAGCAGCGGGATCGACAGGATGTCGAGCACGTCCTCGGTCTTGAGCATGTCGCCGCGGTCGGCCCGGCCCGGGTCGTAGCGGGTGAGGATCAGGTGCTTCTCCATGTCCTCGCCCTTCTCCGCCTTGGCGGTCTTGGAATCGAGGAGGCCGATGATCCGGTCGGAGTCGCGCACCGAGGAGACCTCGGGGTTGGTCACGACCACGGCGACGTCGGCGTGGTGCATGGCGAGCTGGGCGCCGCGCTCGATGCCGGCCGGCGAGTCGCAGATCACCCAGTCGAACTTGTCGCGCAGCTCCTGCATGACCCGGGCGACGCCGGCGTCGGTGAGCGCATCCTTGTCGCGGGTCTGGGAGGCCGGCAGCAGGTGCAGGGTCTCCAGACGCTTGTCCTTGATGAGCGCCTGCGGGAGCTTGGCGTCGCCGTTGACCACGTTGATGAGGTCGTAGACGACCCGCCGCTCGGCGCCCATGACGAGGTCGAGGTTGCGCAGGCCGACGTCGAAATCGACGACGCACACGCTTTGCCCACCCTGCGCCAGGGCCGCTCCGAGGGCTGCGGTCGTCGTCGTCTTGCCGACGCCGCCCTTGCCCGATGTGACGACGAGAACCTTTGCCACGCGTCGATCTCCCTTAATCCAGAGCTGACTTAGTCTAAGCTCGCCATTCGGATGTTGCCGCCATCGAGCCAGACCTGGGCGGCCTTGCCGCGCAGGGCCGTACCCATGTCCTCCGCCGTCCGCACGAGGCGGTCGATCCCCAGCAACTCGGGCTCGAATTTGCGGCAGTAGATTCGTGCGCGCGGGTTGCGCGCAGCGCCGGCGATCGCGCGTCCGCGCAGGGCTCCGTAGACGTGGATGGAGCCGCCCGCCAGGATCTCGGCGCCCGATGAGACGGACCCCATGACGGTCACGTCGCCGGTCGGGTTGATGATGCTCTGTCCGGAGCGGACCGAGCCCTCGACCGTGATCGAGGTCACCACCTGCGGCTCCGGCTCGGCCGGGGTCGGGATCTCGATCGTCTCGGACGGGTGTCCGTTGACGAGGAGAGGCGGCAGACCTTCGGCGACCGCGTCGGCGCCCTCGATGCCGAGGACCGCGATGCCGCGGGCCTTCAGCTCACGCATGAGCGTTTCGAGGGCGTCCGGCTCGGGCTTGAACCGGGCGCAATCCAGGATGACGGCCCGGCCTTGCAGCAGGGTCGGCGATCGCTTGAGTGCCGCGTCGAGACCCGCGAGCCACTCGGGAAGCGGCGGCTCGGGGGAAAGGGCCAGGGCCTTGAAGGCCCGTCCGCGCAGGCTGAGCGGCCGGGGCGCGGAAGGAGCCGCCGCGGGGGCGGTCTCCGGATCGATCGGCTCGGGGTGGGTCTCGCTCATGTCCGCCCGTTAAGAGTCCTTACCGGACCATTGACGGCGGGTATGGTTACCGAAGGGTTAAGTTTCTGATCCGGTCGGCAAATTCTGCCGGGATCCTGGTATCGAGGGGTTCAACCCCGCTCCAACAGGTTGAGCTTGATCGCGTCGTCCAGGAGCCGGACCTCGACGGCCTGACCCCGGAAGGCGGGATCGAGATCGTCGGCCGCGCGGTAGAGACCGTCGATCGCCACGAGTTCCGGCTCGAACTTGCGGCACCAGATTCGCGCCGCCGGATTGCCCGCGGCGCCCGCGATGGCGCGGCCGCGGAGGGCTCCGTAGATGTGGATCGACCCCCCCGCGATGACCTCGGCCCCGGAGGCGACGGCGCCCAGCACCGTGACGTCGCCCTCGAGGTTCAGCACGGTCTGACCCGAGCGCACCGGCGCGTCGAGGATCAAAGACCGGACCGTCTCCTTGGGCTGCGGCTCGGTCGGCGCGGCTTCTCCGGGCGTGTCGATCTCCCCGGCCGGGCGACCGCCCGACAGGGCCGGCGGCAGACCATCCCCCAGGAGGGTGGGCGGCGCCCCCTCGATGCCCAGGACCGCGATGTTACGCGCGGTGAGTTCCGCGAGCAGCCCGTCGAGGTCCTCGCGGCCGAGCCGCAGGCCCGCGAGGTCGAGGATCACCGGCCGGCCGGCGAAGAAGTTCGGCGCGCGCCGGTTCAGGGCGTCGAGATCGCCGAGCCAGTCGCTCACGGGGGGCACGGGGGCCAGGACGGTGGCCATGAAGGAGCGGCCGCGGAAGCGGATCGGCGGGCGCACCGGCTCGGATGTCGGCTGGGTCACGGGCGTGTTCGGTGTCGCGGAAGGGTCGTCCGCATCCATGCGGCGGCGCCGCGTCCGGGGCAATCCCGCAACGCCCGGTGTGACGCCTTGGCGACCCCGCGGGCGCGTTTCTGTTGTAGAGAGATGCGCCCGCCGAGCCGGACAGGACCGTTGAGCAGCGCGACCACGCCCGCCATCCGACCCTTCGTTGTCGACGACCTCACCCGGGCGAACCAGCGCCGGGCCGCCGATCCGCGCGCCTCGGCCTGGGTCTCGGCCAACGCGGGCGCGGGCAAGACCAAGGTTCTCACCGACCGCGTGGTCAGGCTGCTGCTCGACGGCGCCCCGCCCGGGCGGATCCTGTGCCTGACCTTCACCAAGGCGGCCGCCGCCAACATGGCGATCCGGGTGTTCCGCCTCCTCGGGCGATGGGTCACGCTGGACGACGCGGCGCTGGCCGCCGAACTCGAAGAGCTGACCGGCGAGCGGGCGGGGGCGGAGCGCCTGCGCATGGCGCGGCGGCTCTTCGCCCGGGCCGTGGAGACACCCGGAGGCCTCAAGATCGAGACCCTCCACGCCCTGTGCGAGCGCCTGCTGCACATGTTCCCCTTCGAGGCGAACGTGCCGGCCCGCTTCGTGGTGCTCGACGAGGCCAAGGCGCGGGAACTCTTCGACATCGAGATGGCCAACGTGCTGGCGGACGCCGTGTCGAACGGCGACACGCCGCTGAGCGCCGCTCTGGCCCGGGTGGCCCCGGAGGCGACAGGCGACACGCTCCGGGCGGCGATCCGCTCGGCGATGCGCGCCCGGGGCCTCGTGGGTGATTCGGCCGGCCTCGAAGCCGCGTTCGCCCGCCTGCACGACGCGCTGGGTCTCGCCGCGGAGGAGAGCGCCGAGCGGATCGAGGCGGCGATCCTGGAGGGCGGCGCCGGCTGCCGGCCGGACGATCGGGCCGCCCTGATCCAGGCGCTGCGCACCGGCAAGGCCAACGACGAGAAGCTCGCCGACGCCCTGGCGGCCGCCGAGGCCGAGCGGGCGCGCTCCGAGGACCTCCCGGACCGGTCCGAGGCGCTGGCGCTGTACCGGGCCGTCTTCTTCACCCAGAAGGACGAGCCGAAGGCCGACGGCAGCCTCGGGACCAAGAGCGTTCCGGCCGGCGTGAAGGAGGTCCTGATCGCGGAGCGCGACCGTCTGGACCCGCTGTCGGACCGCCTGCGCGCCGCCCGCGCCCATGCGCGGACTCACGCCTTGTTCCTGTTGGCCGCCGAGATCCACCGCCGCGTCGAAGCCCAGAAGGCCCGGCTCGGCGCCCTCGACTTCGACGACCTGATCCACAAGGCCCTGGACCTGCTCGGCCGGGTCGGCGCCGGCTGGGTCCTGTACAAGCTCGACCGCGGCATCGACCACGTGCTGGTCGACGAGGCGCAGGACACCAACCCCGAGCAATGGGCGATCCTGCGCGCCATCACGCAGGAATTTGCCGCCGGCGAAGGCGCGCGCACCGGCAGCCGCACGCGTTTCGCGGTGGGCGATCCCAAGCAGTCGATCTACGGCTTCCAGGGTGCGGAGCCGCGGGAATTCGCCCTGACGCGGGCCTCCTGGATCGCCGAATCGCGCGCGGCCGGGTTGGACTTCGCGGACGTGCCGCTCACCCTGTCGTTCCGCTCGACCAGCCTGGTTCTGCGCGCCGTCGACGCGGTGTTCGCCCTTGACGCGCACAACGAGGGCCTGTCGTTCGAGGACACGGTGCGCCGGACCGTCCATGCCAGTGCGCGGCCCGACGCCCCCGGCGCGGTCGAGCTCTGGCCCATCGCCGAGCCGGAACCCACGGCCGAGCCGGATGCCTGGACGGCCCCGGTGGACGCCCTGGAGACCAGCGCCCCCGCGATCATCACCGCGCGGCGGGTGGCGCAGGCGGTACGAACCTGGACGAGCCAGGGCGATGCCACGGGCCGGGCGTGGCGACCCGGCGACGTGCTGATCCTGGTCCGCAAGCGCGGCCCGGCCTTCGAGGAGGTGATCCGCGCGCTCAAAAGCCTCGGCGTCCCGGTGGCCGGGCAGGACCGGCTGGAGGTCTCCGCCCATATCGCGGTGGCCGATCTCGTGGCTGCCGGGCGGGCCGGGCTCCTGCCCGCCGACGACCTGACCCTCGCGACGGCTCTCAAGACGCCCCTGGTCGGCCTCACCGACGAGGACCTCGTGCGGATCGCGGCCCGTCGCGATCTGTCGGAGACGCTGGAGGACGCCCTTCATCGCCACGCCGCGTCGGGCGATGCGGCGGCGCGGCGCGGCCTGGAGACGCTCGCGGAGTGGATCGCGCTCGCGGGCCTCCACGGGCCGTTCGGCTTCTACGCCCGGCTGCTGGGGCCGCAGAATGGCCGGGCCAAGCTGGTCGCCCGACTCGGGGGTGAGGCGGGCGACGCCATCGACGTGTTCCTCGCCGCCGCCGCACAGGCCGAATCCGCCGAGGACGCGCCCTCGCTGGGCGGCTTCCTCGCCCGCTACATCGATGCCGAGGCCGGACACACGGTCAAACGCGACCTCGAATCGGGCCGCGACGAGGTCCGGGTCATGACGGTGCACGGCGCCAAGGGCCTGGAGGCGCCGGTGGTGGTAGTCCTCGACGGGTGCGAACCCCTCGGCCGCAACGATCCGCCCCTGCTGCCCCTGGCGGCGAACGGAGCCGTGGTGCCGCCGGTCTGGTCCAGCGGCCGGACGCAGGATTGCGCGGCGACGGAGACCGCCCGTGCCGCCCTGCTCGCCCGGGCGCGGCAGGAGCACAACCGCCTCCTCTACGTGGCCATGACCCGGGCGGCCGACCGGCTGATCGTCGCGCCCTTCCGCGGCCACGAGCGCGAGACCGAGACAGCCTGGTGCCGGATGGTGCAGGCCGGCCTCGAGGCCGCGCTGGGCACGGGCCGGATGGTCGAGCTGCCCTACGGACCGGCGACGGTCTGGCACGACGGCAGCGACGCATCCCGCGCACCCGAGGTGCCGCGTCCAGCGGCGGCGCCACGGCCTGCGCCGGACTGGCTGCGCAGCCCGGTTCCGCCGGAGCCGGAGTTCCAGACGCTCAGTCCCTCAGACGCCCTCCGCGCGGCGGACGGCGCCCGCGTTCCGCCGCCGCGCCTGGCGGAGGCCCAGGCCCGACGCCGCGGCATCCTGATCCACGCGCTGCTCCAGCATCTGCCCCGCGTCGAACCGGCCCGCCGCGAGGCGGCCGGGCTGGCCTTCGTGCAGGCACGGGCGCCGGGGCTGCCCCGGCCGGCCTTCTACGGATTGGTGCGATCGGTCCTGCGCATCATCGACGACCCGGATCTCGCCCCCCTCTTCGCGCCCGACGCGCGTGCCGAAGTGAGCCTGTCGGGTCGGGTGCGGGCGGGGGGCGCCGAGCGGCCGGTCCAGGGCCGCGTCGACCGCCTGTCGGTGACGGCCGACACCGTGCGGATCGCCGATTTCAAGACCGGGCGCCCGCCCGAGGCGGAGGCGCCGCTGCCCCCCGCGGAGGCCGGACAGATCGCCGTCTACGCACGGCTTCTCGGTCAGATCTATCCGGGCCTGACAATCCGTCCGATGCTCATCTGGACCTCGGGACCGGTAATCCGCGAGCTGAGCGCGGACGACATCGCGGCGGCCCTCGACCGGGCCGGGATCTCCGCCTGACGCGGAGTCGATGCGGCCTTCGGTGATTGCGTCGTTCGGCGCGGTCCGGCCGGGCGCAGGAGTGGAGCGACGCGACCGGACGGGCCTGACCGACTGGGCGTCCGGTCGACCCTCCGCTACGGGTCCGGCATGCGCCAGCACACATGCGTGGGGTGCATCCCCATCAGAGCGCTCGCCCGAGGGGCTCGACTTCTTGACCGCACGCGGGCCCGTCTCCAATTCTGGATGGACCGCGCGGGCCCCTGCCCGCTCGACGCCGCACGACGTGCGGCGCAGACCGAAAGGTAACGTGATGGCGACGGTGAAAGTAACCGACGCGAGTTTCGAGCAGGACGTACTCAAGTCCGCCGAGCCGGTCGTGGTGGATTTCTGGGCGGAGTGGTGCGGCCCCTGTCGCCAGATCGGCCCGGCGCTCGAGGAGATCGCGACCGATCTCCAGGGCAAGGTGAAGATCGCCAAGGTCAACGTGGACGAGAATCCGCAGATCGCCGCCCAGTACGGCATCCGCTCGATCCCGACGCTGCTGCTGTTCAAGAACGGCGAGCGGGTCGACCAGAAGGTCGGCGCGGCCCCGAAGGGTGATCTGTCTCGTTGGATCGGTGCGCAGACCGCCTGATCCCGCGCATCGGGCACGCAAAAAGAAAGCCCGGCCGCAAGGCCGGGCTTTCTCGGTTTCAGGACCCAATTTTTATAGCAGGCCCCGGGCTTGTGCCCGGGACCGGTCGTCCGGTCTCAGTACGAGCCGAACTTGTAGTTCAGGCCGGCGCGGACGACGGCGAACTCGGCGTTGTTGCGAACCGGCACGTTGTTGAACACCGGCACCAGACCGGCCGGGGTGATGTAGCCACCGACCAGCGGCAGACCCGTGTTGCGGCCCTGATCGAGGTTCACGTACAGGCCTTCGACCTTCAGCGTGACGGCCGAGGAGCGGAAGAAGTTCAGGAACGAGTCGGTGGGCAGGGCGTACTCGATACCGCCGCCGACCGTCCAGCCGGTGACGAAGCTGCTGCGGCTGCCGGAGAAGTTCTGGAACGCGACGCGCGCGCCCTGGTCGCCCGTGGCGTAGGCGAAACCACCGGTGCCGTAGAACAGCACGCGGTCGAAGGCGTAACCGAGGCGGCCGCGAACGGTGCCGAAGAAGTCGAGCGTGCTGAGCAGGCCGTTGGCCGGCACGAAGTTGCCGAAGCCGGCGCCCGGGGCACCCGCGATGGCGAAGCCCTGGCGACGGCCGCCGAAGTCGAGGTACTGAGCGTCAGCCTCGAAGCCGACGACGACACCCGTGCCCGGGGTGAACTGGTAGTTGTAGCCGATCTGGCCACCGCCGGAGAAGCCTTCGTTCTGGTTACGGCCGTAGGTCAGCGAGGAGCCCGGGGTCAGGATCGGCGGGACGAACAGGCCGCCGGCGGCCGTGATCGCCACCGGGTTGGCGCCCGGGATCTGCGTGAAGCTGTTGTTGCCGTTGCTGCTGGCGTCGAAGGCGTAGCCGGCATTGATACCGAAGTAGGCGCCGGTCCAGGTGAACACCGGAACGGGCGTGAAGATCGGCGGCGGCGCAGCGCGGCGCGGCAGGTCGGCGGCCGAAGCGGCGGCGGTGAGCGCCGTGAAGGCGGCGAGAGAGGTGAGAAGCTTCTTCATTACTGTGATCCCCAGCATTAGCCCGATCGCCAGTGAAATTATGCGATCGTGACCGCCGTGGATGTAGCTTAGCTGCCACAGCCGCTGGAAAGCGTGGCCGTGGCGGGCTGTCGGCGGGATCAATTGCGGCGAATCGACGACCTTCCGAAGCGGGAGTCCAGAGCTGGCGAGATGTCCAGTGAGGATCCGTGAGCCGACTGCAGCCGACTCGGCCCCGCCCAGACTGGCGACGACTCAGACAGGCGGGGTGTCGTTGGCCGCCAAGACTAAGCCGGCCAAGTAGAGCGACCCGCAGATCAGGATCCGGGGCGGACGCTCGAAGGAAATGTCTTTCACGAGTGCGAGAGCCGCCTCGACGCTCGGCGCCGCATAGGTCGAGAGGCCGACGCTCTCGCCGATCCGGGCGACCTCCTCGGCGGGGCGTGCCGCCAGCGTTCCTGTGATCGGGACGGCGACGAGGGCGCGCGCGAGACCGACGAAATTGCGCAGGAAGCCGTCGGCGTCCTTGGTGCCGAGCAGACCGACGACGAGCACCAGCGGCACGTCGCTCTTCTCGCCCAGATCCGCCATCGCGGCGGCCAGGATCCGGCCTCCGTCGACGTTGTGGCCGCCGTCGAGCCACAGCTCGGCGCCGGGATCCAGTTGCGCGGCGAGGCGCCCGCGGCCGAGGCGCTGCAGCCGGCCGGGCCAGTCGACGTCGGTGAGTCCCTTCTCCAGCGCCTCGATGCCGATGTCGCCGAATCCTGCGGCGCGCAGCGCCGTGATCGCCGTCCCGGCGTTGACCAGCTGGTGCCGGCCGGCGAGCTTGGGACGCGGCAGGTCGAACAGATCGGTCTCGTCCTGATAGACGAGGCGACCGCGCTCCTCGTGGACGGAGAAATCCTGGTTGCCCACCAGGATCGGGCCGGCCCCGACCGCCTCGGCGCGGCGGCACAGCACGGCGTCGGCCTCGGCGTAGTCCTGCGCGGCGATCACCGCGGGACAGCCGCGCTTGAAGATCCCGGCCTTCTCGGTCGCCACCGATTCGACCGTGTCGCCGAGGTACTCGGCGTGGTCGCGCCCGATCGGCGTGACCACGGAGCAGGCCGGCTGCGCGATCACGTTGGTGGCGTCGAGCCGGCCGCCGAGGCCGACCTCGAGCAGCAGCACGTCGGCCGGGCTCTCGGAGAACAGCAGCAGGGCGGCCGCCGTGGTGATCTCGAACATGGTGATCGGCTCGCCGTCATTGGCGGTCTCGCAGCGCGAGAACGCGTCGGCCAGCCGGTCCTCGTCCACGAAATGGCCGCCGCCGATGCCGCCGATCCGGATCCGCTCGTGGAAGCGCACGAGGTGCGGCGAGGTGTAGACATGTGCGGCGAGGCCGCCCGCTTCGAGGATCGCCCGCATGAACGCGATGGTCGAGCCCTTGCCGTTCGTCCCAGCGACGTGGATCACCGGCGGCAGCCGATGCTCCGGATGGTTGAGGCGCGCGAGCAGCCGCTCGATCCGCCCCAGCGACAGATCGATGGTGCGGGGATGCAGCGCCAGGAAGCGCGCCATCAGGGCATCGGACGAGGCCATGCGCGGGACTATGCCGCCTCGGGGGCGGAGAGCGACGTGCCCGCCTCGGCGGCGTTGGTGAGGAGCTTGCAGAGGCGGGTGATCGTCTCCCGGAGCTGGTGGCGGTGGACCACTTGGTCGACCATGCCGTGCTCGCGCAGGTATTCCGCCCGCTGGAAGCCGTCCGGCAGCTTCTCGCGGATGGTTTGCTCGATCACCCGGGGGCCGGCGAAGCAGATCAGCGCCCCCGGCTCGGCGAGGTGGACATCGCCCAGCATCGCGTAGGAGGCGGTGACGCCGCCCGTGGTGGGGTTCGTCAGCACGACGATGTAGGGCAGCCGCGCGGCGTTGAGGCGGCGCACCGCCACGGTCGTGCGCGGCATCTGCATGAGCGACAGGATGCCCTCCTGCATCCGCGCGCCGCCGGAGGCCGCGAACAGCACGTAGGGCGTGCGCTTCTCCAGCGCGGTCTCGGCGCCGCGCACGAAGGCCTCGCCCGCCGCCATGCCGAGCGACCCGGCCATGAAGCCGAATTCCTGCGCGGCCAGCACCATCGGCAAACCGCCGACCCGCCCGTAGCCGATCTTGAACGCGTCCTGCAGCCCGGTCTTGGCCCGCGCCTCCTTGAGCCGGTCCACGTAGCGCTTCTCGTCGCGGAACTTCAGCGGGTCCGGCGCGACCTCGGGCAGGGCCACGTCGATCCACGTGCCCTCGTCGAACATCATCTTCAGGCGCGCCTGGGCGCTCATCTTGAGGTGATGCTCCGAGCCCGGGATGACCCAGTGGTTGGCCTCCACCTCCTTGTGGAACACCATCTGCCCGGTATCCGGGCACTTCACCCACAGGTTCTCCGGCGTCTCGCGCTTGAACAGGGTCTTGATCCGGGGGCGCACCACCTCCGAGATCCAGTTCATCGGTTCGACCATCGACTCGCGTCCGTCCGCTTCAAGCCTGCGCCAATATCAGGTTGGCCGTGCTCCGCCGCCAGGGGCCGCTCAGGCGGCCCGTTCGACGCCCGCCGCGCGCACGCCCGCGGCCAGCTCGCGCACCAGGTCCACCACCGCGGCGACGCTCCCGGCCTGGGGCCGGCCGTCGCCGTCGAGGGAGCGCACCAGCGCGTCGACCAGCGCCGAGCCGACCACGACACCGTCCGCCCCCTTGGCGATGGCCGACGCGTGCGCGCCGGTCTTCACGCCGAACCCGACCACGACGGGCAGCTCCGTGTGCCGCCGGATCCGCGCCACCGCGTCCGAGACCTTGCCGAAATCGGGGGTCGCCGTCCCGGTCACGCCGGTGATCGACACGTAGTAGACGAATCCCGCCGTGTTCGCGAGAACCGCCGGCAGGCGCTTCTCGTCCGTGGTCGGCGTGGCGAGCCGGATGAAGGCGAGGCCCTTGCCGAGCGCCGGCAGGCACAGCTCGGCATCCTCCTCCGGCGGGAGGTCGACCACGATCAGGCCGTCGACGCCGGCCGCCACCGCGTCGTCCAGGAACCGGTCGACGCCGTAGGTATGGATCGGATTGTAGTAGCCCATCAGCACGACCGGCGTGGTGTCGTTCCCGGCGCGGAAGCGGCGCACGAGGTCGAGCGTGCCCGGCACGGTCTGCTTGGCCTTCAGCGCCCGCAGGCCCGCCGCCTGGATCGCCGGGCCGTCCGCCATCGGGTCCGTGAAGGGCAAGCCGAATTCGAGGATGTCGGCCCCGGCGCCGGGCAGCGCCTTCAGGACCTCCAGCGACGTCTCGGGATCGGGATCGCCGGACATCACGTAGGTGACGAGGACGGCCCGGTTCTCCGCGCGGGCGCGGGCGAAGGTGGCGTCGATGCGGCTCGGCATGGATCTGGCAGACTTCGCGGTTGCAGGGCCGTCGGCGGCCCAGGGTTGCACCCGCGCTACACCAAAGGCGCCGGCCCGTGAAGCGGGGCGCCACGTCGAAGGGTCCGGCTCCGGTCGCCCCGCTCGTCCCGCCCCAGCGACGCGCGGCCATGCGTGCCGGCCGGTTGCCCGCGCCCCGGCGCCCGCGTAGCGCTGCGCCATGCCCGAGACGCCCCTGCCCGCGCGCCGCTTCGCAGCGCTCCTGTTCGACATGGACGGCACGATCATCAGCTCGCTGGCTTCGGCCGAGCGGACATGGTCGCGCTGGGCCCGGGCGCACGGACTCGACGTCGCGACGTTCCTGCCGACCATCCACGGGGTGCGCTCGGTGGAGACGATCCGGCGCCTCGCCCTGCCCGGAATCGATCCCGAGGCCGAGGCCGCCGCGATCACGCGGGCCGAGATGGAGGATGTCGGCGACATCGTCGAGATCCCCGGGGCGCGCACCTTCCTGGACTCGCTGCCGCGGGAGCGCTGGGCGATCGTGACATCGGCGCCGCGCGCCCTGGCGGAGCGGCGGCTCGCGGCCGCCGGCATGCCGACGCCCGGCCTGATGATCGCCGCCGAGGACGTGACGCACGGCAAGCCGGCGCCGGATTGCATTCTCCTGGCGGCCGCGCGCCTCGGCATCGCGGCGCTGGACTGCCTGATGTTCGAGGACGCGCCGGCCGGCATCCAGGCCGCCGACGCGGCGGGCTCCCCGGTCGTGGTCGTCACCGCCACGCATCAAGCGCCGATGCGCACCGCTCATGCCCGGATCCCGGACTTCCGGCGGCTTCGCGTCGACGCGACCCCGGAGGGTGTCCGGGTGGCCCTGGCCGGCGAGGCCAGCTGAGCCGGAGTTTGCCACCGCACGGTCGAGGTTGACAGGGTCGCGACCGGTCGCGGCAGTATCCGCGAACCGGAAGTCGGGTCCAGGAGCCGCCAGTCCATGACCGAACCCAACGGCGTCCCGCGCCCCCTCTTCGAGACCGCCGAGGGTCGCCGGCTCGCGCAGGCGCGCACCGACCCGGCCTGGCGCCGCTGGGGTCCGTATCTCAGCGACCGGCAATGGGGCACCGTCCGGGAGGATTACAGCCCGGGCGGCGACGCCTGGGACTACCTGCCCCACGATCACGCCCGCGCCCGGGCCTATCGCTGGGGCGAGGACGGGATCGGCGGGTTCGGCGACCGGCACCTGAACTGGTGCCTGTCGCTGGCCCTGTGGAACGGCCGCGATCCGATCCTGAAGGAGCGCCTGTTCGGCCTGACCAACCAGGAAGGCAACCACGGCGAGGACGTCAAGGAACTCTACTACTACCTCGACGGCGTCCCGACCCACGCCTTCATGCGGATGCTCTACAAGTACCCGCAGGCCGCCTTCCCGTACGAACAGCTGGTCGTCGAGAATGCGCGGCGCGGGCTCGACGACCCGGAATACGAGTTGCTCGACACCGGCGTGTTCGACGCCGGCCGCTACTTCGATGTCGGGATCGCCTACGCGAAGGCGGCCCCGGACGACATCCTGATGCGCGTCACCGCCACCAACCGCGGGACGGAGGCCGCCGACCTGACCCTGCTGCCCCAGCTCTGGGCGCGGAACACGTGGTCGTGGAAGCAGGGCACCCCCCGGCCGGAGCTGATGGCCGGGTCCGACGACGCGGTCTGGGCACGCCATCCCGCGATGCCGCCGATGCTCTTCCACGCCGAGGACGCGCACGAACTCCTGTTCACCGAGAACGAGACGAACACGCACCGGCTGTTCGGCAGCGGCCCCGCCGAGGGCTTCTACAAGGACGGAATCGACCGCTGCGTCGTGGGCGGCGACCCGCACGCCGCCAACAGGCTGTCGGGCACCAAATGCGCCGCCCGCTTCAACCTGCACTTGGCACCCGGAGAGACCCGCACCCTGCGCCTGCGCCTGCGCGCCGAATCCGCCCCGGGGGAGCCCTTCGCGGATTTCGACGCCGTCTTCGCGGAGCGCGAGGCGGAAGCGGACGCCTTCTACGCGGCGCTCCAGGCGCCCATCGCCGATCCCGACATGCGGCTGGTCCAGCGGCAGGCGTTGGCCGGCATGCTCTGGTCGAAGCAGCTCTACCACTACGACGTGCGCGAATGGCTCGCGGGCGATCCGGCCCAGCCGGCCCCCGCCCCCGGGCGCCGCCAGGGGCGCAACCGCGACTGGGCGCACCTGCGCGCCAACGACATCATCTCGATGCCGGACGCCTGGGAATACCCCTGGTTCGCCTCCTGGGACCTCGCGCTTCAGGCGATCGTCTTCGCGCTGATCGATCCGGATTTCGCCAAGAACCAGCTCCTGCTCCTCGTGGACGAGGCCTACGCCCATCCGAACGCGGCGCTGCCGGCCTACGAATGGGGGTTCGGGGACGCCAATCCGCCGGTCCACGCCCTCGCCGCGTGGCGGGTGTTCGAGCTCGACCGCGCGCTGACCGGTACGCCGGACCACGCCTTCCTCAAGCGTGTCTTCAACAAGCTCACCCTGAACTTCACGTGGTGGGTCAACCGCAAGGATTCCGACGACCGCAACCTGTTCCAGGGCGGCTTCCTGGGCCTCGACAACATCGGCATCTTCGACCGGTCGAAGCCGGTGGGCGACGGGGCCACGCTCACACAGTCCGACGCCACGGCCTGGATGGCGACCTACGCCCTCAACCTGATGCGCATCGCGATCGAGCTGGCGCTGCAGGACCCGACCTACGAGGACATGGCGGAGAAGTTCTTCGAGCACTTCCTCCTGATCGCGGCCGCGACCGGCGCGGGCGTCTGGGACGAGGACGAAGGCTTCTTCTACGACGTGATCGAGACCCGCGACGGCCGGCGCCTGCCGATCAAGGCGCGCACCATGGTCGGCCTCGTCCCGATCTTCGCGGTGGCGACGATCAGTGCCGGCGACCTGGAGCGGCTGCCATCCCTGCGTGCGCGCATGACGTTCTTCCTGAGGAACCGTCCCGATCTGGCGGTGCTGGTCTCGCGCTGGAACGAGCCCGGTCAGGAGCAGACCGCCCTGCTGTCGCTGCTGCGGGGCCACCGGCTGAAGGCGCTGCTGCAGCGTGCCCTCGATCCGGCCGAGTTCCTCTCGGAGCACGGCTTGCGCGCCGTCTCGCGGGCCTACGCCGAGACGCCGTTCTGCTTCGCGTGGGACGGCCGGGATCTCGGGCTCGCCTACGAACCCGCGGAGTCGCGCTCCCGTCTGTTCGGCGGCAACTCGAACTGGCGCGGTCCGGTCTGGTTGCCGGTGAACTACCTGCTCATCGCCGGCCTGAACCGCTTCCACGATTATTACGGCTCGGACTTCCGGGTCGAGGCCCCGACCGGCTCCGGCCAGACCTCATCCCTCCGCGAGATCGCACAGGACCTGGCCCTGCGGCTGATCGGCCTCTCCGCCCGCGGATGTGACGGGCAGAGGCCCGTCTACGGTACCAGCCGGATCGAGCAGGAGGATCCGCATTTCCGCGATCTCATCCTGTTCTACGAGTATTACGACGGCGAAACCGGCCGCGGCGTCGGCGCGTCCCACCAGACCGGCTGGTCCGGTCTCGTGGCCCTGCTGATCCAGGAGGTCGCGACCGCGCAGGCCCCGGTCCCCGGTCACCCACGCTGAGTGCGGCGGCGGATGATGCCGGAGGCGACCTACTCCGCGGCGTGACTCGTCCGAAGCCGCTGGCTCAGCCCGATCTGGCGCGAGATGCTCGACCGGCGGGCGCTGTAGGTCGCCGCGACCAAAGGGTAGTCGACCGGAAGGCCCCACTTCGCCTTGTAGGCCTCCGGCGTGAGCCCGCGGATGGTCAGGTGACGGCGCAGCGTCTTGTACGGTCTTCCGTCCTCGAAGCTGATGAGGGCGTCCGGCCTGACCGAGGCCCGGATCTGAGCCTCTGTCGGACGGCTGATCTTCGGTTCCGCCGAACGGTCGAGGCCTGCGATCGAGCGATGAACCTCCGACAGGAGATCCGGCAGGACGCCAGCGGGAACGCTGTTGCGCGTCACGTAGGCACTCAGGATCTTCGCGGCGAGCTCGACGCTCGGCGAGGCGTTCGGCATGGTCGTCTCCTCGGTGCTCTTGATCTTCGAACGCGGCGCGTCTCAGCCCTCGAATGGCGATGGCGCGGTCCGCCATTCGTCGTCGCGAGACTGCGATTACAACCGCCACGCGCTTTATGCGCACTCAGTTCTACTTTTAATAGAAACATGCGGTCAATATCGGTGACCGCGTCGGTTTGCCGTTTCGAGTGCGGTGCGGCAGCGAAGACTCACCGGGGCGAAATTCACGACACTGTGGCCCGTAGCTTTGCCGTGAAATCTGTCGTCAGTCCGCCTCACGAGCGGGGAGCGGCCACATTCCAAGATTAACCTTAAATCCGCACGTAAACAAATACATTTACTCGTCACAAACCATTCTAATGATATTAATTATACAATATTCATTTATACATGGCTGGCCCGGGTCGTCGCATCTTACCCAGTCAGGAAATCGTCAGCGATCAAGATCGAACAGATGCTTCTTGATGTCGCTCCATTGAAAATAAAGGCGTTGGAGATGCTCAGATAAATTGATCGTTTCAACGTATTTGAAGGCTATTGGATAACGGTACTCACCGCGCCGAAAGAATCTTCGTCCAAGCTTGTCGCCGGTTCACATGCACGTCGGCAGCGAGCACGGCCTCCGCAGCATCCGAATGGGCGGAACGGGCGCCGGTTGCTCGAGGCGTTGGGTGGTCCGCCGGGCCTCGCTCCGGTGCGTCAGCGCCTGATTCCGGATCTGGGTCCGGGCCCGGGCGTCGCGCGGGCGCCGGATGCACGAACCTTTCCCGCGACCGACCTGCCGAACCGCCCGTCGTCCGGCCGCACGCCGTCAGAACAGCAGGTGCAGCGCCAGCGGCGCCAGGATCGCCGTCAGGAAGGCGTTCAGCCCCATGGCGATGCCCGCGAAGGTCCCCGCCACCTCGCTCACCTGGAAGGCGCGGGCCGTGCCGATGCCGTGCGCCGCGAGGCCGGCCGCGAAACCGCGGGCGCGCATGTCGCGGATGCGCAGGGCATCCATCATCGGCGTCACCAGGATGGCGCCGATGATGCCGGTGAGGATCACGAGGATCGCGGTCAGCGTCGGATCGCCGCCGAGGGCCTCCGCGATACCCATGGCGACGCCCGACGTCACCGATTTTGGCGCGAGCGACACCAGGATCGGCTGGGGGATGTCGAGCAGCCGCGCCAAGCCGATCACGACCGCCAGCGTCGTCGCCGCCCCCGCCGCGAGCGCGGCCAGCATGGGTACCAGCGCGCGCATCACGGTCGCGCGGCGCTCGTAGAGCGGCATGGCCAGCACCACGGTGGCCGGTCCCAGGAGGAAGTGCACGAACTGCGCGCCCTCGAAATAGGCCGCGTAGGGCGTGCCGGTCGCCGCCAGGACGCTGCCCACCAGCACCACGGTGATCAGGACCGGGTTCGCGATCGGGTGCCGGCCCGTCGCTGCGGCGATGCGGTCCGCCAGGACGTAGGCCGTCAGCGTCACCGTCAGCCAGAGCAGCGGCGTCTTGGCGAGGTAAACCCAGAGGGAGAAGTCGCCGCCCATCCCGTCAGGGCTCCCCGTCGGTCCCGCGCCGCTCCACCAGGGCGGCGACCGCGCGGAACACCAGGACGGTCACCAGAAGGGACAGGGCCGTGGAAACCACCAGCACGACGGCGAGCTTGACGCCCTGCGCCCGCAGCAGGTCCAGCCGGCCGACGACGCCGACTCCCGCCGGGACGAACATCAGCGACAGGTTCATCAGCAGCCCGCGCGCCGTCGATTCGAGGGTGCCGTCGGTGAGCGGTCGCGGCAGGAAGCGCGGCAGCCCGATCCGGGCGTCGTCGCGCAGCAGCAGGAAGCCGAACATCAGCCCCATGCCGATGACCGGACCCGGGATCGGTACGCCCGCCCCGCGGGCCAGGGCCTCACCCAGCAACTGGGCGAGCAGGATCAGCGCGAGGCTCGCGATCATCGGTCGGCTCGTCGGCTGGCGCGCCCTCCGGCGCCGTGGCGACCGGGGTTGCCGAAGCGCGCGCAACGGAACGGGAGCCTGAGGGGACCCGCACCCGCGCGCGACGCGGCCGGGCGAGCCGCGGCAGGCGGGCGGGGCTCCACCATCGTGACCCTCATCCTGGAGATCCGGCACGCGGCGGAGGCCGCGCAGGCGGCCCCGGGCGATCTTCGCGGACACGCGGCGCGCGGTCGGGGATCGGCGCGCCGTCGCCGAAGCGAGGTCCGTCGCATCGTCCGCGTCCGCGGACGCCGCGCCTCGACGAGCCCGGTTGCGGAGCGATCCGGCACGACCCTAGGCCGCTGCGCCGCCCTGCTGACCGCCCTGCCGCGCGGCCGCGATGGCGGCGTCGTCGAAGCCGAGCAGCCGCCCGAGCCGTTCGACCAGCGCCTCCTCGAACTCATCGACGCGGCCGTCGGCCGCGGCGACCGACCACGCCATGGTGAGCAATTCCTGGCGCTCGTCCCGGTCGGCCTCGTGGGGAAGCATCTCGACGAGGCTGACCACGTCCCGGATCTCGGCGTCCACCGCGGTGGCCCGCTCGATCAGCACGCGCGCCGCCTCCGGTCCGTCGGCGTAGTGGCCCTGGACGAGGCGCCACAGGCGCTCGCTCTCGGAGGGGGCGAGGATGCCGTCGACCCGCGCCACGTGGACGAGGAGCGCGGTGGCGGCGAGATGCGTGTCGTCCACGACCTCGATATGGCCGACGCCGAGAGCCTCGGCCGCGTAGGCGCGCAGGCGTGCGATCAGGGACATGGCGGCTCCGGCGGATCTTGAACTGCACAGTTCGGCCGGGCGTATCCCGCCGTCAAGGTTGCGAGCACAGGTCGTGCCAGAGCGTGGCAAGGCTGCATCGCTTCCGCGGCGCGCCCGCCCGGCTCCCGCGGTACTCCCGCACGGCTCAGCGGCGCGCCGCCTCGGTCGCACCGGCTACGAGCGGCGCCAGGATCGCCTCCGCGGCGCGGACGATCGCGGGGCCGGCCTCCGCGGGCGTGCCCGCCCGGAAGGGCGGCTCGGGGGCGTACTCGGCCACGAGCTGCGCGGTGCGGGCGTAATCGGGATCGCGCAGCCGCGCGGCGAGGGCGAGGCCCAGATCGAGCCCCGCCGAGATCCCGGCCGCCGTGACCCGGTTGCGGTCGAAGACCACGCGCTCCGCCACCGACTCGGCGCCGAGGAGCGGCAGGACCGCGTCGCGCACGCACCAGTGCGAGGTCGCGCGGTAGCCCCGCAGGAGTCCGGCCGCGCCGAGGATCAGCGATCCGGTGCACACGCTGGTCACCAAGGTCGCCCGCGCGGCGCGGTCGCGCAGGAAGGCCAGGAGCGCGTCGTTCCGCATCTGGGCCGGCGTCCCGTCCCCGCCGGGGACGAACAGGACGTCGAGATCTGACGGGCAGGCCTCGAAGCTCCCGGTCGCCACGAGGGCGAGGCCCGTGTCGCTCGCGACCGGACCCGCCGACTCGGCGACGAGGTGCAGCTGGCCCGGCGCCAACCCCGCCAGCAGCGCCTGCGGACCCACGAGGTCCAGGGCGGTCATGCCGGGATAGAGGACCATGGCGATCCGGACCGGGCGGTCGCGGACAGGCGCGACAGGAGACGGCGCGACGGGCATCGGCGCGATCCGCGTCGGCCCATCGGCCGCCCCGGCGCGCGACGGCCAGAGAGCGGTCGCCGCCAGCGCGGCCGTCACGAGGGCGCGGCGGCTCGGGGCGGCCCCGGTCACAGGGGCCAGGACGCGTCGCGGTAGGCGCTGTCCCAGAACATCCATTCGAGGCGGGTCGCCTGCGCGAAGGCCCGGTGCATGCGGGCCAGCGACGCGGGTGACGCCGCCCCGGCCGCCCGGTCGGTGGCGGCGATCATGGCGGCCACCGCGGTGGCGAACTCGGCGCCCGCGTAGGTGTCGATCCAGGCCCGGTACGGGTTGGCGGGCGCCGCCCGGGCGAAGATATCGTCGCCCACCGCCTTGTAGATCCAGAAGCACGGCAGCAGGGCCGCGCACAGCACCTCGAACGGCTCCGCGTAGGCCGTGGCCAGCAGGTAGCAGACGTAGTGATCGCAGGCCGGCGTTTGCGGCGTCGCCGCGAAGGTTTCCGGGCCGATCCCGTAGTCGCGGAAGAAGCCGCCATGGAGGGCGCGCTCGACCACGATCGCGTCCTGCGCGGCGCGGGCGAACTGCACGATCCCGTCGGGCTCGGGCGCCTTGGCGGCGGCGAGGCTGAGGGCGCGGCCGAAGCCGATCAGGTAATGGGCGTCCTGCACGATGTAGTGCCGGAACCGGTCCTGCGGCAGTGTGCCGGCCGCGAGTTCCGCGTTGAACGGCATCACGCGGATCGCCTCGTAGGCGGCCGCGTTGCGCGTCCAGGCGTCCCGGGAGAACGAGCCCGGCCCGCCGTCACCGGTCGTGGCGTGGCCCTGGGCTGGGATTTCCATGCCTCAGCCCTGCCGCTGGGCGTGGGTGACGGCGACGTGGATCAGTTCGGCGAGGGTGCGCACCCCGAGCTTCTGGCGCATCTGCGAACAGGCGTTGGTCACGGTCTTGTAGCTCACCGACAGGTCCGCCGCGATGGCGCCGTAGGAGCGCCCCTGGGCGAGGCGGGTCAGGATCTGCTGCTCGCGGGGGGTCAGCTGCGATTCGGGCGTCCGGCGGGCATCGGCGCGCAGCATCGCCACCTCGGTGGCGAGCCGCCGGTCGAGGTAGACCTCGCCGATCCGCACTTTCCCGAAGGCCTCGAACAGCTCCGCGGAGGCGTGATCCTTCAGGACGTAGCCGAGGGCCCCGGCCTCGAGGGCGCGGGCCACGATCACGGGATCGTTGTGCATGCTGAAGACCAGGATCCGCGTGTCCGGCGCGACCGCGCGGATCCTGCGGATCAGGCCCAGCCCGGCCATGCCGCTGCCCTGGAAGGTCAGGTCGCAGATCACCACCGGCGGCCGGAGCCGGTGGAAGATCCGGTAGCCGCCGACCACCGTGGTGGCCTCCGCGATGGTCTCGACGCCGGAATCCTCCAGCACGCGTCGACAGCCCTGCAGGACGATCGGATGATCGTCGATCACGAGGACCGGCAGACGCGTCGCTGCGATGTCGATCTGGGAGGCGATAGCGTTCATGCGCGCGGCGCGTTGTTCTCGTCGCCCCGTTCAGGCGGAACGGGGATCGTGATGCGGACGATTGCGCCCGGACCGGCATTGTCAAGGGCGAAGGTGCCGTCCAGGGCCTCGACGCGCTCGCGCATCCCCGACAGTCCGAGCCCCGTGCCGTGCGCGGCGGGGATCCCGGTGCCGTTGTCCCGGATCGTCACGGTGAGCCTGCCGTCCGTCTCGGAGGCCTCGGCCTCCACCCGGGTCGCGGCCCCGTGCCGCACGGCGTTGGTGGCGCTCTCCTGGACGCAGCGGAAGACCGTGAGATCGACGAGGTCGCCGTATCCGCGCGCCAGACCGTCGAACCGGCCGTCGATGGCCAAGCCCGGATGTCGCTGGGCGAAGCCGCGCAGGAGCAGGTCGAGGCAGGTGGCCAGCGGTGCCTGACCGAGCCCGTGCGGGCGCAGGCGATTGAGGAGTTCCCGGTTCACGGTCTGGACCTGACCGACGATGGCGCTGATCTCGGCCGCCCGGACGCCGAGCTTCTCGCGGCTGGGCTCGCCCGGTCCGGAAGCGATCCGGGCGATCGAGGCGGCGTTGGCCTCCAGGGCGAAGAGGCAGGGACCGAATTCATCGTGGAGTTCGAGGGCGGTGCGGCGGCGCTCGTCGTCCTGCGCGGTGAGAAGCTGCCGGTTCAGCCGCCCGTTGGCGGCGCGGACCTCGCCCAGGGCCTCCGCCACCTTGTTGAACCGGTCGGCGATCACCGCGAGTTCCCGGGCTCCGGGGGGTTCCAGCCGCGCCGTGTAGTCGTGGTGCTCCAGCCGCGTCAGGCCGTCGCCCAGCCGCCGCAGCGGCGCCAGGATGCGGCCGAGCGCGACGTAGAGCGCGATCAGCATGGCGGCGTTGATCGCCAGGGTCGTGAGCGAGAGCGCCCGGGCGTAGCCCCAGATCTCGTCGATCTCGTCGAGCGGCTGGGTGGTGATCTGCGCGGTGCCGAGGCGCTGGCCGTTCACCGCGATCGGCAGGGTGTGCCGCTCGATCGGCGGCATGATCAGGTCAGCGAACCAGTGCGGCGCCTCGCGTTCGGACCGGTGCGGGGGCGCCGGATTGCCGATCCGATCCCCATCGGCGTCGAGCACCGCGACGCGGACGTGCCGCAGCACCTTGAAGCGCAGGTCGAGGGTCTGGAGGAGCGTGTCGGGCGACGCCGTGTCGGAGAGGCGGATCGTGTCGGCGACCAGCGACTCGACGGTGGCCAGGGAGGCCCGGGTCTCGACCCGCACCGCCGAGCGCGCGTTCAGCACGATGACGCCGCAGGACACGAGGGCCGCCAGCGCGTCGATGAACAGCACGACGGCGACCAGGCGCGCGCGCGTGGACCACCCCGCCCACGGCCAGCGGGCCGCGGCACGGCCGGAAGGCTCAAGCGTCCTTAACGTCGGGAGCAGCGTCGGCCGGGTATCCACCCCGAGACGCTTAGTGCCGTTCCCGACCGCGTTGCAATCGGAAGCGGCGGAAGTCCCCGACGCGACGCCCGCACCCATGCCGGGCCGGCATCCTCTTCGGCGGCGCGGGCGCTCGCGCGGACCGCAGCGGTCGATCCCGCTACCGAATCTTAAGCAGTGTCGGGATATCCTGTGGATAGCTGGACCAGGACTGGCCGCGCCCGCAAGTCGGATCGACATCTTTGCGCCGTATTGCGGCTCCTCTATCGCGGTCCAGTCGAACAACCTTCGCAGTGACGAAGGGAAGCGACCGGTCGTGGGGAGCCCGGTCGCGCGCGTCGTGCATCGTGTCAGAGACCCCGGACCATGATCGATCTCGCCCTGGATTCCTCCGAGACCCGAGCGACTCGGCCGCCGGAGGCGCGCACCGGGGCGACGCCGCGGCTGCGCATCGTCCTGCTGAGCCTCGCCGGCGCCGGCGTGCTCGGCGGCTTCGGAATCGCGGCCTCGACCGTGATGTCGGGGCTCGCCGCCCCGGCACCCGTTAAGTTCGTATCGTCTGGCCGCGCCGCCGACTGGCCTGAATTGAAGGACGGCCTGCCCGCCCTGGCCGTGGCAGGTCAGCCGGGCGCCGCACCGGTGCGGACGGACGCGCCGGCTGAACCCGCCGCCCCGTCGCCGCGGATGGCGAGCCTGCCCGAAGCGTTCACGCCAGCCCCGGCGCCCGCCAAGGCCGCCGCCCCCGTCAAGGCCGCCGTCCAGATGTCGCCCGCAGCCCAGGTGTCGCCCGCGGCCCAGATATCGCCCGCGGCCCAGGCCACAGCCGTCCCGGTACCGCCGGCCCGCCGCATCCCGGTGCCGACCCCGGTCGTTCCCGTCGCTGCCGCCCGCCAGGTGGTTCCGCTGCCGCCGGCCCGGATGGCCGCGCTCCAGCCGCCGCGCGCGTCCGAGACCGTGCGGGCCCGCGAGGTGGCGGAGCCGGCCGCCGCGCCCAAGCCGATCGCCGCGCCCAGCCATTCCGAGAAGACCGAGAAGCCGGCCCGCAAGACGGTGGCTGTCCAGAAGGCGCCGGCCGCCGTGAAGACCGCCGAGAAGCCCAGGAGCGTCACCGCCACGGCCGTCGCCCAGGCCAAGGCGGCGCCTGAGGAGACCGAGGTGCTCGGGATCAAGATCCCGTCCCTGGCCCCGGCCGGACGCAAACTGAAGGAGAGCGTCGACGCGCTCGGCGAGGCGGTGAAGAGCGTCTTCTGAGCGGCCCGCCGCCCCAGAAGGAAATTCACTCGCCCCGCACCTCCGGTCGAGGCCGACCGTTGCATCCCCATCGCCGGGTCGCGATTGACGGGCCGGTCCCGATCCCCGACAAGGCGGTCCCTTCCGCTCGGAGACAACGGCGGCCCGTCCGGGCTCCTCCGCGCCGCCTCGCCCGATGCTGTTCAACTCCTTCGTCTTCCTCCTCGCCTTCCTGCCGGCCGCCCTGATCCTGCACGGGCTGGTCGCGCGCGCCGCGCCCGCGTGGCGCCTGCCGCTCCTCGTCGGCCTGTCCTTCGTGTTCTACGGCTGGTGGGACGTGCGTTTCGTGCCGCTGCTCGCCGGCTCGATCGTGGCGAACTGGTGCGTGGCCCGCGCCTATCGCCGGTGGCCCGGCCGCTGGCTGATCCCGGCGGCGATCGCCGCCAACCTCGGGCTCCTCGGGCTGTTCAAGTATCTCGACTTCTTCGCCGACCTCGCCAACCTGATCCCCGGCCTGGAGGCGCCGCGCCTCGGGCTGGCCTTGCCGCTCGGCATCTCGTTCTTCACGTTCCACCACATCATGTACCTCGCCGACCTCAGGGCCGGCCGGGCGCCGAGCTTCGGGCTCGTGAAATACGCCCTCTACATCGCCTACTTCCCGCAGGTTCTCGCCGGCCCGCTCGTGCGCTGGAGCGAGATCATGCACCAGTTCGACGAGGCGCCCTACGCCCGGCCCGACGCCGCCGAGCGCTTCGCCCGCGGCTTGATGCTGCTGACGGTGGGTCTCGCCAAGAAGGTGTTCCTCGGTGATCCGCTCGCGCAATACGTGAATCCGGTGTTCCAGGCCGCCGCCGCCGGCAAGGCCGTCACGGTGGTGGAGGCCTGGCAGGCGACGCTGGGCTTCACCTTCCAGATCTACTTCGACTTTTCCGGCTACACCGACATGGCGCTGGGGATCGCGCTGCTGTTCGGCCTCGTCCTGCCGCAGAATTTCGACGTCCCCTACCGCGCCACGTCCCTGCAGGATTTCTGGCGGCGCTGGCACATGACCCTGTCGCGCTTCCTGCGCGACTACCTCTACATCCCCATGGGCGGAAACCGGCGCGGGCTGCCGCGGCAGATCGGGGCCCTCGCCGCGACCATGACCCTGGGCGGACTCTGGCACGGGGCCGGCCTGACCTTCCTGGCCTGGGGGGGGCTCCACGGGCTCGGTCTCGGCGCCGGCCTGCTGGCGCGGCGGGCCCGGATCGCGATACCCGCGCCGCTCGGGTGGCTGCTCACCAGCCTCTTCGTCGCGCTGACCTGGGTGCTGTTCCGGGCGACGAGCTTCGAGGCGGCGCTGCTGATCTTCAAGGGTCTGTTCGGACTGGCGCCGCGGGGGGTCGGCTTCAAGTGGCGCACCATCGCGGTGGCCGCCCTGGTCGCCACGGTCGGGCCGACCGCCTGGGCGGCGGTGCATCGCCTGCCGCCCAGGCGGCTCCTCGCCTTCGGATTCGCACTCTTGTTCGTGATCGTCCTCCTCAAGATCGGCGACGATGCGAATTACGAGTTCATCTACTTCCAGTTCTGAGGATGGCGGATCCCCGACTCACCCCGGACCGGGACTGGCGCGGCGACTGGCGCGGCTTCGCCCGCACCTTGCTCCTGTCGGTGGCCGGCCTGTTCGCGGGCTATCTCGCCCTCGCGGTCCCGGTCGACCCCTACGACACGGGCCGTTCGGAGCTGCTCGCCCGCGGCGCCGTGCGCCCGCAGGGTCCGCGCACCGCCTCGGCCGTCCGCGGGCGTGATCCGGCCTACACGGGCGCGGTGATCGGCAACTCGCACATCCAGCTCATCGAGCCGGCGGCGCTGAGCCGGCTCACCGGCATCCCCTTCGTCCAGCTCTCGGTTCCGGCGACGGGTCCCACGGAGCAGTTCGCGCTGCTCGGCTGGTACCTGCAGCACCACGCCCGGCCCGACGCGATCGTGCTCTCGGCCGACGCCTTCTGGTGCGCCGACGACCCGTCCTTCCCGAGCGAGCACGGGTTTCCGTACTGGCTGATCGGCGACTGGCCCGCCTATCTGCGGGGCCTGATCCGCTTCTCCGCCGCGCAGGAGACGGTCAACCGCCTGGGCTGGCTCCTGTCGCCCCGGCGCAAGACCGCCGCCGCGGACGGCTGGTGGGATTACGAGCGCAACTACCTCAGCCAGGGCTTCGGCATCGACCCCGCCAAGAAGGCGGCCCTGGAGAAGCCGGCCGGCCCCGACGCCGAGCCGCACCACGGCGGCCCGTTCCCGATCGCCGACCGGCTGCGGGCGGAGCTGGCGCGGGTCCCGGCGCGGACGCCGGTGGTGGTGGTGTTCCCGCCGGTCTACGTCCGCGCTGAGCCGCCCCCCGGCAGCCCCCGCGCGCGCGCCGAGGCCGCCTGCCGGGCGCAGGTCCGGTCGGTGCTCGCGACGCATCCCGCGAACGCCGTGGTCGACTGGCGCGACGGCCGCCCCGGGGCGGCCGATCCCGACCAGTTCTTCGACCAGACCCACTATCGATTGCCGCTCGCCCGCGCGCTCACGACTGACATTGGCGCCGCAATCGTACGATTGCGGACTCAGATGACAGAGTAAAACATCTGTACCGTGTCCTGTTTGCCGCACGCGGCCGTGCAATGACGCCCTGTTACCGGCCTCGCTCGTCTGCGCGTTGTGGCGCCCAGGCACCTCGACTATACGGCACCTCACGTTAGCGCCGCGCACCGGCCATCCCCTGGTGGGCGGCTCGAATCCAGCGAGGGTGACGCATGGCGAAGGTGACGCTGGAGGACGGCTACGTCCCGTCCGACGACGAGCCCTTCATGAATGACCGGCAGCGCGAATATTTCCGTCGCAAGCTGCTGAGCTGGAAGAACGACATCCTGCGCGAGGCGCAGGACACCCTCGTGGCGCTCCAGAGCGAGAACGAGAATCATCCCGATCTCGCCGACCGCGCCTCGTCGGAGACCGACCGGGCGATCGAGCTGCGGGCGCGGGACCGCCAGCGCAAGCTCACCGGCAAGATCGACGCGGCCCTCGCCCGGCTGGAGGACGGTTCCTACGGCTTCTGCGAGGAGACCGGCGAACCGATCTCGCTGCGCCGCCTCGACGCCCGGCCGATCGCCACCCTGTCGCTGGAGGCGCAGGAGCGGCACGAGCGGCGCGAGCGGGTCTACCGGGACGATTGAGGCCGGCCCGGGCCGGCCCCGCGGCTACTGCGTCAGCCGCAGCGCGCCGATGCTCGCCTGGATCTTCTGGAAGGCGCCGATCAGGTCGTCCGCATTGTTGGCGAGGAAGAACTGGCTCGGCGACGAGGCGCAGTTCTTCAGGAGCGTCTGGCCGGCCGCGTCGATCGGGTCGGACGCGATGCTGAAGCCGATCGTGTAGATCGAGATGTTGACCTGTCTCGCGTTGTAGCAGGCCTCTTTCGTCAGCTGATCGAGGGCGTTCCGGGCACCGTTGGCATCCGAGACGTTCTGGTACTGGGTGGGCATCCGCGCGTTCGCGCTGGTGTTGTTGGCGTTCTGGAAATAGCCGGCCGCGAAGTACAGCGAGCCGGTGGGCGCGCTCGTATTGGCCGTCCAGCTGTTCGTGCCGTCGGTCATCAGGATGATGATCTTGTTGATCGTCGTCGCGTTCGTCGTGCTGGAGGTGACGGCATAGGCCGCGGGCGCGTTCAGGCTCGAGTAGCTGCTCGAGAACACGCTCTTCGGCGAGAGCGTCCGCCAGCCCCACATGAAGCCCTCGTGGATGTTGGTCGAGCCCAGGGGCGCCATCTTGCCGATGAGGGTCTTGAGCACGCCCTGATCGTTCGTGAGCGGCTGGAGCGGCTGGGTCGTGCAACCGAAATTCGGGCCGTTGGGGATCCCGACATAGCTGCTCGAGATGGGGTTGCGCGGGCTCACGTACTTGCACGCCCGGCCGAGCGAAGCATCGTACGACAGGTTCTTATTGATCGCGCAGCTGCCGACGGTGCTGCTCGTGTCGTCGTCGATGTAGCTGTTGTACGACCAGTAGCTGCCGCTGCTGTCGGTGTAGCCGCGGTAGGTGCTGGTGGCGTCGCCCGGCTCGTCGGGGGCGAAGAGCGGCACGAAGTAGGAATCCTTGGATCCGGAGGTCGGTGCGCCGTCCTGCACGTTCAGGGGATAGGGCAGCGATTCGAGGCAGCCGCCCCAGCTCCAGCCGGAATTGACCGCCTGCAGCTTCGTGAAGATGTCGAAGCGGTTCACGAAATTCGAGCTGGCGGCCGAGAGCACGTTGGTCCAGTGGTAGGCGGATTGTCCCGCCTGATCGATCCAGGTGGCGTAGCGGTAGGTGGCCGGGTTCACCGCCACCGCCCCCGCGAACGGCACGATGGCGATGCGCGTCGCGCTCGAGAAGGCGTTGCTGCTGTAGACGTAGTTGACGAAGTTCGTCGCCGCGGTCTGGGCCGCCTGCAGCTTCGACTGGCCGCCGCTCGACGCGGCCATCGAGCCGGTGTTGTCGAGAACCAGCGCGATCTCGAAGGTCTTCGGCAGCGGCGTGGCGCATTGCGACTTGGCGCCGGGATTGATGCGCGCGGTGCCGGTGAGCTTGCCGAAGAAGGTCGTCGACACCTTGTGGGCTTTGAGGGTGATCTGGCGGGGATTGTCCGTGATGATCAGGGGATCCACCACGAGATCGGTCAGCCCCATGGCGCCGGTCATCGTCGTCTGCGCCATCGCGTTGAGGTCGGCCGTGGTCGTGGTCAGCGGCGTCTGGCACAGGAGCAGCGCGGTGGCGTCGGTGGCCGCCTGCAGCTTGGTCTCGAGGCGCGTCGCGAAGCCGTAATCGATTGCCGCGCCGGAGAGCATCAGCATCGGCATGCTGAGGACGGCGAACAGGATCGCGACGTTGCCGCGCCGGTCCCGGAACGGGCCGGGCCGGTCCTGCGGTGCGGGGCGGTCAGGGTGCCGTGCCATCGCAAGCCTTCGCGTTGGTCATCGGCATCACGACCTCGGTGTAGGTGTTGGTGCCGTAGGTCTTGCCGCCCCGGGTCGGCCAGGGGACGCTGCTGGAGAAGTTGATGGCGCTGCTGACGCCCTTGGCGAGCTTGACCAGCGCGCTGCCGATCATCGGCGTGTAGGTGATGCTGACCTCGGCCAGGACGTAGCGCATGCCGGCGGTCTGGTAGCCGAGCGGCACCGTCAGGTCGTTGGCCGCGCCGGTGATGCGGGGGATCGCGTTGGCGTTTGAGACGCTCGAACAGACCGTCGGGATGACGGTGGCGCCCTTCACGCCGACGCCCATGGCGCTCACGATGATCTTCACGTTCGCGGTGTCGAAGGGGCGCATCACCAGGGTGGCCGAGGCGACGATGTCGTTCATCACACCCGTGCTGATCGGGTTCTGCGCGTCGCCCTGGGCCGTGAGGTCGGCCACGGTACGGGCGAGCAGCGTCAGCTTGCGCCACTCGTCGATCGCGTGCGCTAGTTCGGTCATGCCGGCCCAAATCGCCAGCAGGACCGGCAGGATCACGGCGAATTCCACCATGGCCGTGCCCCGGCGGTCGCGCCGCAGCCGCCGGGCTCCGCGGGCGACGCGCCTCAGCACGGACTGGCTCCGACGATCTGATAGGGCTCGGTGCGGAACACGGCCGTCGAGGTGAGGAGGCTCGATCCGGCCCCTTCCCCGCTGGTGAATCGCCGCGTGCCCAGGCCCAGCAGGTTGAAGAAGGTCGGGAACTGCACCGCGGCGGTGACGACGACGATCGTGCCCGGCTTGGCGCAGGCGTAGTTGGTGCCGAAGCCGGTGCTCCACGTGCCCGTCGCGGCGTTGATCGGCGTCGCCGGCGCGGCGCCCGCGAAGGTGTTGGCGGTGGCGACGTCGATCTTCACGCCCTGGCAGTTGAACAGGGTCGGGATGAGGGCGTTGGGCGGACCGCACATCGTGGTCTTCAGGTTCGCGAGCAGCACGGCCGGATCGGTCTGGCCGGAATTCGCCAGCTGGAACTGGCCGGTGAAGATCGTGCGGACGGCGGTCTGGAGGGCGCGGTCGAAGTTCTGCGTGGCCCAGATCTGGAAGGCGATCTGGAACACCGCGCCGCACAGGGCGAGGAAGGGGAGCGCGACGAGGGCGAACTCCACCGCAGCCGCGCCGTCGGAGTTTCTCCGAAAACGGGCCGGGATGCAACCTGAAGTCTTGTACTCCAACCGGAGCGATCTTGCCCAACCAATCATGCGCTTTTGCGGCTGCTGAAAACAAGCATCCAAGCAGATGTGCCGCCGAGACTTTGCAAAAGTCTTAAGCACGAGGTGCCGACGGTCTATCGGCACGCTATTTCCCGGTACAACCTCGACTTGCGCGAACGCCGCTTCGTCTCGCGGTTTGGGTTCGAAGAGTCGTGACCCTGGATCAGTGCCGGCCCCCGGCGGCCGTGCCGGCATCGCATGTCCGGACCGGTGCCCGGCGACCGTCCGATCCCAGGGTATCCGGCCTCCCCGTCATCCTGAGGCGGTCGCGCGGCGTGCCGCAAGGTCGGGCTCCCGCAAAGCCTTCGCCGGGCTCCGGGACCCGAGGATGAGGGCGGGACGGGAAAGCCGTTTCGTCCGTGGACGCCGGCCTCGCCGTCGCATCGTGTCCCCGGGTGCGGCCCTGCCGGCGTTCCGGAACCGTTGACGCGCCGTCGCTCAGCGCCACCTCGTCGGCAGCAGGCGGGGCCGGAGTGCCGAATGAGATGTTCCCGGATCGCGATCGTCGCCGGCGCGGCGCTCGCGCTCGTCGGCTGCGAGGCCCCGAAGCCGGGAGCGGCTGGTCCGCCTGGGCCGAAGGGCGAACAGGGTCCGGCGGGGCCACAGGGACCGGCGGGCCTGAACGGTGCCACCGGCGCGCGCGGCCCTGCGGGCGAGCGCGGTCCCGCCGGCCCGCCGGGCGCCGCCGGGCCGGCCATGAACGCGCAGATCCGGCTCGACGTGGCCTGCCACCGCGACGAGGAATTGATCGGTGCCTATTGCCGGGGCATGGCAGTCGTGCCCTCCGTGACCGTCACGGAGGGCGTCGCCACGGTGGGCTGCCTCGACATGACCGCCAAGGCCGCCAAGGACGCGCAGCCGGTCGCCGTCTGCATGAGGAAACCATGACACCCCGGATTCCCGCCGCCCTGCCGGCGTTCCTGCTGGTCCTGCTGGTCTCCTCGGCGTCCGGAGCGCAGCCCTTCGTGCCCGCCGAGCGCGCGGCGATCGACCTCGTCCGGGAGCGTCGCACGACCGGCTTCACGACGATCGGACGGACCCTGGCCTATGCCCAGCGGGCGACCGGCGGCGCCTTCCGGCTCGGCGGCTACAAGGTGGATTATCGCCCGGACGCGCCCTTCGCCCGGGTGCGGATCTGCTACCGTCTGGGCATCGATCCGCCGACCTGCGGGCTGGATTACCGCGTGGCCGTCAACCCGCCCCATGTCGAACCGGCCGACCGTTTCAACGGCCTGACCCGCGATCTCGAGCACGGGCCACAGGCCTTCCTGCGGGCGCTCGCCCGGGAGACGGATCTCCAGCGTCAGCCCGACATCCTGCGCAGGATCGAGGCGGCGCTCGACCCCTACAATCCGTACGACTGGCGCTGAGAACGCGGATCCGGCGGCGGGCGTGACCGCTCTGACGGCCGGTCGCCACCGGTCGTGGCCACCGGCACGCCGGAGTCGCGCCGGTCGACGCAGGTCGTCGGCCGACCACGCGGGCCGCCCGATCCGTATCCGGCAGGCGTCGACAGCCCGTCCAGGTGGCGCAAACGCTGTGGTGGCGGTGCAACAGGCGGACCTGGCGACGCCGCGGGTTACAACGATTCCAGGATCCGGCCGAGCCACATTCAAATGCGTACAAACTAGGATTTTTTGCGCAGGCGCGTGCAAGCTTGACCAGAAATGTTTCCGAACTGTAGCGGACGCTTTTTACCCTGAGTTGGTTCGCGTTCGTGGCCGGTCTGAGCACAAAACCCAAGCGCAGCAGCGCGCGCGCCGTTTCAGCGGCTGTCATCCTCGCGGCCCAGACCGGCACCCTGAGCGGTCTGGGATCGAGTCCGGCGCGGGCACAGCTTGCCGCCGACGCCACCCAGGAGGTGCAACTCGACGAGCTGTCGGTCGCGGGGACCGGCGGTCCGCGCGTCGCCGTGGACGGCTATCTCGCCCGGAACAGCGTCGGCGCGACGCGCACCGACACGCCCCTGCGCGAGGTTCCGCAGACTGTCGTGGTCGTGCCCGATCAGGTGCTCACCGACGCAGCAGCGACGCGCATCGACACGGCCCTGGACCTCGCCGGTGTCGGCCGCGCGAACAACTTCGCCGGCCTCGGCCTGAGCGAGTTCACGATCCGCGGCTTCTCCACCGGCGAGTATTTCCGCAACGGCTTCCCGATCAACCGGGGCTATCCGAACTCCCCCGACATCGTCTCGATCGAGCGGATCGAGGTCCTGAAGGGACCCTCGGCCTTCCTGTACGGCCGCAGCGATCCGGGCGGCACCTTCAACATCGTCACCAAGCAGCCGCTGGCCGAACGGACCTTCGCGTTCGGAACCCAGTACGGGAGTTTCAATCAGAAGCGCAGCACCTTCGACGCCACCGGCGCGCTCGACCAGGACGGCCACGTGCTCGCCCGCGTTACCGGCGCGGTCGAGGACAACGGCAGTTTCCGCGACTTCGTGCACGGCGATCGCTACTACGTCGCGCCGGTCATCGCTTGGAAGCCGTCGGCCGATACCACGATCACGCTCGAGGGCGAGGTGCTGAGCACCGCGACGACCTTCGACCGCGGCGTCGTGCCCATCAATGGCAACCTGCGCGCCCTGCCGCGCAACCGCTTCATCGGCGAACCCGGCATCCCGCCGGTTCGCAACGACAACGCGCTCGGCCAGCTCCGCATCGAGCACCGGCTCGATCCGGACTGGGTGGTCACCGCGGGTGCGCAGGCGCTCGGGGGCCGTCTGCTCGGCGACGGCGTGGGTGCCATGAACGTACTGGGCGACGGCCGGACCCTGCGGCGCACCTTCGAGCACCGCGACCTGAGCTGGTCCGATCTCGACCTCCAGCTCAACCTCGCGGGCAAGTTCGAGACCGGCCCGTTTCGCCACACCCTGCTGATGGGCCTCGAATACGACAGCTACCGCTACCGGGAGATCTTCAACCGCTCCAACGCGAATACCAATCCGTTCGCCCTCGACCTGCTGGCACCCCGCTACGGACAGGTTGCGCTGCCGCCGCTCGGCTCGATCACGAACTTCCTGCAGAACATCCAGAGCTACGCCGGCTACATCCAGGATCAGATCGACCTCACGCCGCGTCTGCACGCGCTCGTCGGCGTGCGCGTCGAGGATCTCGGCCTCGTCTCGACCGATTATCGCACCGGGCGCACCACGAGCCTGCAGGACACGGTGGCGACGCCGCGCTTCGGCCTCGTCTACGATCTCACCGACGCGGTCGCGCTCTACGGCAATTACGGGCGCTCCTTCTTCCCCAATACCGGTACGGACCGTTCGGGACGCCCCTTCGCGTTCCAGCAGGGCGAAGGCTACGAGGCCGGCGCGAAACTCAATCTGCTCGACGGCACCCTGAGCGCCACCGCGGCCGTGTTCGACATCCGGCGCACCAACGTCCTCACGGTCGATCCGGTGGACCCGAACTTCAGCGTCGCGGCCGGCACCGTGCGCAGCCAAGGCTTCGACCTGACAGTGGCCGGCTCTCCGGCACCCGGCTGGCGGGTGTTCGGCACCTACACGCATGTCGACGCCGCCGTCGCCCGCGACACCACGCTGCCCGTCGGGACGCGCCTCGCGAACGTCCCGGCCGACAGCTTCGCCCTGCAGAGCGTTTATGAGTTCCAGAGTGCCGGGCTGCGCGGCCTCGGCCTCGGTGGCGGCGTGACGTATGTCGGCCAGCGGGTCGCCGGGACCGCCCTATCGACGTTCAAATTGCCGGACTACACGGCGCTCAACCTGATCTCGTACTATTGGATCACGCCGGAGGTGCGGATCTACCTCAACGTCGACAACCTTCTCGACGCACACTACTACGACCGTGCCTTCCAGAACCGCTACGCCACGCCGGGCGCACCCCGCACCCTCATGGGCGGCGTCGCGGCACGGTTCTGAACGTCGAGGCCGCCGAGACGCGCGTATCCGCCCTGCCCCGCCGCCCGGACGGGCCCTGGCTGCGATCCACCCGGGCGGCCCGCACCCGGTCAGGCGCCGTCGGGCTCGGATCTCAGAACAGGCGCGGCCAGCCGAGCAGCCGGTCCGGCGCGAAGGGGGCGACCGGCACCTGCGGCTCCCGTCCGGTGGCGAGGTCGGCCACGATCTCGCCGGTGATCGGGCCGGTGGACAGGCCGATATGCCCGTGGCCGAAGGCGAAGAGCAGGCCGTCGTGCCGGGGCGCCCGCCCGATCACGGGCATTCCGTCCGGCGTGGAGGGGCGCGACCCGAGCCAGGGCTCGTTGTCGAGGGGGCCGCCGAGGCGCAGGGTCCCGGCCGCCTCGCGGGAGGCCGCCTCGATCTGGGTGTGGTCGGGGGCGGCGTGGCGGGCGTTGAGCTCCACGCCGGACAGGACCCGGACCCGGTGATCGCCCATCGGCGACAGGATCGATCCGGCGCCGGTGTCGAGCACCGGCCGGGTCAGCGGCGGACTCTCCGGGTGGAGGGCGTAGTGGCGATGGTAGCCGCGCTCCGCCGCCACGGCGAACCGGTATCCCAGGGTCCGGGCGATGGCCCCCGAGGCGGCCCCTGCCGCCAGCACGACCTGCCTCGCGCGGACCGACCCGGTCTCGTGGGCCACGCGCCAGCCGCCGGCCTCCGGCGTCAGGCGCTCGACGCTGCCCCGCCTCTGCCGTCCGCCGATCCCGGCGAACAGGGCCTCGCAGGCCTCGATCAGCCGGCCCGGCTCCCGCACCGATCCGGTCTCGGTCAGCAGCATCGCCCGGGCGAAGGGGCGCACCAGGGCCGGTTCGAGGTCGCGCAGGCCCGCGGCGTCGAGGATCTCGAAGGCCACGCGATGGTGGCTCAGGATCTCGCGCTCCAGCGCGGCGGCCTCGAATGCCGCCTGCGTCCGGTACGTCTTGAGCCAGCCGGTCTGCTGCAACCTCTCGTTGGTGCCGGCCCGAGCGGCCAGCCGCTCATGGGCCGGGTAGGCGGCGCTGGTCAGCGGCAGCAGCGCGGCGGCGGCCCGCCGCCATCGGGATGTACGCGCGGCCGCGAGAAAATGCGTCGCGTACGGCAGGATGCGCGGGAGATGCGCATGGTGCAGCCGCAGCCCCCGATCGGCATTGCGCAGATAGGCTGGCAGCTTGCCCCAGAGCGCCGGGCTCGCCATCGGGAGGATCGAGCCCCGGCTGACCACGCCGGCATTGCCGTAGGAGGTCCGGGCCCGCGCCTCGCCGGGATCGCACAGGACGACGTCGAGGCCGCGGTCCCTTAGCGCGATGGCGCTGGCGAGCCCGACCATGCCGCCGCCGATCACCACGATGTCGGCCGTCTCCTCCGCCGCCATGCCGCCCCATTCCCAATCGCGCTGAGCGGTGCCTTCTGACGGGTTTTCGCGGCCCGGGATAGCGTGCCCGGGCCCGGTCGGCCCGATGTGGGTGCCTGCGAAGACCCGCGCACATTCGCCCGAAGATCGGCTAAGAGCGCTGCATGACCCTCGTCCGCTTCGCCCCGTCGCCGACCGGCTACCTCCACATCGGCAATGCCCGGCCCGCCCTGCTCAACGCCCTGTTCGCCCGCCGGACCGGAGGGCGATTCCTTCTGCGCCTCGACGACACCGACGCCGAGCGCTCCACCGAGGTCTTCGCCGACGCCATCCGGGAGGATCTCGCGTGGCTCGGCATCGAGCCCGACCTGTTCGCCCGGCAGAGCGCCCGCAAGGCCCAGCACGATGCGGCTGCGGACCGCCTGCGCGCGGCGGGCCGGCTCTATCCCTGCTACGAGACGTCGGAGGAGCTGGAGCGCCGCCGCAAGCGCCAGCT
Source organism: Methylobacterium longum (assembly GCF_022179385.1). Classification (GTDB taxonomy): domain Bacteria; phylum Pseudomonadota; class Alphaproteobacteria; order Rhizobiales; family Beijerinckiaceae; genus Methylobacterium; species Methylobacterium longum. The sequence continues at coordinate 48,977 of NZ_BPQS01000002.1, read as the reverse complement.
CGGGCGCGGTCAGCCGCCGATCTATGACCGCGCGGCGCTCAATCTCACCGCCGAGGAGCGCGCCGCGCTGGAGGCCGAGGGCCGCCGGCCGCATTGGCGCTTCCTGCTGGAGGCGCGGAACGTGAGCTGGGACGACCTCGTCCGCGGCCCGGCCCACGTCGATTGCGCGTCGCTGTCGGACCCGGTGCTGATCCGTGCCGATGGCAGCTATCTCTACACGCTGCCCTCAGTGGTCGATGACGCCGATCTCGGCGTCACCCACGTGATCCGCGGCGAGGACCACGTCACCAACACCGGCGTCCAAGTCCAGATCTTCGAGGCCCTGGAGGCCGCTGTACCGGTCTTCGGCCACCACAACCTGCTGACCACCGCCGACGGCGAGGGGTTGTCGAAGCGTCTCGGGCACCTCTCGCTCCGCGGATTGCGCGAGGCCGGCTACGAGCCCGCCGCCGTGCGCTCGCTGGCGGTGCTCACCGGTTCGGCCGAGGCCGTAAGGGCGGTGCCCGACCTCGATGCGCTGGCCGAGTTGGTCGACCTCGGCGAGATCTCCCGCGCACCGGCCCGCTTCGACCCCGCGGAGCTCGACGGCCTCAACGCCCGCCTCGTCCACGCCATGCCGTACGCCGAGGTCGCCCGCCGCCTCGCCGATCTCGGGATCCCGCCGGATCGCGCGGAGGCGTTCTGGATGGCGGTACGGCCCAATCTCGGTCGAGTCTCGGAAGCCGCTGATTGGTGGCGGGTCACCGTGGGACCGGTGGAACCCGTCATCACGGAACCGGCCGTCATCGAGGCTGCGCGAGAGAGTTTGCCGATCGAGCCGTTCGGCCCGGAGACCTGGAAGGCATGGACCACGGAGGTCCGGGCGCGCACCGGCGCCAAGGGCCGTGGCCTGTTCATGCCGCTGCGCCTCGCGCTCACCGGGCTGGAGCATGGGCCGGACCTCGCCGGTCTGCTGCCGCTCATCGGGCGGGAGCGTGCGGCGCGCCGGCTCGCTGGCGAGAGCGCCTGATCTACTCCGCCTCGGCTTCCTGCAATCGGGCCGCCAGCAACTTGTCGACGCGCCGCCCGTCGAGATCCACCACCTCGAAGCGCCAGCCGGCGATGTCGCAGGTCTCGCCGGTCTCCATCAGGTGCTGCAGCGCCGCGATGACGAGGCCGGCAGCGGTGGCGTAGTCGCGAGAGGGCGGCAGCCGCAGGCCGAGCTCGTCGGCCAGCTCGTCGGCCAGCTCGTCCGCCGGCATCGAACCGGCGATCAGCCACGATCCGTCCGGACGGCGGACTGCGTCCGCCTCCTCGGTCTCCGTGGAGACGGCGCCCGCGATGGCATCGAGGATGTCGGTGGGTGTCACGAGCCCGCCGAAGTGGCCGTATTCGTCGTGCACCAACGCCATCGGCACGGGCGCTCGGCGCAGGGCGCCGAGGGCATCGAGGGCGTCCAAGGCATCGGGCAACACAGGAACCCGGCGGATATGGGCGCGCAGATCGAGTTGCTCGCCGCGGAACAGCGGGCCGATCAGATCGCGGACCTGCAGAACCCCAATCATCGCGTCGGGACCGCCATCGGCAACCGGCAACCGGGCGTGAGGGCTCGCCAGGAGCTGCGCCCGCACGCTCCCCGGGTCGTCGGCGAGATCGATCCAGACCACGTCGGTGCGCGGTGTCATCACCGCGCGGACCAACCGGTCGCCCAACCGCAGCACCCCTGCGCTCATCGCCCGCTCGCCGCCCTCGATGACGCCTGCGGTTTCGGCCTCGGCGACGAGGCCACGGATCTCCTCCTCGGTCACTGCGCTGGCGCTCTTCGTCTCCTGGCCGATCAGCCGGAACACGGCCCGGGTCGAGGCATCGAGGAGCCAGACAGCCGGCAGCGCCACCTGGGAGACCACGCGCATGCCGGGTGCCACCGCGCAGGCGATACCCTCGGGGTTGCGCAGGGCGAAGTGCTTCGGGACGAGTTCGCCGATGATCACCGACAGGACGGTGATCAAACCGATGACGAGTCCGTAGCCGAGGGTATCGGCCCAGCCCCGCGACGGGCCGAGTTCGATCAGCACGACGGCAACCCGATCGCCCAGCGCCGCGCCCGAGAGGACGCTCGACAGGATGCCGATCAGCGAGATGCCGATCTGCGCCGTGGAGAGTAAGCGCCCCGACTGCTCGGCCAAAACCAGGGCCGCCTTCGCGCCGGCGCGGCGGTCCTCCGCGAGGGCGCGCACCCGGCTCTTGCGCGCCGATCAGGACCAGATCCGAGAGAGAAAAAACCTCGTTCAGCGCGATCAGAAGAGCGACGATGAGGAGCTCGAGCAGTCCGTTTGCAGAGCCGCAATCCCGTGGGCCGGGCTTTCTCTGTTGGGGTGGGACGCCGACATCGGAACATCGACCTGGCCGTTCAACGGCCAAGCCTTCGCGCATCGCGGCGTCAGCGCGGCCGGGACTCGATCAGGACGGAGTCGAGCAGGAAGCTACCGTCGGCCTCGATGTGGAAATACTCCATGACCTCCGTGGGCGCGGCCGCCTGCAACGCGCGGATCGCCGCAACCTGCGGGCCGGGCGTGCGCATCCGGGCGATCCAGCTCGCGAACTCCATGCGCGGGCGGCTTGCCATCAGGGCACCCGGGGTAAAGCCGGCCGCATCCAACATCGCCCGCCATTCGGATACGCGGTAATCGCGCACGTGGGACGGATCGCGCAGCAGTTCCACCGCCTGGAGATGCGTGTCGAGGAGCGGATCCTCGGCCGAGACGATGTCGCAGACCACGAGGAGACCGTCCGTCTTCAGGACCCTGCGGGCCTCCGTCAGGGCCCTCGGGACCTCGCGCCAATGATGCGCGCTGTAGCGAGTCAGAACCGCATCGAAGGTCGCTCCCGGAAAGGGGAGCGATTCCGCGGAGCCCTGCCGGGTCTCGATGCGATCAAGCCCGCGGCGGCCAGCCTCGGCGACGACGGCCGACAGCATCGCCTCGGACAGGTCGTACGCCGTCACGGTCGCCCCCGCCGCCGCGGCCGCGAAGGCCACGTGGCCGCCGCCGCAGCCGAGATCGAGCACGCGCGCTCCCGGTATGCCGCGAACGAGCGCGCCGATCCGGTCGAGATCGGTGCCCGCCGCGTGGACTGCGCTCGCCACGTAGGCCGCGGCCTGCGTCCCGAACTGGTCGACGACGTGACGGGCGTGACTACGCTCGTTCATGCGGAAGTCCCCGGTTCCAGAGCCAGCGGCGCGAGGCGGGACAGCCGCAGGGCGATCATCAGGGCGAGACCGTACAGGCTGCCCACGAACAGCACCACACCGGTCCAGCCGGAATGCGCGAAGAACCAGCCGCCGGCCGTGCCGAGAACCGACGAGCCGAGATAATACAGGCAGAGATAGATCGAGGAGGCCTGCGCCCGGTGCCGCAGGGCCCGACGCCCGACCCAGCTGCTTGCCACGGAGTGTGCCCCGAAGAAGCCGACCGTGGTCACAACGACCCCGCCGACGATCAGCACGAGATTGTTCGACAGGGTCATCAGGATTCCGGCCAGCGCCAGGCTCGTGGCAAGCCACAGGACCCGCCGCCGGCCCAGGCGGCTCGCCAGTTCTCCGGTCACCGGGCTGCTTACCATCCCGGCGAGGTAGACCGAGAAGATCAGCCCGATGACGGTCTGGCTCAGCGAGAAGGGCGGGTCGAGCAGGCGGAAGCCGATGTAGTTGTAGAGGCAGACGAAGCCGCCCATCAGCAGGAACGCCACGGCGAACAGCCAGGGCAGGCCGGCGTCGCGAAAATGGTGGCCGAAGCTGCCCGGCACCTCCCGCCAGGCCATGCGCCGCGGCACGAAGTTGCGCGCGGGTGGCAGCCAGCGCCAGAACGCGGTGGCCGCCGTCAGCGCCAGAACGCCGATGGTGGCGAGGCCGATCCGCCAGCCGAGGTGGTCGGCCATCACACCGCTGATCAGGCGCCCCGACATGCCGCCAAGGGCGTTGCCGCCCACGAGCAGCCCCATGGACAACCCGATGGCCCGCGAGTCCATCTCCTCGGCAAGGTAGGCCATGGCCACCGCGGGCAGGCCGCTCGCGGTAAGCCCCGTCAGCGCCCGCAGGGCCAGGAACCCGTGCCAGCCCGGCACCAGCGCGGCCACGATGGTGAGCGCCGCCGATGCGAAGAGCGAGGCGAGCATCACCGGCTTGCGGCCCCAGACCTCGGAGAGCGGGCTCACGACGAGCAGCGCGACGGCCAGAAGTCCGCAGGGCAGCGACAGGGCCAAGCTGCTCTCGGCCGGCGAAACGCCGAAGGCATCCGCGTAGATCGGCAGAAGCGGCTGGACCGCGTAGAGGACCGCGAAGGTCGAGAACCCCGCTGCGGCGAGCGCCAGCGCCGTGCGGCGGAAGATCGGTGTGCCCGACCGGATCAGCCGCCCGTCCGCTTCGTCGTGCATCACCGTCCCGCGCCGCTGCTTTCAACCGGTGGTGAGGCGATGCGCCAGAACCGTCAAGCGCCGTGCAGGCCATGCCTGCACGGCGTCGACATCAGCGCGGCGGCGGTGGCGGCGGAACTGCAGGTCCCTGCCCCGGCCCCTGTCCCTGTCCCGACCCCTGCTGCAGCAGGGGCGTGATGCGCTGGACCACAACCCGGCGGTTCTCCCGCGATGGGCCCTGCGTGTTCACCTTCAGGTACTGCTCGCCGTAACCCTGGGTCGTGAGGTTACCCGGCGGCACGCGAAACTGCTCGGTGAGCACGGTCGCCACCGACTGGGCACGGCGGTCCGACAGGGACAGGTTGTCGATGTCGGAGCCGACCGCATCGGTGAAGCCCTCGATCAGGAACACCTCGCGCGGATTGTCCTGGATGGCCCGGTTCATCGCGGCGGCGATCACCGACAGCTTGGCTGCCTGATCCGGCAGCACGGTGAACGACCCGGTGTCGAAGGTGATCGTGTTGATGTCGACCGAGCGCAGACGCGCCCGGAGATCCGGGCTGTAGCGGATCTGGTCGAGCGTGTAGCGGCGGTCGACTGCGACCACCGGCGGTGCCGTCAGCGCCTCGTAGACCTCCGCTTCGTTGGCCTGGGCATAGTCCACCACGTAGCGGTCCCGCGGAATCCGGATCTCCGGGGCCGGGAGCGCCACCACGTCGTCGTAGATCGGGCGCCGCGGGCCAGCATAGCTGTTGTCGATCAGAACGATCTCGCGGCCGTCGGGGTAGCGGCTGAAGCGCCGCAGCAACCGCCCGTCATCGTCGGTGACGGTGACGATCTGCGCTCCGCCGGCCCACGCGACGGTGCTGTAGAACTCGGCGCCTCGACGCTCGTAGCGGTAGCCGCGCGGATCGAGATCGCGGAAGCGCTCGTTCTCGTCGTGCCGGATCAGGTAGCTGTCGCGATCACGGACGATGATGCGACCCGGCTCCCGGTAATAGGTCCGGCCCGCCTCGACATATTCGCGGCGGTCGCTGCGCACCTGCTCGAAATCGCGCACGTTGTCGTTCTGGCGGAAGCCGCCGGGGACGTAGCCCGGTTGGCCCGGCCGGTTGAAGGTACCCGGCCCGGGTTCGGTCTGCGGGCCCGTCCCCCCCGTCGAGGGACCCGGCGGAACGCTTCCGGGCACCGGCGTCTGCCCCGGCGCGGTCCCCTGTCCCGGCGGGACGAACGGGCGTCCCGGGAGACCGGGGGCCGTGTTGGGCGCCGCCGGCCGTCCCGGCTCCGCGCCGACCGCGCCGTTCGGCTGCGGCTGTGCGCGACCGTCGGGGCGGCCCTCCCGCGGCTGGAACGGCTGTCCGGGGACACCCGGGGCCATATTGGGCGCCGCCGGCCGGGCGGGCTGGGCGCCCGGCGCGGGATTCGGCTGCGATCGGTTGTCGAGTTGACGGTTCTCGGGTTGCGCATCCGGGCGCTGCGCCGGTCGGCCGGGCTGGCCGGGAGCCGTGTTCGGCGCCCGCGAGCGCTCGTCGGGCGTGTTCGGACCTGGATTGCCCGGGCGCTGACCGCCTGAACCCCGGTCGGGCGCGGTGTCGCGCTGCCCGGGACGGTTCGGCGCTGCGTCGGCGGCGGGGCGTTCCCGGTCCGGCGCCTGACGCTGCTGCGGTGCCGTCGGTCGCTCGGGCGCGGGCCGCAACGGCGGGGCCTCGTCACGATCCGGAGCCTGCTGCCGCTGAATCCCCGGACGCCCGGGCGCCGCACGCTCCTGAGAATCCCGATCCATCCGCTCCGGACGATCCGGCTGCTGATCGCGCCGTTGCTGAGCACGGTCCGGCTGCCGATCCTGCGGCCTCTCCTGCTGCGGCTCTCGCCGCCGCTCCTCGCGATCCGGACGATCCTGGCGATCCGGACGATCCTGGCGATCCGGACGATCCTGGCGATCCTGAGCAGACGGACGTGACGCCGGCGGCTCGGGGCGGCGCTCGGGTGCGCGCTCTCGCGGCTGCGGCTCGGCTTGCGGCTGACGTTGGGCCGGCGGTTCTGGTCGCTCGCGCTGAGGCGCGGCACGCTCCTGCGGGGGCTCGGGCCGCTCGCGCGCCGCTGGCGGGCCGGGTCGCTCCTGCGGCGGGCGTTCCGGACGCGGGCCGCCATGCGGGGGCTCGCCGCCCCGCGGTCCGCGCTCCTCCGGTCCGCCCTGCGCGAGGAGGATCCGGTCCGCCAGGGCGCCGGCGGGCTGCATGAGCGTGAGGGCCGGGAGTACCGTGCCGGTAAGGAGGATCAGGCGGAGCAGACGCATCGCGGTCCCATGTCGGTTCAGGACGAGCCGAACCCGGAACGCGGCCTTTGGTTCCCCCTCGCGGCGGGCGCGGACTACCTCAGGGCGTCAGGCGCTGGGGTACAGCGATGACGTTCGGCGCGATAATCCGCACGGCAACGTGATCCGGCTTGGCCTCCTCGACCTTGGCCGCCCCGGCCTCGCCCCTCGCGGCGGCGTCCGCTGTCGGGCCGGCCCTGGTGTCGACTCCCGCACGGCCCGCGGCATCGGCGGCGAGTTCCGCCGCCGTGCGGTCGGCGCGGCCGACCAGGGTCAGGCGCACCTTCGGGCGGGAGAGAGCCTCGGCCTGCATCGGCGTCACGAAGATGTCGCCCTTGTGCCGGACCAGCATGCTCTCCGCCTTCACGAGCGATTGCGCCCAGGTCTTGCCCTCCGGCTTGCAGGAGCAGTTGGGGACGAATTCCTTGCGGAACTTGAAGGCGTTCGCGAGGCTGGGATAGGCGCGGCTGCCCTTCACCGAGGCCGCGTGCTTCAGGGCGTCGTCCCCGTAGGGCATGGAGTAGGCCTGCGCCTCGGTTCCCGGGCACAGGGCCTGGCACATCTCGTCGGCGCCCCCGCGACCGTCGGGCAGGTTCTTCATGGGGAAGAAGCCGCCGTCGCAGGTGCGCACGCAGACCATCTGCGGACCACCCTTGGCGTGAGCTTCACCGCCCGCGGCGTAGGTTTCCCGAGCCGGGCAGGTGGAGGCGACGAGACCCTGGAGTTCGCGCTTGCGCGGCCCGCTGTCATCGATCACCGCGCCGCCATAGGTGGCCCGGAGGGCGCGGATACGCTGCTCCACGGCACCGCATTGCGGTGGCCGCGTATCGAAGAACAGGAACTTGCCCCCCTCGCAGTTCAGGCCGCGGAAATACGCTTCCAGGCGCCCGATCTCGTCGTTGAGTGCGCGCGTCGTGCTGACGCCGTTCTGGAGCGCGGCGAGTTCGGCCCGATAGCGCCGGCACTGCGGCGAGGGCGCCTGGGGCACCGGCTTCGCCTCCGCTGCCGGCGGCTCGACCGGCTGCTCCTGCGCCCCCGCGGGCACGACGAGGCTCCCGGACAATCCGAGGGCCAGCATCGCGCTCAGGATGAGGCGGCCGAACGTGCGGGCGATCGGGCGGTGAGGCATAGGCTGCTTCGCATGGAGCGGCTACGCGGTCGTCCCGAAAGGCCGGGCTTGGACGCATCCGCGCTTCGGGACCGAAGCACCGCATTTGTACGCCCCCTCGAAAGGTGGCGACACCCCTCCTACATCCCGCCGGCAAGCTTGAGGGGGAATTGGACGGCGATGTGGTTTCGGAGTCTCACCTGTGTTGGGCTCATGGCCCTCGGCATCGCGGCGGCCGGACCCGCAGCGGCTCAGGAGCCGGACCGGATCTTCGACAAGTCGACGGTCTGGCGCCCGCTCACGCCCAACGACAAGCTCGTGGTCTACGGCATCGACGATCCGGCCGTCTCCGGGGTCGCCTGCTGGTACACCCAGCCCGAGAAGGGCGGCATCAAGGGTACGCTGGGTCTGGCCGAGGACGTGTCGGACATCTCGCTGGCCTGCCGCCAGACCGGACCGGTGGCCTTCAAGGGCAAACTGAGCCAGGGCGAAGTCGTGTTCAGCGAGCGGCGTTCGCTGATCTTCAAGTCGATGCAGATCGTGCGCGGCTGCGACGCGCAGCGTAACACGTTGATCTACATGGTCTATTCCGACAGGGTCATTCAGGGTTCGCCGAAGAACTCGACCTCTGCGGTGCCGATCGCGCCCTGGGGCGCCCAGCCGGCGCCACGATGCGCCGATGCCATGAAGTAGCGGTCGTGCCGCGGCCCCGCGGCCCCGCCGCACTCAGTCCCGGCAGGTGATGCGGATCGGGCGCTCGGACGGGCTCGCGATCGGCTGGCTGATCGCTCCGGTGTACTCGTCGGCTGCGGCCACGCCGTACGAGTTGGCGGCGGCGTAGCCCTGCGCCTCGCACCACGCGTTGGCCACGACCTGGCCACAGGCGCTGTCAGGGGTCGTCAGGCACTCGCCGACGCCGTAGCCGTCGCTCGAGGGGATCAGGAAGGTCTTCTCGACGTGACTCGGTGCCTTCGCGGGCGTCTCGCCGTCGCTTCCGGCCAGGGCGGCGTGGGCCAGTCCGGCAGTGGCGAGGGCAGTGGCGAGGATGAGATAACCGGCGGCCGAGCGTCGCATAAGTTGTCCTTGGGCACAGGATCTGTGGCGTGGGGCGCGTGGTCGTGACGGTCCAACGACGCGGTTAAGGAAGGCTTACCCGCATCGCGCGCTGGCCTTCTCGAAATCCTCACCCTTTTGGGTTAGCCCCATCGGGCGGGCCGCGCCGTCGCGGCGATGCAACAGGCTGCTGCGGCGGCGCGGCTGGATCCGCCACGTTTCGGCCGCTCTTCACCGCGCGAAGCCCGAGGATCGTCGCGGGCAGAGGCGGTTGCCGCCGTGATGGCGGCCTCGCGAAACGGCCGCGATGCCGGCAGGGGGAGAGGATTTTCATGGCGCCGATGTTGCGGCTCTACAACACCCTGACCGGCGCCAAGGAAGCCTTTGCGCCGATCGATCCCGACCATGTCCGGTTCTACGCCTGCGGGCCGACGGTGTACGACGCGGCCCATATCGGCAACGCCAGGCCGATCATCGTCTTCGACCTGCTGTTCCGGCTGCTGCGGCATCTCTACGGGTCGGCGCACGTCACCTACGCGCGCAACGTCACGGACGTCGACGACAAGATCAACGCGCGGGCCGCCGAGCGCGGCATCACCATTCGCGAATTGACCGACGGGACGCTGGCGCAATTCCACGGAGACGTCCGCGATCTCGGCGTGCTGTCGCCCGAGGATGTGAACCGGCCCGGCGAGCGGCCGTGCTTCATCGAGCCCCGCGCCACGGATCACATCGCCGAGATGGTGACGATGATCGACGGGCTGGTCCGCTCGGGCCATGCCTACGTGGCCGCCGATCACGTCCTGTTCGACGTGCCGTCGATGCCGGAATACGGGCAGCTCTCGAAGCGCCCCCTCGACGAGATGGAGGCCGGCGCCCGGGTCGAGGTCGCGCCCTACAAGCGCTCGCCCCTCGACTTCGTTCTGTGGAAGCCCGCCAAACCCGGCGAACCGGCGTGGCCGTCGCCGGCCGGCATCGCGGCACCCGGCCGGCCCGGCTGGCATATCGAGTGCTCGGCGATGTCGGCCAAGCACCTGGGCCAGACCTTCGATATCCACGCGGGCGGCATCGACCTGATCTTCCCGCACCACGAGAACGAGGTGGCCCAGTCGCGCTGCTGCTTCGGCACGGGCGTGATGGCCAATGTCTGGCTGCACAACGGCTTCCTCCAGGTGGAGGGAGAGAAGATGTCGAAGTCGCTGGGCAACTTCATCACCATCCGCGACGTGCTGAAGGACTGGCCGGGAGAGGTGGTACGCCTCACCATGCTCAGGACACAGTACCGGCAGCCGATCGACTGGACTCTGCGCGGACTCGAGGAATCGAGCCGCGTGCTCGAGCGCTGGTACAACGCGGCCGGCGACGAGCCCGCCGCCGGTGACGTTCCCGGCAGTGTCGTCGATGCGCTGTGCGACGACCTCAACACGCCCGCGGCGATCAACGAGTTGCACCGGTTGAGCGGCGGTCCGGAGGCGCAGCCGGGCGCGTTGCGCGCGGGCGCCAACCTCTTCGGCTTCCTGATGCGCACGCGCAGCGACCGCGAGCAGGATCAGGTCGCCGCGTCCGGCATCGACGTCCCGGCGGTCGAGGCGCTGATCGCCGAGCGCCGGGCAGCCCGCGCCGCGAAGGATTGGGCGGCCTCCGACCGGGCGCGCGACGCGCTCGCCGCGCTCGGGGTCGCCGTGAAGGACAACAAGGACGGTACGACCACCTGGACGGTGGCGCGCTGAGCGCTGCGTCCGGTCGATGCGGGCGGAGCCCTGACGACCCCCGCGTCCTCGCGTACGCTTGCACAGCGGCGGCCGACCCGCATCTGTGGTCCCCGGGCGTCCGGCGGGGGAGGAGCAGCACGTGACCATCTTCGGAACCTTCGGCGCACGGCTTCTCTGCGCCGGAGCGGCCGTCGCGCTCGGATCGGGCCTGAGCCTGCCTGCCCTCGCCCTCGACGGCGGCGCGCCCGCGGGTCGCGATGCCCTGGCGCAGGCCACCGTCGCCATCGGCACGATCACGCAGCCCGAGGAGGCGCTGAAGCTGACCCGCTGCACCGGCGTTCTGATCGCTCCGGATCTGGTACTCACGGCCGCGCATTGCGTGAACGGGGATCCGCTCGGGGCGCTGGTGGTGTTCTTCCGCGGTACCGAGCCGACGCGCCCGGTCTACGGGGCGCGGGTCGCGGCCCGGTACAGTCCCGATCCGGGAGAGATGCTGCCGAATGCGGCGCCCGGCATCAGCCTCTCCGATCTCTCCCTCGATCTTGCGGTCCTGCGCCTGACCGAGCCGGTGCGCGACCGGCGCCCGGTGCCCCTGGCTGCCGATCCCGGGCGAGTCCCGAAGAGCCTGCGGATCGCCGGGGCGGGGCTCTCGGGTCGTGCCGTCGGGCGCCTGCGCACCGCGACCCTGACGCCAGTGGCGGCCAGCAGCACAGGGTTGACGATCGCCCGCGCGAACGGTGCCCGGGTCTGCTTCGGCGATTCCGGCGGTCCGGTCGTCGCGCAGGACCGGCGCGGAACCTACGTCTGGGGCGTCGCCAGCGCCGTCATCAGCCAAGCCGCCCCCTGCGGCAACTACGTCGTGATCGCGCCCGCCGCGCAGGTCTTCTCCGGAAGCGGAACGCGCTGAGGGCTCCGGCGTCGCCGCGCGCAGCGTGGAGCAACCGGTGCCATGCGTGGACTTAGTCTCGCCGGTCCGGGTCGCTGCGCCGCGCTCACGAAAACCGGGACCACAGCGTCAGACCCTGCTCGACCGTGCAGGCCCGCCCGGTGACGATGCGGCGGCAGATCGGGGATCCACGCCAAGCGCGACCGCGGAACGGCCAGTGCCCCGGAACTGGGCGGCGGGGGGCGCGACGCTGTTCGAAGGGCCTGGAGGTCCCGGCCACGCGCGCGGTCCAGGATGATGGAATGGGTCTGCAGGGTCGGGTAAGAAGCGGCGCGTCGGTGAGTGGCGTACCCGTGAAGATCAGGCTGCGCCGGCCTCAAGCCCCGCGTCGCGCCGCCTCGATGGTCAGGCCGAGACCCACCGATCCGAACGTGTCGCCCTCCACGACCCGGGCGGCGGGCAGCGCGGCCGTCAGCGCGGAGCGCAGGTGCGGCAACCCCGTTGAGCCGCCGGTGAGGAACAGGGCGTCGATCCGCTCCGGCGCCAGCTCCGCCTGCGCGAGGCAGCGGTCGATCCGGGCGGCCACGGCGCGGGCGAGATCGCCGGTCTGATCGGAGAGAGACCCGCGGTCGACCCGCGCCGCCAGCCCGCGCTCGACGAGACCGAGGTCGAGGTCCGTCGCGCCGTCCTCGGAGGCCGCGATCTTGGCGCTCTCCACAGCGCCGGCCAGGGCGTGCCCGCGCTCGCCCTCGACCGCCGCGCGCAGCCGGCCGACGAGGTCGGGCCGCGCGCAGTCGCGGACGACCTCGTCGATCTCGCGCAGCGTCTTGGAATTGTAGAGCCGGTTGATTGCCGACCATGTGGCGAGGTCGTGAAAATAGGCGTTCGGCACCGCTAGGTCGCCGCGGCGCATCGGGCTGCCGAGGCCCAGTAATGGCATCACCGTGCCCAGGCTGAGCTGGCGGTCGAAATCGGTGCCGCCGATGCGCACGCCGTCATTGGCCAGGATGTCCCCGGCCCGGTCCGCGCGGCCGCGCCGCTCGGGGGACAGGCGCACGATCGAGAAGTCCGACGTACCGCCGCCGATATCGGCCACCAGGGCGATCTGCTCGGACCGGACCTGCCGCTCGTAGTCGAGGGCTGCGGCGATCGGCTCGTATTGGAATGAGACCTCCCGAAACCCGACGTCGCGCGCGATGGCGCGAAGCGTATCCTCGGCGCGGCGGTCGGCCTCCGGGTCTCCGTCGACGAAGTGAACCGGACGGCCATGGACCACGCTGTCGAGGCTCCGGCCACTGGCCGTCTCGGCGCGGTCCTTCACGGCGGCGAGATAGCGGGCGATGATGTCGCGCAGGCGCAGGCGCTGCCGCCCGACCGGAGTCGCCTCCTCCATGAGCGGCGTGCCCAGGACGGATTTCAGGCCGCGCATGAGACGGCCGGACAGGCCCTCGACATAGGCCGCCGTGGCGGCGCGGCCGATCACCGGCTCCCGGCCGAGCTCGAAGAAGATCGCACTGGGGATCGTCCGGTGCGCGCCTTCCAGCGGCAGCAGGATCGGACCCTCCGGGTCGGCGACCCCGAGGGTGGTGTTCGACGTGCCGAAATCGAGGCCGCAGGCCGCCATCGTGTCGTGGGTCCGGGTTTCTTCGGGAAGGGCCGTGGGCCTACAGGTCCGCAGGGATCCGGTCCAGGCCGCTGGAGCGGAGCGCGGGGCTCCGCGACGGGGGTTGACGGCTCACGCCACAGCCTCATCGCCGCGCCCCGGCGTTCCGGGCCGTCATCGCGGCGGCGCAACCGAATCGGGGCCTGGAGCCGCCGACGCGGCAGATCGCGCAGCCCCCCCCGGTTCGGATCGCTCGCATCCGGCGAGACCCTTGGGTTACAGCCAGGCCGCGGCGCTCGGTGTCGGTTCGCGAGTCCGGACTGCAGGCTCGACCTGCGGGAAGCGTGGACAGCGCCTCCGTGAGCCGCCCGGAGGCGCGCGGCCGTGCTATGAGGCGCCATGCGTTCCGACATCGATCTCGGCCTGACCGGCGAGCGCCCCGCGCTCCTCGACCTCACCGAACTGCTCGCCACGCGGCTCCTGGTCCAAGGCAATTCGGGCTCCGGCAAGTCACACCTGCTGCGGCGGCTGCTGGAGCAGAGCGCCGGGCTCGTGCAGCAGGCGATTATCGACCCGGAGGGCGATTTCGCCAGCCTGGCCGACCGTTACGGCCACGTGGTGGTCGAAGCCGACGGCGACGACGTCGCCCTGCAGCGGATCGCCGCCCGGGTCCGCACTCACCGGGTCTCGGTGGTGCTCTCCCTGGAGAACCTCGACGCGGACAATCAGATGCGCGCCGCCGCCGCCTTCCTGGGCGGGCTGTTCGACGCCGACCGGGATCATTGGTACCCGATGCTTGTGGCGGTGGATGAGGCGCAGCTCTTCGCCCCGGCCGCCGCCGGCGAGGTCTCGGACGAGGCGCGCCGCCTCTCTCTCGGCGCGATGACCAACCTGATGTGCCGCGGCCGCAAGCGCGGGCTGGCGGGGATCATCGCCACGCAGCGGCTCGCCAAGCTCGCCAAGAACGTCGCGGCCGAGGCCTCGAACTTCCTGATGGGCCGAACCTTCCTCGACATCGACATGGCGCGCGCGGCCGACTTGCTCGGCCTGGAACGCCGCCAGGCCGAAACCTTCCGCGATCTGCCGCGGGGGCATTTCGTGGCTCTGGGACCGGCCCTGTCCCGGCGCCCGCTCACCATCGCGGTCGGGCCGACCGCGACCGTGAGTCGAAGCTCCTCGCCGGTGCTGCTCCCGCTTCCCGACGCGATGGAGGATGCACGGTCGCTGATCCTCACGGCGAGCCCGGAGGAGATCGTCGCACCGCTGATGCCGCGCCCGAAGCCGCGCCCGGTGCCGGCGCCGGATGTGCTGGTCCAGCTGGCGAACTACCGGCCGCCGAGTCCCGTCGAGGAGCCGGAGGAGGAGCCGATGGACCCGGAGGCCCGCGAGGCGGCACTCGCCGAGGTTCTGGCGTCGGTGCTGGCGGATGCCGACGCGGCCGCCTGCACGCCGGCGACGCTCTATCAGGATTTCACGGTCCGCTGCCGCATTCGGCGCCTCCGCGGCGACACGATGGGCCTGCCCGAGTTCAAGCGGCGGCTCGCCGTGGCGCGGGCCGAGGCCGGGGGCGCGGTGGCGGACAATTCCGGGTGGGAGCGGGCGCAGGAGATCGCGGCCGGGCTGCCCGATGACCTCGCGGGGCTCTTCCTGGTGGTCGCCCGGGCGGCCATCGAGGGAGCCCCCTGCCCCACCGACGCGATGCTGGCCGAGGCCTACGGCACCAGTTCGGGCGGCCGCGCCCGGCGGATGCTGGCCTATCTCGAGGAGCGCGGCGCCATCGTCACCCGGAAGGACCTGCGCGGCGCGCCGATCATCGCGGTGCCAGATCTCGGGGTCGAGACGGGCCCGGGCGAGCCGCAGATGCTGCCCGCGGGGCCGAAGCGGCGCGCCGTGTAGAGAAGCCCGGGGGGACGGGCTTCGAGCGGGGGGGGCGCCGCCCGAGGGCTCCGCTCGGCGCGGATGAGAGGGGTTTGCTCAGGCGCTCCGCCGCGCCGTCTCCAGTTTGGCCAGCTCCACCGCCGCCCGCAGCTCGATCTCCGCCATGAGGCCGTCGAGCCTCTGATCCCCGGAGGCGCCCCCGCGCTCCGCCAGCCGACCCGCGATGGTGCGGAGTTCATGGGTTGCGACCCGGCCGCCGAGCAGGGCGGCCTTGAGCCGGTCGAGGCCGTCGAGGAGATCCTGGCCGCGCTTGGCCGAGCGGCGGCGGCGCTCCTGCGGCGTCTCGCTCTCGGCCTGCAGGAGCAGAACCGCGTCGAGGCCCGCCAGCGTCGCGGGGCCCGCGGGCGCGCCGGCGCCCGAGGTGGAAGCCGGAGCCGCGCCGAGGCTGAAGCTCGCACCGCCCTCGGGCCGTCGGGTGGCCGCGACGCCGCCGGCATTCTGGATCGGCTGGCGAGTCTCGACGCGCATGATCCCGCCTGCGTTGCTCCGAGCGCCCCTGCGCGGAACCGGAACTTCGACCCCCAGGGTTAAGCGTGGGTAAACGAGGCGGCAGAAGCTGCCGGGTCGGCAGGTTCGGTGCCGGTCAGACCGGGATCGCGTTCCGGACCCTCCCTCAAAACTTCAATCCGCGCAGCATCTTGTGGCTCGGGGCGGGTTGGCACGGCCCTGGCAGGATGGCGGCAGGTCCGTTCACTCTTGAAAGCCGGCATGCGCCCGCGTCCTGCAATGAGTCCCCTGCGATCGCTGCTCGGCACGTTGGCCGGCGCGCTGCTGCTCGTCGCGTTGTCCGGCCCCGCCGTCGCCCTGTCGCGGGTCAAGGATCTCGCCTCGATCGAGGGCGTGCGCCAGAACCAGCTCGTCGGCTACGGCATCGTGGTCGGCCTGAACGGCACCGGCGATACGCTCAACAACATCCCCTTCACCAAGCAGTCCCTGCAGGCCATGCTGGAGCGGCTCGGCGTCAACACCCGCGGCGCCACCATGCGCACGCAGAACCTCGCCGCCGTGATGGTCACGGCCAGCCTCCCGCCGTTCGCGGCCCAGGGTACCCGCATCGATGTGACGGTCTCGTCGCTGGGCGATGCGAAGTCCCTCCAGGGCGGGACGCTGCTGGTGACGCCGCTGCTGGGTGCCGACGGCGAAGTCTACGCCCTGGCGCAGGGCTCGGTCGCCATCGCGGGCTTCTCGGCCGAGGGCGACGCCGCCAAGATCACCCGGGGCGTGCCCACCAACGGCCGGATCTCCAACGGCGCCAACATCGAGCGAGAGATCGCGTTCAAGCTGAACGACGCGCGTTCGCTGCGCCTGTCCCTGCGCAACCCCGACTTCACCACCTCGAAGCGGGTCGCGGCGGCGATCAACGACTTCATGGGCGCCGACACCGCCGAGCCCACCGACCCGGCCACGGTCACGATCCAGATCCCGGCCCGCTACAACGGCAACATGATCCGCCTCATCACCGAAGTGGAGCAGCTGAAGGTCGAACCCGACCAGACCGCCCGCGTGGTGGTCGACGAGCGCTCCGGCATCATCGTCATGGGCCGGGACGTGCGGGTCTCCACGGTGGCGATCGCGCAGGGCAAC
The DNA here is from genome assembly GCF_022179385.1 of Methylobacterium longum. GTDB lineage: Bacteria > Pseudomonadota > Alphaproteobacteria > Rhizobiales > Beijerinckiaceae > Methylobacterium > Methylobacterium longum. Next base: position 32,390 of record NZ_BPQS01000002.1, on the reverse strand, counting down.
CTCACCGTCACCATCACCGAGCAGCCGCAGGTGAGCCAGCCGGCGCCGCTGTCGAACGGCCGCACCGTGGTCGTGCCGCGCACCGGCCTGAAGGTCGACACCGGAGAGGGCAACAAGCTCGCCCTCGTCAAGGAAGGCGTGAGCCTGCGCGAGCTGGTGGACGGCCTCAATGCCCTGGGCGTCGGCCCGCGCGACCTGATCTCGATCCTGCAGGCGATCAAGACGGCCGGCGCGCTCCAGGCCGATATCGAGTTGATGTGACCCCGTAAACGAGGAGGGCCGAACCATGCTGCAGCTCGCCACCATCGCGGCCAGCGTCGCCACCAAGGCTGCCGCCAGCGTCGGAGCCGGCGCCGCCGGCACGGCCGTCGACGGCATCCTCAAGGCGGCCAACGTGGCCAAGGCGCGCAAGACCGCGACCGAGTTCGAATCGATGTTCCTGGAATCGAGCCTCGACCGCCTGACCCAGTCGGAGGGCACGGATGGGCCGCTCGGGGAGAACGGCACGGGCGGCGGCGTCTACCGCTCGATGCTGACCAAGGAATATGCGGGACAGATCGTGAAGAGCGGTGGCGTCGGCATCGCCGATTCGGTGTTCCGTGAGATCATGAAGCTGCAGGGGACCCCGATGGATGGAGCGACCGGTGCAAAGGGCTGAACCGCTGCGCGTCGCCGACCGCGTCACCGCGGAAGCCCTCGTCGCGGGCGTGCTCGGCAACATGGCCGCCCTGGAGGCGGTGCTGGCCGAGGAGGCCGCGCATATCCGCGCCGGACGCCTGCGGGAGGGCGTGGCGTCGGCGGAGCCCAAGGCGGCGCTCGCCGCTGCCTACATGCAGGGCCTCGAGGTCGCCAAGGCGAACGCCGTGGCGCTGAGGCGCTTCCATCCGGAGGGGGTGGAGATGCTGCGCGCCGCACATCGCCGCTTCACGGTGACCGTCGAGGCGAACCAGACGGTGCTGGACAGCGCCCGGTCCGTCTCCGAGGGCCTGATCAAGTCGCTCGCCGAGGAGATCGCGCGGGCGCAGATGCCGGCGGGCTACGGCCGGCAGACGCCCGCACCCTCCCCCTACGGCCGCGGGGTCCGCAGCGGGCCGCTGGTCCTGTCAAGAAACCTCTGAGCTCCGGTCCCCGGACTCAGCGGCGGCCGTTGCCGATCCGCACGTAGGTCCGCACCTCGCCGAGGTCCGTGTCGGCGCGGTTGTCGATGGCGAGGCGTCCGGCCACGGTCGGGGTCGCCGCGCTTTCCGTCGCGGAGCGCAGGTCCATCCCGGCGGCGACGCGGCCGGAGACACGGATGCAGCTGCCGCTCCCGGGGAAGCGGACGAAGCCCGGCCCCTTGGACGGGCACGGCACCGGCCCGGGCGTCACCGGGGCCTTCTGGGGCTCGATGGCGACAGCCGGGGCGGCGAGGAGCAGCGCGGCGCCCGCCATGGCAGCGACCCGCCGGCACATCTCAGGCGGCTTCGCGCGCGAGGTCTCGGTGCAGCAGGTCGATGTAGTTCTCGACCTCCCCGATGAAGCAGTCGAGGGCCGGAGCCTGCACGCGCAGGCGCGCCAGGTCGCGCAACAGGATGTCCAACGCGATGGCGCGGTCGTCGTGTCCCGGATAACCGGCGCAATACGCGTCGACGGACTGCTCGACCATGACGATAATGCCGACCCGGGACGTGGCACCGAGACGACGGACGAGTTCGACCGGTTCGGACAGCGACATGCGGACCTCTCCTCGGATGAACGACGGCGCATCACCGCGCCCGCGCGCCGCGATTCACTGCGGGAAAGCGGCGAGACTATGATCGAGAGGTCTGATCGAGATCCGAGTCACTACACATCGGCGCGGCCGGCCTTCGTCGTCATGCGGAGGTCCGGCGACGGCGATCTCAGCTGATGTAATTGACCAGCGAGAGCTTCGAGAGCGTCGAGGTGATCTGATAGCTGGCCTGAAGCCGGTTCTGCACGTCGAGGAGCTTGGCCACGACTTCCTCGGTGGGGGCCTGCTCGATCCCGTCCAGGGTGTTCTGCACGGTGCTCTGGGTGGCCTTGTTGGTCGTGCTCGCGTTCGAGAGGCGCGCCGACGCGATCGAGAGCTGGGTGACGGTATCCTGAACGCCGCCGCTGCCGTTGGCGGAAGCCAGCCGCCCGCCGGCCGTGTCGATCACGGCCTGATAGGTGGCGCGGGTCGTGGCGTTGCTGGTCGTCGGAAGTCCGAACGCCATCGTGGCGAGGCCGGCGAGCACGTTCTGGACGGCCGGATCGATGGCGCGGGCGCCCGTCCCGATGCTGGAGCTGCCGCTGACCTGAACCGACTGGGTGTTGATCGCGGGGGTTTGGGTCGTCGGCGCGCTGTAGGTGTTCTCGCCCTGGTACCAGAGCACCGTGTCCTGCGGGGTCGCCGATCTGTATCCGATCGGGGTACCGCTGCCGTCGAACTGGACGCGGTCGGGCATCACGCCCGTCCCCGCAGGGCCACCCTTCACGGACCCCGTGAAGAAGTGCGAGGAGGCCGTCGCCGTCGAGCTGACCGCGAGCGGGCCGCTCGCGGCCGCCGCGATGGCACTGGTGAGCGCCGCGTTGAGGTTGCTCGCGGTGGCGGCGGTGTCGCCGTTGGTCCCGAGCGCGAAGCTCGTCGCCGAGGAAGCCGGCGACGACCCGCTGGCAGCGGCCGTGAGCGTGAAGCTCGTGGTGGTGCCGTCGTGCATCTTCAGGGTCAGGGTGATGCTGTCCCCCACCGCCGGCTGCGCGTTCACGTTCACCTGCAGCGAGCCCGCGCTGGTCGCCGTACCGGCCGTGTAGGTCGACTGGATCGCCGACGTGGTCGAAGACGGCTTGCCCGCCAGGATGAAGCCGAAATTCGCCCGGACGGCGTCGTTGCCCGGTTCGGCGATCGAGATCTGCGTCGGCGCAGTCTGGCTCACCGTCAGCCAGCCGTCCTTGCCGGGTCCGCCGTCCGCGCCGACCTGCTCGGCGATCATCTGGGTCAGCCCGGCCTTCATCGAGCCGTCGCTGTTGGTGACGCCGTTCAGGATCGCATTGGTGTCGGCCACGGGCTGGGTGGTGGCGTCGCTGCCACCGAACAGGTAGTTGCCCGCCGCCGACTGGTTGAGGGCGTCGAATGCCGTCTGGAGGTCGCCCAGCGCGGTCGCGCGGCCCGCGACCGAACTCGCCGCCACGCTCTGGAGGCCGTTGTTCAGCGTCGCACCCGCGCTCGTGCCCATCGTCACGACCTGCGTCAGGCTGGTGACGGCGAGGTTCGTCCGGGTCTGCGCGGCGGTGATGCCGGAGGCGTAACCGGCGAGCGCGCTCAAGGTGGCCTGGGCGCCGAGCGCCGCCGACCGTCCGGATCCCAGGCCGCCGTAGGTCTGCGAGGCAAGGCCGCTGGAGATCTGGTTCGACAGGTCGTTGAGCTGGTTCTTCAGCGTCGAGAGATTCGAGGCGGTCCGGTTCGTCAGGTAGGAGCCGGCCGCGAAGGGCGTGATCGTCGTCATGATCAGATCTGCAGCAGCTGGTTGAGCATGTCGCGGGCCGCGCTCAGTACCCGGGCATTGGCGCCGTAGGCGTTCTGCAGGGCGATCAGGTTCGACATTTCCTGATCGACGTTCACCCCCGCCCCCGCGGCGAAGCGGCCCTGGGCGGTGGACAGGGCGGTCTGCTGACTGTCGTTGAGGGACGCGGCGTTCGCCGAGGCCGCGCCCTGCGCGGCGATGATGTCCTGCGCGAAGCCGACCACGCTGGTGCTGTAGGGCGCCGAGACGCCGCCGATGCCGCTCGACGACGAGAACGTCGTGGGCGTGGAGGTCAGCGCCACGAACAGCTTCTGCGCGCGCGCGCCGGAGGCGCTCGTATCGGTCGCACTCGTCGCGGTGAGCGCCGACGGGCTGGCCGAGATGCTGTTGTTGACGGTGATGCGCTGGGCGAAGCCCGTGAGCTGGGAGCCGTTGTCGAAGGAGCCCGTGTAGAGCGCGTTGGCGTTGCCGTCGACGAACAGCGCGATCGAGGGGTTGCCGGTGTTGAGGTCGGTCGCCGAGACCGCCGAGACGCTGGCCGTCGCGGCGGCCGCGACCTTGCCGCCCGCCGTGAGCGTCAGGGTCGCGCTGGTGCTGGCCGCGGGCCCCGGGGTGACGCCGAGGGGCGGGAGCTTGTAGGCGGCGGAGGCCGGATCGGCGCTGAAGGTGGCGAAGGCGGCCTGGATCGCCGTCGCGTAGCCGGTGGGACCGGCGCTGGCATCGAAGGTCAGGGTGAGGCCGTTCGCATCGGTGGTCTGCGCGGCGGGCACGATTTTACCGCTGGACGTCGCCGAAGCCACCAGCGTCACGTTGCGGACGGTGCCGGCGGTGTCGGTGACCGGGAACGTCAGCGTGTTGCCCGGCTTCATCGCCCCGACGCTGATCGTCGTGGCCCCGCTGCTGAGTGTGCCGGTGGTGCTGGTGTTGGTCAGCGCTGTGGCGAGGCCGGCCGCGAGGTCGTCGAGCTGGCGCTGGGCCTGCGGAAGGGTCTGGTCGCGCAGCTCGAACCCGGCGGCCAAGCTTCCGGAGCGCAGCACGCCGGGCTCGCCGAGGTCGATCCTGCCGCCCCCCGCCAGCGTCGCGGTGACGGTGCCGACCGTGCGCTGGGTCGGATCGGTGGAGTAGGTCGAACCGGCATTGAGGGTGCCCCGCCCGTCGAAGGAGAGCGTGGCGGCGTTGCTGCGGTCGACCAGCGTCGCGCCCGACTGGGTCATGACCGAGATCGTTCCGTCGCTCTGCGTGACGGTCTTCACATCCATGTAGCTCGACAGGCTGTTGATCGCCTGATCCCGCTGATCCTGGAAGTCGGCCAGGGCGCTGTCGTTGGACGTGTTCTGGATCCTGCCGTTGAGACTGGCGATGCTCTTCAGGAGCGCGCCCGCCGCGGTCGTGTCGGCGCCGAGCTGCGATTCGACCCCGGTGCGCAGGTTCTGCACCGTGCTGGCGGCACCGTTGATCTGGCTGGCCAGTGCCGAGGCGTTGCCCAGGACGGTCGAGCGGGCGGCGGCCGAGGTCGGGTTGGCGGAGAGTTCCTGGAGGGACTGGGTGAAGGTGTTCAGCGTGCCGTCGAGCGACGAGGAGCTGCCGGGCGTGCCATACAGCGCGTCGAGCTGGCCGGTGATCTCCGCCCTCGTGGCGGTATAGGCGGCCCCGGACGTCTCCAGGCGAAGCTGCTTCAAGGCCGCCGCGTCGAAGCTGCGGGTGATCGTGCCGGTCGCGACGCCCGAGTTGTTGGGCCCGACGGCGACGGGGGTGAGCGTCCGCCGGACGTAGCCCGCCGTGCCGGCGTTGGCGACGTTCTGCGAAACGATGTTGATCGCCGCCTGCGTCGCGGCGAGCCCCGCGGTCGAGGTGGAAAGCGCGTTCAGCGACATCTCACGGCCTCCGCGTCCGGTTGCGCACCCTCACTCAGCGGATCACGTTCAGCAGGTCCGACATCATCGTCTGGGCCGTGGACATGACGCGCGTGTTCGCAGAGTAGGCCTGCTGCGTTACGATCATCTTAGAGAACTCGGTGGCAATGTCGGTATTCGACTGCTCGTTGCTCGCCCCCGTGATGGTGCTGCCGTCGAGGCCGGCCAGCGGAGGGCCCGAATCGGCCGTCTGGAGGTAATTGCCCTTCGAATCGGCCTTGAGCCCGTCCGGATTGGCGAACTGCGCGATCCCCACGGTGGCCAGCGTCTTCACGGCCCCGTTCGAGAACGTGCCGTTGATCTTGCCGTCGGTCCCCACAGCGACGCTCGTCAGGGTGCCGGAGGTCGCGCCGTCCTGACTCAACGTGCTGGTGGTCACGGCGCCGGTGGCGTCGGCGTACTGGGTCAGCCCACCGGAGATGTCCAATTTCAGGTTCGTGAACGTGTAGCCGGAAAACGTATCGCCGCTCAGGTCCACGGTGTTGGTCGGTGGGGTCCCGGTCGCGGCCGGGGCCGTGAGCTTGCCGGTCTGATCGAACGTGAACTGCGTTGCCACGTCGGTCCAGGTCGGATTGCCCGTCGTGCCGCTGTCGTACGACAGCTTCCAGGTCGAACCGGTCGCGCTGGTGGAAACCTGCGACCAGCGGGTGTTGATCGCCACCGGCGCGCCGCTCGCCGTGTAGGCCGTGATCGACGGGCCGGCGATGCTGTTCGGCGGCGTCGTCGAGGCGCTCGTGGTCGGCGTCGCCGGGAGGTTGGCCGAATACGTGATCGTCGTGGTGGGCTGGGCGGGCAGCGTCGGATTGCCGACCATGATCGGCCCCGCGCCTGTGACCTGTCCGGTGAGCGGGTCGAGGTTGTTGCCGGTGAGATAGCCGCCCGCGCCGTTCATCAGGTAGCCCTCCGCGGTCGGAGCGAAGTCGCCCCGGCGCGTGTAGGCGTTCGTGCCGCTGAAGGTCGCGGCCCCGTTCGCGTCGCCGGTCTTCTGCACCACGGTGAAGAAACCCGACCCGCTGATCGACATGTTGGTCGGGACGCTCGACGCGACGACGTTGCCGGCGATCGTGTTCGTCAGCTGCGACTGAGCCAGCACCGAGCCGGCGACCTCGCGCTTGGGCGTGGTCTCGGACATCATGTCGACGAAGCTGGTGTCGACCCGCTTGTAGCCGGTCGTCTGGGAGTTCGCGATGTTCCCGGAGATGTTGCTGATGGCGTAGGACTGCGCCTGCAGTCCGGAGACCGAGGTCTGCAGGGCGGTGAAGAGGTCCATGGCGAGCGATCCCGATGCGCGCCGCGACGGCCCGCAGACTCCGCTGGTGGCAACCGCCGTGCCACCGCTAAGTCCCTGGTGAATCGAACATCGCCCGCTCGCGACCCGGCAGGCTTCGCCGACCTGAAGGCGCGACCCGGCAGATCCTGCCGGGCCCGTCCCGTCCGGTCGCGACGACGCGAGCGACCCGGCGTTTACGGGGTATTATCCGGCACGCGCGCAGACTGGGCGCGGGCTAGGATTGGGCGCGGAGCGTCCGGCCGAGAAGCGCTGAGCGGACTTCGGATCTCGGGATCATGCGGGCGAAACGGACGAGCCTCGTCCACATCATCTACTTCTCGCGCCTGAACCTGTCGTCGGACCCGGCCAAGCGGTCCGAGCAGATCGGCGAGATCGGCCGCACGGCGCAGAAGAAGAATGAATTCGCGGTGATCACGAGCTTCCTGGTCATCGAAGGCAACTTCGCCTGCCAGGTGATTGAGGGTGAGCGTACCTCGGTCCACGAGACCTTCGACCGGGTGAGCGCCGACAGCCGGCACCGGGACGTCCAGATCAGCGAGTGGCGTGAGATCAACAAGCGGGAGTTCGTTCACTCCTTCAAGAGCGCCCAGCGGACCAGCAGCAACGATACGCTGTTCGCCAAGGCCAACCTTCTGCCCATGCTCCAGCGCGGCACCCCGAGGGCCTCGGCGATCCACGGCCTGTGCCTCTCGCTACAATCCGACACGATGGCCCGCCAGGGCATCGATCACCTCTTCATCTGAGCCGAGCGATGTCCGAGAGCGATACGCACCCGATCCTCATCGTCGACGATCAGGAGAAGCTTCTCCGCCTGATCGTGATGCTGATGACCCGCATCGGCTTCCCTGATGTCGAGGGCGTCACCAGCGCACCGGAGGCGCTGGAGCGGCTGCGGCAGCGCCGCTACGCCCTGGTGATCTCAGATCTCGACATGGAGCCGATGGACGGGATCAGCCTGCTGCGCGAGATCCGCGCCGACGACGCGCTGATGAACACGCCCTTCATGCTCACCGAATCGTCCTTCGACTTCGAGGACATCAACCTCGCCCACCAGGCCGGCGCCGACGCCTTCATCCTGAAGCCGTTCGACATGGCGGTGCTGAAGACGAAGCTCAAGCAGGTGCTCAACCGCAAGCCGCGCAAGCGCGAGGCGCCGATGGCGGCGGAGTCGAGCCTGAGCGTGGAATTCCCGATGCTGGGGAAGTTCTGACCGCAACGCCGGAACGGCAGACCGCCGCTCCTTCCCTCATCCGGGGGTGCCGGAGCGAGGCCGGTCGACGCGGGCGCCGCGGGATGCGGACGTCGATGGGATAAGCCGCGTCCGACGGCTTCACCCCGCCCGCTTCTGATAATCCTTCACGTCCGTGAAGCGCACGGCAGGGTAGCGCTCCTCCTCGTAGCGGAGCGAGAAGGCGGTGGTCGCCATGAAGACCGGCGCCCCGTCGAGATCCCGGGCCATCGCCGAGCCGTGCGAGTCGACGAACTTGTCGAGATCGACCTCCGAATCCGACGAGACCCACCGGCAGACCGAGAACCGGGAGGTCTCGTAATCCACAGGCAGGCCGTACTCGGCCTGGAGCCGCTCCTTGAGCACGTCGAGCTGGAGCGCGCCGACCACGCCGACGATCGCCTGGCTGCCGTCCTGCGGCACGAACACCTGCACGACGCCCTCCTCGCCCATCTGCTGGAGCGCCTCGCGCAGCTTCTTGGCCTTCATGGCGTCGGTCAGCTTGATCCGGCGCAGGATCTCCGGGGCGAAGCTCGGGACGCCGCGGAACAGCAGATCCTCGCCCTCGGTCAGCGTGTCGCCGATCCGCAGCGTGCCGTGATTCGGGATGCCGACCACGTCGCCCGCATAGGCCTCGTCCGCGATGGCGCGGTCCTGGGCGAAGAAGAATTGCGGGGCCGAGAGCGAGATCGGCTTGCCGGTGCGCACCAGCCGGGCCTTCATGCCCCGGTTGAGCTTGCCCGAGCAGACCCGCATGAAGGCGATGCGGTCCCGGTGGTTCGGGTCCATGTTCGCCTGGATCTTGAACACGAAGCCGGTCATGCGCGGCTCGGTGGGCTCCACGAGGCGCTTGTCGGCGTCCTGGCCGCGGGGCGGCGGCGCCACCTTGGCGAGCCCGTCGATCAGGTCCCGCACGCCGAAATTGCGCAGGGCCGATCCGAAGAAGACCGGCGTCAGATGGCCTTCGCGGAACGCGTCGAGGTCGAACGGCTTGAGGCCGCCTTCGGCGAGCTCCACCTCCTCGCGCCATGCCGCGGCGGCGCCGTTCTCGGTGAGCAGCTCGTCGAACAGCGGATCGTCCGGGCCGGACACCGTTACCATGCCGGCATCCTCGGCGGCGTCGAGCCGGCGCACGCGGTTGCCGCCGAGTTCATACGTGCCCGAGAAGTTGCGGCCGGTGCCGATCGGCCAAGTGACCGGAGCGACGTCCAGCGCCAGCGTCTTCTCGATCTCGTCCAGCAGCTCGAAGGGGTCGCGGGACTCGCGGTCGAGCTTGTTGACGAAGGTGACGATCGGGATGTCGCGCAGGCGGCAGACCTCGAACAGTTTCCGCGTGCGCGCCTCGATGCCTTTCGCCGCGTCGATCACCATCACGGCCGAATCGACCGCCGTGAGCGTCCGGTAGGTGTCCTCCGAGAAATCCTCGTGGCCGGGCGTGTCGAGGAGATTGAAGACGCAGTCGCCGTACTCGAAGGTCATCACCGAGGTGACCACCGAGATGCCGCGCTCCTTCTCGATCCCCATCCAGTCGGACCGGGTCGAGACCCGGTTGCGCTTGGCCTTGACCTCGCCGGCGAGCTGGATCGCGCCGCCGAACAGAAGCAGCTTCTCGGTCAGCGTGGTCTTGCCCGCGTCCGGGTGGGAGATGATCGCGAAGGTACGCCGCCGCGACACCGGATCGGCCGGCTTCGCCTCGGTCTTGGTCTGCATCAGCATGGAGCGAGCGCTCTGGGTCGTCGGAACGTGGTGGCGCGCGGCGCGCGGCCTCGCGCAGTCCCGAGCGATGGATCTCGGGATCGTGTAGCGGCAAGCCCCGATATTGGCAAAGACGCAGGCATCATCGGGCGGGCCTTCAGGCACGGTACAGGGGATCGGCAACACGCTCCCCGGGCCGATCCACGCACCGCGAGGCTCCGATGTCGCGCGCAGCCACACGCTGTCTCCTCGTCGCCGCCGCGCTGCTCGCGGGGGTCCCGGCGCCGCGGGCGTCGGACATGGCCGCGCACGCCGCGGCCGACGCCGCCTTCCTCGATGCGCTCACCTGGGGCGCCACGCCCTCCGCGTTTGCGCAGCTCGCGTCCGAGGGCCGGGCGCGCTGGCTGCAGGCGCAGCTCCACCCGCCGACCGAGGCGCGCCTTCCGCCGGACGCGCAGGCGCAGATCGACGCGCTGACGCCACCCGGCAGCCTGTTCGACCGCGCCCAGGCCCTCGACGCGCAGGCCAGGGCGGCGAAGGACCTCGCCGATCCCGAGGCCAGGAAGGCCGCCCAGCAGGCGTTCCAGGCCGCGCTGAATACGGCCGCCCGCAACGCCGCGTCCGCCTGGGTGCTGCGGGCGCTCTACAGCCCGGACCAGCTGCGCGAGCGGCTGACGTGGTTCTGGTTCAACCGCTTCAACATCCACCAGGGCAAATCGACCCTGCGGGCCGCAGTGGGCGATTACCTCGATACGGCGATCCGGCCGCACGTGCTCGGGCGGTTCCGTGACCTTCTGATGGCGAGCCTGCGCCACCCGGCGATGCTGCGCTACCTCGACAACGACGCCAACGCCGCCGGTCGCCTCAACGAGAACTACGCCCGCGAGATCATGGAGCTGCACACGATGGGTGTCGGCTCCGGCTACACGCAGGGGGACGTGGAGGCGCTGGCCCGGATCCTCAGCGGTGTCGGCATCGCGCTGAAACCCGAGACCCCGAAGCTCAAGCCGGAGCACGCCGCCGACTTCCGCCGCGACGGCCTGTTCGCCTTCAATCCGAACCGGCACGATTACGGCGACAAGACCTTCCTCGGCACCCACATCGAGGGACGGGGATGGCCCGAGGTCGAGCAGGCGGTGGACCTGATCGCCCACCATCCCGCCACCGCGACCAACGTCTCCAAGGCGCTCGCCACCTACTTCCTGGGTCAGCCGCCGGCGGACGCCTTGGTGGCGCACCTCGCCACTGTCTTCGGCGGTACCGACGGCGACATCGCCGCCGTGATGGAGGCGCTGGTGCGCGAGCCGGCCTTCGCGGCCGATCGCACCGGCGCCTTCAAGGATCCGGCGCGCTACGTGTTCTCGGCCCTTCGCATGGCCTATGACGGGCGGGTGATCCTCAACGCCAGCCCGGTGCTCGGTTGGCTCAACCGCCTCGGCGAGGGCCTGTTCAACCGCTCGACGCCGGACGGCTACCCCCTCGACGCGGCCGCCTGGAGCGGACCGGGCCAGCTCGCCGCCCGGTTCGAGATCGCCCGGCTGATCGGCTCGGGTCCTGCCGGCCTGTTCAAGCCGCCGGGCCCGGACCAGGTCGAGCAGCCGGCCTTCCCGGTTCTGGCCAACGGTCTCTACTTCTCGACGCTGTCGGCCACCCTCTCCGAACCCACCCGGGCGGCCCTCGCCCAGGCGGTCTCGCCCCAGGACTGGAACACGCTCTACCTCGCCTCGCCGGAGTTCATGCGATGAACCGTCGCGACCTGATCGGCGCCTCGGCGGCGCTCGGCCTGTCCACCGTGGCCGGGCGCGTCTGGGCGGCTCCGAAGGCCGACGCGCGCCTCCTCGTGGTCTTCCTGCGCGGCGCCTACGACGCCGCCAACGTGGTGATCCCCACCGGCAGCGACTTCTACTACCGGTCGTGGCCGAACCTCGCGATCACCAAGCCGGATGGCGCCGATCCCCGGGCGGCGCTGGCGCTCGACGCCGACTGGAGCCTGCATCCCGCACTGCGCGAGACGATCCTGCCGCTCTATGCCATGGGGCAGGCGGCCTTCGTGCCCTTCGCCGGCACGGACGACCTGACCCGCAGCCATTTCGAGACGCAGGACACGATCGAGATGGGCCAGACGGTCGGCACGGGCCGCGACTACAATTCCGGTTTCATGGCGAGGCTCGCCGCGGAACTCACCCGGGTCCGGCCCATCGCCTTCGCCGACCAGATGCCGCTGATCTTCCGCGGCGGCGACACGGTGCCGAACATCGCCATCAACGGCGTCGGCAAGCCCGGCATCGACGACCGGCAGGCGCGCCTCATCGCCGCCATGTACAGCGACACCAAGCTGGCCGCCGCCGTGGCCGAGGGGTTTCGCGTCCGCGACGCCGTCTATCAATCGATCTCCGACCACGCGGCGCAGGCCGATCGCGGCGCGGTTTCGCCCAAGGGTTTCGAGCTGTCGGCCCGGCGGATCGGGCGCCTGATGCGCGACACCTTCAACCTCGGCTTCGTCGATGTCGGCGGCTGGGACACCCACGTGAATCAGGGCGCCGGCACCGGCTACCTCGCCGATCGCCTCGGCGAACTCGGGCGCGGCCTCTCCGGCTTCGTAGAGGAAATCGGACCCGGCTGGTCCGACACGGTCGTGGTCGTCCTGTCGGAGTTCGGCCGCACGTTCCGGGAGAACGGCAACCGCGGCACCGATCATGGTCACGGCAGCGTCTACTGGATCCTCGGCGGCGGCGTCCGGGGCGGGCGCATCGCGGGGCCGCAGGTGCACGCCGACGAGGCGCACCTGTTCCAGAACCGGGATTCTCCCGTACTGACCGACTACCGCGCATTGCTCGGCGGGCTGTTCCAGCGCCTCTATGGCCTCGATCAGGTCAGCCTGCGCCGGATCTTCCCGAGCGCGTCTGCGGCGGATCTGGCCCTCCTGTAGTGCCGGCGACCCGGCGAGGCGGCATCCGTGACCGCGCCTCTGAGCCATCTGCGGGAGGATCGCCGTCCCCGCGGCCTTGAGTGCGGCACCCAGAGCGGGTGCCGGCGGGATCTTCCTCCGCCACCGCGGCGTCGCGAACGCGCCTCGGAAGCGCGGGGACGGGGGGGACGCGCTTCGGTCGACGGGACCGCGAGGGCCGTAAGGCGGGCGACCCCTGTCAGGCCGCCGGAGATGTCGCCCGCCGGGACCTCTTCGGGACGCCGGCTGGTTCAGAAAGCGGGCGCACAGCGCTATTCCGAACACCGGATACGACGACGGGGAGAACAGGCGGATGGCAGGATCCCGAAGCGACGCGCCCGTGGTGATCGCGGTGGCGATCACCGGTTCGGTGCCGCGCAAGGCGGACAACCCGGCCGTGCCGGTCACCGTGGCCGAGCAGATCGAATCGACCCATCGGGCCTTCGAGGCGGGGGCCACGCTCTGCCACATCCACGTGCGCAACGACGACGAGACGCCCTCCTCCGACCCGGACAGATTCGCAGCCGTCCAGGAGGGATTGCGCCGACATTGCCCCGGGATGATCGTGCAGTTTTCCACCGGTGGGCGCGGGCGCGATCCCGCCTCCCGGGGATTGTCGCTCCAGCACCGGCCCGACATGGCCTCGCTGTCGACCGGCTCGGTCAACTTCCCGACGATCGTGTACGAGAATTCCGCCAGCCTCGTGAGCGACCTCGCGGGCCAGATGAAGCAGCACGGCGTCCGGCCCGAGATCGAGATCTTCGACCTCTCGCACCTGCACGGGGCCAAGCGGCTGGTGGACGCCGGCCTGATCGACGCGCGCCCGCACGTGCAGTTCGTCATGGGCGTTCAGAACGCGATGCCGGCCGAGGAGCATCTGCTCGACATCCTGCTCGCCGAGACGAAGCGGATCCTGCCCGACGCGACGTGGACGGCGGCCGGAATCGGCCGCTACCAGGCCGTCGTGATGGACTGGGCACTCACCCGCGGGGCCGATGCCGTGCGCACCGGCCTGGAGGACAACATCCGGGTCACGAAGGACAGGCTTGCGGCGAGCAACGCCGAACTCGTCGGTCTCGCCGCCGAGGCCGTCTCCCGCCACGGCCGCCGCGTCGCCACGCCGGCCGAAGCCCGCGCCGCACTCGGCCTCGCCTGAGCACCGTCTTCTCACGGGCCGGACGGCGTGCTAACGATCCGGCCGCGCGGGTGTAGCTCAATGGTAGAGCAGCAGCCTTCCAAGCTGAATACCCGGGTTCGATTCCCGGTACCCGCTCCATCCCCCAGCGCGCTCAACATCCGGCTCCCGATCGCCCCCATGGCGTGACCGTGACGCGCCGGATGCGGTGATCCATCGCCGCGGGTCCCGCCGATCGCCGTCGCCGACGATGGAAGACGCGCACGCTCCCGGCGCTTCGTGGTGAGGTGCGTGGATCGTTGTGAGCGGAGCAGACCTGCTGCGACCGGGACGCGGCAGGACACCCAGAACTTTTTACATAAATCAGGACTTGGGACAGGATGAGCCAGTCGCGCCCGTCCTCAGACCCCTACGCCCTCGTCGTCGACGATGACGGGCTGGTCCGCATGATCGCGATGGACATCCTCGAAGAAGCCGGCTTTCGCACCTTCGAGGCGCGGGACGGCGATGAGGCCCTGGCACTGCTGGGCGCGCAGCACGCGATGATCGTGCTGCTGTTCACGGACGTGCATATGCCGGGCTCGCGCAACGGCTTCGCGGTCGCCCGCGAGACGGCGCGCCAATGGCCGCACATCTCCATCGTGATCGCCTCGGGAGAGGCGCGGCCGGGCCCCGGGGATGTGCCGGAGGGCGCACACTTCGTCGGCAAACCCTTCTCGGCCGAGATGATCCGCGATCACCTCGTGGAGATCTTGCCCGACGGGCAGAAGCCCGAACCGCTGCGCAGCATGACCGAGCAGGGACAGCAGACCCGATGATCGACCTCAATACGGCGACCGCAGAGCAACTGGACGGCGTGGCCGTCCTGAAGGGGCACGGCTTCGAGATCGTGCGCTACCGCGCCGAGCGCGGCCGGTTCACCGACCTGCGCCAACTCGACGAGGTGCCGGGCCTCGCCGGCAAGACCGACGGCGTCGCCGAGCATGTCACCGTGGGGGCGCCGACTTAGCGCCCCGCGCCGGAGGTCAGTACTGGTAGTCGCGGCGCGGATAAGGCTGCGGCGCGCCGTACCCGGTCCCACGCGGCTGCACACGGGAGCCGTAATCGATTTCGCGGCGGGCGCGGCGATTGGCGAGGGCGCGACCGGCCAAGCATCCGGCCACCGCGCCGACGACACCCCGTTCGGCGAGGTAGTGGCCGGCGATTCCCCCGATGATAGCGCCCTTGATGCATCCTTTCGCCTCCGCGGTGCCGACACTCAGCAGTGTCGCAACCGTGAGGGCCGATGCCGTCGCTAAGAGCCGCATGCTTCTTCTCCGCGTTGATGGCGAAGTAACAGCGTCTGCCGAGGTGCGTTCCGCGCCGTTCGCAGCATCAGCGAGATTGCTGCGACGCCGGGCGAGACCCGACAGGCTGCGCCGCCCGGCGGACCCGGCGCGGGCCCAAGTCTGGAACAATCGCGTCCAACCGTCCTCGATCGGGTCGGTCAGGGGCCTGTCCAAGCTCAGGCGGAAGAGCACCATGGGACGCGCACCCGTCACGAAGGTCGGGATCGCCTGACCGACACCGCCGCCCGTCTGCTCGGAACCCATCGGTCCTGCGATGATCGCCGTCGAAGCGCATCGCCGGCCAGGGGCGTTCCTGACACCCGGCCGGCACAGGAGAAGCATCCGTGCTCTACATGGTCCACATGCTGGTCGATATCCCCGCCACCCTCCCGAAGGGGGAGGCGGATCGCCTGAAGGCAGACGAGAAGGCCTACGCCCAGAGGCTTCAGCGGGAGGGCAAGTGGCGGCACCTTTGGCGCATCGCCGGACAATATGCCAATTACAGCGTGTTCGACGTCGCCAGCAACGATGACCTTCACGAGACCCTGACGGCGCTGCCGCTCTACCCGTACATGACGATCAGCGTCACGCCCCTGGCGCAACATCCCTCCGCCATCGCAGCGAACTGACAGGCGCGCCATGCCCTACATGATCGAAACCTTCGACAAGGCCGGCAGCCTGGACCTGCGCAAGGCCCATCGCGCCGAGCACCTCGTCTACCTCGACAGGATCCGCGACCGGCTCCTGGCGTGCGGCGCCAAGCTGAACGACGACGGCAGCGATGCGGGCGGCGGCCTGTACGTGGTCGATGTCGAGACGCGCGCCGAGGCCGAGGCGCTCATCCAGGCGGACCCGTTCCACGTGGTCGGACTGTTCGAACGGGTCGAGATCAGGCGCTGGCGCAAGGCCTATCTCGACGGCCGCAGCTATCTCTGATCACCGACTGCGCGAGCGCGGCTTCGGCCCTGGGCCGGCCGATCCGGGACGACGCCGACGCGGCCCATCGGTCACCGGGCGGATGTCCACGGTGAGAACGATGAACATGGGAGGTACCCGATGACGTGCCGGACACTCGCCGCCGCTGCCCTGAGCGCGGCCTTCCTTGCCGTCGCACCGGCGTCAGCCCAATTCGCCGATGGCGGGATCAAGATCGGCGTCCTGACCGACATGTCCGGCGTCTATTCGGACCTCGCCGGCAAAGGATCCGTCACGGCGGCGCAGCTCGCAGTGGAAGATTTCGGTCGCGAGATCAACGGTCGCAAGGTCGAGCTGATTTTCGCCGATCACCAGAACAAAGCCGATATCGCCTCGTCGATCGCACGCCGCTGGTTCGACACCGAAGGGGTCGACGCGATCTTCGACACGAATTCTTCGGTCGCAGGCCTGGCGGTGCGCGAGGTGGCACGGGCGAAGGGCAAGATCGACATCAACTCCGGCGCCGGCTCCATGGCGCTGACCAACGCTTCCTGCTCGCCGACGGGCGCGCACTGGACCTGGGACACCTACTCGCTGGCGGCCGGCACAGCCTCGGCGCTCGCGGACGACCCGAAGAACACGTGGTTCTTCATCACCGCCGACTACACGTTCGGGCATGACCTGGAGGCGCAGGTCACCCGTGTCGTGAAGGCCAAGGGGGGCAAGGTGCTGGGCTCCGTCAAGCACCCATTTCCGAACCCCGATTTCTCGTCCCACCTGCTGCAGGCGCAGGGTTCAGGCGCCAAGATCATCGGCATGGCCAACGCAGGCGCCGACACGATCAACACGATCAAGCAGGCGGGGGAGTTCGGAATCCTGCAGGGCGGCCAGATGCTGGGTGGCCTGAACATCTTCCTGACCGATATCTATTCCGTCGGTCTGCCGGCGGCTCAGGGCATGGTCCTGACGACGGGCTTCTACTGGGACATGGATGAGCAGACCCGCGCCTTCGCACGACGCTACGGCGAGCGGATGGACGGCCGGATGCCGACCATGGTGCAGGCCGGTGATTATTCAGCCGTGCTCCACTTCCTGAGAGCGGCCGAAGCCGCCGGCACGGACGACGGCGTGCAGGTTATGGCCAAGATGCGCGAATTGCCGATCCAAGACGGTTTCGCCCGCAACGCCAAGCTCCGCGAGGATGGCCGCATGGTCCACGACATGTACCTCGCGCAGGTGAAGACACCGTCGGAGTCGAAAGGACCGTGGGACTTCTACAAGATCCTGAAGACCATCCCCGGCGACCAGGCGTTCCAGCCGCTGTCCGAGAGCACCTGCGCCTTGGTGAAGCGTTGATCCGGAAACGGTAGAGAAGCGCCACCGAAGCTACTGCAACCTGAAATCGGAGGGTCAGTCAGGTTTCGCCAGCGTGCTGAACCCGATCTTTCGGCAACGATCTTGGTCATCCCGACATGTCGTTTTCGACCGACGAACGATCATCATCCAGTCAGGGGTTCCATCATTTCTACAATGATGGAACCCCTGACTGGTAACGCATGACTGGATGCGGTGGCAGCATGGAAGCCGACCAGCGCTGCGGCCCGTGCCCGTCGTCTGGGTGCCCCGCGTAGGAAACCAGAGCGACGCTCGACCCCCCGGTCATCCACTGACCGGAACCGGCACGCGCCGACTTCGGAATATGGCGGTCCGATTGGTGGGGAATGGCGACCGCGTCAGCGCGTCGAACCGAACCGACCTCTGCAGTCGGACGGCCCGCGCCGGTCACGGAGGGTCTGAAAGCCTTGCCCCGCGGGAAACGCGGATTTCGCCGTTCCGAGGCGACAGCCGAATCGACCCAGCTCGATTCAAGGCGCTCCGGCTCCTCGACGGACGCGCACCGATGCGGCGTTCATCGTCACGACCGAAGATCACGCACGACCAAAATCCGTGTCGGATGCCAAGCCTGCCGCGAACCAGAATGCAGCTGCGCTGTTAGGGTGACATGCCGGATCCAAGTGAAAGCACGGACTGCTCCTGCGAGCGCCTTCGCTGCAGGATCGCCCTCAGCATCCTGGTCGATGAGCAGGTCGTGGCGGCGCTTGCCAGCGCGCTCCAGATCCTGCGCGAGAAGGACTGCGCCGGGGTGGTCGAGCTGGAGCATGCCATTCGCACGCACCGGATCGGTATTTTGAAACGGCGCGCCATTCTCGGTGCCGCGGGGGTGGAGGTCTGATGGTCGCGCGCCGGCTCTACGTCGTCCGGGGCTCCACAGCGCACGGCACCGTCACTTACAATTGCCCGACCGCCGACTGGGCTTTGCGGAAGATGCGTGACTTCGTGGCCGCCGAACGCCGGGACATAACGGTGGTCGGCCCGGACGGCGCCGTTCTGACGGAAGCCGACCTGATCGGGATCGCCGAAGGCGCGGGGTCTGCGCCCTTGGAGGAGTCCCTGCCCGCAGCGCCCCAGATCAATCTCCAGCCAGCCCTGGCATAGTCAGGATCCCGGGAGGACGTCGGCGGGCATGAAACGGGGCCTCAGGGCTCCCCGGCCCTGAACGGCGGCTCCTTGCCGGGTGGCACGCCTTCTTCGGCCATGCTCAGCAGCATGGCCACGGTCACGTAGGTTCCGGTCAGCGCAGTCAGGTCGACCACTCCCTGTTCGCCGAGGACCTGTTGCGCGCGGGCGAAGGTCTCGTCCGAGACCTTGTGCTGCGTGGAAAGCTCCATGCAGAAATCGTATACCGCGGCCTCGTCCGGCTTCATGCCATCGGGCCGCCTGTTGGCCTTGAGGTCGGCGGCGACCTGTTCGGAGAGGCCGGCTTTGATCGCAAGCGGGTAATGCGCGTACCACTCAACCTGCGAGCGCCAGAGGCGTCCCTGGATCAGGATCGCGAATTCGTTCAGCCGGGTCGGCACGGAGGTGTGCCAGCGCAGATAATCGAGAAGGTCGTACATCCGCTGCGCCATCTCGGGGCTGCGGATCATCGGATTGTAGGGGCCGGCGAGGCCGACGCTGGAGATCTTCATGATCTTCTCGCCCAGCGGCCGCTGAGCGGGCGAAAGCGTCTCGAGGGTCAGTTGCGGAAATCGCGGCTCGTGACCAGGGGTCCCCCAGGAGGTCTGCGCGATCAGCCAACCTCCCGCGGCCGCGAGAATGGCCACTGCCGCACGACCGCCGGCATCGCGAATGCCCATATTGGAGCCTCCCAGGCGCGGGCCCACCTGCAGCCAGCCACGCGGTCTCCGGACATTGTCGGCCGGCGGTGCCGGGAGTTCCAGCGGACAAACTTGTACTTCGACGCCCTCCGTAACCGCCTCGGGCCACGGCTCCGGATGACGCGTGGGCTGCCGTCACAGCCGTGACGCGGCGGCGCTCGGCTTCAGCCGCACGCTCGAGCAGGGTCAGAGACGTGAGCAGGTCCCTTTTCCGAGACCATGCGACACACCGGATGATCTCCGCGAACGTCCCGGAGCGCCGCGGGCGAACCCGGATTGCAGCCTCCGAAGGCACGGATATCGGAGCACGATCGTCTCCGGGCGCTGCTCCAGGTTCGGGCACGCCGGGGCGATACGGACCCGGAGAACTGTCGGAGACGATGGTCCGTCAGCCGGTGCGCCGTGCCTTCGCGAAGTGTTAGAATGTCGGAACCCGGCGCGATGTCATCAGACCGCGCGGGAACGAACCCCATACCTATTCCGCGCCGACGCGCGCCCCAAATCAGGCAAACATCATGAAGGTATCGGCCGATCTGTGCATCGTCCCGATGGGCGTCGGTCCGTCGGTCTCGCCCTACGTGCGGGAGATCAAGGCGCTCATCGAAGCGAGCGGCCTGTCGGCCACGATGCATCCCAACGGGACCAACATCGACGGCGAACTCGCGGAGATCTGCGCGCTCGCGGAGCGGTGTGAAGCGCGGCTCGCCGAGTTGGGTGTCCAACGGACCTTCTTCACGCTGATCTTCTCGACGCGCCGCGACAAGGATCAGTCCATGGCCGACAAGCTGGCCGCCGTATCCTGAGCCGGCGCGCCGACCCTGCCCGACGGGCCGCGCGGCGCCGCCGCGCGGATCCGGCGCTCAGGCAGTCTCAGCCGTGGCAGGCGCAGCCGGCATGATCGCAGCCGGGATGATCCTTATGCCCCTCGGCGCAGGAGTCGCAGCAATAAGCCTTGCCGTCCCGGGACACCGCCTTGGCGACCGGAATCACGCAGACGCAGTCCTGGCAGGCACACTTCACCATCTCGACGTCGACGCTCGCCATGATCCGCTCCGGGTTTGGCTCCGTTCACGAGTCGACATGTTAGATCTCGTTCGACGGAGAAGGAAGCCGGCCGAGGTCGCAGTGACGCGCCCGTGATCCCAACCCTGCCTCGCGCGTTCCCTTCATCCGGTGCCTGACGCGCTGGGTGGGAGGGCAGCATGGCCGAGCAAGAAACCGGTGAGGTACGGATCGAGCCCTACGATGGCCCGGCCGGCGGCTGGGGTTCGGCGCGATCCCTCGTCGAGATCCTGACCCGCGAGGGCGTACCGGTTACCGGCTCGGCGATGCTGCTGAAGCAGAACAAGCCGGACGGTTACATGTGCACGTCCTGCGCCTGGGCCAAGCCTGCCAAGCCCCTGGCCTTCGAGTATTGCGAGAACGGCGCGAAGGCGACTGCCTGGGAGCAAACCCGGCGCCGCGCGACAACGGATTTCTTCGCTGAGCACACCGTCACGGAGCTGCTCTCGTGGAGCGATTACGCCCTGGAGGAGCAGGGCCGCCTCACCCATCCGATGCGCTACGATCCCGCCAGCGATCGCTACCGGCCGGTTTCCTGGTCGGAGGCCATCGGAGAGATCGGGCGAGAGCTGAAGGCGTTGCGCGCGGAGGACCCGAAATCGACGGTCTTCTACGCGTCCGGTCGGGCTTCCCTCGAAACCAGCTATATGTGGGCCCTGATGGCGCGGCTCTACGGCAACAACAACCTGCCGGACTCCTCGAACATGTGCCACGAGCCGACCTCCGTGGCGCTGCCGCAATCGATCGGCGCTCCCGTGGGCACGGTTCTTCTGGAGGATTTCGAGACCACCGACCTGATCTTCTTCTTCGGACAGAATGTCGGCTCGAACGCACCCCGGATGCTGCACCCCCTTCAGGAGGCCCGGCGCCGGGGGGCGCAGATCATCACCTTCAACCCGTTGCGCGAGCGCGGCCTAGAGCGCTTCACCGATCCGCAATCACCCGTGGAGATGCTGACGCGCTCCTCCACCCGGATCTCCACGCAGTACCATCAGGTGAAGGCCGGTGGTGACCTCGCGGCGATCACCGGCCTGTGCAAGGCCCTGTTCGCCTTGGACCGGGAGGCTACGGCGGCCGGCCGGCACGGCGTGCTCGACCATGCCTTCATCGCCGAGCACACGCATGGCTTCGACGAGTTCGTCCGGTTCTGCGACGGGCAGGACTGGGCGGTGCTGGAGCGGCGCTCGGGCCTGTCGCGTACGGCGCTCGAGGAGGCGGCAGGAGCCTACGCCCGCGCCAAGGCGGTGATCGGCATCTACGGGATGGGCCTGACGCAGCACCGCAAGGGCACCGAGACGGTGCGGATGCTCGTCAACCTCCTGCTCCTGCGCGGCAATATCGGGAAGCCCGGCGCCGGCATCTGCCCGGTGCGCGGCCACTCGAACGTCCAAGGCCAGCGCACCGTCGGCATCACCGAGAAGCCGGAGCTGGCGCCCCTCGACAAGCTGAAGGAACTCTACGATTTCGAGCCGCCGCGCGAGAAGGGGCTCAACACCGTCGAGACCTGCGAGGGCGTCCTCGACGGCAGCGTCAAGGCCTTCGTAAGCCTGGGCGGCAACTTCCTCCGCGCCGTTCCCGATACCGGCCGGATCGAGCCGGCGTGGCGCCGCCAGCGCCTGACCGTGCAGATCTCGACCAAGCTCAACCGCTCGCATCTCGTGAACGGGGCCGTGGCCTACATCCTGCCCTGCCTCGGTCGCATCGAGATCGACCGGCAGGCGAGCGGGCCGCAGGCGGTCTCGATGGAGGATTCGACGGCGCGCTTCCATGGCTCACGGGGCGTATCCGATCCGGTCGGGCCGCATGTGCGCTCCGAGCCTTGGATCGTGGCGGAGATCGCCAAGGCGACGCTGCCCCCGAACCCGCGGATCGACTGGGATGCCTGGGTCGCCGATTACGGTCGCGTGCGCTCCGCGATCGAGGCGACCTACCCGACGGTCTTCCAAGACCTGAATGGGCGGATGTTCCAGCCGGGCGGGATCACCAAGCCGCTGGGCGCCCGCGACCGAAAGTGGGAAACGGAGACCGGCAAGGCCAATTTCGCGGTGCCGGAAGGTCTCGAGGCCGATCCGGACCTGCCGCCGCCCGGGCCCAACGTGCTCGACCTGATCACCCTCCGGTCAAACGACCAGTTCAACACCACGGTCTACGGCTACGACGATCGATTCCGCGGCGTGAAGGGAACCCGCGACATCTTGTTCATGAATCGCCGCGACATCGCCCGCCTGGGGCTCGCCGACGGCGCCAGCGTCGACGTTGAGACGGAAGCGGACGATGCGGTGCCGCGGCGTGTCGGCGGTCTCCGGGTGATCGCCTACGACATCCCGGAGGGGAATTGCGGCGGCTATTATCCGGAGCTGAACGTGCTGCTTCCTCTCTGGCACTACGACGAGCAATCCAAGACACCGGCCGCGAAGGCGATCACCGTACGGGTGACGGCTTCGACCCACCCGGGCTGAGGGAAGCGGCTGGCTTCGGGGCGCGCGCTCCGGCAAGGATCGGCCATGGATCAGGCGACCCCACCCGATGCGCGGCCGGACGCGCAGGCGGACCCACGACTGCGCGTCCTCCTCGATCGGATCGCCGCCGGAGCGCCCGTCCGGGGCCCGGGATCCGACTTGTCGGGCCTGAGCGCTGCGCGCGACGTGCTCGCCGCGCATCGGGCCACCGTCGATCCCGAATCCGGCGGCCTGCCGCTCGCGGAGGCCGACCTGTCCCGTGCCCGGATGGAGGAGGCCGACCTCGCCGGCGCGAATCTGCGCCGCGCCAACCTTTCCGGCGCGGTCGGGCGCTCGACCCGCTTCGTCGGCGCGATCCTGGAGGAGGCGGACCTCTCCGAGGCCGACCTCTCCGGAGCGGACTTCACGGGCATCGTGGCGGGTCAGGTCAGGTTCGCCGGGGCCATGCTGGAGGATGCACGGTTCGGGCAGGCCGCGATGCGTTTCGCCGACCTGTCGGGCGCCCTCCTCGACGGGACGGATTTCGCCGGCGCCGACCTCTGGGGCGCCGATTTCTCCGGGGCGGATGCGGACGACACCGTGTTCCGCGACGCACGGCTCGACGAAGCCAAGCTTGCCGACGCCAACCTGACCCACGCGGATTTTGCCGGCGCGAGCCTCGCCAAGGCGACGCTGGCGGGCTCGCGGCTGCGGGGGGCGAACTTCACCGGAGCAAAGCTCGACGGCGCGGACCTCTCCGGCGCCGACCTCTCGGACACCGACCTCGTCCGACTCAATCTCGGCACCTGCCGTCTGCGGCATGCCCGTTTCGCCGGCGCTTGGCTGAACGGCACGCGGATGAGCGTCGATCAGCTCGGCGGCGCCGTCGGCGAGGAAGTGGCCGGCACCTACGAGGCGGCACAGGCGAGCTACCTCGCCCTGGAACAGAACTGGAAGAGCATCGGCAGCCACGATGCAGCGAGCTGGGCCTACAAGCGCGGCCGCCGAATGGGCCGCTTCCATGCGGGGCGCCAGTTTCGCACGGCCGTGAGCGACCGGAACGGGCCCGGGGTGCTACGGCACGGCTACCGCTGGACGGCCGACCGATTCGTGGAGTGGCTGTGCGACTACGGCGAGAGCCTGTCGCGCATCGCCCGGGCGTTCGCGTTGCTGATCATGCTCTTCGCCGGCCTCTACGGTCTGACCGGCGGTCTGTTCATCTCAGAGGGGCCGGAGGCCGGCCCGACCTACAACCCCCTCGACCTCCTGAGCTACAGCGCGCTCAACATGATGACCGCGAACCCGCCTGAGATCGGGCTGAAGCCGACCGGCCGCGTCACCAACCTGCTGGTCGGCATCGAGGGCGGGGTCGGCATCATCCTCATGGGGCTCTACGGGTTCGTCCTCGGCAACCGGTTGCGGCGGTGATGAGAGCGGTCGAGGAGCAATCCTCGCGCGGTACCGACGGACATCGACTCGGCCTGTATACCGGTGAACAATGGGGATGACCGGCCCCGAGGCTTGACACGTTCCAGTTTTGTTCCAGCATGGCCCCCCGTCCGTGGAGAGAGTCGAAGGGCGCTCGTTTGTCCGGCATCGAGCTGGATAGGGGAGCGGTCGGCTATGCTTCGGTAACCATACCGGGGCCAAGGTCTTGCGGTGTGATCCTGGTGCGCCCGCCGCGGCGCCAGATACGGAGTCGTCCGCCGATGGCCCTGCCCAATGCGCTCACGGCCAAGCTCGAAGCGGTCCAGGCCGAGTACCGCGTCGCCCCGCACAACGTCGACGCGGAGCAAGCGCTGCTGGGCGCGATCCTGGTGAACAACGACGCCTATTATCGGGTGTCGGACTTCCTCCTGCCCGAGCACTTCATGGAGGATGCCCACCAGCAGATCTTCACGGTGGCGGCGTCGCTCATCCGGGCCGGCAAGCTCGCCACGCCCATCACCCTGAAGACTTATCTGGGCGACGCCGATTTCGGCGGCCAGACGGTGATGCAGTACCTCGCACGGCTCGCCGCGGACGCGACCACCGTCATCAACGCGGGCGATTACGGCCGCACGATTTACGACCTCGCCATCCGCCGGCGGCTGATCACCATCGGCGAGGATCTGGTGAACGGCGCGTACGAGGCGCCCGTGGAGCAGGCCCCCCGGGATCAGATCGAGGAGACCGAGCGCCGCTTGTACGAGCTGGCCGAGGCCGGGCGTTACGACGGCGGCTTCCAGAAGTTCTCGGACGCGCTCACGGCCGCGGTCGACATGGCCGCCAAGGCCTACCAGCGCGACGGCAAGCTCTCGGGCATCGCCACCGGCCTCAGCGATCTCGACGCCAAGATGGGCGGCCTGCAGCCGTCCGACCTGATCATCCTCGCGGGCCGCCCGGCCATGGGCAAGACCTCGCTGGTGACCAACATCGCCTTCAACATCGCCAAGGCCTATCGCGGCGAGAAGCAGCCCGACGGTACGACCAAGACGGTGAACGGCGGCATCGTCGGGTTCTTCTCCCTCGAAATGTCGGCCGAGCAGCTCGCCACCCGTATCATCGCCGAGCAGTCCGGCGTGCCCTCCTACAAGATCCGTCGCGGCGACATTCGGCCGGAGGATTTCTACAAGATCACCGATGCCGCTCGGGACATGCAGACGATCCCGTTCTACATCGATCAGAGCGGCGGCATCTCGATCGCTCAGCTCTCCGCCCGCGCCCGGCGCCTCAAGCGCCAGAAGGGTCTCGACCTGCTGATCGTCGACTACCTGCAGCTGCTCTCGGGCTCGGGCAAGCGCAGCGACAACCGCGTGCAGGAGATGACCGAGATCACCACCGGCATGAAAGCGCTGGCCAAGGAGCTGGCGGTGCCGGTTGTCGCTCTGTCCCAGCTCTCCCGTCAGGTGGAGAACCGCGACGACAAGCGACCGCAGCTCGCCGACCTCCGCGAATCGGGCTCGATCGAGCAGGACGCCGACGTTGTGATGTTCGTGTTCCGGGAGGAGTATTACGTCGGCAACAAGAAGCCGCGCGAGGGGACGGAGGAGTTCTTCGCCTGGGAGGCCGAGATGCAGCGCGTCCACGGCAAGGCCGAGGTGATTCTCGGCAAGCAGCGTCACGGACCGACCGGCACCGTGGAGCTGCAATTCGACGCCAACATCACCCGGTTCTCGAACCTCGCGCAGACCGACCGCATCCCGGAACAGATGTGATCGGCTGCCACCGCCTCTGGGGACAGGCGGGCGGGACGACGCGGCGAATTCTCCCGCGTGGCCGCCGGGGTCGCGGTCGTTTGCAGACGGCACCGGGCCGCGCGCGGAGCGATCCTTCGTCTCCGGGGCGTGTGGGCGCGCCTGGATCGAGGTCGCCGCGGAGGCCGGCCTCGGCGAGGACGGCTCCGCGTTTTCCAGTCCCCTTAAACTGGTCGCGATCCCGGATCGTTCGGTGTCCCGGCTGCCGCGCGGGCGCATACGCCCGGTAACCGGGCGGCGCGAGGGGTCGTCGTCGGTCGGAGCTTGAGCGCGACTGTACCCGCGGATGGCCCTGGCTTCGGCAGGGCAAGGCCGGGATGGGCGCGAACCATCGCGGGCATCGGCCGTTGAGCGAGGACGATTATCCCGCCGCCGCAGGAGCGACGATGAGCGAGCCCACCCCTCCGAAGATGCCGTACTGGCACGTCTACACCGACGCGGAGGGGATGAGCCGGCAGGAGCAGTTCCATCTCGAGCGCTTCGCGTTCGAGGGGATCAATCCCGAGACCGCACCGCAGTGGAACGACAAGATGGATCCGGCGCCGTCGGTCGTCACCTTCACGGTGCTGCCGGTGGGCTGGGTCGGCGAGTGGCACGAGAACCCGCGGCCGCAATGGATCGCGATCCTCGCGGGCCGCTGGTTCGTCGAGACGATGGACGGCCACCGGGTCGAGATGGGTCCGGGGGAGCTGATGATGGGCGAGGACCAGAATACCCGCGCGCGGGACGGCAAGAAGGGCCACCTCTCCGGCACGGTCGGCGACGAGCCCTGCACCATGATCGTCACCGGTCTTCAGGTCGAGCCGACCGTCAACCAGCCCGGCCGCTTCAAGTAGGAGCTGGCCCATGGACGGTTTCGAGCTGACGCAGCCGCGCTTCAAGGGCTACGTCCTGCCGAACGCACCGCTGGAGACGCTCGCCGAGGGATTCCGCTGGACCGAGGGGCCGGTCTGGTTCGGCGACCGCGACGAACTGCTGTTCTCGGATCTGCCCAATAACCGCGTCATGCGATGGGCGGAGTATGCCGGCCTCAGCGTCTACCGGGAGGCGAGCGACTTCGAGAACGGCCATGCCCGAGACCGACAGGGCCGATTGCTCTCGTGCTCGCATCGCGGCCGACGCATCCATCGGACCGAACTCGACGGCCGCATCGTCGGCTTGGTCGAGGGCTACCAAGGGCGGAGACTGAACTCGCCCAACGACGTCGTCTGCAAGTCCGACGGGACGATCTGGTTCTCAGACCCGCCCTACGGTATCCAGACCGACTACGAGGGCGGCAAGCAGCACTCCGAGTTGCCCGCCGCGGTCTATAGGTTTGATCCCCGGGACGGCTCGCTGCGGGTCGTCGCAGACGATTTCCAGGGCCCGAACGGCCTCTGCTTTTCACCCGACGAGCGCCGGCTCTACATCGTGGAAACCGGCCTGCAGTTCGACGCGGAGCCGCTCCAGCACGTCCGGGTCTTCGACGTGGCCGAGGATGGCCGCCTGTCCGGGGGCGACGTGTTCTGCACGATCGCGCCGGGCAATGCCGACGGGATCCGGTGCGATGAGCACGGCAATCTCTGGTCGAGTGCGGGGGACGGCGTCCACTGCATCGATCCCGGCGGCGAGCTGATCGGCAAGATCCTGGTGCCCTCCACCGTGGCCAACCTCGCCTTCGGCGGCCGGAACGACAGCCGCCTGTTCCTGTGCGCCTCGCACACGCTCTACGCGATCTACGTCAACGTGCGGGGAGCGCCCCTCCTGTGAGTGGGATACGGGCGATCGCGGGTTTCAGCCGCACCGTCGCGGACCTCGCGGTCACCGAGGCCTTCTACCGCGACGGGCTTGGCTTCGTGCGGGTCGCGCCGCCGGAGCCGCTGCCACCCGCACTCGCCGCCGCGATGGGGCTGACGCGGCGGCGCGCCTGGCAGTTGCACATGCGGCTCGGCGATCAGGCCGTGTCGTTCCTCGCGGTGGATCCGCTTGGGGCGCCCTACCCGGCCGATCCCGCGGCCACGGATCCGTTCTTCCAGCATCTCGCCATCCCGGTGCGCGACATGGACGCCGCGCTGGCGCAGCTCTCGGCGGTCGGCGCGACGGCGATCAGCCGCGGCGGGCCCCAGGTCCTGCCGGCCTCCTCGGGCGGCGTCACCGCCTACAAGTTCCGTGATCCGGACGGGCATCCTCTGGAGCTGATCGTTTTCTCCGGCGGCCCTCCGGCCCAGCGCTGGCGCACCGCACCGGGCCTGTTCCTGGGCATCGACCATTCGGCGATCACCGTGACCGACCTCGACGCCGCCCTGGCGTTCCTCACCGGACCGCTCGGCCTCAGACAGGCTGAGCGGGGTCTGAACCGCGGATCCGAGCAGGCGCGTCTCGACGGCCTGGACGATCCGCAGGTCGATGTGGTCGCGCTGGAACCGCCGACCCCGGCGCCGCACGTGGAGTTGCTGCACTATCGAAGGCCGATCATCCGGTGCCCCGTCCAGGCCGCCCCGGGACCCGCCGACCGAGCCTCGACCCGCTTCGTCTTCGAATCGCGCGATCTTGATCAGGTCGTGGGAGCGGTCAGCACCGCGGGCTTCGTCGCGCGCGTGTCCGACGACGGCGCGGCTGCCTACGGCGAGGGGCCGGACGGACACGGATTTCTGATCCTGCGCGCCTGACGCGGAACGTCGAAGGCGGAACTTCGGACGCAGCGTCCCGGACTTGACGCGCCGCCCCTCCGGCGTCCAATCCGGCCGCCCCGGAGGTCAGACCGATGCC
Organism: Methylobacterium longum; assembly: GCF_022179385.1. Classification (GTDB taxonomy): domain Bacteria; phylum Pseudomonadota; class Alphaproteobacteria; order Rhizobiales; family Beijerinckiaceae; genus Methylobacterium; species Methylobacterium longum. The sequence goes on along the minus strand of NZ_BPQS01000002.1, from coordinate 3,733 downwards.
GTTCCTCGCCCTGCCCTTTCCGGCCATCGACCCGGTGGCGCTCGCGATCGGGCCGATCACGATCAAATGGTACGCCCTCGCCTACATCGCGGGCCTGATCGGCGGCTGGTATTACGCGCGCCGCCTCGTCATGGCCGACAGCCTCTGGGGCGTGGTGAAGCGCCCACAGGTCATCGACATCGACGACCTCGTCGTCTGGGTCGCCCTCGGCGTCGTTCTGGGCGGCCGGATCGGCTACGTGCTTTTCTACAATCTCCCGATGTACATCGCCGATCCCATGGAGATCCTGGCGATCCGCAACGGCGGCATGTCGTTCCACGGCGGCTTCCTCGGGGCGATCCTGGCGTTCCTGCTGTTCGCCCGCGCCAAGGCCCTCAACGGCTACACGCTTCTCGACATCGGCGCCGTGGTCGTGCCGATCGGCCTGTTCTTCGGCCGCATCGCCAACTTCGTGAACGGCGAACTCTGGGGCCGGGCGGCGCCGGACTTCCCCTACGCCATCATATTCCCCGGCGGCGGCCCGCTGCCGCGGCACCCGAGCCAGCTCTATGAAGCCGCTACGGAAGGCCTGCTGCTGTTCATCGTGATGGCGATCGCCGTACGCCGCTTCGGCTTCCGCAAGCCGGGGCTTCTCGGCGGCATCTTCGTCCTCGGCTACGCGCTGTCGCGGACTGTCTGCGAGTTCTTCCGCGAGCCCGACCGCCAGCTCGGCTTCCTCTTCGGCGACCATCTCGGTCCCATGGGCGGCGGCGTGACCATGGGCATGCTGCTATGCGTGCCGATGATGATCGTCGGGCTCACCTACATCGTGCTGGCCGCGACCGGCCGGACCCGTCCGCGCCATCCCGTCGAGGCGCCGGCCGCCGGGGAGGCGCGCGAGGCGCCCGCCGAGGCGTGACGCCCCTCGGAGCCGAGATCGCAGCCCTGATCCGCCAGAACGGGCCGATCGGCGTCGATCGCTACATGGCTCTCTGCCTCGGCCATCCAGTTCACGGCTACTACCGGACGCGCGATCCCCTCGGCGCCCAGGGCGATTTCACCACGGCGCCCGAGATCAGCCAGATGTTCGGCGAGCTGATCGGGGCCTGGACCGCCTACGTCCACGGCGCGATGGGGCGGCCGGATCCGCTGACCCTCGTGGAACTCGGGCCCGGCCGCGGAACGCTGATGGCGGACATCCTGCGGACGCTGCGGACGGCGGCGCCGGGCGTGCGCGTGGCGCCGCACCTCGTTGAGACCAGCCCGGTGCTGCGGGCCGTCCAGGAACACACCCTGGCGGGGACCGGGGCGGTCTGGCACCCGGGAATCGAGACCCTGCCCCCCGGTCCATCGATCATTCTGGCCAACGAGTTCTTCGACTGTCTGCCGGTGCGCCAGTTCGAGCGTCGCCCGACCGGCTGGCACGAACGCCAGGTCGGCCTCGGCCCGGAGGGCGGGTTGGCCTTCGGTCTGTCGCCGGAGGCGACCCCCGGCCTCGACGCGGAGGGTCCGGAGGGCGCCCTGTTGAGCGTGCCTGCTGCCGGTCTCGCTCTTGTCCGCGCCTTGGCCCGGACCCTGCGATCCGCGAGCGGCATCCTGCTGGCCATCGATTACGGGCACGTCCGACCCGGCTTCGGCGACACGCTCCAGGCGCTCTCCGGACACCGCTTCACCGATCCGCTCGCGGCCCCCGGCGCGGCGGACCTGACCCACCATGTCGATTTCAACGCCCTCGCCCGGGCGGCGCTTGCCGAGGGGGCAGACGTCTACGGCCCGGTGGACCAGCGTGATTTCTTGCTCGCCCTCGGTCTACAGGCCCGCGCCGAGCGCCTGAAGATGCGCGCGACCGACGAACAGGCCGCCGGGATCGATGCGGCGGCCGACCGGCTCACGGAGGCCGGCCGGCTCGGCATGGGCAACCTGTTCAAGGTCCTTGCCGTGGGCGGCCCGCGACTCGGGCCGCTCCCGGGATTTCAGACGGGCTGAGGCATACCGGCGTGTAGACCAGGGTCAGCCGAAGGAGCCGAAGCCGGAGTCGGTCTGGCTCGCCGGCCGCGGAGTCGGCGGCGCGGGCGGATTCGGATCGTTCGGGTCGAAGGCCGCGGGTTCGCCCGTGACGGGGTGCGCGGTCGCGCTCGTGGTGCGAGGCTCCTCGGCCTCGTTCGTCTCGGGCAGGACGTCGGATTCGATCCCTCGTGTCATCGTGATCCTTCTCGAAGTGAAGCCGGCTCGGCGTCATTTTGCATTGCAACAAGAATCTGACGCTGAGACGACATCGTCAAGGGGGCGCCCATGCGGTATCGGACCGCGACAGGGGAACCGCAAGGGAGCCGACCGTGACCGCAGGCCTATCGATCGAGGCGTCGGAACTCTCCTCGCACGCGGGGGTGCGTCACGCCTTCTTCACACGCCAAGGCGGCGTCTCGGACGGGATCTTCGCAACGTTGAACGGTGGACTCGGCTCCCGCGACGCACCGGAGCACGTCGCGGAGAATCGGGCGCGGATGTGCGCCCGGCTCGGTCTGCCGCGCGACCGGCTCGTCAGCCTGTATCAGGTTCATTCGGCCGACGTCATCACCGTCGAGGCGCCCTTCGCGGACGCGCACCGGCCCAAGGCCGACGCCATGGTGACGCGCGTGCCGGGCCTGGCGTTGGGCATCGCCACGGCGGATTGCGGGCCGGTGCTGTTCGCCGATCCGGAGAACGGTGTCGTGGGCGCGGCCCATGCCGGCTGGAAGGGAGCATTGACCGGCGTCGTCGGCGCGACGGTGGCGGCCATGGTGGCTCTGGGCGCGCACCGGAGCCGGATCGTGGCGGTGCTCGGCCCCACAATCGGGCCGGCCTCCTACGAAGTCGGCCCGGATTTTGTCGCGCGGTTCCGCTCGGAAGCCCCCGGGATGGAGCGGTTTCTCGGACAGGGCACGCGACCCGGCCACGCCCAGTTCGACCTCCCGAGCTTCATCCTGGCCCGCCTTGCGGAAGCGGATGTCGGAGAAGCGACATCGCTGAACCTCTGCACCTACGCCGACCCCGAGCGGTTCTACAGCTACCGACGCACTACCCATCGCGGCGAGCCGGATTACGGTCGGCTGATCTCAGCCATCGCGCTCACGCCCTGAGACGCGTCGGTCCGACACCGGTCAGGGGTGCGACACTCTGTCCATGCAACCACGCTGAAAAAGCGTGGCCGTAACCGAACCTTGGCCATTGGAGCGCGTTGTGGGGTTAAGGTGCCGGGGAAAACGGCGGGTTGCCATAAGGGGCCGCGATGCGCGGTCGGCGACACCGCGGAGCGCAAAGCAACCCTGGAACCGCTGGAACGCAACCAGATCCGGATCCGTGGACGACCCGCGAGACGGGCGGCACGGCCCCACCAGTGAGGACCAGACCATGACTTCCCTGCTCCGTGCCACCACGTCCCTCGCGGGCATCGCCTTCGCCGGCTCCGCCTTCGCCGCCGACCTGCCGCGCCGGGCCGCCCCGCCGCCGGTGTTCACCCCCGTCCCGGTGTTCACCTGGACCGGCGCCTACTTCGGTATCAACGCCGGCTACGCCTTCGACGCCAGCAGCCGCTCCAACAACGCCACCTTCACGGTGCCCGGCGCCTTCACGGCCAGCGGCGCCCCGGTGCTCGCCTCCTTCGGCAACCGCAGCCAGGACGGCTTCTCCGGCGGTGGCCAGATCGGCTACAACTTCCAGCTGACCCCGGGCTCGGGCGTGGTCATCGGCATCGAGGCCGACGCCCAGTACCTCG
>NZ_BPQS01000001.1 GCF_022179385.1 Methylobacterium longum | reverse complement strand
TCCGCAGGGCGCTCCAGATAACCCGTCATCCTCGAACTCGGCGGAGGGCACTGCGCGTGCTGTGACCTCAGGCGCGCCGCTCATGTCTGGTGCTAGCGGGCACACAGGAGGCGCCTCGCCTAGTTCCGCCACCTCCGAGCCGATAGGGATTGGCGCAAGCCAGCAAGGCAATCTGTATTCGGGCACCATCGGGCTCGAACGCGCGACGCCTGCGCACGGCCAGACCTACGCGAACCCGGAGGCTGAGTACCAAGCATTCGCGCGTGCTGTGGAGGCGAGCCCATCGCGAGGCACGGGTCCATCATCGGCAGCTGCCGGACCGGACACTGGCACGACATCTTCGAGTGCCGCCGAAGCCACGGGGCTGGTGAAACCGTCACCCGTCGCGACGGGTGAGATTGCGTCCGAAGGCTATTCAAAGGCTACGATACAATCGACGCACGAGGCGACGCCTTCTCAGGCTCAACCAACCCAACCGACATCACAGCCCGGTGCGGGAATAGCAGCCGATCACAGAGGCGGCGCGGGGGACAATCACGGCTCGAAGGTGGCGCATGTGGCCAGCAGTGCGGGCACATCGCAGGCCGAAACCCAAGCGACCGATGCGGGCCACGGCCAGGGCAGCGACGGGCCCGGCAAGAGCGCTGAGGCACCCGGCCACCTCAAGGACGCCGGCTCGGCCGACAGCGGCACGACGGCGATCGACGCGAGCCACGGCCAGGACAGCGATGGGTCCGGCAAGAACGCCGAGGCGCCCGGCCACCTCAAGGACGCCAGCGCGGCAGACAGCGGCACGACGGCGACCGAGGCGAGCCACGGTCAGGGCAGCGACGGGCCCGGCAAGAGCTCCGAGGCGCCCGGCCACCTCAAAGATGCCTCGGCCGACAGCGGCACGATGGCGACCGAGGCGAGCCACGGTCAGGGCAGCGATGGGTCCGGCAAGAGCGCCGAGGCGCCCGGCCACCTCAAGGATGCCTCGGTCGACAGCGGCACGATGGCGACCGATGCGAGCCACGGTCAGGGCAGCGATGGGTCCGGCAAGAGCGCCGAGGCACCCGGTCACCTCAAGGATGCCGCGGCCGATACCGGCACGACGGCGACCGACGCAAGCCACGGCCAGGACAGCGACGGGCCCGGCAAGAGCGCTGAGGCACCCGGCCACCTCAAGGACGCCGGCTCGGCCGACAGCGGCACGACGGCGATCGACGCGAGCCACGGCCAGGACAGCGATGGGCCCGGCAAGAGCGCCGAGGCGCCAGGCCACCTCAAGGATGCCTCGGTCGACAGCGGCACGACGGTGACCGACGCAAGCCACGGCCAGGACAGCGACGGGCCCGGCAAGAGCGCTGAGGCACCCGGCCACCTCAAGGACGCCGGTTCGGTCGACACCGGCACGACGGCGATCGACGCGAGCCACGGTCAGGGCAGCGATGGGTCCGGCAAGAACGCCGAGGCACCCGGCCACCTCAAAGATGCCGGCTCGGCTGATAGCGGCACGACGGCGACCGACGCGAGCCATGGCCAGGGCAGCGACGGGTCCGGCAAGAGCGCTGAGGCACCCGGCCATCTCAAGGATGCCGGCTCGGCCGACCACGGCGCCAAGGCAGCGGACACGTCCAGCTCCTCGGGTACGTCACAGGGCGGCGCACAGGCGACTGACGCGAGCTCAACCGTGCAGCAAACGGATAAACCAACCGCCCCAATTGGGCAGGTTGTTCATGCCAACAGCCAAAATCAGGTAAGTCCACACGTAGCGAGCGTCGATGCGGCCGGGAACCTCGTGTTCTCCTCGGACAGTCAACACGCGCCAGCTCCATCATCGAGCCACTCACCGGCGGATATCGGAGAACATACCGATGTTGGCCTGGTCGGCCTATCAGATCATGGTAATGTTGCTCACCATTTCGACCTACATTGGTAATAGTGCTCGAACGCAGCTCCTTCAAATCTTAGCCAGCCTTTGTAGACCTCACGTTCATTTCTTTGGTCCTCATCTCAGAAGCAGACCGTCGTAAATCCACTTGGAGCGGTTGTAGGTCTCTGCTTCACCAAGAACCCTGCAAGCGGACTTTCCCAGGGCCCGCTGAGGGTCGGGAGCGGCGGTTCAGCGCCTGTCATCCCGAGGTCAGCTGTAGGTGCAACTGGCATTCAAAAGCTGAGTTGCTGCAGCGTCCGCTTCGGAGAAGCCGTGAGAGTCGGCTGAGCGGCCGAGATGGGCGCAAAGCCGAACGACTGATTTTTTCTCCCGTCGGCAATTCGGTATGGCGTAATCTGGCCGAGAGTCGCTCGTCTGCTTTCGGCGATCAAATCAATGAAACGGACATTCGATGGAGCTTGGTCGGCCGCCTCAGAGCGCCTCCTTGCACTCAAAGTGATCTACGGAGCAGGCCTCGACGCCGAGACCAAAGCAGGGGCAACGCCTGATCGAATTACTCTCGTGCGTCTCGTGGCCTAGGTTATCGTCCGCGAGGGAGCCGGATGAGCGAGCTGTTGAAGCTGGCACAAGCGTTACCTGGGCCTGCTGTACCTGTCGCAGCGATTGGACTCAGCGCTATCGGCCTCGGTCACTTCCTCGACTCGCATCTCAAGCCGAAGGTCCGAGAAGCGTACCTCGCTTATCTGAGGAAGGGCGGACTCAGAGACAGTTCGCATGCCGCACTCGACGCAGCCGCCGATGCAGCGAACGTGATCTTCGGTCCCCGCCATCTGAGCTGGTGGTGCTTCCTCGCCTCCGCTGCGGTAACACGAACAGATGCCCGCCATGGGGATCGCGCTTGAGCGTCTCCTGGACGATCAGGCCGAGACTGGAAAAGCCTTTGCGCATGTCGGTGTGGCCGGTGGCCAGCCACACCCGCACGTTGGCCGGCAGCGGGATCATCGGCCCTCCAGGGCATCGAGCACTCGACGCAGCGCCGCGGCATCGACGTCCCTGTCGACCTTGAGACGCCGACCGCCGCCGAGATCGATCTCAATGACGCCGCTCTTGCGCCGAGGCCGACGCAGCGGCGCTGGAGCACGCGGATCATCCGACTGGTGGGTGGGAACAGGAAGTGACGGCTCCGGGGTGATCGCGACGGGCACGAAGACCGGGGCCTGCTCGTCCCCTCCCAAACGGCCTTCCCGAGCCTGACGACGCCACGTGAACAGCAGGCCCTGGGCGATCCCGTACCGGCGCGCCACCGAACACACCGACACGCCGGTCTCGAACGATGCTTCGACGATCCGCACCTTGTCATCGAACGACCAGCGCCGCCGCCGTTCGGCGTTCTCCAGTAGCTCGCCCCGCATCATCCCGACCCGCTGACCTTAACGCCAGCATTAAGGTCAGGCCTCACCGCTGAGTGCGATGCTCTCAACCGTGGCCTTCACCAGAGGCGTACTCTTAGTCTCGCTGTCGGGGATCTTCTCGGCCTGGGTCAACTCGTATCTAGAGGAGTCAGCGCTCGACCTCCTGAAAGCCTACTGGTTTGCAGACCCAGGAGTCCGGCTCAAAGCCGCCTTGTCGTGGGTGATCTGGAGCTTCGTCATCGACTACGTCTCGCTCTACAAGACGAGGATCGTGATCAAGATCCTTCGGAGACACACTCGATGGGGGCCGCTGGTCTGCGTCAGCGATTTCGTAGCGGGGTTCTTGGTCTATATCGCCGGCTTCACGATCCTGTCCCTCCGACCGGTCGTGCTGCGGAGTGACTGGATCTGGCCACCCCCCGCCTCGTTCGAGCTGGCGATGGCGTTCCTCCTCATCGTCGTCTTCTGGGGAAGAGCGCTCGTCCCTGACATAGAGGCTAAAGCGATAGACCAGGGCGTTCCACACGAGAATTAGCGACTTTGATTCACAGCGATGATCCTAAAATCTTGCTGGGCATGGTCTTTGTATTTCAGTTGATATCATTCCTCACGATCGGATCAAATATCTTCTACGCATGATGATGCCGTCCATCTGGCTCTAGATTTTTGTCGGCTCGATCTTCCTCACCAAGGTGATTAGAGGGATCGGCGCCTATCTGCAATTCGAGTTGACGCGTTTCCGGAAGCCGAAGCTGGGAAGACGCCGCCATGGGCGTGAGTCACCGCCTAACCCTTGCCGCGGCAGCAATCCTTCTGAGTGCGACCACCGCCTACGCTGAGCAGGAAACCCGACACGCCGGCCTATGCGGCGCCTTCCACGCCATCCGTTCGCACCCGAAATCATCTTTCCGATGAACGGACGCATATCCTGGGCGATATCGGAGCGTTGTCGGTGCTTGGGCGTTGAGGTCGCGGTTCCGGACCAGGCGGCGCATCGGCGACATGGCACAACAAGCATCCTTATCGGACGGCACCGCCACCCGCGCCCGGATCTCGACCGGAATTCTAGGGCTCGACGATGTCCTCCATGGCGGGCTCACGCCAGACCGTCTCTACCTTCTGGAAGGCACCCCCGGCGCCGGCAAGACGACGCTTTCGCTCCAGTTTCTACTGGACGGAGCCGCGCGCGGCGAACGCGGGCTCTACGTAACGTTGTCCGAGACCGCGGACGAGCTTCGCGCATCGGCCGCGACCCATGGCTGGTCGCTCGACGGCATCGAACTCTACGAGCTCGTCAACGAGCTCGGGCTTGACCCCGACAGCGAGCAGTCGATCCTACACCCATCCGAGATCGAGCTCGGCGAGACGGTCAAGGAGGTCATCGCCCGCGTCGAAGAGCTCAAACCAGCCAGGGTCGTGTTCGACAGCCTCTCGGAGCTGCGCCTGTTGGCTCAGAACCCGCTGCGCTACCGGCGACAAATCTTGGCTCTCAAGCAGTTCTTCGCCAGGCGCGACTGCACCGTCCTGATGCTGGACGACCGCACCTCCGAGGTCGGGGACGTGCAACTCCACAGCATCGCCCACGGGGTCATCTCGCTGGAGCAGGCCCCGCGCGAGTTCGGCTCCGAGCGGCGCCGGCTGCGCATCATCAAGATGCGCGGCATCAAGTTCCGCGGTGGCTACCACGACTTCGTCCTCGACACCGGGGGCATCCGGGTCTTCCCGCGCCTGATCGCGGCCGAGCACCACACGTCCTTCGACCCGACCGCGGCCTCGACGGGCTCTGCCGAGCTGGATCTCCTCCTGGGCGGCGGCCTCGTGCCAGGTACCAACACCCTGCTGATCGGACCCTCCGGCGTCGGCAAGACCACGACCGCCATCCGCTGCATGCTGACGGCGTTGGAGCGGGGCGAGACGGCGACCTACTTCCTGTTCGACGAGGGGCTCGCCACGCTGCTCACGCGCTCAGCCTTGCTGGACATGAACCTCGCGCCGCACATCGAGGCCGGGCGCCTGTCCATCACGCAGATCGACCCAGCCGAACTCGCACCGGGCGAGTTCGCGGCCGCGGTCCGGACCGCCGTCGAGGAGCGCCGTTCGACCCTCGTCGTGATCGACAGCCTCAACGCCTACCTGCATGCCATGCCGGGCGACGAGTTCCTGATCCTGCAGATGCACGAGTTGCTGAACTACCTGAACCAGCAGGGCGTCACGACGCTCCTGGTGCTCGGCCAGCACGGCATCGTCGGCGAGGTGCGCTCCGACATCGACCTGAGCTATCTCAGCGATGGTATCCTGCTGTTCCGGTTCTTCGAGGCCAAGGGCGAGGTGCGCACCGCACTGTCGGTGGTGAAGAGCCGGGTCAACGCGCACGAGCGCACGATCCGGGAGATGCGGGTCGGGATGGGCGGCCTCCAGGTCGGCGAGGCCCTAAGCGATTTCGAGGGGGTACTGACCGGCCTGCCCTCCTACCACGGGAAGGTCTCGATGCTGGCCAGCAACGCACCGCCGCAAAGCGACGACTGATGTCCGAGGCGGAAAGGGAAAGCCGGACCGTCATCCTGGCACCTCGCGGCCGCGACGCCTCCGTGGTGGAGCGGTTGCTGAGCCGTGGAGGCACGCCGACCTCGGTCTGCGCGGACGTGTCGGAGTGGGTGACCTGCCTCAAGGCCGGGGCGGCCGCTGCGCTCGTCACCGAGGAGGCGCTCGCCGACGCGGACATGACCGCGCTGTTCGCGTGGCTCGACGCGCAGCCGGCCTGGTCGGACTTCCCATTCATCGTCCTGGCGACCCGGCAGGTCGGCCGTCGCCCCGCAGCGGCCGCCGACATGCTCTCGCGCCTCGGCAACGTCGTCCTGCTGGAACGCCCGATCAACGCGGAGACCTTGACCAGCGCGGTGGCGTCCGCCCTGCGCGCGCGGCGCCGGCAGTACCAGGCCCGCAGCCTCCTCCTCGAACGGGAGCGCACGCAGGAGCACCTGCACCTCCTTAACGAGAGGCTGGAGCGGCGTGTCGCGGAACGTACCCGCGAGGTCGAGGCTGCACGCGAAACCCTGGCCTTCGCCCTCGATGCCGCCGGCCTGGGCTCGTGGGACCTCGACCTCGCCACTGACGCGTCGCGCCGCTCCCCCCTCCACGACGCGATCTTCGGCTATGCCGAGCCCTTAGCGGCCTGGGGGCGTGCGTCCTTCCGGGAGCATGTCGTCGAGGAGGACCGGTCCACGATGGATGCTGCCTTCTCGTCCGCGATGGAGACGGGTGCCCTCTCACTGGAATGCCGCATCAAGCGCGCGGACGGCGCCGTGCGCTGGATCTCCGTCAAGGGACAGATCAAGCACGGTCCGGACGGGGCACCCGTGCGGATGGCCGGCATTCTGTCGGACGTCACCGACCAGCGCCTGACCGAGGATTCGCTGCGCCAAGCCCAGAAGATGGAGGCCATCGGTCAGCTCACCGGCGGCGTCGCGCACGACTTCAACAACCTGCTCACCGTCATCGTGGGCGGCCTCGACATGATGATCCGCCGACCGGAGCAGGTCGAGCGCGTCAAGCGCCTGGCCGAGGCGGCGATGACGGCGGCGCGCCGCGGCGAGCAGCTCACCCAGCAACTCCTGGCCTTCTCGCGCCGCCAGATGCTGCGACCCCAGACGCTCAATCCCAATCGCTTGCTCCTGGATTTCCGGCCGCTGGCGGAGCGGGCGGCAGGCGGTGCCATCGAGCTGGCCTTCGACCTCGATCCGGCCCTCGACCCGATCCGCATCGACCCGGCCCAGTTCGAGGCGGCGGTGCTGAACCTGATCGTGAACGCCCGCGACGCCATGGAGGCGGGGGCGGGTGGCGCCCGCATCGCGGTGCGGAGCCGCAACGTTCGGCTCGGCACGGCAGCGATCGCCGACAAGGCCGTTCCGCCCGGGTCCTACGTCGCAGTCTCCGTCACCGACACGGGCAGCGGGATCGCGCCGGAGGCACTACAGCGCGTGTTCGAGCCGTTCTTCACCACCAAGGAGGTGGGCAAGGGCACAGGATTGGGCCTGAGCCAGGTCTACGGCTTCACCCGGAGCGCCAGGGGCTTCGTAGATATCGCGTCCGAGGTCGGCGCGGGTACGACGGTGAACCTGTACTTCCCGGTTTCCTCGGACCCGGTCGGCGAGGAGACCGGCCTGGGGCCGCTGGGCGCGCTCCCGCTGCGGAAGGCCGGCGAGGGCGAGACCATCCTGCTGGTGGAGGATGACGCGCAGGTGCTCGACATGGCCATCGAGAGCCTGGAGGAGCTTCGCTACCGGGTCATCGTCGCGCGAAACGCCGCCGAGGCGCTGGAGCATCTGCGCGGCGTCGAACGGATCGACATCCTATTCTCGGACGTGGTCATGCCCGGCGGCATGAACGGGTCGCAGCTCGCCGTGGAGGCGGGACGCATCCGCCCCGGGCTCAAGGTCCTGCTGACCTCGGGTTACGTCGCGAACCTCGACGAGGGACAGGTCATCGGCCAGGGCACGCTGCCCGTGCTCAACAAGCCCTACCGGCGCGACGAACTCGCCCGCTCGCTGCGCCTCGTTCTCGCCGGCGACAGCTGATGGATGCAGGATGCGCGAACTGGTTACCCGCCTGAGGACGGTTTCGTCCCGGCTCCAGCGTCGGCGGTTTCGTTCTTCGAAGTCTCACGCACGCATTCCACTCTGAGCTTACGTTCAATCAGCAGCCAGAACTCGGCCTCCAAACCGTCGGGGCGATGGTTGCGGTCTCAGAGCTCGTAGGCGCGCTCCCGGATCTCGGCGAAGGTGATCTCCCGATCCTTAGCCATGGCGACAGGCATGGAATCCCACGCCCGACGGACAAGGAATATGGAGCGCGCGACGGAAGACTTGGACGGCCGGTTGGAAGCGTTGGCGCGGAACCGCACGTTTTGTTCAGGCCGATGGGACGCGGCACCTTTGCACGCTACCGCGGTGACACGGTGACCTAGAACCGTACGGGGAACGTGGGGAGTCCCGAACGAGTTCTTCGGCTCTGTCGCGTGAGGCGTTGCGTGTCCCGTGCCCGAAGCCTTTCAAGGGACCAACCCAGGAGTTGGGCGCATGAACCAGTCACCTTCGTCCCCTCGAGACGGTGTCATGGCCCGCCTCGGCAAAAGGGAGATCGGCCTCCCCGTGACGCTCTTCTGCGTCGCCGCCCTCATCCTCGGGTTCGCACTCCTGGCCGACGAGGTGATGGAAGGCGACACCATGGGGTTCGACACCCGGGTCGCACGCTTCTTCCGACCTCTCGGTGCGACGGGTCCGATTGGACCGGACTGGCTCCATGAGATGGCCCGCGACGTAACTTCGCTGGGCAGCATGGTCATCCTATGCTTCGTCATCGTGGCGGTGGCGGGCTACCTGCTCCTGATCCGCAAGCGAGGGGCTGCGGCCTTAGCGGTGGGCACGATCCTGGGTGGGACCACCATCAGCTTCGGCCTTAAACTCCTGTTCAACCGTCCGCGTCCGGAGATCCCAGGGGGCATTCAGGTCTTCACCGCCAGCTTCCCTAGCAGCCACGCGATGCTGTCCGCCGTGACCTACCTGACGCTCGGCGCCCTCATGACACGCGTCGCCGTGGGCGCCAGGCTGAAAGCGTACTTCATGGGACTTGCCGTCTTCCTCACGGTACTGGTTGGGGCGAGCCGGGTCTATGTCGGGGTCCACTATGCGACCGACGTACTGGCGGGCTGGTGCGTGGGTTCGGCCTGGGCGGTCCTGTGCTGGGTCGTTGCGCTTTGGCTTCAGCGGCGGGGCAAGGTCGAGCAGCCGGGACTTGGCGCGGTCGGGGCTGGCAGCACGGCATAGGACGAACTGTGCCCCTTCCTGCCGGACGGATCGCCTGTCCCACATTCAGAGAGCGGGTCGAGCAACATAAGACCGTACCGGGTCGGGCAAGGCAGCACGCATAGTCATTCGAAAGAGTGTAAGGGTCGTAGCACCCCATATCCCTGGATTACGGCTTCATCGTCAGCGATGAGCGTGTCCGGATCCGGAAGGATCGCGTCAGGCTCAGCCTCAAGTTCGCCTTCGTCACCTGCCAGTGTCACGGCACGGCTGACACTGCGCACCCGATGCATCGTGTCGACGCCGGACCGTTGCCGACCAGCTCCCGCATAACCGAGCCAGACCGACCGCATGTCGCTGCGTCCGCCCATTTCCTACCCTACTTTCCTCTCGGGTGGTGGGCATATGGGTGCGCAGATGCGGGCCCATGATTGGTCCACTTCGCCACTTGGCTGGCCGGAGACCTGGCCGCAGTGGCTGCGCTCGGTCGTGAGCTTGATGCTCGGTACCAAGTTCCCGATGTTCGTGGCCTCAGGTTCCGACCTCGGTTTTATCTACAACGACGCCTACATCGACATTCTCGGTGACAAGCATCCGGCCGCTCTCGGGCAACGGTTCCAGGACATCTGGTCCGAGATCTGGTCCGATCTCCTGCCGCTGGTCGAAACCGCCATGGCGGGCGAGGCGACTTGGGCGGAGAACCTGCCACTCACGATGAACAGGCGCGGCTACGATGAGCTGACCTACTTCACCTTCTCGTACTCGCCCCTTCGGGACGATGCCGGCGCAGTCATGGCGATGTGCTGCATCTGCACGGAGACGACCGCCAAGGTCCGGGCCGAGGAGGCCCTTCGTGCCAGCGAGGCGCGGGCCTCAGGCGTGCTGGAGGGCATGACCGAGGGGTTCATGCTGCTGGATCGCAATTTCATCATCCTGCAGATCAACGCCGAAGGCCTACGTCTTGAGGGACGTCCGGCAAGTGAAATCGTAGGTCGGTTGCATTGGGACGCCTATCCAGGTTCCGAGCACCTGCCCGTCGGCCAGCTCTACAAGCAGGTCATGCTGGAACGGGTTCCAGAAATGCTGGAGCACCGTTACATCTGGCCTGACGGCCATGACGCCTGGCTGGAGGTGCGAGCCTACCCGGCGCTCGATGGCGTGGCCATCTTCTATCGGGACGTGAGCGAGCGCCGTAGTCGCGAGGAAGCCTTGCGCGAGGCCGAGGCGCGCCTGCGCCGCGCCCAGGAGGCGGGCGGTGTCGGCCTGTTCACGGTCTATGTCGCCGATAATACGCTGCGACCCTCCCCGGAATTCTGCCGGCTCTACGGCCTTCCGGAGCGCGACAGTTATCCGTCGACGGCCTTCGAGGATTTGATCATCTCCGAGGATGCTCACCTCGTCTCGACGGCGGAGACCCGGGCGAATGGCAAGCCGCCGCGTGACGTCGCCTACCGGATCAGGCGCGCGGACACGGGCGAGTTGCGCTGGATCGCGCGGAAGGGGGAGATCGAGACCGACGAGCATGGACGGCCGGAGCGCTTCTCGGGCGCCTCGCGCGACATCACCGAGCAGCGCGCGGCGCAAGAGGCACTGCGCGAGAGCGAGGATCACTTCCGGCACACGGTCGAGCTCAATCCGCAGGTGCCCTGGACGGCCGACCCACAGGGCAACATCACCTCCTACTCGACGCGCTGGCTCGACCTGACCGGTCAGGAGCCCGGCGAGCCGCTCGGCGCGGGCTGGATCAAGGCCCTGCATCCCGACGACGTGCCGCCCACCCTCGATGTGTTCACGGCCGCGCTTGGCTCGGGCGAGCCGGTGGACGTGGATTATCGCATCAATGTCGGCGGACGTGGGGAATACCGCTGGATGCGTGCCCGCGCCTATCCGCGCCATGACGCGAACGGTGCCATTATCCGCTGGTACGGTGTCGTGGAGGACATCCACGACCGGCGGCTCGCCGAGGCACGTCTCCGGGCGAGCGAGGACCAGTTCCGCGTCATGGCCCAGACCGTCCCCAACCAGGTCTGGGCGGGGCATCCGGACGGTTATCTCTACTGGTTCAACGAGCAGGTCTACGCCTACAGCGGCGCGGGGCCCGGTACCCTGGACGGCGTGACCGAGTGGACCCGCATCATCCATCCGGACGATCTGCCCAATGCGGCGGAGACTTGGTCCCGCTCGCTTGCGGCGGGTGAGGTCTACGAGACCGAGTTCCGCATCCGGCGCGCGGACGGCGCGTACCGGTGGTTCCTGGTTCGGGCCGAACCGCTCCGTTCAACCGATGGGTCCATCGCTCGCTGGGTCGGAACCAACACCGACATCGACGAGCGGCGTCGTCACGCCGAGGAATTGGCAACCCTGAACGCCACCCTTGAGGAGCGAGTGTCGGATCGAACGAAGGCGTTGATGGCGACGGAGGAGGCGCTCAGGCAATCGCAGAAGATGGAGGCGGTCGGACAACTGACTGGCGGACTGGCCCACGACTTCAACAACCTGCTGGCTGGCATCTCGGGCAGCCTGGAGCTTCTCCAGACCCGGATGGCTCAGGGGCGGCTGACTGACCTCGACCGCTACATCAACGCCGCCCAGGGCGCCTCGAAGCGTGCTGCGGCGCTCACTCACCGGCTCCTGGCCTTCTCGCGCCGCCAGACCCTCGACCCGAAGCCGACCGACGTGAACGGTCTCGTCGCCGGCATGGAGGAACTCGTCCGGCGCACCGTCGGGCCCGCCATCCACGTCGAGGTGGTCGGGGCGGCGGGGCTGTGGCCGGCGCTGGTGGACCCGCCCCAGCTTGAGAACGCCCTGCTCAACCTCTGTATCAACGCCCGTGACGCGATGCCTGACGGTGGCCGCATCACCATCGAGACCGCCAACAAGTGGCTCGATGAGCGGGCCGCGAAGGATCGCGACCTGCCCCCCGGTCAATACCTTTCGCTCTGCGTCACCGATACCGGCATGGGCATGACGCCCGAGGTGATCCAGCGCGCCTTCGATCCGTTCTTCACAACCAAGCCGATCGGGCAGGGCACCGGCCTCGGGCTTTCGATGATCTACGGCTTCGTGCCGCAATCGGGCGGCCACGTCCGGATCTACTCGGAGGTCGGCGACGGCACGACCATGTGCCTCTACCTCCCGCGCCACTACGGCGACGCTGAGGAGGCCGATGCCATGGGTTCGTTAAGCGACGCGCTACGCGCCGAGCACGGTCAGACCGTGCTGGTCATCGATGACGAACCCACCGTTCGGATGCTGGTCACTGAGGTGTTGGAGGATCTCGGCTACACCGCCATTGAGGCTGCCGACGGGCCAGCCGGTCTCAAGGTCCTTCGCTCGAACGTGCGCATCGACCTGCTGGTGACCGACGTCGGACTGCCCGGGGGCATGAACGGGCGTCAGGTGGCCGATGCGGCCAGGGTCGGTCGGCCAAGCCTGAAGGTCCTCTTCATCACCGGGTATGCGGAGAACGCCGTCCTCGGCAACGGTCACCTCGACCCCGGCATGGCGGTTCTGACGAAACCGTTCGTCATGGAAGCCCTGGCCTCCCGCATCCGGGAACTGATAGCCACGACCTAGTCCGGATGGCCTGGTCATCGAGGCATCGATGCTTCCAACGCCATTGGATGCGCCGTAATCCCGCCGACCAAGGGACGGCGAGGCCGCCCGGTTTCCGCAACCATGAGCCTCGGCACCGCCCCCGCCGCCGGAGCGTTACACCCAGCGTAAGCGCGGAGGTTGCGATGTCGAAGCTCAAGGACGAGGACAGGGACGCGTTGCCGAAAAGCAAGTTCGCTCTTCCGGACGAGCGCAAGTATCCCATCGAGGACGCGGCCCACGCGCGGAACGCGAAGGCCCGCGCCGCGCAGCAGGAAAAGGCCGGAAAGCTGTCCGCATCCGATCGCAAGAAGGTCGATGCAAAGGCCGATCAGGTTCTCAACGGCAAGTAGTCTACCTCAACCGCTTCCGCACCTCCCTTGATGTGGCGCGAAAATAGCCAGCTACCGCTCCTATGTTGCCTTCTCCGGTTAAATCACTACGGCACAACAATCCCTACCGAGATAGAAGCTTATGCGAATGGCCGACCGTAACCAAGAGCGTCTGCTTACGGGATTCCAGCGCAGCTAACGGAATGGCCGGGTTGGGCGCAAAGCTGAATGTCGGCTTTCGAGCGGCAATCCTATGATGGCTCAACAGCGAGGCTGTCGTTCAATCGCCTCGCATAAAGCAAGTCCTCCTTGGGTCGTCCGGCTGTCGTTCGCTGGGAGGTGAAGGCGTCCGGCATGCTCGTCATTGACCTATCAGCGCGAGACGAACACCCCCGGGGTCGCCACCGTTGGTGAATTCGATGCCAGCTTCCCGTAGAGCAGTAGACATTTTCCCGATCGCCTCTGCCGACACCGCGCGTCTTCCTTTCTCGAAATCCACCACCGTCGACAATCCAATCCCAGCTGCCTCCGCGAGGCGCGGCTGGGTCCAATCGAGTAGGGCACGAGCAGCCCGGCATTGAGCAGCGTTCATCATCGATCAACATTTTATGTTGACACCCTTCGAGGGCATGTGTACCCATAGCAACACAAAATGTTGATTGGAAGGGTAAGTCGATGTCCCTTCAGCGCCGCATCTCCTGGAACGCTGCCCTCCGCGATGCGCGCGACGATCGCGCCAGAGTGCCGGCCGGCCTGCTCTCCGCTAAGGCCCGCATCGACCTCACGGTGCGCCTGACCCGCCGCCCCCTGTTCGCTGCCGGTCAGTTCAACCGCGGCGCCATCATGTCGGCCGCCGTCGCCGCTGCCCGAGCCCACCAGGAGCGGTTCGGCGGCACTTGGGGGAAGGCGATGTCCGTCTGCCTCACCGCCGCGTGGCGCTCCGCCAAGCTCGCCCGCCACATGACCGCGAACTGATCCTAACCCGGCCGGCTTCTCGGACAGGCCTACTTGCGAAGCTAAGACACAGTGGCGCTGAGTAGTCGTAAGGGCTGACCCGAGGATGTTAGGGCGCGGTCGAGAACGTTGGTGAAGAGCTTGGACGCAGCGCCTTGCCCACGGTACCGCGGCTGCAGTGCGAGAATGCAGGCGGGAAAGATCACGCGCAAGTGAGATTGCCTTGGCGAGCTCGGCGGTGATGTGCTTCGCCGAGGGCGTCAGGATAACGAGGAGTTGCGCCTGCCGCAGGCGCCGCTTCGACAGCTAAGGGGGGGTACCTGCGGACTGAAATAGAAGATCAGCGGGATCGTATAGCACCCGCCGGCGGGTGGAGAGAGTAACCGGCGGATTCCTACGAAAATTATCCGACCCTCACGACCGCGCTCGCACAAAGAGCAAGCGAATTGTAGGTTTCATTGTCGGTAGATCTAAAGCGAAAACCGCTAACCATCTGATAGATAAGGAATTTCTCGGGTTGAATGGCGGAGGGAGCGGGATTCGAACCCGCGATACGGTTTCCCGTATACACACTTTCCAGGCGTGCGCCTTCAACCACTCGGCCACCCCTCCGTCCGCGAACCGGGCGCGCCCGCGGGCTGCCGGGCGCGGCCAGGGCCGCGCGGTGCCGTGCTGTTAGCCGGGTGCGCCGCCATGTGCAAGGCGCGCGGGGCCGGGCGGCACGAAAACCGCCCGGCCGCCGGTCTCATCCCTCGGCGTCCAGGTGGAAGCGGACATGCTCCACGTTCGCCCGCTCGAAGGCCTGCATCACGTGCTGGTACGAGCGCTCCATCGCGTTGTCGCCGTCGCCCGGGCTGTCCTCGGGCTTGAGCACGAACATCAGCAGCGAGCGGCCGGTCACGTCGTAGCCGGTGTCGAACGTGAAGCTCTCCACGTCCTGGCTGTCCGGCAGGTTGGTGTCGAGGAGCCGCGTCCAGGCCACGCCGCCCACGGATTCCGGCAGCGTGAAGGTCACGAGGTCGTGGTAGGCGTTGAACATGATCAGCAGGGTCGCGTCGCCCCCGCGGCGGTGCAGGCCGGTGGCCTGGGCGCGCCCGTCGAGCTGGACCGCGAAGGCGCGGGCGCCCCCGTCGGTCCAGTTCTCCGGCGTCATCTCGCTCCCGTCCGGGCGCAGCCACGCCACGTCCTTGACGCCGAACTCCTCGTCGTACTGGCCGGTGAGGAACCGCCCGCGGCTCAGGATCGGCAGGGCGTTGCGCAGGATGATCAGCCGCTGCGTGAACTCGGCGAGGTCCCGCTCCTCCGCGGCGATCGCCTCCCAGTCCAGCCAGGAGACCTCGTTGTCCTGGCAATAGGCGTTGTTGTTGCCGTTCTGCGTGCGGGCGAATTCGTCGCCGGCCAGCAGCATCGGCGTGCCGCGGGACAGGAACAGCGTCGCCAGCATGTTGCGCATCTGGCGCAGGCGCACCGCCCGGATCTCCGGGTCGTCGGTGGGCCCCTCGACGCCGTAATTGTACGAGAGGTTGTGCGAGTGGCCGTCGCGGTTGCCCTCGCCGTTCGCCTCGTTGTGCTTGTCGTTGTACGAGACCGTGTCGTGCAGGGTGAATCCGTCATGGGCGGTGAGAAAGTTCACCGAGGCCCAGGGCTTGCGCCCGCGCTTGTTGAACTTGTCGGCCGAGCCCGCGATGCGCGCCGCCAGATCCGGCAGCAGCCCGCCGTCGCCCTTCCAGTAGGCGCGCACGTCGTCGCGGAACCGGTCGTTCCACTCGGCCCAGCCGGGCGGGAAGCCGCCGACCTGGTAACCGCCCGGGCCGCAATCCCACGGCTCGGCGATGAGCTTGACGTTGTTGAGCACCGGGTCCTGCCGGCAGGTGTCGAGGAAGCCGCCGCCCTCGTCGAACCCGTAGGGCTCGCGGCCCAGGATCGTGGCGAGGTCGAAGCGGAACCCGTCGACCTGCATCTCCTGCGCCCAGTAGCGCAGGGAATCGGTGACGAGCTGTAGCACCCTCGGATGCGACAGGTTGAAGGTGTTTCCGGTGCCGGTGTCGTTGATGTAGTAGCGCGGGTCGTTCGGCAGCAACCGGTAGTAGGATGCGTTGTCCACGCCCTTGAACGACAGGGTCGGACCCTTCTCGTTGCCCTCGGCGGTGTGGTTGTAGACCACGTCGAGGATCACCTCGAGGCCGGCGCCGTGGAAGCGCGAGACCATCTCCTTGAACTCGGAGAAGGCGAAATCCGGCACCGCCGCGTAGCGCCGCGCGGGGGTGAAGAACGAGATGGTGTTATAGCCCCAGTAGTTCACCAGCCCTTTCTGCTCGAGGTAGTCGTCCTGCACGAAGGCGTGGACCGGCAGGAGCTCCACCGAAGTGACGCCGAGGCTCTTGATGTAGTCGAGCACGTCCCGCGTGCCGAGGCCGGCATAGGTGCCGCGCAGCTTCTCGGGCACCCGCGGGTCGAGCTTGGTCATGCCCTTGACGTGGGTCTCGTAGACGATGGTCTTCTCCCACGGGACCAGCGGCTTCTGGTGCCGCCCCCAGGTGAAGGCCGGATCGATCACCCGCGAGCGGCGGGTGTAGGGGGCGCTGTCGCGCTCGTCGAAGGTCAGGTCGTCGCCGGATTCCATCTGGTAGCCGAACAGGGCCGGGTTCCAGGTGATCGAGCCGACGAGCCCCTTGGCGTAGGGGTCGATCAGCAGCTTGTTGGGGTTGAACCGGTGGCCGGCCTTCGGCTCGTAGGGGCCGTGCACCCGGTACCCGTAGATCGTGCCGGGGCGGGCGTCGGGCAGGTAGCCGTGCCAGATCTCGTCCGTGTACTCGGGCAGCTCGATCCGCTCGATCTCCTGCTCGCCCTGGTCGTCGAACAGGCAGAGTTCGACCTTGGTGGCGTGGGCCGAGAACAGGGCGAAGTTGACGCCGAGCCCGTCCCAGGTGGCGCCGAGCGGATAGGGTTGGCCTTCCTGGATGCGCGAGCGGGCGGCACGGGTCTGCGAGGCGGGACGACGAGATTCAGGCATGGACACTCCGGAGCGCGACCCGCCCGGGCACGTGCCGCGGCGGGGAGCGTCTGGAGAACGTGCCGCAAACAGCGAAGCTCCCGCAGCGCCGCAAAAATCCCGGGCGTGCGAGAATCCCGGCCGTGCGCGCCGGCGACCGCGCCTCAGTGCGAGGCCGCGGCCGTGAAGCTCCGGTCAACGGCCCGCCCGACGTCGAGCGTCCGTGACAGGATGCCGTAGCGTGTCGCCCGGTCCGAGGCCTCCTGAATCTCCTTGACGACGCCGTCGTCGATCGCCACCGGGCTCGACCGCTGCGCCGCGTAGGCCGCGCGCACGACATCCTCGGGCAGCTTGGTGAGGCCGGCCGTGTTCCGGGCGTACTCATCGAGGTGGTCCAGCGACCAGAGCCGCGCCTTGTTCAGGCGGGTCAGGAAATCCTGTACGGCGACCCGCTTGGTGGCGATCGCGCTGTCCGACGCCACGATGAACGTAATGGTCGGCGTCAGGCCTTCGCCGTCGGCGATCGGGCGGGCGCCGTCCTTCAGGGTCGCGAACGAGGCGTAGGGCTCCCACACCGCCCAGGCATCCACGGAACCGGCCATCAGCGCCCCCCTGGCGTCCACGGGGTTGAGCGGCGCGAAGGTGGCCTCCCGCGGGGCGATCCCGGCCTTCTCCAGGGTCGCGCTGATCAGGAACTGGCCCCAGCCGCCGCGGGTGCCGGCCAGCCGCTTCCCCTTGAGGTCGGTGGCCGAGCGGATCGGCGAATCCTGGCGGACCAGGATGGCCTGCGTCCGCGCATCCGACCGCGTGCCGCCGATCGCCCTGATCGGCGCCCCCGATGCGTAGGCCGTCAGGAATGACAGGTCGCCGGTGTAGCCGACGTCGAGGGCGCCGGCGTTGAGCGCCTCCAGGATCGGCGCGGCGGCGGGAAATTCCGACCCTTCGATCCGGTAGGGCAGGTCCTTCGCGACCCCGGCGATCCCGAGGAGCGACCGGTTGCCGCCCTTCTGGTCCCCGACCCTCAGGACGACCGTGTCGGCCGCGAAGGCGGCCGCCGCCGACGCCAGCGTCACGGCGGCGGGGGGCAGGGCGGCCCCGAGCCGGCGGCCGGCGGGACGGGGGTGGGATCCGAAGCGCATGGGGCCTGTCGCAGTGTGGGGCCCGCGGGACGCGAGCATGTCCGGGTGGCGGCCAAGTTTAGAATCGCATCGACGGCGGTCAATGAAATGAAAATCCGTCTTGGTCCTGCGTCGTGCGAGAATATCCCCTCGCCGCGATGCGCTCGGGAAGGCCGATGCTTCCGGCCGCCACCCGGGGCCGATGCGCGTCAGGAACCCGCCGGGAACGCATCCGCCAGATAGGCCCGCACGAAGCCCGGCATCCGCACGGCATCGATGTCACCTGCGCCGCGCACGACGTGCATGCCGGCGAGTTCCGGCTCGGCCTCGCCGTCGAGATGCGCCGCGATGCGCGCGACGAGCGCCGCGGCCGTCTCCGGGAAGCGCACCGGCCGCAGGAAGGCGAACTGGTTCTCACCCTCGAGGAGCACCCACGCCGTCTCGGCGCCCTCCGGCAGCACGAGGCCGGTCTCCTCGGTCAGTTCCCGCGCGGCGCTGCCGGTCAGGTCGACGCCCGCGCCCCGCACGTCGTCCGGATCCGGGGTGCCGCAGGGGAAGTAGAGTTGGCCGGCATTGGCCGTGTGAGCACCCATCTCGCCGAGCAGGACGGCGCCGTCGACCGTCCAGGGGACGACCGCCGCGAAGGCGTTGATGATGGCCGGATCGGCGTGCCGGATGTGCCGGTAGTACGTGAAGGTCGCGTAGCGCGTGGCGAAGAGATCGAGGCGGGCGACCCCGCCGACGACCGTCTGGGCGCAGCACAGGAGCACGGTCCCGTCGAACATTCCGGGGCTGCGGGCGATCCGCGCCTGCCAGTGCGCCGCGATCGCGGCCGCGTTCTCCCGGGGGAAGGCCCAGTCGTGATCCACGAACCGCGCCGCGACGTCCGCGAGGCGCGTGATCCGGAAGCCCTCGGAGCGGCGCTCAGACATGCAGGACGCCGTCCGAGACGATCACGGCGTCGCCGCCGATCTCCACACCCCGCAGGCCGCCGGACTCGACGGTGAGCTGAAGCGCGATCGCGCTCGGCCGGCCCATCGCCTCACCCTGGCGGATCGCTACGTCGTGGGTGCCGTCGCCGAGCGCCTCGAACTCCATCAGCACCCCCGCGAAGGCGGAGGCCGCCGAGCCGGTGGCGGGGTCCTCGGGCACGCCGAGATGGGGCGCGAACATCCGCACCCGCCAGCCCCGGCCCGACGCCACGGGATCCGGAGTGTAGAGGTAGAGGCCGTCCGACGAATCCGGCGCCTGGGCCGGCCGGGCGGCGTCGAGGGCCGCCACCGACGCCACGGGCACGCAGGTGAAGCTCGGCCCGACGCCGTGGCGGCTCGGGCGATGCCGGCCGGTGCCGATATCCCCGGGCTCCAGACCGAGGAGCGGTGCCAGCACCGCGGGATCGGGCCCAGGGCCGAGATACTCCGGCAGGACCGGCAGCCGGAACCGGGCCCGGCCGCCCGTCCCGTCGCCCGAGGTCTCGACCACGCAGGGCACGATCCCGATCCCCTCCTCCAGGCCGAAGGCGCGGGCGTCGCCCCGGGCCGGATCCTCGAGGGCCAGCAGCACCGCCGCACCGACCGTGGGATGGCCGGCGAACGGCAACTCCCGGGCCGGCGTGAAGATGCGCAAACGCGCCCGGTGCCGGGCCTCCCCGGGCGGCAGCACGAACACCGTCTCGGACAGGTTGAATTCCCGCGCGACGGCCTGCATGGCGGCCGTGTCGAGGCCCTCGGCGTCGAGCACCACGGCGAGCGGGTTGCCGGCGAGCCGGCGCTCGGTGAACACGTCGAGGGTGACGAAGCGGCGCGCCATCGTGTCGGACCTTCCTGCTCTCGCTCAGCCGCGTGCAAGTGTGGCGGTCGGGGGACGCCTCAGACCGCCTCGACCGGAAACCGCGCGCTGGGGTTCACGTATTCCTCCTGCGCGGCCACCGTCAGGATCTCCCGGGACCCGGCCTCGGCGGTGCGCTTGAGCAGACCGTAGACCGAGGCGGCCGCCGCGCCGAGGGCCGCTTCGGCCGAGCCGGTGCGGGCGTAATGGACCAGGAACAGGGCTGCGATGCAGTCGCCCGCCCCGTTCACCGCGATGGCGAGGCGCGGGGTCCGGACGCGGAACACCCGTCCCTCCGCCCCCGCCAGCAGGTCGATGCTGTCGGAGGGTGTGTCGGTGCAGAGCGCCGAGGTGACCAGGACCACCCGCGGCCCGCGCGCCTGGAGCGCCGCGATCGCGGCCGCGGCCTCCGCCAGGGTGCGGCTCGGGAGGTCGGTGAGGAGGCCGAGTTCGAACTGGTTGGGGGTGAGGATGTCGGCGTCCGGCACGGCGCGCTCGCGCAGGAACGCCGCGATGCCGGGCCGCACGTAGACCCCCTCCTCCACGTCGCCGATCACCGGATCGCAGCAGTAGAGCGTCGCCGGGTTGGCGGCCCGCACCGCGGCGACCGCCTCCAGGATAGCGGCACCGATCTCGGCCGAGCCCATGTAGCCCGACAGCACCGCGTCGCAGCTGGAAAGCACCCCGCGCTCGCCGATGCCCTGCACCACGTCGCGGATCATCGCCGCGTCGAAGACGGGGCCGCGCCACGCGCCGTAGCCGGTGTGGTTGGAGAACTGCACCGTGTGCACGGGCCAGACCTCGACCCCGAGCCGCTGCATCGGGAACACGGCCGCGGCGTTGCCGACATGGCCGTAGGCGACGTGGGACTGGATCGACAGGACGTTCAACGCGGGACTCGCTTGCGGTCACGCTACGGTTAGCCGCTTCTCGCCCCGGCCGCACCCCCCGTCTCTTGCCGCCCTCCCCCGCGCGCCTCAGATGGGATCGATCCCTCCCGTCTGCCTCCGAGCCTCCATGGACATCGAAGCCCTGCGCACCTCGGCCCTCGCCTTCGTCGAGGCGCACAAGGCCTGGACGCCGCTGATCGCGGGCGGCCTCGCCTTCTGCGAATCGATCGCGGTCCTGTCGCTGTTCGTGCCGGCGACCGTCATCCTGGTCGGCATCGGCGCCCTCGTCGGCGGCGCCGACATCGCGTTCTGGCCGGTGGTCCTCGGGGCCGCGATCGGTGCCGCCCTCGGCGACTGGATCTCCTACGAGGCCGGGCGCTGGCTCGGGCCCGGCGCGAAGACCAAGTGGCCGCTGCGGCGCTACCCCGAGCTTATGGCGAAGGCCGAGGCCTTCATCGGGCGCTGGGGCATCGCCGCGGTGGCGCTGGGGCGGTTCTTCGGCCCGGCCCGGGCCCTCGTCCCGCTCTTCGCCGGCATCCTCGGCCTGTCGCGCCTGCCGTTCCAGGCGGCCAACATCGCGTCGGCGCTGGTCTGGGCCTTCGTGCTCGTGGCCCCCGGGGCCGGTCTGCTGACCTGGCTCGACCGATGACCCGGCTCCCCCGCTGATGCGCCGCTTCCCACCGGAGCGGATCGTGTGTCTCACCGAGGAGACCGTCGAGACCCTGTACCTGCTGGGCGCGGAGGATCGCATCGTCGGCGTCTCGGGCTACGCGGTGCGCCCGCCCCGGGTCCGGCGGGAGAAGCCGCGCGTCTCGGCCTTCACCAGTGCCGACATCCCGAAAATCCTGGCGCTGGCGCCGGACCTGGTCCTGGCCTTCTCCGACCTTCAGGCCGACATCGTCGCCGACCTCGCCCGGGCCGGCGTGGCGGTCCACCTGTTCAACCAGCGCGATGTGGCGGGCTGCCTCGCCATGATCCGGACCCTCGGCGCCCTCGTGGGCCTGCCGGAGCGGGCCGAGGCCCTGGCGGCCGGCTTCGCGGCCCGGCTGGCGGAGGCCGCGGCGGCGGTGCGGGACCGTCCGGCCCCGCGCGTCTACTTCGAGGAATGGGACGCGCCCATGATCTCCGGCATCGGCTGGGTCTCGGA
Source organism: Methylobacterium longum (assembly GCF_022179385.1). GTDB lineage: Bacteria > Pseudomonadota > Alphaproteobacteria > Rhizobiales > Beijerinckiaceae > Methylobacterium > Methylobacterium longum. The sequence continues at coordinate 376,852 of NZ_BPQS01000001.1, read as the reverse complement.
CCTGATCGGCCTCGCGGGCGGTCGCGACGTCTTCCCGGACCTGAGCCGGCAGCCGGCCGCGAAGGACAGGATCGTCACCAGCGGACAGGTGATCGAGGCCGCGCCGGATGTCATCCTCGCCTCGTGGTGCGGGAAGCGGGTCAACGTCGCGCGGATCCGCGCCCGGCCCGGCTGGGACGCGATCCCGGCGGTGCGTGACGGGCGCATCCACGAGATCAAGTCGCCGCTGATCCTCCAGCCGGGGCCGGCGGCGCTGACCGACGGGTTCGACGCGATCCGCGCCTGTCTCGCATGACGGCCGGCGGGGCGATCCCGCGCCGCAGGTGACGGACGGCGCCCGGATTGGCAGGATGTCCCGATTCGGTACAGACGCATCCCCCGAGCTTGATGTCCGCTTCCCTCGGTCTCCCCGGTTCCCCGCCCCCGATCCCCGAGGCGCTGCTGCCGCCCGATCGACGCCAGTCGCCCACGGCCCTGCGCATCCAGCGCGGCGTGCGCCGCCTGTTCTCGGAGATGGGCTGCGTCACGCTGCCGGAATTCTCCCTGGTCAACGGCCGCCGCGCCGACGTGATCGCCCTGTGCGGGGCCGGCAAGCTCACCATCGTGGAGATCAAGTCGAGCGTGGCGGATTTCCGCGCCGACCGGAAATGGCCCGATTACCGCGACTTCTGCGACCGCTTCTTCTTCGCCATCCCCGAGGACGTGCCGGAAACGCTGATCCCCGAGGAATGCGGCCTGATCGTCGCGGACGCCTACGGCGCCGGGATCCTGCGGGAGCCCCCCGAGCACCCGCTCAGCGGCGCCCGCCGCAAGGCCGTGACGCTCCGCTTCGCCCACAGCGCCGCCCGCATCCTGCACGCCCTGGCCGATCCGGGTGCCGTGCGGGAGGGTGCGCTGTAGCGTCCCGTCTGCGTGGCGGGCGGAACGCGGCGGCCCGGTCTTCACAGGACCCGGAAACAGCCTAGAACGGCCGCGCTTGCCGGAGGTCCGGCGCCGGGACCGATCGAGCCATGACATCCGTCGCCCTGTTCGAGCTGATCCTCGGTCTCCTCGGCGCCGCCCTGCTGCTGTCGCTCGCGGCCGGGCGCCTCGGCTTCCCGCCCGCCGCCGCCCTGGTCATCGGCGGCATGGCCCTGGCGGTGGCGCCGGGCCTGCCGGCCTTCGACCTCGATCCGGACCTGATCATGGTCCTGTTCCTGCCGCCGCTCCTGCTCGAATCCGCCTACTTCACCGTCTGGCGCGACTTTCGGGCGAGCCTCGGTCCGATTCTGTCCCTCTCGCTGGGCGCGGTCCTGTTCACGACCCTGGTGGTCGGGCTCGTTGCGCACCTGCTCGTGCCCGCCCTGCCCTGGGCCGCCTGCTTCGCGCTGGGCGCCATTGTCTCGCCGCCGGACGCGGTGGCCGCCAAGGCGGTGCTCGCCCGCGTCGCCCTGCCCCGCCGGATGATCACGATCCTGGAGGGCGAGAGCCTCGTCAACGACGCCTCGGGCCTCGTGCTCTACCGGTTCGCCGTGGCGGCGGCGCTGACCGGCAGCTTCAGCGCCTGGGCGGCGGGCGGCAGCTTCGCGTGGCTCGCCGTGGCGGGCGTCGCGGTGGGCATCGCGTGCGGCCTGGCGGTGAACACCGTGATGCGGCGGCTGCACGAGGCCAAGGCCATCACGGTGCTGAGCTTCCTGGCCGCCTATGGTGCCTACCTGCTGGCCGAGGAGGTCCACGCCTCCGGCGTCCTCGCCGTCGTGGCCTGCGGCCTGATGATGGGCGGACGGGAGCACGAGACCTTCGACGCTCAGGCCCGCCGCCATTCCGTGGCGGTGTGGGCGTTCGTGGTCTTCGTGCTGGAGGCCCTGGTCTTCGTGCTGATCGGCTTGGCGCTCCGCGGCGTGCTGGCCCGGACCGGGGGCGAGTTCGGGGCTGTCTCGGCGAACCTGCCGCTGGCACTCGCCGTCACGGCGACCTGCGTGGCCGCCCGCCTGCTCTGGGTGTTCCCCGCCGTGTACCTGCGGCGCATCCTCTCGGCGCGGGTGCGGGCGCAGGAGCCGCCGCCGAACCCGGCGGTGCCGCTGATCATCGGCTGGGCCGGCATGCGCGGGGTCGTGACCCTGGCGGCCGCCCTGGCGCTGCCGGCCGGTTTCCCGGGCCGCGACGCGATCCTGATCGCGGCCTTCGGGGTGATCCTGTTCACCGTGCTGGTGCAGGGCTCGACGCTGGGCCCGCTGATCCGCCGGCTCCGCCTCGACCCCACGGCGCACCTGCCCGACGGCCATCTGGACGCGCCCATGGCCCGCGTGGTCGTCAACGAGGCGGGCCTCGCCGCCCTGGAAGGGCTGGTGTTCTCCGAGACCGGGGGGCTGCAGCATCCCCGCCTCGTGGACGAGTACCGCCGGCGGGTGCGGGCGACATCCCGGGACCGGGACGAGCGCAAGGCCCTGGAGGCCGAGAAGACCGAGCACTTCGCCGCCGCGCTGCTCGCCGTCCGGTCAGGCCGGTCGGCGCTGATCGGGCTGCACAGGGAGAACCGGATCCACAGCTCGGTGCTGCGGCAGCTGGAGGCGGAGATCGACTTGGAGGAACTCCACCTCAAGCGTCTGGCCGGGACCACGGCGGCCCACGGTTAGGCCGGGGCGATCCCCTCAATGGGCCGCGCAGCCGTCCGCGGGCTTGCCGTAGCCGCTGTAGACGACCCGCACCTTGCGCAGGCAGGTGCCCTCAGCCTTGGGTGCGGCCGCCACGGGGGTGACCTCCACCGGCTCGACCCGCAGGGTCGCGGCGACGGGTTGCTCCTCCGAGGTGGCCAGCGCGCGGCTGGCGCTCATCACGAAGGGCGTGGCGACCAGAGACGAGATCGCGAGCGCGGCGAGGACGGCGATGTTCTTGCGGCCGCTGGTGTTGAGAGTGCGAGTCGTGCGCATGATCGGTCTTCCGACGTATTCGCTTCGGCAGCGCTGAGGTGCCGAGATCCCCTGTTGCGCTGATAACTTGGCCGTCAGCTCGGCGGTTCCGGCTTATTGCCCGAAAACCGCCACGCTTGGGTGTCCCGCCGCAAGTGGGACGCCGGGGCTCAGAAGTTCCTGCGGTACTGCACGAAGCCCGATTTCTCCGCGATCCGGTCGTAGAGCTGCATCGCGTCGGCATTCGTCTCGTGCGTCAGCCAGTGGACGCGGGAACAGCCGGCCGCCTGGGCCGCCGCGTAGACGTGCTCGATCAGCCGCCGCCCGATCCCGAGACCGCGGGTCCCGTCCGCCACGAACAGGTCCTGAAGGTAGCAGTAATCGCCGACCGTCCAGGCCGAGCGATGGCGGATGTGGTGGACGAGCCCCAAGGCCTCGGCGTCCCGCCAGGCCAGGGCGCCGTCGACCGGCTCGGCCGGGTCGTTGAGGCGGGCCCAGGTCGTGTCGGTGACCGCCGCCGAGAGGTCGACCCTGTAGAAGGCCTGGTAGCCCCGCCAGAGCGGGAGCCACGCCTCGCGGTCGCCGGGGCCGATCGGGCGAATCGCGATGCCGGCCGTGTCGCTGTCCATGGTTCCCTCCGGGCGCCGTCCCCCGGGATGGGACCACCATCCGCCCCGGATGCGCAACCCGGGCGCGCCGCCTTGATCGCCTTCGCCGGGATGCCGCCGCCGGACATCTGCGCCTTGCACCCCCGCCCCCCCGCACCTAAACCGACCCGCCAGCGGCCCGACCCGCCGCGCGAGTCCGAGCCTTCGAATCCCATGTCCCAGACAAAATCCTTCCAGGGTCTGATCCTGACGCTTCAGGAGTTCTGGGCCGCGCAGGGCTGCGCGATCCTCCAGCCCTACGACATGGAGGTCGGCGCCGGGACCTTCCATCCGGCCACGACCCTGCGGGCGCTCGGGCCGAAGCCCTGGAAGGCGGCCTACGTCCAGCCCTCGCGCCGGCCCAAGGACGGCCGCTACGGGGAGAACCCCAACCGGCTGCAGCACTATTACCAGTTCCAGGTGATCCTGAAGCCGAACCCGCCGAACCTGCAGGAACTCTACCTCGCCTCGCTCGACGCGATCGGCGTCGATCTGAAGCTGCACGACATCCGCTTCGTCGAGGACGATTGGGAGAGCCCGACCCTGGGCGCCTGGGGGCTCGGCTGGGAATGCTGGTGCGACGGGATGGAGGTCTCGCAGTTCACCTATTTCCAGCAGGTCGCGGGCTTCGAGTGCGCGCCGGTGGCGGGCGAATTGACCTACGGGCTGGAACGGCTGGCCATGTATGTCCAGGGGGTCGAGAACGTCTACGACCTCGACTTCAACGGCGCCGAGGGGCCGGACCGGATCACCTACGGGGACGTGTTCCTGCAGGCCGAGCAGGAATATTCCCGCCACAATTTCGAGGCGGCCGACACCGCCATGCTGTTCCGCCAGTTCACCGACGCGGAGGCGGCCTGCCGGTCCTACCTCGACGCGGGCGCGCCCGACTCGGACGGCGCGCGCCACCGCATGGCGCAGCCGGCCTACGACCAGTGCATCAAGGCGAGCCATGTCTTCAACCTGCTCGACGCGCGCGGGGTGATCTCGGTGACGGAGCGGCAGAGCTACATCCTGCGCGTCCGGGAACTGGCCAAGGCCTGCGGGGCGGCGTGGCTGCGGACGGCGGCCGGGGGGGCGTGAGGCCCTCCCGAACAAGCCCGAACAAGGCGGCGCAGCCCGCCGGCTCGCCTTCGCGGGATGCTGGTTGGCGGAGCCCCTGGCGCCCTCGCGCGTTGCAACCCCCGCCAACCGGCGCGCTCCGGCGCGTCCGCAGACGCGGGACAAGTAAGATGAAGAAGATTCTTTTGACTTTCGGCGCCCTCGGGCTCGCCCTCGCGCCCGCGCTGGCGGCCGATCCCGGCCCGGAGGCCGTGGTCAAGAAACTCTATGCCGAGCCACACCCGAAGCACTCCGCCGTCTACACGAAGCGTCTGCAGAGCCTGTTCGACGCCGACGCCAAGCAGGCCAACGGCGCCACCGGCAACCTCGATTTCGATTACCGCCTCAACGGTGAGCCCCTGAAGCCCGACACGGTGAAGAACCTCACCTTCAGGGAGGCCACCGAGGGCAAGGATCAGGCGAAGGTCACCGTGGAGCGCAAGGGCGGGAACGGCGCGAACGCCGTGGTCTACGATCTCGTGCGCGAGGACGGGAACTGGAAGGTGTCCGACGCCCATGCGATCGGCGACCGCAAGTGGCAGCTCTCGGCCATCCTGAAGGGCGAGGCGCACTGACCCCGGCGCCATAGCCCTCGACAGGCCTGCGGCGCGGCGATATGGCCGCGCCATGCCCGACCTCCTGCTCGAACTCCGCTCGGAAGAGATCCCCGCCCGCATGCAGCGGCGCGCGGCGGAGGATCTCAAGAAGCTCGTCACCGACGCCCTGGTGGAGCGCGGCTTCCTGTACGAGGGCGCCAAGGCGTTCTCGACGCCCCGCCGGCTGGCGCTGCACATCGCCGGCCTGCCCGCCCGCGGCGAGGCCGTCCGGGAGGAGCGCCGGGGCCCGCGGGTCGGCGCCCCCGAGGCGGCCGTCCAGGGGTTCCTGAAGGGCGCCGGCCTGACGAGCCTGGACCAGGCGGGGACCGTCACCGATCCGAAGAAGGGTGCGTTCTACCTCGCGGTGATCGAGCGTCCCGGCCGCGAGACCCTCGACGTGCTGGCCGAACTCCTGCCCGAGATCGTCCGGACCTTCCCCTGGCCGAAATCCATGCGCTGGGGTGCGGCCTCGGCGGAGCCCGGCAGCTTGCGCTGGGTGCGGCCGCTGCAATCCATCGTCGCCACCTTCGGGCCGGAGACCGAGACGCCGGAGGTGGTGCCGTTCTCGGTGAGCGGGATCGCGGCCGGCACGGTGACCTACGGGCATCGGTTCCTGGCGCCCGAGGCGATCGAGGTGCGCCGGTTCGACGACTACATCCAGGCCCTAGAGCGCGCGAAGGTCATCCTCGACCCCGAGCGGCGCAAGGACGTGATCCTGCACGACGCCCGCGACCTCGCCTTCGCCCGCGGCCTCGACCTCGTGGAGGACGAGGGCCTGCTCGACGAGGTGTCGGGCCTCGTGGAATGGCCGGTGGTGCTGATGGGCTCGTTCGACGAAGCCTTCCTCGACATCCCCGCCGAGGCGATCCGCGCGACGATCCGGGCGAACCAGAAATGCTTCGTGCTGCGGAAAAGCGGTTTGGAGGATTTGGCGCCGGCCTTCATCCTGGTCTCGAACCTCGTGGCCTCGGATGGCGGGCAAGCGATCACCGCCGGCAACGAGCGGGTGGTCCGCGCCCGCCTGTCGGACGCGAAGTTCTTCTGGGATACGGACCGGGCGGTGCCCTTGGAAGACCGTCTGCCCAAGCTCGACGCCATCGTCTTCCACGAGAAGCTCGGCACGCAGGGCGAGCGGATCGCCCGCATCGGCGCAATGGCGCAGGATCTGGCGCCGCTGCTGGGGGCCGACCCGGCGCTCGCCGCGCGTGCCGCGCGGCTCGCCAAGGCCGACCTCGTCACCGAGATGGTCGGCGAGTTCCCCGAACTCCAGGGGCTGATGGGGCGCAAGTATGCGGCGCTCCAAGGGGAGCACGACAGCGTCTGCGCGGCCATCGAGGAGCACTACAAGCCGCTCGGCCCCTCCGACCGGGTGCCGAGTGACCCGGTCTCGATCGCGGTGGCACTGGCCGACAAGCTCGATACGCTGGTCGGGTTCTGGGCCATCGGCGAGAAGCCGACGGGGAGCAAGGACCCGTATGCGCTGCGACGAGCGGCGCTGGGCGTGATCCGGCTGGTCCTCGACCGTTCGCTGCGCCTCCGCCTGCTGGAGCAGGTCGGCGCGGCGGATCGGGGGCTCGCCGGGCGGGGTGGCGCGGATGCGAAGGACCTCCTCGCCTTCTTCGCCGACCGCCTGAAGGTCTATCTCCGCGACCAGGGCGCCCGCCACGACCTGATCGACGCCGTCTTCGCCCTGCCGGGCCAGGACGACCTGCTGATGGTCGTTCGCCGTGTCGAGGCTCTGCAGACGTTCCTCGACACCGAGGACGGGAGGAATCTGCTCGCGGGCTACAAGCGCGCGGCCAACATCCTGCGGATCGAGGAGAAGAAGGACGGCCGCGCCTACGATGCCGCGCCGGATGCAGGCCTCGCCGCCGCGGGCGAGCCGGCCGAGCGGGCCCTCGCCGAGGCCCTGGGCTGGGCGCGGGAGACGGCTTCGGCGGCCGTCGCACGGGAGGATTTCGCCGGGGCCATGCAGGCGCTCTCGACCCTGCGGGCGCCGGTGGACGCGTTCTTCCAGGACGTCACCGTCAACGCCCCCGATCCGGGCCTGCGCGAGAATCGCCTGCTGCTGCTCAACGCCCTCCGGGCCGCGACGCGGGAGGTGGCGGAGTTCGCGAAGATCGAGGGGTGAGGCGCACCCGCGCCGCACCATTCGCCACCGCATCCGCGCAGCTCCGTCGCGGTCCGCCCTGACGGGGTCGGGTCTGCGGCGCCGGGCGGGTCCTCAATCGTCCGCGCCGGCGTAGAAACCCTCCACGCCGATGCCCTCCTCCTGCATCATCCGGGCGCGGGCGCGCAGCTTCTCGGTCTCGCTCTTGAGCTGCCCGCAGGCCGCCAGGATGTCCCGGCCGCGGGGCGTGCGCACGGGCGAGGCGTAGCCGGCGTTGAACACGATCTCGGAGAAGTGCTCGATCCGGTCCCAGTCGGAGCACTCGTAGCGGCTGCCCGGCCAGGGGTTGAACGGGATCAAGTTGATCTTGGCCGGGATGCCCTTGAGCAGGCGCACCAGCTCGCGGGCGTCCGCGTCCGAATCGTTGACGCCCTTCAGCATCACGTACTCGAAGGTAATCCGGCGGGCGTTGCTCAAGCCCGGATAGGCCCGGCAGGCGGCGAGCAACTCGGCGATTGGGTATTTCCGATTGAGCGGCACCAGCTCGTCGCGCAGCTCGTCCCGCACGGCGTGGAGCGAGACCGCCAGCATGGCGTTGGCCTGCTCGCCGAGCCGGGGGATCTGCGGCACGACCCCGGAGGTGGAGACCGTGATCCGCCGCTTGGACAGGCCCAGCCCCTCCTGGTCCGACATCACGCCCACGGCATCCACCACCGCGTCGAGATTGTAGAGGGGCTCACCCATGCCCATGAACACGATGTTGGTCACCAGCCGGCCGACCTCGCCGGAGCCACCCGCGTCGCGGCTCGGCATCTGGCCGGGCCAGTCGCCGAGTTCGTCGCGCGCCGTGACGAGCTGCTGCACGATCTCGGGGGCCGAGAGATTGCGCACGAGGCGCTGCGTGCCGGTGTGGCAGAACGAGCAGGTGAGCGTGCAGCCGACTTGGCTCGACACGCACAGCGTGCCCCGGTCCGGCCCGGGGATGTAGACGCACTCGATCTCGGCGCCGCGGTTGTGCTCCTGGCGGTTGGTCGGGGCCATCCGCAGGAGCCACTTCCGGGTGCCGTCGCGGGAGACCTGCCGGCTGGCCACCTCGGGCCGCTCCAGGGTGAAGTGCTCGGCGAGCTGCGCCTTCAACGCCTTGCCGACATTGGTCATCTCGGCGAAGTCGGTCGCCCCGCGGAAGTTGACCCAGTGCCAGAGCTGGCCGGCGCGCATCCGGCTCTCGCGCTCCGGCACGCCCATCCCGATGAGCTGTGCCTTGAGGGCGTCGCGGGTCAGGCCGACCAGCGACGGGCGCCGGCCGGGCAGGGCCTCGGGGAGGAGATCCGGCGCCTTCTCGATCGCGGCATCGGCCGCGCGGGCGCTGTCGAGCGACGGCGTCGCCATGGCGTTCAAACGATCCATACGATTGGAAAGGGTCTGGTATAGGCGATCGCGGCGGCGAAGGCGAATGCGCGCCGCCCACAGGGGGGCCGACGGAGAGCCATGGCGACCGACACCCGAGCCGGGCAGGCGATCTACACGCCGCGGACGCTGCAGGTCTACGACCTCGTCGTGCTGCGCCTGTCGAACCCCCTGATCTGGCGCTGCCCCACGGCGCGGATCCTGGACCTCTACGACCGGCACGTGGGCCTCGCGCATCTCGATGTCGGGGTCGGGACCGGCTGGTACCTCGACCGGTGCCGCTTCCCCACGCCTGCGCCGCGCATCGGCCTGATGGACCTCAACGCCGACAGCCTCGCCTTCGCGGCCCGCCGCATCGCGCGCCACCGGCCCGAGACCTACCGGGTCGACGTGCTCGGCGCCCCGGTGACCGGCATCGCGCCGTTCGACTCGATCGGGATGACCTACCTGCTGCACTGCCTGCCGGGGGACATCGCCGCGAAGGCGAGAGCCTTCGACGCGGTGCGTCCGTGCCTGGCCGGCGACGGCGTGGTGTTCGGCGCCACGATCCTGGCGGGCGGCGTCCCGCTCGGTGCCGCGGCGCGGGCGCTGATGCGGGTCTATAACCGGAAGGGGGTGTTCTCGAACGCCGCCGACACCCTGCCGGCCCTGCGGGCGGCGCTGGACCAGCGGTTTCGGTCGGTGGAGATCACGGTCGTCGGCTGCGTCGCCCTCTTCGTGGCGCGGGAGCCGCGCTGATCCGGCCCCCGACCTCGAACACGAAAAAGGGCGCCCGCAGGCGCCCCGATCCGTCCGGTCAATCCTGAAAGGATCAGGCGGCGGCGGTCTTCACCGGCACGCCCTTCTCGGACAGGAACGTCTGCAGCTCGCCCGACTGGAACATCTCGCGGGTGATGTCGCAGCCGCCGACGAACTCGCCCTTCACGTAGATCTGCGGGATCGTCGGCCAGTTCGAGAAGGCCTTGATGCCCTCGCGGATCTCCTGGTCGGCCAGCACGTTCACGCCCTTGAACGGCACGCCGAGGTAGTTAAGGATCTGCACCACCTGACCGGAGAAGCCGCATTGCGGCATCTGCGGCGTGCCCTTCATGAACACCACCACGTCCTGGGAGGCGATCTCGTTCTGGATGGTCGTGTTGGCGTCGGTCATCGTTCTGTCCTCAGCTGTTCGGTCTCGTATGTGCTGTCTCGATCAGCGGCGCGCAACCGAGGCAGCGATCACGCGGAGTGCATGATCGACATCAAAGCGGTCGTTAAGAAGATCCTCAGGCACGATCGGGCACGAATCCGGCAATCCCGGAAGAAGCTGGTTCCCAAGGGCACCAAGACCGGCCTCCGCGGCTGTGACCGCGGATGTCCAGATCCTGGGCCAGTTTAACCTCTGCCGCATCGACGATTCGTAGGCATTCCAGGCCGTGATCTGGAATGTCGCGATCTCTGCCCGCCAATGCAAGCTTGCCGGCGCAAGCGGGGCGGACGCGCGCTTGAGGAGGTGGGCGAGCGTCTGGATCAGCAGCCCTTCGACGGCCCGCAGATGCGCACGCCCCACGCTCTCAATCTCCCCGGCAACGTTCTCCCAATCGACCGCATTCGACAGGTCGGGCCGCTCAGCGAGCGCGCGCAGGGCCGCCGCCTGTTCCTCGGCCCAGGTCACGATATCGTCGTCATAGAGACTCGGTCGATCCATAGGGAGAACTGCCGCGAGAGGGCTCAATCCTGCGGGACGCCCGTGGTCAGCGCAAGGGCGTGGAGCACGCCGCCCATCCGGCCCTGGAGAGCGCCGTAGACCATCTGGTGCTGCGCTACCCGGCTCTTCCCCTTGAAGGCCGCCGACAGGACGGTGGCCGCGTAATGGTCGCCGTCGCCGGCGAGGTCGCGGATCTCCACCTGCGCGTCCGGCAGGGCCTCGCGGATCATGCGCTCGATCTCGCCCGCATCCATCGGCATCGGGAAACTCCTTGTGGTAAACGGGGCTCAGGACGCCGGAGCGGCCGGCTGGCTGGCCATGTAGGCGGGCAGCCAGCCCTCGTGCGCCGCGGTCAGTTCGGCGAGCGGTATGGTCTCGCCACCCGGCAGGGTCAAACGGTCGGAGCCGGTGACGCCGACCACGGCCGCGGCGATACCCTGTGCCGAGGCGCTGTACAGGAGGTCGCTGGCCGCCTCCGGCTCGACCGCCAGCAGGTAGCGGGCCTGATCCTCGCCGAACAGGTAGGCGTGGGGGGCGAGGTCCACCGGGACCTCCGGGAGCGCCGCGCCGAGGCCGCCCGCCATGGCCATCTCGGCGAGCGCCACCGCGAGGCCGCCGTCGGAGATGTCGTGGACCGTGTCGACGGTGCCCGCCTGGATCAGGGTGCGGACGAAGTCGCCGTTGCGGCGCTCCAGGGCGAGGTCGACCGGAGGCGGCGCGCCCTCCTCGCGGCCCTCGATGACCGACAGGTAGGCGGACTGGCCGAGCCAGCCCTCGCCCGCCCCGACCAGCACCAGCACGTCGCCCTCGCGCTTGAGGGCGATGGTCGCGTGGCGCGCCACGTCGTCGAGGACGCCGACGCCGCCGATGGTCGGGGTCGGCAGGATGCCGACGCCGTTGGTCTCGTTGTAGAGCGAGACGTTGCCGGACACGACCGGGAAGTCCAGCGCCCGGCAGGCCTCGCCGATGCCCTGGAGGCAGCCGACGAGCTGGCCCATCACCTCGGGCTTCTCGGGATTGCCGAAGTTCAGGTTGTCGGTGATCGCGAGTGGCTTCGCGCCCACCGCGGTGATGTTGCGCCACGCCTCGGCCACGGCCTGGCGGCCCCCCTCGACCGGGTCGGCCTCGCAGTAGCGCGGGGTGACGTCGCAGGTCAGCGCGAGGCCCTTCGGCCCGTCCTCGACCCGCACGATGGCGGCGTCGCCTCCGGGTTTCTGGACCGTGTTGCCCAGGATGAAGTGGTCGTACTGCTCGAAGACCCAGCGCTTCGAGGCGAGGTCCGCGGAGCCGACGAGGCGCTTGAGCGCGTCGGTCAGCGAGGCCGGGGCCGGCACCTCGGAGACCGCGATCACTGGCTGGTGAGTGTTGGCGCGATGCGGCCGGTCGTAGAGCGGCGCCTCGTCGCCCAGCTCCTTGATCGGCAGGTCGGCCACGGTCTCGCCATGCCACTTGATGACGAACCGGAGCGTGTCGGTGGTCCGGCCGATCACCGCGAAATCGAGGCCCCACTTCACGAAGATGGCTTCCGCCTCCGCCTCCATGCCGGGCTTGAGCACCATGAGCATGCGCTCCTGGCTCTCGGAGAGCATCATCTCGTAGGGGGTCATGCCCTCCTCGCGGGCCGGCACCTTGTCGATGTCGAGCTCGACGCCGAGGTCGCCCTTGGCGCCCATCTCCACCGCCGAGCAGGTCAGCCCCGCCGCGCCCATGTCCTGGATGGCGATCACCGCGCCCGAGGCCATCAGCTCCAGGCACGCCTCCAGCAGGAGCTTCTCGGCGAAGGGATCGCCGACCTGCACGGTCGGCCGCTTCGACTCCGAGGCCTCGTCGAATTCGGCGGACGCCATGGTGGCGCCGTGGATGCCGTCACGGCCGGTCTTGGAGCCGAGATAGACGATCGGGTTCCCGACGCCGGCGGCGGCCGCGTAGAAGATGCCGTCGGTGCGGGCGAGGCCCACCGCCATGGCGTTGACCAGGATGTTGCCGTCGTAGCGCCTGTGGAAGCCGGTCAGGCCGCCGACGGTGGGCACGCCGAAGGAATTGCCGTAGCCGCCGACGCCCGCCACGACCCCCGAGACGAGGCTGCGCGTGCGCGGGTGGTCGGGGGAGCCGAAGCGCAGGGCGTTGAGCGCCGCGATCGGCCGGGCGCCCATCGTGAAGACGTCGCGCAGGATGCCGCCGACGCCCGTCGCCGCGCCCTGGTAGGGCTCGATGTAGCTCGGGTGGTTGTGGCTCTCCATCTTGAAGACGCAGGCGAGACCGTCACCGATGTCGATGACGCCCGCGTTCTCGCCGGGCCCCTGGATCACGTGAGGGCCCGAGGTCGGCAGACCGCGCAGGTGCTTGCGCGAGGACTTGTAGGAACAGTGCTCGTTCCACATCGCCGAGACGATGCCGAGTTCGGTCAGCGTCGGGTCGCGCCCGATCAGGCCGCGGAAGCGCGCGTACTCGTCCGGCGTCAGGCCGTGCTGGGCGACGAGTTCGGGGGTGATCGGAACGTCGTTGCGGAACATGCGAAGGGTCTCGGCGAGAGCGGTCCGTGCCGGAGGCCGTGGCCGCGGCGAACCCGAACCGGGCGGGGATCCAGGCTGCCCCGGCTCTAGAGCGGAAGCGCCCACGGTGGCAACATCCCAGGTCGGGACGGTCTGCGGATGGCGGCGGGCGAGGGATCACCGCCGACGCGGGGGTCGGCGATCAGATCCCCGCCTCGGCGGCGGTCGCCCGGGTCCTGACGCGCGCCCGGCACCGGGCGATCAGCGTGTGGACCGGTTCCGGCCCGGTGACCATGTCGAGATAATCGAACCCGGTGGCGCTCTGGCTCGCCATGAGCAGCTGGAAATGCATCTGGAACAGGTTCCACTGGCGCCGCCCCACGTCGGAGCCTGTGATCAGGTCGTGGATCATGACCCAGAGCTCGGCCGGCCGGCCGGCATCGGGCACGGGGAGGCCGCAGGCGGTGAGCGGATTCCGCTTGTGGATCGACAGCCAGTCCCAGGGCGCGCGCACGTCGAGCCAGCCGATCTGCGCCGCCCGCGCGAAGCGCGCGAGGGTGTCGCGGAACCCCACCGCCGCCGGATCGAGTCCGAGCCAGGGGATGACGCTGCCGATGCTCACGAACGAGACCGGCGTGCCGCGACGGCCGAAGCCGGGATCGCGGGCGAGCACCCGGTCCAGCACCTCGATACCGAGGAAGCTCGACGTGGAATGGCCGACGACGACCACCTCGTCGGCCTCGCCCTCGGCCGCGCCGATGCGCGCCGCGAAGGCATCGAGGCGGGGCTGCATCTCGGGGGCCGCACCCGCCGCATAGGCATGCGTGAAGGCGGTGTCGTCCACGAGGTGGGGCACGTAGAGCGGCTTGCCGCGGGTCGCCCGCATCAGGACGGCGAGGAACGCGAAGGCCAGCGGCGGGACCGCCAGGATCGACCAGGGCTGCAGCGCGGACGGGGCCAGGGCGGCCAGGCTCGCCGCCGCCGCAAGGCTGAGGAGCGCGAGGGCGATGTAGATGTAGTGGACGCAGAAGATCACCGTGGCGAAGCGCCAGCCCTCACGCTGCAGATCCGCCTTGTAGCCCGACCGCCACAATCGCCAGAGCAGCGCCGGGACCCCCGTCAGGCGCGTCCAGTCGGATTGCGGGAAGCGGGCCCGGACAATCTCCTCCCAGCGCAGGAGGACGTAGCGCGTCGACACGCCGTGCGCCTCGGCCGTCCAGGTGAGTTCGATCCCGTCCGCCGAGCGGACCGGATCGCCGACCGTGATCGCCGCCCCGCGCCGCGCCCCGGTGAGCCGGGCCTCACGGCGGAACAGGCCCCAGTAGGTCTCGGGATCGCGCGGGTCGAAACCCGGCATGTAGAACACGATCCGGGAGGTCAGCGACGACGGCGCGGTCCTGTCCGGCTCGGCCGCCGGAACCTGCGGGGCGTCCTGGATGGGGGCCGCGGCGGGATGTGCGGGTGTCGAAATGGTCGATCCGATCGGTGCGGGTTGGGGGCCGCCTGCCTACACGAACCGGCCCGGCGCGCCAGTGCGAACCTGCGTCGTCAGGGGGCCGGGGGCTGAGCCAGGAACTCCGCGATGGCCGACACGAACTTGTCGCCGTAGGCCTCGCGCTTGCGCTCGCCGACCCCGTGGACCGTGCGCAGGGCCCAGAGGTCGACGGGCTTCTGGCGGGTCATCTCGATCAGCGTCCGGTCGGGAAAGACCATGAAGGCGGCGATCCCCTCGGCCCGGGCCAGCGTGGCGCGCAGGCCGCGCAGGTGCTGGAACAGGGCCTCGTCCGCCTCGGAGAGGGCGATCTCGCCGTCCTCGCGCGGGGCGGCACGGCGGCGCTCGCGGGCCTCCGTCCGCGGCTCCGGATCCGGGCGGAGCTGGACCGGCTCCCGCCCGAACAGGATCGCCTCGCCCTTCTCGGTCATGGACAGGCCGCCGTAGCCGTCGGCATTCTCGGCGATGGCCCCGGCGGCGAAGAGCTGGCGCAGGATCGCCCGCCAGGCCGCCACCGGCTTGTCGGCGCCGACCCCGAAGGTCTTGAGGCCGGCATGCCCGTTGCGGCGGATCTGCTCGCTCTCCTTCCCGTGGACGAGGTCGCAGATATACGCCGCGCCGAAGCGCTGCCCGGTGCGCACGATGGCCGAGAGGGCCTTCTGGGCCGAGACCGTCCCGTCCACCAGGGTCACGCCGCCGCGGCACAGGTCGCAGCGGCCGCAGGGACCGCTCGCCTCGCCGAAATAGGCGAGCAGCGACTGGCGGCGGCAATTGGCCCCCTCGCACAGGGTGATCATCGCCTCGAGCTTGCGCCGCTCGACCCGGCGGCGCTCGTCGGAGATCTCCTTCTCGTCGATCTGCCGGCGGCGCAGCGCCATGTCGTCGAGGCCGTAGAGGGTCAGCGTGTCGGCGGGCAGACCGTCGCGGCCGGCGCGGCCGATCTCCTGGTAGTAGCCCTCGACGTTGTTGGGCATGTCGGCGTGGCAGACGAAGCGCACGTCGGGCTTGTTGATGCCCATGCCGAACGCGATGGTGGCGGTCATCACCACGCCGTCCTCCTGGAGGAACCGATCCTGGTTCCGCATCCGCGTGCCCTGATCGAGGCCGGCATGGTAGGGCAGCGCGTCGAACCCGTCCCGCTTGAGGGTCTCGGCGAGCTGCTCGGTGCGCTTGCGCGACGAGCAGTAGATGATCCCGCTCTCCGCCCGCCGGTGCTTCAGGAACCGCTCGATCTGCCGGGCGGGATTGTCCTTGGGCTGGAAGGTCAGGCGGATGTTCGGCCGGTCGAAGGAATGGACGAAGATCTTCGGCGGACGCCCCTGCGGGAACAGGCGCTCGGCGATCTCGGCCCGGGTGGCGGCGTCGGCGGTGGCGGTCAGCGCCAGGGTCTGGACGTCGCCGAGCGTCGTCCGGGCCCGGGCGATCTCCCGATATTCGGGCCGGAAATCGTGGCCCCATTGCGAGACGCAGTGCGCCTCATCGACCGCCAGGCGCCGGACGCCCGCCCCGCGCAGCGCCTCGATGCAGCCCTCCATGAGCAGGCGTTCGGGGGAGACGAACAGGAGCCGCAGGTCGCCCGAGCGCAACGCGCGCCACGTCTCGCGCGAATCCGATTCCGCGACCGACGAGTTGAGGGTCGCGGCCTGGATGCCGACGCTCTTCATCTGCTGCACCTGATCGTGCATCAGCGCGATCAGGGGGGAGACCACCACCGTGAGGCCCGGATCGACCAAGGCCGGGAGCTGGTAGGTCATCGACTTGCCCGAGCCCGTGGGCATGACGGCAAACACGTCGGCGCCGTCCAGCACCGCACCGATCACCTCGTCCTGGCCGGGTCGGAAATCCTCATAGCCGAAGGTCTTCTTGAGCGCGGCGCGGGCCTCGTCGAGGCGGGTCATCGGAATCCTTGATCGGGTGTCGGCACCGAGTCTGCGGCGCGGATATGGAGACCCTAGCCCCCGCGCGTCTACACGGAGGCGGTCGTGCCGCTCAACATCCGCAGCGAAGAGCTGAAGCCCCGCGCCGAGAAGCTGGCATCGCGGGCCGGCGTGAGCAAGGCCGAGGCGGCGCGGATCGCGCTAACGAACGCGCTGGACCGCCAGTACCGCGGGAGCGATGCGCTCCCGGCGCGCATCGGCGGGTTCAGGACGCGCGCCTCCTCGCCGAAATCCGGTCCCGAGGCCGACGAGGCGTTCGACGACGGCCCGAACGTCGCGTGACGTCCGTCGATGCCCGGGCCATCGTGGCGATCCCGCTCCGGGAGCCGGGCCATGAGGATCTGCGGCATTGCCTGCGCGCGATACCCGCGCGGCTCGCGCGCGGTGTCGCCGTCCATGAGGCGGTGCTCGCCCTTGCGCGACGCCGGAGAAGCGAGCCACACAGGGCCGGATCCGTCGTGGACAGCGTCCTGGACGCAAGGGACGTGCGCTGGCCCCGATCACGGGCAGCAAAGGCACCTCGCCACCGCCGCCCATGCCGGCCACGGCACGGGCCGCCCCCCGCAGGCCTGCGCCTCGGCGACCGCGTCGCCTCGGCCGGCGCGCAAGTCGACGGCGTCCCGCTGCGCGGTGTCGGCGACGGCCGTCCGCAGACCGACATCAGACCGACATCCCTCAGCCCGGTCCTGACGCTTCAGCCGCCGTGGAACTCGGCCACGTGCTGCGCCACGATGGCGTCGAAGGAGTCATCCGCCCGGAAACCCAGACCCAGGGCCGCCTCCGGCTCGAACGCCTCCGGCCAGGAGCCGACGATCCGCGCGATGGTGGCGTCGGGGGCGCGCCGGATCAGCGCCACGGCCCTGTCGCCGGCCGCGCGGCGCAGGGCCTCGATCTCCTCGGCGACCGTCGCCGAGACGCCCGGCATGGTCAGGCTGATCCGCGGGCCGATCGCCGCGAGGTCGAGCCCGGCCGCGTGGACCAAGAAGCCGACCGCCGCGTCGGGGCTGGCGAACCAGTGCCGCACCGTGTCGGGCACCGGCAGGATCGCCTCCTGGCCGGCCAGCGGCTCGCGGATGATGCCCGAGAAGAAGCCGGAGGCCGCCTTGTTGGGCTTGCCGGGCCGCACGCAGATGGTCGGCAGGCGCAGGCCGATCCCGTCGAGGAAGCCGCGCCGGGCGTAGTCGGCGAGCATCAGCTCGCCCATGGCCTTCTGCACCCCGTACGAGGAGGCCGGACGCAGGATGTGGTCGTCCGGGATCACCTTGGGGAAGGGGGGGCCGAACACCGCGAGCGAGGAGGTGAAGATCAGCTTCGGCCGGTACCCGTCCGCCGCGTTGGCCTTGCGGATCGCGTCGAGGAGCAGCCGCGTGCCGTCGAGATTGACCCGGTAGCCGAGTTCCAGGTCGGCCTCGGCCTCGCCCGAGACCACCGCGGCGAGGTGGAAGATCACGCCCGGCCGTTCGGCGATGGCGGCCTCGGCGGCGCCGGGGGCGGTGAGATCCGCCGCGTCGGCCCGCACCTGGCCGGAAAAGCCCCCGGGCGCGGCGGGCTGCACCACGTCGAGCAGGGTCAGGGCGCTCAGCGGCTGACCGCCGACCTGACCCGCCTTCACCAGGGTGTCCACGAGGCGGCGGCCGATCATGCCGGCGGCGCCGAGAATCAGGGCATGCATGGAAAACCTCCCGTCGGGTTGTGCGGCGTCAGGCCATCATGTCGAGGGCGCGGCCGAAGAAGTCCGGACCGCCGAAATTGCCGGATTTCAGGGCGAGCAGCATCGGCTCGGGCCGTCCGGCGGTGCGCAGGACCGGAACGCCCGCGGCGATCTCCGGCCCGAGCAGGAAGGCGGTGAGGCCCAGCCGGTCGACCACTGCGCCGGACGTCTCGCCTCCGGCGACCACGAGCCGGCGCACGCCGCGGGCGACGAGGCCTTCGGCGATGGCGGCCAGCGCCGCCTCGATGGCGTGGCCGGCGGCGTCGACCCCATGGGCGGCCTGGAGGGCCCGGACCGCCTCGGGAGGCGCCGAGGAGGCGATCAGCACCGGGCCGGAAGGAAGCCGTTCCTCCGCGAAGGCCAGGGCCTCGCCCACCACGTCGGCGCCGGCGAGGAGCCGCGCCGGATCGAGGCGGAGCACCGGCATCAGCGCCTCGGCGGCGCCGACCTGCTGGAGCGTCGCCTGCGAGCAACTGCCGGCGAGGCAGGCGGCGGATCCGCCCACCGGCTCGCCGATCGCCGCTCCGGCCGCGTCCCGGGTGCCGCGTCCCGCGGCAACCAGTGCCCGGGCGAGCCCGAGTCCGAGCCCGGACGCGCCCACCGAGAATGTCCGCTCGATGATCGCCCGGCCGAGCACTGCGAGGTCGCTGTCGAAGATCGCGTCCGCGATGGCGGCGCCCTTACCTTCCGCCACGAGGGCTTCGAGGCGGGCCGCGACGGCCTCGGCGCCGCGGGCGACCGTGGCGGTATCCACGAGCCCGACCGGATACGCGCTCTGGCGCTCGAGCACGCGCACCAGGTTGGCATCGCGCATCGGATTGAGCGGGTGGTCCTTGAGGGGGCTCTCGTTCAGCGGCACGGCGCCGACGAAGAGGTTGCCCTGGTAGACGCTGCGCCCCGTCTCCGGGAAGGCCGGGGTGACGAGCGCGATGGCCTCGCCCGCATCCCCCCGCAGGGCGTCCATGACCGGGCCGATATTGCCGGCCTCCGTGGAGTCGAAGGTCGAGCAGACCTTGAACATCACGTGGGCGGCGCCCCGCGCCCGCAGCCAGCCCTCGGCCTCGCGGGAGCGCGCCACGGCCTGGTCGGCGGGGATCGAGCGGCTCTTCAGCGCCACCACCACCGCGTCGGCCTCCGGCAGGGCGCGGTCATCCTCCGGGACGCCGATGGTCTGGATCGTGCGCAGGCCCGCCTTGGTCAACGTGTTGGCGAGGTCCGAGGCGCCCGTGTAATCGTCGGCAACGCATCCCAGCGCGAGGCTCATCGGGCGCTTCTCCCCTTGTAGGCGGCGAGCCAGCCGAGACCCGAGACGGTGTCGGCGGCCGGGATGTACTCGCAGCCGACGAAGCCGGCGTAGCCGAGTCGATCCAGCTCGTCGAACAGGAAGACGTCGTTCACCTCGCCGGTTCCGGGTTCGTGCCGCTCGGGCACGCTCGCGGTCTGGACGTGGCCGATGATCGGCATCAGGGCGCGCAGACGCATGGTCACGTCGCCGTGCAGGATCTGGCAGTGGTAGAGATCGAACTGCAGCTTCAGGTTCGACAGCCCGAGATCCTCGATCAGGTCCGCGGCGCGGCCGAAATCGTTGAGGAAATAGCCCGGTATGTTCCGGCCGTTGATCGGTTCCAGAACGAGGTCGAGGCCGGCGGGCGCCAGCCGCTCCGCCGTCCAGGTGACAGCCCGGCGGTAGGCCGCGACGGCGCCGGGATCGTCGTGCGGGGCGAGGCCCGCCATCAGGTGCAACCGGCCGACGCCGGTCGCCTCGACGTAGCGCAACGCCGTGTCGACCCCGGCCTTCAGCTCGTCGAACCGTTCAGGAAACGCCGCTAAGCCGCGCTCGCCCATTGAGAAATCGCCTGGCGGCAGGTTGAACAGCGCCTGGGTCAGGCCGTTGTCCCGGAGCCGCGCGCCGACCGCCTCCGGTGAATGCTCGTAGGGAAACAGGAATTCGACGGCGTCGAATCCGGCCCGGGCGGCGGCCTCGAACCGGTCGAGGAACGGCACCTCGTTGAACATCAGGCTCAGGTTTGCGGCAAAGCGCGGCATTCTCTTGGGCCTCCCTGCCCGGTTCTCGACACCCGTCCGATCCGCTCAGCGAACCGTCATCCCCGATTCCCTCATCCCGAGGTGCTGCGCCGCAGCCTCGCGGGAGTCCGCCAGCCCGCCGCGCGGTCCCCGGCCCCCTTCTCGAAAGCCTGCCGACGCTGGCACCTCAGGGTGCGGGCGCGGGGGGATCGCCGCTGGTCACTTCGTCCCCGGAAGCTTCGCCCCCGAGACCTGCGCGTAGAGCCGAGCCACGGAGGCGTCGTCGTCCCGGCCCATCCCGGCACCGGAGGCCATCAGGAACATTTGCAGCGCCGCCGCCGCCACCGGGACCGGGTATTTCTCCGCCCGGGCCATGTCCTGCACGATGCCGAGGTCCTTGACGAAGATGTCGACCGCGCTCTTCGGAGCGTAATCCGCCTCCAGGATGTGCGGCACTCGGTTCTCGAACATCCACGAATTGCCGGCCGACTTGGTGATCACCTCGTAGACGCGCGCCAGGTCGAGGCCCTGCTTGGCCGCGAAGCTCATCGCCTCGCAGGCGGCGGCGATGTGGACGCCCGCGAGCAGCTGGTTGATCATCTTGAAGGCCGCACCCTGGCCGGCCGCGTCGCCGAGTTCGTAGAGCGTGCCCGCCATGGCATCGAGGGCGGGCCGGGCCCTCGCGAAGGCCGCCGCCGAGCCCGAGGCCAGGAAGGTCAGCCCTCCATCCGCCGCGCGGGCGGCGCCTCCGCTCATCGGGGCGTCGAGGTAGTGGCGGCCGGTGGCCTCCAGCCGGGCCGCGAGCGCCCGGGCGACGGCCGGATCCATGGTGGCGGAAGAGACGAACACGGCCCCCTCCGGCATCGCGGCGGCGGCGCCGTTCGCGCCGAACAGCACCGCCTCGGTCTGCGCGGCGTTGACCACCACGCTCACCACCACGTCGGCGTCCTGCGCCGCGGCGGCGGGGTTCGCGGCCCCGCGACCGCCGGCGGCTTCGAACCGTGCCACCGCGTCCGGGTTCACGTCGCAGGCGGCGACCGTGAAGCCGGCCCGCAGGAGCGAGCCGGCCATGCCGGAGCCCATGGAGCCCAGGCCGATCACCGCGGCGCGGCGGATGTGCGTGTCGGTGGTCATCGAATGCCTCACGAGCTTCAAGGCCGGCATGGCCGACGCGACGTCACCGCGGGCGACGCGCGCTCCTCCCCCTGGCGGGGAGGAGTGAGAGGTGGGGTGGTACGGGATGGGGCGATGCGGTGCCGTCCGCGCCACCCCGCCCCTGGCCCTTCCCCGGGGGGAAGGGGGAGCATCTCCTCAGCGATTGACCATCCGGGCCGGCGTCACGAACACGCAGATCGAGCCGACCACCAGCATCACCGCCAACGCGTACATGCCGGTGGCGGTGCTGCCGGTGGCGTCGCGCAGTGCCCCGATCACGTAGGGGCTGACGAAGCCCGCCAGATTGCCCACCGAGTTGATCAGCGCGATGCCGGCCGCCGCGCCGGCTCCGCTCAGGAAGGCGGTGGGCAGCGACCAGAACAGGGGCGAGCAGGTCAGCACGCCGGCCGCCGCCACTGAGAGCGCCGCCACCGCGACCGTGGTCGAGCCCGCATTGGCCGAGACCACGAAGCCGACGGCGCCGAGCAGGGCCGGGATGATGAGGTGCCAGCGGCGCTCGCGCATCCGGTCGGCGGAGAGGCCCAGGAGGACCATCACGATCGCCGCGCAGACGAACGGGATGGCGCTGATCAGCCCGATGTTGAAGTTGCCCTGCACGCCCGATGCCTTGACGATGGTCGGCATCCAGAAGGTCAGCCCGTACTGGCCGGTGACGAAGGCGAAGTAGATCAGGCTCATGAACCACACGCGGCCGTTGCGGAACACGGTGGCGATGGAGTGCGGGCTCGATTCCTTGCCGTGGTTGTCGGCGGCGATGTCGCGCTCCAAGAGCTGCTTCTCGGCGTCGGTGAGCCACTTCGCCTCGGCGGGGCGGTTGTCGAGGTAGAGGAACACCGCGACGCCGATCAGCACCGCCGGCACCGCCTCGATCAGGAACATCCATTGCCAGCCGGACAGGCCGTGGGCGCCGTTGAGCGCGTCCATGATCCAGCCCGAGAGCGGGTTGCCGAAGATGCCGGAGATCGGGATCGCCGCCATGAACACCGCGATCACCTTGGCCCGGCGATGGGCCGGGAACCACGAGGTCGTGTAGAGGATCACCCCCGGGTAGAAGCCGGCCTCGGCGAGACCGAGCAGGAAGCGCATCCCGTAGAAGCTCCACTCGGAGTTCACGAACAGGAACGCCCCCGAGATCATCCCCCAGGTGATCATGATCCGGGCGATCCAGACCCGGGCGCCGACCCGGTGCAGGATCACGTTCGAGGGTACCTCGAACAGGAAGTAGCCGAGGAAGAAGATACCGGCGCCCAGCCCGTAGACCGTCTCGGAGAATTTCAGCTCCTGCGACATCTGGAGCTTGGCGAAGCCGACATTCACCCGGTCGAGATACGCCACGACGTAGCAGAGCATCAGGAACGGCACGAGGCGCCAGAAGACCTTCGCGTAGGTGCGGTCGTCGAAGGTCTTCTCGTCTGCTTGTTGGGTGGCGCCCCCCAGCGGGGCGGCTCGGACCGGCATGGCGTACTCCCTGATCCGGACCGTGCGGTCGCCGGACGATGGTCTTCGCCGCTCGTCGGGCGGCGCTGACCGGTGCCATATCTCCTTTTGGCAGCGCTGCCAATGCGGTTGTGCGCGATAATGCAGGCGGCTATGTCGGCTGGCGGATCGCCGAGGACGGTCGTCCCATCCCTCCCCTCACCCCGAGGTGCCAAAGCCCAGCGGAGGCCTCGAAGGCGTCCTCCCGGGATCGCGCGGCCAGCCGGAGGGCTCCTCTCCGGGGCCGCTGGCGCGGGCCTCTCGGGCGGGCATCTCGGGATGAGGGCGAGGGGCGGGAGGTACGAAGGGCGTCGCGAGACGAGACCGCGTCGGGAGAACCGGGTCATGGACGACATTCAGCCGCCGGGGCGGCTCGTGACCCTCACCGACGTCGCCCGCGCGGCCGGTGTCGGCGAGAGCACGGTCTCGCGGGTCCTGCGCAACCACGGGTCCTATTCCAAGCGCGCCGGCGAGCGGGTGGCGGAAGCCGTGGCTCGGCTCGGCTACGTGCCGAACCGCCTGGCCGGGAATCTGGCCGGGTCGGGGGCGAGCGCGCAGCTCGTCGGCGTCGTGATCCCCTCCCTCGCCAACGTGGTCTTCCCGGACCTGCTGCGCGGCCTGACCGCCTCCCTCGACGCCGAGGGCATCCAGTGCGTGATCGGCGTGAGCGACTACGATCCGGACCGGGAGGAGGCGCTGGTGGCCGCGCTCCTGTCGTGGCGCCCGGCCGCGCTCCTGCTCACCGGCCTGGAGCACAATCCCGGGACCGTCGCCCTGGCCAGGGCCGGAAGCGTGCGCGTCGTCGAGATGATCGACACGGATGGTGACGGGATCGACGCCGTGGTCGGCTTCTCCAACCGGGCCGTCGGGGCGGCGAGCGCCCGCCATCTGGCGGGGCGGGGCTATCGCCGCATCGCCTATCTCGGCCACGATCTCGCGGTCGACCTGCGCGCGGGCAAGCGGCTGGCGGGTTTCGAGGAGGCTCTGGCGGATGTCGGGCTGGCACTTCTCGGCCGGGAAATCCGGCCGGGACCGTCCTCGCCGGCCTCCGGGCGGGCGGGTCTGGAAGCGCTGCTGGCGCGTCATTCGGATCTGGACGCGGTCTACTTCTCCAATGACGACATGGCGCTCGGGGGCTATTTCGCCTGCCTGTCGGCCGGGCTGGTGGTGCCGGGTCGGATCGCGCTGTTCGGCTTCAACGGGCTCGACTTTGCAGCCGCGATGCCTCAGCCCCTGTCGACGGTGCGCACACCGCGGCTGGAGATCGGCCGGCAGGCCGCCGCCTGCCTGACGGGGGGCGGTCCGAAGAGAATCGATCTCGGATACGAGCTGATCGAGGGAGCGACCGCATGAACGAGACGGCGTTGCGCGAACAAATCTGCCGCTACGGCCGCTCGCTGTTCGAGCGCGGCCTGACGCCGGGCTCGTCGGGCAACATCTCGCTCCGCCTGCCCGACGGCGGCTGGCTCGTGACGCCGACCAACGCGTCGCTGGGTTTCCTCGACCCGGCGCGGATCTCCCGGCTCGACGGCGAGGGCCGCCTCGTCTCGGGCGACAAGCCCACCAAGGAGATCCCGCTGCACACCGCGCTCTACGAGAGCCGGACAGACGCGAAGGCCATCGTGCACCTGCACTCGACCCACGCGGTGGCGGTCTCGATGCTGCCGGAGATCGACCCGCGTCAGGTGCTGCCGCCGCTGACGCCCTACTACCTGATGCGCACCGGCGGCACGGCGCTGGTGCCCTATTACCGTCCGGGCGACCCGGCCGTGGCGGACGCGATCCGGGGCCTCGCGGGGAAGTACAGCTCGGTGCTGCTCGCCAACCACGGACCGGTGGTGGCCGGCGACAGCCTGGAGGGCGCGGTCTTCGCCACGGAGGAGCTGGAGGAGACCGCCAAGCTTTACCTGCTGTTGCGCAACCTCAACCCGCGGCAACTGAGTCCCGGGCAGATCGCCGATCTGGTGAGCCATTTCGGGCTGACCCTGCCGGATCCGGAGGATCATGCCGGGCACGATCACGGGTGAGGTCGGCCGCCCGCCTCTCCGATCCGGTGTCGTTGCGGCCCACGCGAAGCAGCCGGCGGGGAACTGCACCACGCGCGCGGAGCCATATGGGAGGGGCCACGCACGGCCTCCTCGACGATCGGCTGCAAGGATCTCGATCCGGCCGTACGATGCCGGTGCCGCCGTCCGCCTGACGGGACTGCGCGACCTCCGTGTACGCGATCCACGGATCGCCGCGCTTCCGAGGACGGGGGATCACGCCGCGAACCGCCGCTCCTCGGCCCTCCGCAGCGGGGGCTCCCCCGCCCCGACCCATTCCGTGCGGTGGCGCGGCAGCGCCTCCGGGTGCTCGGCCTGGAGCCACGTGATCATCGCCTCGCGGACCGCGCAGCGCAGGTCCCAGGCCTGGGGCGCGTTGCGGGCGCTCACCAGCATCCGGATCTCGATGGTCGATTCCTTGGCGTCCGAGACCTGGAGGTTGACCACCCGTCCGTCCCACAGGGGCGAGGCCCTGGCGATCTCGACGAGCCTCTCGCGCATCGCCGCCACGGGCGCCCGGTGGTCGACGTAGACGAACACGCTGCCGATCAGCGAGGCGCCGTCGCGGGTCCAATTCTGGAACGGCTTCTGGATGAAGTAGGTCAGCGGCAGGACCAGCCGACGCCAGTCCCAGAGGCGGACCACCACGTAGGTGGCGGTGATCTCCTCCACCCAGCCCCACTCGTTCTCGACGATGATCGCGTCCTCGATCCGGATCGGCTGCGTGATGGCGATCTGGATGCCCGCCACGAGGTTCGACAGGACCGGCTGCATGGCCAACCCGAGGACGAGGCCCGCCGCGCCCGCCGAGGCCAGCAGGCTGACGCCGTACTGGCGCACCGGCTCGAAGGTCATCAACGCCACCGAGAGGGTGACGAGGGCCACCAGCGTCACGCCGGCCCGCTCCAGGATGCGCATCTGCGTGAAGTGCTTGCGCGCCAGGAGATTGTCCTCGGCGTCGAGCTTGAACCGCCGCAGGTAAATCACGGTCGCGATGTGGAGCGCCGTGGCGCAGCACCAGCCGGTCAGCGTCACGAAGGCGACCAGCAGGATCTGGTTGAGGGCGATCCGCACCTCCCAGGACAGGTGCACCGTGGTCGAGGCGAGGCTGATCGCCACCACGATGAGGCCGAGGCGGCTCGGGCCGCGCGTGCGCGACACGAGCGAGCGCCAGAACAGGCTCTTGGCCGAGACCGCCCGCTTCATCGCCCGGTAGACGACCCCGTGCAGGGGCATCACCACCGCGCAGCAGGCGACGATGAGGATCAGGCTCTCGGCCCACCACGGCAGGTAGGCCAGCGCGCGGGCTGCGGAGCCGGCGAGCGCGTCGAGGTCCGGCATCGGGCATCGCTCCACGGGTTCCGAAGGGGACCCGTGGGAATGGGCGGGCGATCGCGGGGGTTCCGCAGCGCACCATGTGCCTGCCGCAACGCAGCGGCCCGGCCCGGCGGGTTGCGGTCGCCAGCCCCTACTTGGCCGCTCCGACCGTCACGCTGCCCGCGGCGGTCCGTCCGAACCGCGCCGGCCGGTACATGTCCTCCACGGTGGCGCCCGGATGGACGTAGGTCCCGGGGGAGACCGCCCGCACCGTGTAGGCCACGGTGAAGAAGGCCGACTGGCTCGGTTCGCGGTCGTAGGCCGCCACGAACCGGTCGTCCCGGAACTCGGTGTGGACCGGCTGCACGTCGGACTTGGCGAAGGCGAGTCCCTGGAGCGCGTCGGCGTCCAGCAGCTTCGGGTTGTCGATCTCCAGCCCCGCCGGCAGCGGATCCACCAGCAGGAGCCGCGCCGCCTCCGCCTTGGCCTCCGTGACCTTGAGCACCACCACGAGCCGGTCGTTCTGGCGCAGGCCGCCCGCCGGGTCGACGACGCTGCCGTCGAGGCGGCGGAAGCTGCGCTCGATCGTGTAGCCCTGCTGCGCTGCCGGCTCCGGCACCAGGGGGCTGCCGTTGACGCTCACGGCCACCTGCACGGGGCTGCGGCCGGTATTGGTGAGCTCGACGCCCCGGTCGGCCAGGGCCGCCTCCCGGTAGGCCCGAGCCAGCAGGCCGGTCTGCGGCACGCCGTCCAGGGTGAACGACAGGGCGCCCGCCTCGTTCGACAGGCTCTCGGCGGCGAGCACCATCCAGGCATTCTCCTGCGTGCTCGTCGCCCGCTCGGATTGCTGCTCCTCGCCGAGCACGGAAGCGGCGGGGCCGAGGGCCCCCTGCGCCAGCCCGCTCTCGGCGGCGAGCGTGATCAGCCCGGCCCCGTCGCGCAGGCGGGAGCCGTAATCGGCGCGGTACAGGCCCTTGTCGCGCTCGGCGCGCAGCACGGTGAGCGCCGAGTCCATCGTCTTGGCGGCCCGGCCGCGGTCACCGAGCAGCGCCAGGGCGGCGGCGAGCTGCGCGCGCCCGAGGGCGGAGGAGAAGTCGCCGATCTTGGTGTCGGCGAGGTAGCGCAGGTCGCCCATCACCGGCCGGCCGTTCCGGGCGAGCACGTAGGCCGCGTAGGCGAGGTCCGCGCCGCCGTTGCGCACCTCGGTGGCGTTGGCCACCGCGTTGCGCAGGTAGTCCAGCGCCTGGGCGAAGGCCTTCTGCGGCACCGCGAAGTTGCGCTCGCGGGCGCGGGTCAGGAAGTCGGTCACGTAGGCGTCGAGCCAGAGGTCGCTCGAGCCCTGCGCCGACCACAGGCCGAAATCGCCGCTCGAATCCTGGCGGGCGAGCAGGCGCTCGATCGACTCGCGCACCCTTTCGTCCGCGCCCGCGTCGAGGGCAAGCTTCTGCAGGGCCGCGAGCTTGTTGACGTAGAGCAGCGGCATCGCCCGGCTCACCACCTGCTCCGAGCAGCCGTAGGGGTAGCGGTCGAGCGCCCGGAGCAGGGCCGCCACGTCGACCCCCGGCAGGGGCGTGGCCGAGAGCGAGACGCTGCCGGTCCCCGGCTGCAGGTCGGCGAGGAGGTCCGAGGTCAGCGTCAGGTTCGCCCCGGGGGCGAGGCTGCGCACCGAGCGGCGCAGCAGGGCGCCGGTCCCCGGCGAGATCCCCAGGGCGAAGCTCTGGTTCAGGGCGGCTGGGAGGCCGGGCCCCGACAGGGCGAGGTCGAGGCGGGCCGTGCCCGGTCCGGCGGCGGTGAGCGGGATCGCGAACTGGCCCTTGGCGCCGGCCTCCAGCCGCAGCGTCTGCCGCAGCGCGCTGGCACCGACCACGACCGGGCCGGTCGGGCTCAGGTCGAGCGTGTACTCGCCCGCCGGCCCCTCGACATTGTCGAGGGCCACGAACAGACGCGAGCGGTCGCCGGTGTCGAGGAAGCGCGGCAGCGTGGCGCTGAGCACGACCGGATCGCGGATGATCACGTCGGCCTGCGCCTGCCCCACCCGGTCGCCGCTCCAGGCGGTGACCATGACGCGGCCGGTGCCGTTGAAGGCCGGGATCGGGAAGGTCACGCTGGCCGCGCCGTCCGGCCCCACGGTGACGACCCCGGAATAGAGGGCGAGCGGCGCCTGGGTCGGCGGGGAATCGGCGAGTTCGCCCCCGCCCGCATCGCCGCCGGAGCGGATCGCCCCGGCCGAGCCCTGCATGCCGTCGATCAGGTAGCCGTAGAGGTCGCGGACCTCCGGCCCGAGCGCCCGCTGGCCGAGGAAGTACTGCGTCGGGTCCGGCGCCGCGTAGCGGGTCAGGTTGAGGATGCCGACATCGACGAGCGCGACGGTGATCCGCGCCGGTGCGCCGGATTTCAGGCCCGCGAGCTGGACCGGCAGGGTCAGGTCTTGGCGCGGGCGCGCCCGCTCCGGCGCCTTCAGGGCGACCCCGAGGCTGCGCCGCTCCCGGTCCACCGAGAACCACGCCAGACCCAGCGCCCGGCCCGGAAGGCGCTTGGCCGCCTGGTCGAGGGGCCGGTAGGCGGTGGCCACCAGGTAGGCGCCGGCGCCCCACTCGGCCTTCACCGGGATGCTGACCGTGGTGCCGCCCTCCGGCACGCTGACCTCCAGGGTCTGGTGCACGCGGTCGCTGACGATCATCAGGCTGGCCTGACCCTTGAACGTCGGACTGAGCTTGGCCCGCAGGGTGTCGCCGGCCGCGTAGGCGGCCTTGTCGAGGGTCAGGTCGAGGAGGTCGGGCGCCTCCGCGGTCTCGGAGCCGCCCCAGCCCACCTCGAAGCCGAGGCTCGCGGTCGCCTCCGGGGCGCCCGCGGCCGAGACCTCCAGCCGATAGCGGCCGAGGCCCACCGGCGCCTCGATCCGGCCCGGGCCGGCGGCCGTGAGGTCGACGGTGCCGCTGGCGATGCGCCGGGGGGACTTGACCGACTCGAACGACCAGCGCCCGTCCGCCCGGTACCACTGGTAGGAGGAGTCGATCCGCGACAGGGTCCAGGTCACGCCCGGCCGGGCGAGGAGCGCCCCGTCGGGGTTCGCCAGCACCACGTCGAAGCCCGCGATCCCGCCCTCCTTCAGATCGGCGAAGCCCTTGCGCAGGGCGAGGACCGGGCTCGACGGGAGGATCGGCAGGGTCAGGCTGCGCGACAGCGCCCGGCCGCCGGGCTCGCCGACCGCCAGGGTGATCTTCGCCTCCAGCGCCCGCGGGGCCGCGACCAGGGGCACCGGCACCGTGACGGTGGCGCCGCCCTGCCCGTTCGTGGTGGCATGGTCCTGCAGTTCCTGGGTGGCCGGCTCGACCGCCTCGTCGTCGAGACCGATGGCATAGGCCTCAAGCCCCTTGATGCCGCTCGTCGCGGCCGCCTGCACGGTCACGCTGCCCGACACGTCGAGATCGGCGCCCGGGGCGCCGTAGAGGTAGCGGGCGGCGACGTCGATCTGCGCGGCCTCGCCCCGGTTCAGGGCCGTCTGCCGGGCCTTGAGGGTCACCTCCAGCCGCTCGGGGACGTAATCCTCCACGAGGAAGCTGGTCTCACCGATCGCGGGCGCCTTCGGGTCCGTGTAGGCGGAGACCCGCCACGTGCCGTGCATCGCCCCCGACAGGAGCGGCAGCGGCAACGCCCGGCCGCCGAGCCCCTGGTCGGGCACCGAGACGCGCCGGTACTCGACGCCGTCCGGCCGCTTGACCACCAGGGTCAGCGGCAGGTCCGGCACGGCGGCGCCGCGGGGATCGCGCAGCAGGGCCGTGAGCTGGACGGTCTCGCCCGTGCGGTAGACCCCGCGCTCCGGGAACAGGTAGGCGTCGAGGCCGCCGGTCTCCGGCCGTCCCTTCACGCCGCGGTCGGTGAGGTCGAAGGCGCCGAGGTTCAGGTCGAGGAAGCCGTAATCGCCGCCGGCTTGCGCCACCACGAGGCTCGGCGCCAGACCGCCCTCCCCGCGGGCGAGCCCCGGATCGAAGGCGACGTGCCCCTGCGCGTCCGTGGTCCTTGCGCCCAGCACCTCGTTGTTGCGGGCGATCAGCCGGATCTCGGCGCCCGCCATCACCTGCGCGGAGGCGAGCGAACGCAGGACCACGTTGACCCCGTCCCGGCCCTTGGTGGCGGTGAGCCCCAGGTCGGAGACCACGAACCACTGGGTCGCCTGGGTGTCGTACTCCTCGTCGCTGGCGGCCGTGCCGGAGGGGCGGGCCAGCATCACGTAGAGCCCGGGCTCAAGCTTGCCCACCGCCTGCAGGACCGGGAAGGCGGTGACCGCCTCCTGGTTCACCTCCGCCTTGGCGGTGTCGAGGGTGCCCTTCCAGACGCGCTGGCCCTTCTCGGAGGCGATCGTCCGGGCGGTCGAGCCGCTGAGCTGGCCCAAAAAGTCCTCGGAGCGCAGGGTCGGCAGCAGGCCGCGGTCGCCGATGCGCAGCACCTCGACGTCGAGCTTCGCCGCGTTCACCGAGACGAGGGGCACGCCCGCCTGGCCGGTCCGGGGCAGGACGTAGTTGCGCCCGGTGAAGCGCACCTGGGGAGCGCGGTCGCGGACGTAGATTTCGTAATCGGCGGCCTTGAGCAGGCTCTCGCCGACGGCCGCGGGCAGGCCCTGGCGGAGCACGATGGCGTAGCGGCCGCCGTGCTTGAGCCCGTCGACGCAGACCTGGGAGCCCTCCCCGGTCACGGCGGCCGCGCTGCTGCCCGAGACAGCCACGAAGGGCGCGTAGTCGGTCTTGGGCTTGATCGCCTCCGAGAAGGTGAAGCAGGCCCGCGGGGCGGCCGCGTCGGAATCGACCTTGTAGTCGAGGATCCGGAAGCCGTGCTCGGCCCGCAGGGTCTCGTAGGCCGCCCGGACCGGACCGGCATCGGCCAGGGCGAGGCTCGCCGCGTAGGCGTCCAGCGCCGGCCGCCAGGATTCCTGCTCGGCCTCCGCGGCGCCCAGCGCCGCCAGCGCCGCCGCCGCGTCGGCGGCCGTGCCGGCGCGCTCGTAGGCGCGGTAGGCGGCGGCCGTCACCCGCCCGCGCAGGCGCGCCCGGCCCTGGTAGTCGTTGTCCTCGAGCGCGCCCAGGGCCGCCGCCGCCCCGCGGGCATAGGCCTGCCAGTTGCGCGGGTCGGCCGGGTCTGCCGCCACCGCGGCGGCGAGGGGGGCGACGGCCTCATCCGGCTTGTCGGCGGCGAGAAGGGCCTGACCGGCAGCGCGGGACTGGCCCGCCGGTCGGAGCGCGCCCCCGGCCTCTGCTTTGAGAGCCGCCTCCAGGCGGACCGAAGCGCTGGCGAGGTCGGTCCGGACGAAGCTCCTGGCGAACGGCGCGGCGGCCGCCGCCGGCCGGGACGTCGTACGGGCCGCCGGCGGGGTCTGGGCGAGGACCGGACCGCCCGCGATCCCTCCGAGGAGCACCAAGACACCCGCGAGCCGTCCGAGCCGCGCCATCAGCCTGTTCCTCGCCAGCCGCGAACCCGATGATTCGCCTCGGGTCCCATGGCGCGGGAGCCTAGCACCGGCGGTTAGGCTCGCAACGCTTCGGGCCGTTGGAGCCTCGTTGGGGGCCGCCTCGCGGCGCGAGGCGGCTCCGCGTTCCCTCGCGTCGAGGCTCAGAACGCCTTCAGCACCTGCTCGGCGTGCTCGACGGCCACCGGTCCGGCGAAGCAGTGGGCGACCAGGGCGCGGTAATCCTGCCAGGGCTGCGAGCCGGTGAAGTCCTTGGTGTGGGCCTCCAGCGTGTCCCAGTGGATCAGGAGGCGGTAGCGCTGCGGATGCTCGATGGAGCGCCGCACCTCGAAGGTTCGGCAGCCCTTGGCCTGCTTGAAGATCACTGAGGCCTCGGTGATGCCCGACTCGAACTCGGCCTCCATGCCGGGCTTGATCTCGATCTGCGCGATTTCGAGGATCATCGGTGACGTTCCTGTCTCAGGTGCGAAGGGCGCGGCCGAGCTTGGCCGCCAGGATGCGCTGCGGGCTCAGGGCCGGGTCGGCCTGGGCGGCGACGGGCAGGTAGGCGGTCTGCTCCAGCATGTAGCGGCCGCCCATGGCCCCGTGCATCACGAGGTCCGAGAAGGTCACCCAGGTCTCGCCGGGGCGGAACTCCACGTCGGCCTGGGGGGCCGACGCCTGATAGGCCGCGTCCTGCTTGAGGGCGTCGTGCAGGTGCAGCATCAGGTGGTCGTATTCCGAGCGCCGGGCCTTGGTGATGCGCAGGGCCGAGAGCAGGCGCGCCGAGAGGGGCGAGTAGCCCGGCAGACGCGGCAGGAATTTCTCCGCCATCGACCCGAAATCCTCGCCGACCCGCCAGCGGCGCGGCTCGCCCGCGGGGTTGATGTTGCGGAACACCCGCAGGATCCGCTTCTCGCCGATCGGGTTCGACGGAAAGGCGTCGACGTGCAGCCGGGTGTCGTCGCGCCGCCAGCTGAGCTTGCGCCGGTCCACGTCGAAGGGGCGATAGGACGTGCCGGCCAGGCTCACGCGGTCCGCGTAGTCCGGCAGGTAGGTTCCGATGAGGTCGCGCGCGAAGGTACGGTAGCGGATCAGGATCTGGCGCAGGGCCTCCTGCTCCTCCGGCGTCCCCGCCGCACCGCGCAGCGCGGCCGCCGCGCCGCGGATGTTGACGTTCTTGGCCTTGCCGTCCGCGAAGGGCCGCTCGGTGAACCGGCGTTCGAACGCGCTGAACGGGAAGGGCAGGTCCGGGAACAGCAGCACCGCCCCGGCCTCGAGCTCCCGGGCCAGGGAACCGTGGGTCTCGCCGGCGACGATTCTGCGGATCGGGCTGATCATCGGGTGCGGGCCGGGCCTGCCATGGCGGGTGGGCCCCTGTAGCCGAGTGGCCGCGGGCAGGCCAGGGGCGGCTTTTCCGGTGGATGACATCCCGCGTCCACCGACACCGGCGCGGAGGCCCGTCCCCAGCGCTTGCGCAACGGTTGCGTTCCCGGCACGTTCTCCGTGCGTAACCGGCCTGAGTGCCCGGCGGAGGATGGCGCCGATGGCGACGTTGAAGGAATTCGAGGAGGCCCTGCGCGAGCACGGCATGAACATGGCGCTGGCGCTGCTGGAGCGCCTGCGCGAGCGCGACCGCGCGACCCGGACGGTCAAACCCGCCCGGCGCCTGACCGGCCAGAAGATGACCCCGGAACTCGCCCGGTCGATCCTGGACCTGCACGCCACGACCGGGATGACCCAGCAGGAGATCGCCTTCAAGGTCGGGGTCAACCAGGGCCGCGTGAACGAGGTGATCAAGCGCGGCAAGTGGCTGAGCGACGACCCCACCGCCCCGGAGGCGGTCGCCCGCGACAAGGCGGTGGCCCGGATGCGCGGCGACCCGAAGCCGAAGAAGCCGGCCGCGGCGGCGCGGGCCAAGGAGCGCAAGGCCGCGCCGCCGAAGGCGCGCAACCAGGGCCAGCTGGCCCTGGGCGATCTGTAGGGG
The DNA here is from genome assembly GCF_022179385.1 of Methylobacterium longum. Lineage (GTDB taxonomy): Bacteria > Pseudomonadota > Alphaproteobacteria > Rhizobiales > Beijerinckiaceae > Methylobacterium > Methylobacterium longum. The sequence goes on along the minus strand of NZ_BPQS01000001.1, from coordinate 343,321 downwards.
ACTGTGCGGCAGGTCCTCGGGGAAACCTCCCCTCTACGGTTCGTCCCCGGTCTGCGATGCGGCGAACCCGCCTCGAAGGAACCGTCGGGGGATCGCGCCGCCCGCTGACGCGGTCATCTCAGGTCGATAGGCCAGGTCGGATCGACCTTTCGGAGCGACCCGACCCTCATCGCGCCGGTGCGAAATGTCCCCGGTAGCGCGCGCCGATCACCTCCACCGGCAGCGTCACGAAGACGTCCGTCGTGCCGAACTGGCGATCGATGACGGCACCGTCGCCGAAGGTGGCGCCGAGGCGGAGATAGCCTTTGACCAGGGGCGGCAGGGCCTGCAGCGCGGCCTTGGGATCGACCGCCTCCTTCGGCAGCCGGTCCATTGCCACCGACCGCTCCGGCAGCGCCCGGGCCCGCCAGCCCTCCGGCGCGCGGGCATGGTGGTGCAGGAAGGCCAGCGGCAGCGCCAGCCGCTCCGGATCGGTGCCCTCCAGGCTCGCGCAGCCGATCAGCGCGTCGATCCGGTGGTGCAGGACGTAGGCGTAGATGCCCTGCCAGAGCAGCTCGACGGTGCGCTTGCCGCGGTAGGGCTTCAGCACGCAGGAGCGGCCGAGCTCCAGCAGCCGCCGATGGCCCTGCGCCGCCAGCAGCGGTGCCAGATCGTACTCACCCTCGGAGTAGAAGCCGGCATGGCGCTCGGCCACCTCGCCGCGAAGCAGCCGGTAGGTGCCCACCACCTTCGGCCGGGGCTCGACGAAGGGCTGCTTCCGCCCCGGCGCGGCGTGGTCGAGGACGAGGAGATGATCGCAGAGCGCGTCGTAGCTGTCGGCGTCGCGCCGCGACAGGGACGCGAGCCCGGTCGGGACCGCCGACATCTCCTCGTAGAACACCTTGAAGCGCAGGCGCTGCGCCCGGCGGATCTCGGATCTCCTAGTCGCCAGCCTCACCTCCAGGTTGCCGATGCGGCCGAGGCTGCGCCCCTCGAACGGGTCCGGCAGGCGAATCGCGCGCTCGGCGGAGAGGATCTCGGCGATTCCGGTCGGGCCGCCCTGGATTTCCTGCGGATGCATCTGCCGGCGGCGCAGCTTCGCGATCGGCGCGCCGACGCCCCACTGCACGCCCCTGTGCCAGCCGGCTCCGAGTGCGCTGTAGGCCCCGCGGGCGAGATTGGCGACCATGGTCGGGTTCACTCCGGGTGCGCGTCCGTGCACCGTCGAATCCGACACAGAGCACGAAGCGCACACGCCATTATGACAGCCGACGCAGGAAAGCGCCCCGGCCGGGGCCGGGGCGCTGCAACATTCTGAAGTTCAAGCCGAGATGGATCAGGCGGCCTGCGGGACCGTGTCCGTGCGGACGTCGCCCTCGATCACCGGGGCGCTGGCGCGACCCGCCGTGGCGATCTGGATGCGGCGCGGCTTCTTCGCCTCCGGTACCTCGCGGACGAGGTCGATATGGAGAAGGCCGTTCTCGAGGGCCGCGCCCGTCACCTGTACGTGGTCGGCGAGCTGGAAACGGCGCTCGAAGGTGCGGGCCGCGATGCCCTGATGCAGGAATTCAGCCTTGCCCTCGGCCTTGCGCTCGCCCCTCAGGGACAGCGCGTTCTCCCGAACATCGATCGACAGGTCGGACTCGGTGAAGCCGGCGACCGCGACGGTAATGCGGTAGGCGTTCTCGCCGGTCCGCTCGATGTTGTAGGGCGGGTAGGTGGGCGCAGCCTCGGCGCTCGCGAACTGGTCGAGCGCGGAGAACAACCGGTCAAAGCCGACGGTGGAACGGTAGAGGGGCGCGAGATCGAACTGACGCATGACATATCCTCGTGTGAGCAACATGCAATTCCGGTCCGCCCGATGGGCCGGACCCGTCTTTCGTGCCGCCTGATGGCCGGCACAGGCGAGATATCGGAGGGGGAAAAACACGCTTCAAGACCCCGGACGATGGCGAGGCCTGAGATTTTTTCGGTAGGGTCCGTCCGCGTACGGACGCGCTTGAGGTGAACCCTGTGGGACGGTTCGACGGTGAGACCGGGCGGGAGCCACCGCTCCTGACCCTGCGCGGCACGCCCGGCAACCCGGCGCCGCCGAACGGCACGCTGATCGCGGTGGGCACGCGCGACGACTGCACCCTGCGGGCGGCCTATTGGCAGACGACGGCGCGGACCTGCCGCGGCACGGTCTGCCTGCTCCAGGGCCGGGCGGAATTCATCGAGAAGTACTACGAGACCATCCAGGAGTTGCGGGCACGGGGCTTCGCGGTGGTCGCCTTCGATTGGCGCGGCCAGGGGGAGTCGGACCGCCGGGTCGACGATCCCCACAAGGGCCACGTCGCCCGCTTCGACGATTACCGGCTCGACCTCAAGGCCGTGGCCGAGACCGTGCTGGTGCCGCTGATGCCGGAGCCGCATATCGGCCTCGCGCACTCGATGGGGGGCTGCGTGGCCCTCCTCGGGGCGCTCGACGGCTGGCTGCCGTTCCGGCGCCTCGTGGCGCTGGCGCCGATGCTGTCGATCCGGATGATCCGCTGGCCGGCCGGCGCCGCCCTGCTCTCGCGGGGCTTGCAGCGGCTGGGACTCGGGAGCCGCTACATCCCCTTCGGCAAGCCGGTCTCGATCGCCACCAATCCCTATGCCGGCAACCGGCTCTCGCGCGATCCCGTCCGCTACGCCCGGAACGCCGCGGCGGCCCGGCAGGTCGGCGCCGGTGCGGTGGGCGACCCGACGATCGCGTGGCTCGCCGAAGCGTTCCGCGCCATGGCGCGCCTGCGCGACCCGAGGGCGGCGCCGCGCATCACCCTGCCGACGCTGCTCCTGGCGGCGGGCGCCGACCCGGTCTGCGGCACCGCCGACACCGAGCGCTTCGCGGCCCGGCTCAAGGCCGGCCACATTCTCGTCCTGCCGGATTCCCGGCACGAGATCCTGACCGAGCGCGACGCCATCCGGCAGGATTTCTGGGCGGCCTTCGAGGCCTTCGCGCCGGGCTCGCCCCTGCCCTCGCACGCGGAGGTCGAGTCTCACGCCGCCGCGGTGCCGGTGGCGTGAGCCGTCAGCCCCCGAGATCCGGGTTGATGTCCCGCGGGCGCGCGAACCGCTCCAGGCGTCCCCGGCCCGGCGCCACATCCGACCAATGGGCGGTGTCGAAGTCGATCACCGCGTAGGCGGCGGTGGGGAATTCCAGGGCCAGACGGTCGCGGGCCGCGCGCGGTCCCTCCCCCGCCAGAGCTGCCGCGAGGTCGCCGAGACCCGGATTGTGGCCGACGACGATCACGACGGCGGCCCCATCGGGCGCGGCCTTGATCACCCCGAGGATCCGGTGGGCCGGCGCCTCGTAGATCTCCGGCTGCCAGCGCGTCTCGGGATTGCCCAGCGCGGCTGCCATCGCGTCCCAGGTCTCCCGCGTCCGGACTGCCGTGGAGACGAGGGCGAGATCGGGGCGCAGCCCCGCCTCCGCGAGATGGGCGCCCACAACCGGCGCGGTCCGCCGCCCGCGGGGGTTGAGCGGGCGGTCGCGGTCGGCGACGCCCGGCGAACGATCCGATTTGGCGTGCCGCAACAGGATCAGCCTGCGCATGGAGCGAACCTCTGGACCGGGCCGTTCTCGGGAGCGGGGACCCGGCGTCGCCGGACCGGCATCGCAAAAGCCCCTCCCGTCCGGTTAACCGAAAGCGTGCCGCGCGGGAACCTCGGCCTGCCGGCAGCCTCGGGCCGGCCCCGTTGCTCCACGATCCGCGCGGCCCGTTGCGCGCCTCATCCGGAGGTGCGAGCGCTGCGCGTCCCCACCGCCGGACGAGGGTGCGGGTGGTCCAGGCCGCGCCGGCGGCCCCGGCCTCAGCCGCCCCGCTGCTCCCGACGCATCATGAAGGCGAGCTTCTCGAATAGGCTCACATCCTGCTCGTTCTTGAGCAGCGCCCCATGGAGCGGCGGGATCAGCTTCCGGCCGTCCTGCTCGCGCAGGGTCTCGGGGGCGATGTCCTCGGAGACGAGGAGCTTCAGCCAGTCGAGCAGTTCCGAGGTCGAGGGCTTCTTCTTCAGTCCCGGCACCTCGCGCATCGCCAGGAAGGTCCGCAGGGCCTCCTCGACGAGGCGGTGCTTGATGCCCGGGTAGTGCACATCGACGATGCGCTGCAGTGTCTCGGCGTCGGGGAACTTGATGTAGTGGAAGAAGCAGCGGCGGAGGAACGCGTCCGGCAGCTCCTTCTCGTTGTTCGACGTGATGATCACGATCGGCCGCCGCACGGCCTTCACGGTCTCGCCGGTCTCGTAGACGTGGAACTCCATCCGGTCGAGTTCGGTCAGCAGGTCGTTGGGAAACTCGATGTCGGCCTTGTCGATCTCGTCGATGAGTAGGACCGGGCGCTCGGGCGCGGTGAACGCTTCCCAGAGCTTGCCGCGCCGGATGTAGTTGCCGATCTCCGAGACCCGCGGGTCGCCGAGCTGCGAGTCGCGCAGGCGCGAGACCGCATCGTACTCGTACAGCCCCTGCTGCGCCTTCGTTGTCGACTTGATGTTCCAGACGAGCAGCGGCGCGTTCAGGCCCTTGGCGATCTCCTCGGCCAGCACGGTCTTGCCGGTGCCGGGCTCGCCCTTCACCAGGAGCGGGCGTTCGAGGACGACGGCGGCGTTGACGGCCGCGGTCAGGTCGGGGGTCGCGACGTAGGTCTCGGTGCCGGAAAAGCGCATCGCGGTCTCGGAGAGGTGGGCCTGACGCAACGGGTAACGCGCTATCCTGCCGTGCCGCAAGCGCTCTGCCGCGCGGCTTCGCCGACGGCGTCTCGCCCGGCCTCCACCCGCATCCCGCGGTGTCCGCATGAGCGAGCCTTTGGGGTGGGTCTCGGGGATCGCGGCGCGTTCGGGGGGCTCCTTCAGGCGGCCGCTTCGCGTCCGCACCTCAGGATGAGGGCCAGGAGCGGATGTTCGGGCTCATCCCGGGGCCTGATCAGCCCTTCTCGTGCCAGACGCAGTTCCGGGCCAGGATCTCCAGATTCACGTCGGATTTCTGCGGCTGCGGCAGGGTCTTGCCGTCCATGGCGAGGTCGATCTTGATCTCGACCTGCCCCTTCGCCTCGGCCGTCCGGCGGGAGAAGTAGCAGTATTGCTGGTAGGGCTGGTCGGCGCTGTCCTTGAAGTTCCAGCCGGTCACGATCTGCCCGTCGAGATAGGGCACCTGCTTGAACACCGTGAAGGTGGTGTTCACCACCGCCTTGGAGGCCGGTGCGGCATCGCTGCCGAGTTGCGCCCTGGTGGGCGTCGGCGTCGCGGGGGCCTTGGGCAGACCCTCGAGCTTCAACACGTTGTCGGTCAGCGTGACCTCGCCCTTGGTCTTCAGGGTCACGTCCGACAGCGCCGCCTGCATGGCGGCGGCGATCTTCTCCGCGGCGGTGTCGAACTGGTTGAGCGTCGCCCAGCCATAGGCCGCCGCGCCCACGCCGATGCCGGCGAGGCACGCGAAGGCGCCGAAGCCCAGCGCCCGGAACAGGAAGGCGCGGGCGGCGACGTAGCTCGAATCCGCCCGCAGGCGCGAATTCACCTGCTGGGCGAGGGCGATGTTCTCAGGAGTTCCGCCCGCGACGTAGTTCATGCGCCCGCTCCCGCGGCAGGTAGGGTCTGGCTCGGCAGGGTCTGGTTGGGCAGCGCCTGTTGGCCCTGGGCCGGACGGTTCATCGGGATCACCGCGCCCGACGCATTGGCGGCCCGCGGCAGGATTGGCTCGGGATTCGAGCGCAGGGCGTCGGCGATCGCATCCAGCATGTAGGGGGCGGCCTCCGGATTCACGGCGGCGCCGAGATCGTCCTCGTCCATGAAGGTCCGGCGGGTCGAGACCGCGCACAGCGCCAGGATCGTCGACGCGAAGGCGGCGCAGACCGCCGGCAGGAACACGAAGATCCGCAGGAAGGCATGGACCTGGCTCTCGGTCACGTCGATCGGGTCGACGCCGTAGACCATGGCGGTGAAGGAGTGGAGCTGGGAGCGGTTGACCGCGTTGCGGTAGCCCTGCTCGGCATCGGCCACGCGCCGGTCGGCGGCGCCGGGATCGAGGGCCGCGCGGGCCTTGCGGGCCTCCTCAAGGTCCTTGATCATCGCGGCACGGTCCGACGAGGCCTTGGTGACACCGCCCGACAGGGCGGCGACGCGGGGATCGGCCACGCATTTCAGGTTCTGGTACTTGCGGCCCTTGCTGTTGGTGCCGAAGACCCGCTCGCAGCGCTGTGCCGGGAGGCCGGCGAGCTGCTGGGCGTTGTCGGCGGCGCGCTTCTCGATCTGGTCGAGCTCGGCCGTGTACTGGGCCACCCGCTCGTCCGCCGCCTTGATGCGGTCGCCGATCGTGGCGCGGTCGGCCTGCGCGTCCTTCAGGGCGGTCTTGGTCCGCGCGGCCTCCATCAGGCGGGGATGGAACATCATCTCGCCGAGCTGCGACACCGATTTGGTGGTCACGCCGGCCGCGAAGATGATGCCCAGCACCGCGAGCGCGCGCACGAAGTACGAGCGCTGGGTGCGGGCCAGGATGCCGAGCGGCACCCGGCACAGCTCCACCGCCGCGTAGACCAGCGGCGCCAGCAGCATGAAGTAGAAGGCGTGCCAGTCGCCGTCGCTGTAGACGCCCGCGAACAGCCACGCGCCCCAGAGCGAGGCGCCGATCACCATGAACTCGACGAGGTATGCGATCCCCACGTAGCCCCACTTGATGCGGTAGCCCTTGTCGACGTGGCGCTGGTGTTGCCAGCGGTCCGATTCGAGCTTCCACTCGCGCTGCTCGCGCTTGCGGTCACGGTTCGGAGGCGCTGCGGGGCCGGAGAATATCGATTTGATGGAGATCATCGGCCTCGTCGCATCCATCGGGTCCAGTCTCGGGCACAGCCCGGCCGAGCTTAACCCCCGGTTAACTCAGGCGTGTATGCGCGCATTGTGCCGATTTTGAGCCGCGTTGCACGCGTCCACCGCACGCATCCTCTGGATGTCCGGCCGCATCCTGCGCGCCGGTGACCGAAATGTCTCACCCGGTTGATGTATCCGGCTTGTGTCGCAACGCACCTGCCCGGGCTCGATCCCGGGCGGAAACCGGTTGCCCGCAGCGCCGCGCCGACCCATCATCGCGCAGCCGTGATCGGCATCCCCGCCGCCGCGAAAGACGAGGTTCGATCCGCCGCCGATGCCAGAGGTCCACGCCGGCTCCTACAAGGAAGCGATCCTGTTTCTCGTCACGGCGGGCATCGTGGTGCCGCTGTTCCACCGCCTCCGGATCTCGCCGGTGCTCGGCTTCATCGGCGCCGGTGCCCTGCTCGGACCCTTCGGCCTCGGTCGGCTGGCCGATACCTACCCCTCCGTCCACCTGTTCACCATCGGCAACCGCACCGAGATCTCGCACCTCGCCGAGTTCGGCGTGATCTTCCTGATGTTCATGATCGGGATCGAGCTGTCCTGGGAGCGCCTGCGGGTCCTGCGCCGGCTCGTCTTCGGCCTCGGCTCCCTGCAGGTGGGCTGCTCCGCGCTGATCCTCGGAGCGATCCTGTACGGGCTCAACGTGCCGCTCACCGGCGCCGCCATCGTCGGCATCGGGCTCGCCCTGTCGTCGACCGCCGTGGTGCTGCCGGTGCTGGCCGAGCAGCGGCGGCTCAACGCGCCCACCGGGCGGACGAGCTTCGCGGTCCTGCTGTTCCAGGATCTGGCGGTGGCCCCGGCGCTGTTCGCCATCGCGGTGCTCGGCCGCGACGACGGCGGCGACAAGGGCTGGGCCCTGGCCCTGGCGCTCGGCCAGGCCGCCGTCGCGCTGGTGCTGATCGTGGTCGCGGGCCGCCTCGCCCTGCGCCCGCTGTTCCAGCTCGTGGCGCGCACGCGCTCCACCGAGCTGTTCATGGCCGCCTGCCTGCTGGTCATTGTCGGCACGGCGCTGACCGCGGCGGCGAGCGGCCTGTCGATGACGCTCGGCGCCTTCGTGGCCGGCCTGCTCCTGGCCGAGACCGAGTATCGCCGGGCGATCGAGGCGACGATCGACCCGTTCAAGGGCCTGCTGCTCGGCGTGTTCTTCGTCTCGGTGGGCATGAACCTCGACCCGGCGCAGCTCATGGCGACGCCGGGCGCCATCCTGGGCCTGTCCCTGGCACTGGTCCTGATCAAGGCCGCCGTGGTGATGATGGCGGCCCCGGTCCTCAAGATCCCCCGGCCGGTGGCGCTCGAGACGGCGCTGCTGCTCGGCCCGGGCGGCGAGTTCGCCTACGTCCTGATCGGAGGCGCCATGGCCACCGGGCTGGTGCCGGAGGAGGTTGGGGCGGCCGCGCTCGTGGTGACCACCGTCACGATGATCATGATCCCGGCCCTGGCCGCGGTCGGGCGGCGGCTCAAGCAGCGCGCGACCGCCGGCGCCCAGGCCGCCACCAAGGCGGAGCCGATGCCCGAGCGGGTGGAGAACCGGGTGATCGTGGCGGGCTTCGGCCGCGTCGGCCGGCAGGTCGGCGAGATGCTGGAGCGGCACAAGATCCCGTATCTCGCCCTCGACTCCGACGCCGCCCGGGTCGCCGAGCAGCGGCGCTCCGGGGCGCCGGTCTACTTCGGCGACAGCGGCAACACCGAAATCCTGCGCCGCTGCGACATCGCCACGGCCCGGGCCCTGGTGGTCACCCTCGACAACCCGCGCGCCGTCGAGGCGGCGGTGGCGGCGGCCCGCGCCGAGCGGCCGGACCTGACCATCGTGGCCCGGGCCCGCGACGCCCGCCATGCCTCCGCGCTCTATGAACTCGGCGTCGACGACGCGGTGCCGGAAACGATCGAGGCCTCGCTGCAGCTCTCGGAGGCCGTGCTGGTCGATGTCGGCGTGCCGATGGGGCTCGTCATCGCGTCGATCCACGAGCGGCGGGAGGAGTACCGGACCCTGCTGAAGAAGCGCGAGAACGAGGCGAAGCCGATCTTCCGGGCCCGCCGTACCGTGGGCAAGGCCCTCGGCAAGCCGGCCGCCAAGCGGGAGCCCGAGCGTCAGGAGGCCGCCGGCCAGGAGGCCTGAGCCGCCTCCCGTTCCGTCACGCCGGGACGGGGTACGCCTCGGCGAGCTTGGGCCGCCGCGCGACGCGGCTGCGCGGGGCCCGCTCGAAGCCATCGGCGAAGCTGCACCGGTAGACCAGTTCGTCCGCCGGCCCCAGGCCCGTCACGAGCGGCACCGTCACGGTGTCCCCGGTGAAGCGCCAGCCGCGGGCGCCCTTGTCCCAGTAAAGCCAGACCGTCCCGGGATAGCCCCGCAGGGTGAAGACGGCCGCCTTGCGCGACAGGGCCTGCACGGCGCGCGGCGCGTACATGCCCTTGTCGCGGTAGGCCCCGCGGGTCGCCTCCGGCTGACGGTCCATGAAGGTGTTGCGCACCAACTGAATCGTCGCCCCCGGCTTCCCGAGAAACCGCTTGAAATCCGTCAGATTCCGCAGGATGACCGCCATCGCAGGTCTCCTCGCTTGCCCTGTCCGGCCCGCGTCGCCGCGTCCGCACACACTCGATGCTTCGAGTTGAGCGATTCCCATGACCGAATGAGTGACTGTGCGAGGCTTGGCCCGGCACATATCAACAGATTCGATGACTTATGCCCAGGTTACGAGTCCCGTGCACATGCGGAGTCTCGCTCCGGGCACCGGATCGGCCGCTTTCTCGGGCCTGAATCCTGTCGACCACCGGCGAAGATTCGGGAACGGGGCCGGATAGTCCTGCCCGGCGCGATCCGCGGGCGGGCGATTCGCCCAGACTTGACCCGGGCGCTCCGCTGGCGCGTTCTCCCGGGATGCTGCTGCAGTTCTTCACGGCCCTCCGGGACGCCAAGGTTCCCGTCTCCCTGAAGGAGTACCTGACCCTCCTCGGCGGCCTCGACCGGGGGCTGGCCGGGCACGACGTCGAGGCGTTCTATTTCCTGGCGCGCACCGCGCTCGTGAAGGACGAGGCGCATCTCGACCGGTTCGACCGGGTGTTCGGCACGGTGTTCAAGGGGCTGGAAACCCTCGGCCCTGCGGTGGAGCCCGCCGCGATCCCCGAGGAGTGGCTGCGCAAGCTCGCGGAGAAATACCTGACCGAGGCCGAGCGGGCGGAGCTGAAGGCGCTGGGCTGGGACAAGCTGTTCGAGACCCTGAAGCAGCGGCTCGCCGAGCAGAAGGGGCGCCATCAGGGCGGCTCGAAATGGATCGGCACCGGCGGGACCTCGCCCTTCGGCGCCTACGGCTACAATCCCGAGGGCATCCGCATCGGCCAGGACGGGAACCGCAACTTCCGGGCGGTGAAGGTCTGGGACAAGCGGGAGTTCAAGGACCTCGACGACGACCGGGAGATCGGCGCCCGCACCATGCGTCTCGCGCTCCGGCGCCTGCGCCGCTTCGCCCGGACGGGGGCGGCCGAGGAGCTCGATCTCGACGGCACGATCCGCGAGAGCGCCCGCCAGGGCTACATCGACGTGCGGCTGCGGCCGGAGCGGCGCAACGCCGTCAAGGTACTGCTCTTCCTCGATGTGGGCGGCTCGATGGACTGGCACATCGCGCAGGCCGAGGCGCTGTTCTCGGCGGCGCGCTCCGAGTTCAAGCACCTCGCGCACTACTACTTCCACAACTGCCCCTACGAGGCGGTCTGGACCGAGAACCGGCGGCGCCACGAGGCGAAGACGCCGCTGCTCGACGTGATCCGCACCTACGGCAGCGACTACCGCGTCGTCTTCGTGGGCGACGCCTCGATGAGCCCCTACGAGATCGCCACGCCGGGCGGCTCCGTGGAGCACTGGAACGAGGAGGCGGGTGCCGTCTGGATGCAGCGGCTCCTCGACCATTTCCCGAAGGTCGCGTGGCTGAACCCGGTGCCCGAGACGCACTGGGGCTACACCCAGTCGATCGGCATGATGCAGCGGCTGGTCGCCGGCCGGATGTTCCCGCTCACCCTGGACGGGCTCGACGCGGCGGCGCGGGCGCTCGTGCGGTGAGCCGTGACAGGCCCCGGCTCGGGGGGCTCATCCGACCCGCACCCTCGCCCCGAGGTTCCCGCTGCGCTCCGGCCCCTCGGGACGCGGGAGGATGGATGATCCGGCGAACCGTCCGTCGCCGGCCCGCGATCGGACGCCCTGTCAGCCCTGCTGGGAGGGCGTCGTCACCACCAGCCCGTCGAGCGCCGGCGTGATCTTGATCTGGCAGGACAGGCGGGAGTTCTCGCGCACGTCGCTGGCGAAATCGAGCATGTCCTGCTCCATGTCGGCGGCCTTGCCCACCACCTCGATCCACGCGTCGGCGACGTAGACGTGGCAGGTCGCGCAGGCGCAGGCGCCGCCGCACTCCGCGTCGATGCCCGGCACGTTGTTGCGCAGAGCCGTCTCCATCACGGTCGCGCCGACGCTGCCTTCGACGGTCCTCTCCGTCCCGGCGTGGTCGACGTAGGTGATCTTGGGCATGCTGGGGGCTCCGGGCTCGCGTCGAGCGCAATCTCTCCGACGGGCGGCGTGCGCCTGATTGGCGGCAGAGATCGCGGAATGCAAGCGCGGCGGTTGTCGCCCCTCCCGGTTCGATCGCCGCATCGCGGGCGGTGCCCGGATGGCTCGTCAGGGCTGCGCGGTCCCGATCTCCGCGAGCGCCGCCGCGACCGCGGCGGCGAGGTCGTCGAGCGGGACCGGCCCGTCATCCGCGCGCAGGCGCGCCTCGGCGGCGTCCGCCAGGGCGCGAACCCGCTCCGCGCCGACGCCCGCGGCCGAGCCCTTCAAGGTGTGGGCGAGGTCGGCGCGCCGCTCCGGCGCGGCGGCGGCATCGGCGAGCCTGGGCAGGATCGACCGGCACTGGCCGGCGAACAGATCCAGCACTTCGCGGGCGAGTTCGGCGTCGCCCCCCGTCTGGACGTCGAGCGCCGCGCGGTCGATGGCCTGCATGCCCCGGCTCGTGCCCTGGCTCATGCCCCGGCTCCTGTCCTGGCTCATGTCCTGGCTCCCGGGATGCGTGTTCTTCGTGGATGGCGGGGCTGATCCACACAATTCACCCCCCGATTCGCGGGGCGGGGATCGCGCCGGACCCGTCCCGTGCGGCAGGATGGCGGAGGCGGTGAGCGGCAGGCGCGGTAACCATTCGGTTAACGTTTTCTGGGGCCGGCCGGGGGCTCGGGTATCGGCAATCGCTGCCCGCGTCTAATCTTGGATGGTAAACGGGGCGTTGCGTCTCCGGCATCAGCCTCCCCAGGTGCCGGTGAACCCGTGTAACGAGGCGTTGAATGGCGACCGAGAAGAAGCTGAAGGACCCGGCCGAGGCCGCGCTCTCTGCGATCGAGCAGGCGCTGAACCTCGACGCCCTGACGCCGAACGGCACCGACAGCCGCGCCGAGCCGCGCCTGCCCGACGTCGGCGATGCCGATCCGCTGCTCGACGGGGGCCTCGACCCGGCCGGCCGCACCATGCCGCCGCGCCTCGACCTCGACGCGCCCCTCGTCTCGGACCTGCCGCCCCCCGGCCTGGATCGTCCCCGCCGCGAGGGCGGCCTCCTGCCGCCCGACCGTTCGCTCGTGGCCAACGACGACCGACGCAACATCGGCATCCTGCAGCAGACCCTGCGGGTGCGCTCCTCGCCCAAGCCCTACCTGTTCGCCCTCGCCGCCGGTGCGGCCTGGATCGGGGCCCTCGTGCTGGTCGCCTGGACCAAGTCCGACGGCGACCTGCGTGGCGTCGTGGCGGGGCTCAGCGCCCTGCAGGCGAGCATCGGCGCCGCCGCCTTGCTCGGGCCGGTGGTGCTGTTCGTGATCGCCGCCATGCTGGCCGTGCGCGCCCAGGAGATGCGCCTCGTCGCCCGCGCGGTCGGCGAGGTCGCGGTGCGGCTGGCCGAACCCGAGAGCTTCTCCACCGATGCCGTCCTGACCATGTCGCAGACCGTGCGCCGCGAGGTGGCGGCGGTGGGCGACGGCGTCGAGCGGGCGCTCGCCCGCGCGGGTGAACTGGAGACCCTGGTGCGCGGCGAGATCGCCACCCTGGAGCGCGCCTATTCCGACAACGAGATCCGCATCCGGTCCCTCGTGGACGAGCTGGTGGCGCAGCGGGAGGCCATCGTCACCAACGCCGACCGGGTTCGGACCGCGATCACCGGCTCGCACCAGAGCCTGAGCCAGGAGCTGGAGGGCGCCTCCGACCGGATCGTTTCCGCGGTGACCGGCGCGGGCGAGCGCGTCACCGGCGCGCTGGAGATCCGCGGCGCCGCGATCACCGCCTCCTTGGGCGAGGCCGGCGACCGGGTGGTCGGCCTGATGACCGCCCGCGGCAGCGATCTCATCGACAACCTGACGGCGACGAGCCAGGACGTGCGGGGGACCCTCCAGGAGGTCGGCGAGACGCTGACCCGCACCTTCGGGACCCGGGCCGGCGAGGTGACGGGCGCCTTCGAGGCCGCCGGCACCGCCCTCACCGACCGCCTCGCCGAGAACACCGGCGCGCTGGCCCGGAGTCTCGCGGAGACCGGCACGCGCGTGGGCGAGGCCCTGGAGCAGCAGGCCGGCGCGGTGCGCGAGAGCTTCGAGCGCTCGGTGGGCGGCCTGGAGACCGTCTTCCTGTCGCGCGGCTCTGACCTGACCGAGCGCTTCGGCGCCATGGGCGCCGAGATCACCGCCCGCTTCGCCGAGACCGGCACGGCGCTGACCCAGGACATCGCCGGCCGCGGCACCGCGCTCCGCGCCGAGATCGAGAGCGCGGGCCTGTCGGTGGCCGAGATGATCGAGGGCCGCGGGCGCGACGCCCAGGCCGCCCTGGCGCTCGCCGCGAGCGGCGCCGGCGACACCCTGACGACCCGCGCGGGCGCGGTGCGCGACGACCTGATCGGCACGGCCGAGCGGATCGCCGAGGCGCTGTCGGATCGCGGCGGCGCCCTCGCCGAGCGCATGGACGGCATCGCGGCACGGCTCGACGAGACCGTCACGGTGCGGGCCGCGGATCTGGAGCGCCGCGTCGCCGCGGCGGCCGAGCGCGCCGGCAGCGGGATCACGCATCACACCGGCACGGCCGCGGCGAGCCTGGAGGCCGCCTTCACGGTGCTGGGCCAGGGCTTCGAGGCCGGGGCTGCCGCCGCGGTCGGCAGCCTGCGGGGGGCCGTCGAGAACCTGTCGGGCGAGATCGACGGCCGCACCGCCGGCGCGGTCGCCGCGCTCCGGCGCGGGACCGAGGAAGTCGCCACCGCCCTGCGCGGTTCGGCCGAGGATGCCACCGGCGCGGTCGAGGCCCGGACCCTCGAGGCCGTGCAGGTCTTCGAGCGTCGGGTCTCGGAGTCCGCCGCCGCCCTGGCGGCGCGGACCGGTGAGGCGGCCGAGGCGCTGCGCGCCGCCGCCGATCAGGCGGGCGAGGCCGCCGAGGGCCGGACGCGCGACGCGACCGCCCGCCTCACCGCCGCCCTGGAGACCCTGCGCAACGCCTCCGCCGAGGTGACCGGCGCCGTCGAGGCGGAGACCGCCAGCCTGACGACGCGGTTCCGCGACGCCGCCGACCGGGCCGGTACGGAGCTGGGCGCGCGCGGCACGGAGGCGGTCGCCGCCGTCCGCGCCGCCCTCGACGACCTCAACCGGGAACTCGCCGCGCGGACCGGCGACGCCACCGGCAGCCTCGCCGAGGCCGCCCGCGCGATCTCGGCCGACCTCGCCGCGAGGATCGGCGAGATGGAGACGGCCTTCGGCGCCCATGGCCGCAGCGTCGCCGAACTCCTGGCGAGCCACGCCGACGAGACCCAGGCCCGCATCAGCGGCACAGGCCGCGACATCGTGCTGGCGGTGGCGAGCCAGGGGGCCCGCATCGCCGACACCCTCAGCCAGACCGGAGCGAGCTTCGCCGAGACCGCGGACGGACGGGTCCGGGCGATCGACGAGACCCTGGGCAGCCGCCTCACCGCCCTGCAGGAGACCATCGCCCGCGGCGACATCCTCGCGGACCGCATCGGCCGCGACACCGCGGCCTTCGGCGAAACCGTGGGCACCCGGCTGGAGGAGATGGACCGCCTCATCACCGGCAAGGGTCAGGCCGTCGCCGAGACGATCTCGGCCCAGGCCCGCGAGGCCGGCAGCATGATCGAGACCCACCTCGGCGGCCTGGAGGAGCGCTCCGTCCGGCGGACCGCCGAGATCGGCGCGGCCGTGGCCGGCCTCGTCGCCGAGATCGACGCCCATCTCGGCACCCGCGCCTCAGCGGTGGATGACGTGCTGCGCGCCCGGACCGACGAGATGGCGCGCATCATGGCCGAGGGCCACCGCGGCCTGATCGAGATGCTGGAGGGCCGCACCACCGGCCTCGGAGAGGATATCGCCCGGCACACGGGCGAGATCGCCCACCGGATCGCCGAGAGCGCGGGCCAGTTCGACGTCGGCGTGATCGGCCGCCTCCAGGCGATCGCCGAGGCGCTGGACGAGCGCGCCCGCTTGGTCGACGAGAGCTTCGGCGTGCAGGCCTTCGAGGCGATCCGCCTCATCGAGGCGCGCACCCGCGCGGTCGACGAGGAACTGGCCGGCCGGACGCGCGACCTCGTCGCGATGATCTCCGACCGGACCGGCGGCCTCGACGGCGCCATGGCCGAGCGCGTCCGCGCGCTCACCACGTCCATCGAGGACTCGACCCGCGGCCTGGAGACGGCGCTGTCGACCCGCGGCGAGGCGATCGTCCGGCTGGTGGACGAGCGCGCCCAGAGCGCCGACGCGGCGCTGGAAGCCCGCACCGAGGCCGTGCGCGCCGCTTTCGCGGAGCGTGCCGACCATCTCGCCCGCCTCATCGACGAGCGCATCGCGTCCCTGTCGGGCGAGCTCGACGAGAAGGGCCGCTCCGTGTTCGGGGCGATCGGCGGCCGCATCACCGAGCTGGGCCGCCTGTTCGACAGCGGCGGCACGTCGCTCGCGCAACTGATCGACCAGCGCGGCGAGAGCGTGCTCGCCAAGCTGCAGCAGACCATCGCGGATGCCGAGCGGATGCTGGAGGCCGGCGAGGGCCGCCTGGGTCACACCCTGTCGAGCCGGACCGCCGACATCAGCGGCCTGCTCGACGACGGCGTGCGCTCGGTCCACAGCCTGCTGGACGACCGGACCAACCAGATCCGCGTGATGCTGGACGACCACGCCGGCACCCTGGCCGCCACGATGGACGGCCGCATGGGCCCGATCAACGAGGCGCTGGATGGCCGCGGCCAGGCGCTGGTCGCCGCCCTGGACGGCGCGTTCGGCACCGCGACCGGCGCGCTGGAGGACCGGACCCGGCAACTCGGCAGCCTGTTCGACGAGCGGCTGGGCAGCCTGGAGACCCTGGTCGAGGGCCGGGGCAACCGTCTCGCCGAGACGCTCGCCGCCCGCGGGCAGGCCCTGCGCACCCTGTTCGAGGAGGCCCAGGCCGCCCTCGACGCGGTGGTCGAGGGCGGCGGCGGCCGCTTCGCCGCCGCCATCGACACCCGGATCCAGGCCCTGCGCGGGGTGCTGGAGGAGGCGCCCGCCGCCGTCTCGGCGCTGGTGGAGACCCGCGAGCGCCAGCTCGCCGCGACCCTCGACGCGCGCACGCAGCGCCTGCAGACCCTGTTCGAGGAGGCCCAGGCGGGCCTGCGCGACCTCGTGGATGGCCGCGGCCAGGAAGTCGCCGACGCCATCGCGGCCCAGACCGAGGGGCTGCGCACCACCCTCGATGCCGCGCCGGCCCAGATGTCGGAGCTGCTGGGGGCACGCGTGGCCGACCTCCAGACCCTGTTCGAGCGCGCACAGGGCGAGATCGACCGCCTCGTGGAGGGCCGCGGCCGCCAGATCGCCGGGACGATCGAGCACCACACGCAGGCCCTTCAGACCACCATCGAGCAGGCGAACCCCGCCATCGCGGGCCTGCTGGAGACGCGGGAAGCCCGGCTGACCGAGGCCATGCAGGAGCGGACCGTCGCGCTGCAGGCCGTGTTCGAGCGGGCTCAGGAGGAGATCGACCGCCTCGTGGAGGGCCGCGGCCGCCAGATCGCCGGAACGATCGAGCACCGGACCCAGGCGCTGCAGGCGACCATCGAGCAGGTCAATCCGGCCATCGCGGGCCTGCTGGAGACGCGCGAGACCCAACTCGCCGAGACGCTCAGGGAGCGGACGGCCGAATTGCAGGTGCTGTTCGAGCGGGTGCAGGGTCGCCTCGGGGCGATCGTCGAGGGGACCGGCCGCGACGTGTCCGAGCGGGTCGACGCGCGGATCGAGGCCCTGCGCGGCACCTTCGAAGAGGCGCGCGCGTCGATCGAGGGGCTGCTCGAAGACCGCAGCCAGGCCCTGATGGCGGCTGCCGAAGGCCGCACCGGAGCCCTGGTCGAGGCCTTCGACGCCCGGCTGCGCGACCTCGACGGCGTCGTGGAGGGTCGCACGACGGCGCTCGCGCAGGCCGTGGAGGCGCAGAGCGAGGCCCTGGCCCGCGGCGTCGATGCCCGGGCCGACGCCTTCACCCAGCGCATCGACAGCCGGATGCGGCTGTTCGCGACGCTGGTCGCTCAGCGCGCGGATACGCTGGCCACGGCCTTCGACGACCGCCACGAGGCCTTCGCGGGCCTCATGGACGAGCGCACCGCGAGCCTCGTGGCCGCCCTGGACGAGCGCGCGCGGGCCCATGCCGAGCAGGTCGACGCCCACAACGCGGCGCTCGCCGAGACGCTCAGCCGCCGCGAGGCGGCGCTCGCCGGCCTGATCGACGCGCGCACAGAGGCGCTCGGGACCGGGTTCGAGCGGCGCGCCACCGCGCTGGGCGCCCTGGTGGATGCCCGCGGCGAGGCCCTGTCCCGCCGCCTCGCGGAGAGCGCCGAGACCCTGGTGCGCGCCATCGAGGAGAAGGGCGGCGCCCTGCTCGCCAGCATCGAGGGCAGCGGCCGCGCGGCCGGCGACAGCGTGGAGGGTCATGTGGTCCGCCTGCGCGAGGCCATCGACGGTCCGATGCTCGACCTGTCCCGCGCCCTGGCAGACCGGGCCGACGCGATCGAGCGGACGCTTGCCGAGACGGGTGTTCCGCTGGCCGAGACCCTGCGGGAGCGGACCGAGGAGCTGGCGGTGCAGTCGCGGGCCTCGGCCGAGCTGCTGCGCGCCGCCGTCGAGGACGGCGCCGGCCGCACCCTCTCGGAGCTGTTCGAGACCAACGACCGCATGGGCCGGGAACTCGGCGCCCTCCTCCAGAGGATCGAGACCGCCAACACGGCCCTCAGCGACCTCGTGGCCGGCGCCGACACGAATCTCGGCGCGGTCGAGCGGGGCCTCGCCGGCCGGATCGAGCAGATCCAGGAGGCGCTGGAACGCATCGCCTCCGAGACCGGCCGGGCCAGCGCCGGCGTGTCGGCGCAGGTCGAATCCCTGCGCGGCGCCGCCGACGGGGCCCTCCAAGAGGCGTCCCGCCTCGCCGAGACCCTCGATACGCGGGGTCGCTCCCTCGGGGAGCAGACGGCCGCGCACGTCGCCGCCCTCGACCGGGCGGCCGCCTCGCTCGCCGCCATCGAGGAGCGTCTGGGGTCGACCCTGACGGGCCGCGAAACGGCCCTGACGGGCGCGCTCGCCGCCTTCGAGGCGCGGGCGACCGCCCTGGAGCAGAACGGCAAGGCCCTGGAGCGCACGATCGAGCAGACCCTGCGCGCCGCCGAGGACCGTGCCCGGAGCGTCGGCGAGTCCCTGGCCCAGTCGGCCCAGGGCGCCGGCGCCTCGGTGACGAGCGCCTTCGCCGACCTGAAGGACAGCGCCAGCGCCGAGGGCGAGAAGGCCGCCCAGGGCGTGCGGCAGGCCATCGAGGAGGCGGCCCGCGAGATGCGCAGCGGCTTCCAGGAGGCCCAGGCCAGCTTCGGCGACTCCTTCTCGGCACTGCGCGAGATGGCGGGCTCGATCCGCGGTGAACTCGACGCCACCCGCGCCGAACTTGCCAAGGGCGTCCTCGACCTGCCGCGCGAGACCCAGGATGCCACGGGCGAGATGCGCCGGGTGGTGGCCGACCAGATCAAGGCGCTCAACGAGCTCTCGTCCCTGGTCTCCCGCTCCGGCCGCGCCGTGGACGTCGCCCAGCCGCAGGCGCAGACCCAGCGGCGGGTCGCCGAGGGCGGCAGCCGCTCCGCACCGGCCCCGGCCGCTCCGGTCCCCGCCGCCTCCCTGGCGCCGGCGGCTCCGGCGGCTTCCGCTCCGGCGCTTCCGACCGCCGCGGCGGCACCGCGGCCCGCCGCGGCCGCTCCGGCCCGGATCGAGGCGCCACGCCCGGCCGCTCCGGCCCGGCCCGCACAGGCCGGCGACAAGCGCGGCTGGCTGTCGGATCTCCTGACCCGCGCCTCCCTGGACGACGACGAGGAGGTTCCGGCGGCCGACGCGCCGGCCGCCGCGCCGGCGGCGCCCGCACAGCCGGCCCGCCGGCCCGCGGTGGCGGCCGCCGAGACCGGACGGATCGCCCTCGACACGATCTCGACCGACATCGCCAAGATGATCGAGCATCGCACCGCGGTCGACCTGTGGGAGCGGTACCGCCGCGGCGAGCCCAACCTGTTCGACCCGCGGATCTACACGCCGCAGGGCCGCGCGACCTTCGCGGAGATCCAGCGCCGCTACCGGACCGACACGGAGTTCCGCCGCAGCGTCGACCGCTACGTCAGCGAGTTCGAGCGCCTGCTCGGCGACGTGGTCAAGAACGACAGCGACGCCAAGCGGACCGACGCCTATCTCACCTCGGAGACCGGCAAGGTCTACACCATGCTGGCCCATGCCAGCGGACGCTTCGACGGGGCGTAAGACGCGTCCCGCCGGGGTCGAGGCCGGCTCCGGCGGGCTGCGGTGCGGGCGCGCTCAGGGAGCAGTTCTCCGGCCCTCGCCCTGGTGCGGGATTGCCCGCGTCGGCGGGTCTCGAAGGAGGGTTCGGGGGGATCCCGCGACGTCCGGCGGCTCCGGGTGAGGGCGCGCGTCGGACCCTCCGGTCACAGCAGGCCGAGGCCGACCAGCTCGCGCCGCAGGGCCTCGGGCATCTCGGCGAGATCGCCCGAGGCCCCGGCGCCGAGGTCGGTCGGCGCGTCGCCCGCCGTGAGGTAGCGCCAGCCCTGGAAGGGACGGTACGGACGGGGCGCCACCGGGACGAGGCGCGGGTCGAAGACCAGCCGGCAGCGCGGAATGCCGTCCTCCCCGGTCAGCGGCTCGATGGCCGTGATCGCCTGCCGACAGGACAGGGTTCCCCGGATCACCCAGTAGATCGAGCCCTGCCCGGCGATCTCCCGGTGGCGCTTGGGCAGGGTCCGGGTGACGTGGAACGGCGCCGCCGGCCGGCCGTCCCGGAGCGCATCGGCGAGGAACCGCGCCTGCCGCGCTTCAAGGTCGGCGATGGAGGCGGGGCCGACGCAGAGCTTGATCAGGTGCAGGGCCACGGACGCGGATTCTCGCGACTGACGACACGGGACAGCATGGGACGCCACGGGAAACCATGGGATGCCATGCGGCGCCCTGATAGCAGGGTCCGCGTCCCGATGCGCCTCTCAGGCGAAGAGTGCCAGCCGCTCCTCCGGCGGGAGCGCGTCAAGCGCAGCGAAGCTCAAGACAGGCTCCTCCCCCGGAACCTCCAGTTCGGGCACCGCCGCGACGATGTCGGCCCAGTCGGGCTCCGGGGCGTCCCCGGCGGCGGTCTCCGCATCCGGTTCGGAAGTCGCGATGGATGCGGCCGCCGCGATCCAGGCGACGTCGGACGACGGCAGCGGCGCGTCCGTCCCGCCCGTGACCGGCAGGAACGCGAGATCTTCGTGGAGCGGCGGGCTTCCGGGCCGGGCCACGAGGGCTGCCGCCGTCACGGCCGGGACATCCATGCTGATGTACCGATCGATGTCGCTCTGGCAGAGGTCGGACGGCTCCGCCTCCGGGCCGGCTGTCCGGGGGCCGGACGGCGACGGGATCCGCTCGGCCTCGGCGCCCCAGATGGCGATCATCGCCGAGAGCCGGTCCTCCAGGTAGCGGAGCGTGTAGACGATCCGGGCCGTGCGCTGCGCGGTGAGGTCCTGGAACGAGCACGCCGTGTAGATCGCGGTGGCGTGCCGGTCGAGGGCGTCGCAGGCCGGCGCGTCGCCGCCCCGCTCGCGCAGGGTCCAGGCCGCCTCCTGGATGGCCTCGGCCGAGCCGAGGATGTCGGAGGTTGCCTGCTCGGTCTCGCGCACGATTGCGTCGAGGGCGAGCGACGCCTGGGTCAGGCGGGTCTGCTGGGTATCGGTGGCGCTGATCGCCGCGATCTCGGCCTTGGTGCGGCTGATGGCGTCGGCCATGTCGACGAGGTTGCCGCGCAGGTGCCCGAACGCCTCGTGGCCGCGATCCTCGGTGACGGTCCGCTCCAGCCGGGCGATCGCGCCGAGCAGCGTCTCGGTGTCGGCGCCGCGGTTGCGGCGGACATGCTCGGCCAGGAACCAGCGACCGCGCTCCGTGGCGGCGAGCGCCGCCGCGATGGCGTCGTACTCGGCCGACGCAGCGGGGCTCGGGGTGACAGGTCCGGTCATGAGCTTCCCTGGACGCGGAAGGCGGGCGGCGGGCGGCGGGCGACGGCCGGCGCAGGATCCGGCCCGGAAGCGCGCAATTTGACAGGATGCCTTTAACGGGCGCTTACGGGCGGGCCCCGATCCGGGCCCGATCCGGGCCCCCTCCGAACTGCCGCCCCGAGCCCCGCCTTGCTTCGCCCGTCCGGCCCGGCGCGCCTGTCGCTGCTCTACGCCGTCGTCTTCACCGAGATCGGCATCGCGATGCCGTTCATGCCTCTCTGGCTCGACACGTTGGGGATCGACGCCGGGCTGATCGGCGTGCTGCTCGCCCTGCCGATCGCGACCCGGATCGCCGCCACGGCGCCGCTGATGAGCCTGCTCGACCGCGGCCTCGGCCCGCGCCGGCTCATCCTGCTGGGCAGCCTCGCGCTGAGCCTGACCTACGCGCTGATGCCCGGCGCCGCCGGGGTCGGATGGCCCCTGCTCGCCGTGCTGATCGTGCTCAACGCGGCCGCCGGCGCGCCGCTCGTGCCCTGCATCGACTACCTGACGCTCGCGGCCGTGCGCCGGGATTCCCGCCTCGCCTATTCCCGGATCCGGATGGCGGGCTCGGTCGCGTTCCTGATGGCCAACCTCGTCGGCGGCGTCCTGCTGTCGGCGCTGGGGGGCCACCTCGCGGTGCCGGTGCTGCTCACCGGCCTCGCCCTGGTCGCGGCGCTCGTGGCGTGGCGCAGCCGGTCCGTGGCGGCCGTGCCGCAGGCGGCGGACGGCGCGGGACGCCCGCGCCTTCCGCTCAAGCTGTGGCTCTGCATCGGCGCGGCCGCCGCCATCCAGGCGAGCCACGGCGCCCTCTACGGATTCGGCAGCATCTTCTGGACGGAGCACGGCATCACGGCGGCCTGGGTCGGCGCGCTCTGGGCGACCGGCGTGCTCGCCGAGATCGTGCTGTTCGCGTCCGTGCCCGCCCTGCCCCCCGCGTGGCGCAGCCCGGTGCGACTGCTCGGCCTCGGCGCATCCGCGGCGATCCTGCGGGCGGTCGGCATGTTCCTCCTCGGCGACCGCCTCGCCGCCCTGGTGCCGTTGCAGGCCCTCCACGGCCTGACGTTCGGTGCGACCCAGCTCGGGGCCATGGCGGCGGTCTCGGCCTACGCTCCCGACGGGGCGCGGGGCCGGGCGCAGGGCACGCTCAGCGCCGTCAACGCCAGCGTCGCGGTGGTCGCCACCCTGGTGAGCGGCTTCGCCTACCGGTCCGGCGGCCCCCTCGCCTTCCTGCTGATGGCGCCGCTGGCCGCCGCCGGGCTCGGGCTCGCCCTCGCCTCGCGCCGGGCGGGCGTGACGCCGGACACGGTTCATCAACCGTAATGTCGACATAACCGCCCGGCAGAGTGGTGCCTCGATCGAGGAGTGAGGTCTTTTGCTGAGCGAGAACATCGTTCTCGGCGCATCTGTGCGGGAGCGGCCGGACGACGGCCGGCTGATGCTTGACGGACGCTGGACCGCCGACCAGGCGCCGGCCGTCGAGGCCGCGGCCGCCCGCATCGCGGCGGCCGGCCGGAGCGGTCCGGTGGCGGTCGACCTGTCGGGAATCGAGCGCCTCGACACGCTCGGCGCCTGGGTGCTGGAGCGGACCCGCACCGAGATCGGGCAGGCGGGCGGCGCCCTCACCTATCTCGCGGCGCGGCCGGAGCACCGGACGTTGCTGGGCGAAGTGCGCCTGCGCGAGCCCGAGGCGGCGCCGGCCCGGCGTCACGGTCCGATCGTCGGCCTGCTGGATGCCACCGGGCGCCAGACCGTGCGCGGCGGGCACGAATTCGTCACCGCCCTGGCGTTCCTCGGGGAGCTGATCGCCGCCTGCGGCCGCGTCGCCCTGCGGCCCGGCACCTTCCGGGGCACCGCGCTGATCAACCAGGTCCAGCAGGTGGCCCTCAACGGCACGCCGATCATCGTGCTGATCTCGTTCCTGGTGGGCGGCATCGTCGCCCAGCAGGGTATCTTCCAGCTCCAGCGCTTCGGCGCCCAGACCTTCGTGGTCAACCTGATCGGGCTGCTGATCCTGCGCGAGATGGGCGTCCTGCTGACCTCCATCATGGTGGCTGGACGCTCCGGCTCGGCGATCACCGCCGAGATCGGATCCATGCGCATGCGCGAGGAGGTCGACGCGCTGCGCGTCATGGGCCTCGACCCGGTCGAGATCCTGATCGTGCCCCGCGTGCTCGCCCTGATGTTCGGCCTGCCGATGCTGACGCTGATCGGCGATCTCTCGGCCCTGGCCGGTGGCGGCCTCACCGCGATGCTCTACGGCGGGCTGACCCTCGACCAGTTCCTGGCCCGGCTCCAAGCGGCGGTCGGCGTCCACCACGTGATGGTCGGCCTGATCAAGGCGCCGTTCATGGCGCTGACCATCGGGGTGATCGCCACGATCGAGGGCTTCGCCGTGGAGGGCTCGGCGGAGTCCCTCGGCCGCCACGTCACCGCCTCGGTGGTGAAGTCCATCTTCATGGTCATCGTCCTCGACGGCCTGTTCGCGGTCTTCTTCGCCGCCATCGATTTTTGAGACCCATCCCGTCGATGCCACCCATTCCGTCATCGCGAGCGCCGCGAAGCGACCCAGGGCAGCGGGTGACCTCCGGGCGCGGCGCGCGCCTGGGTCGCGCCGCGGCGCGCACACGGATCGGGGGGGGACGGTGAGCGAACACGAGGAGCCGATCATCCGCGTGCGCGACCTCGTGGTCGGCTTCCGCGACCGCAACATCCTCAAGGGCCTGAGCCTCGACATTCGCGCCGGCGAGATCCTGGGCTTCGTCGGGCCCTCGGGTCAGGGCAAGTCGGTGCTCACCCGGACGATCCTGGGGTTGAATCCGAAGCGTGCGGGCAGGATCGAGGTGTTCGGCCGCGACGTCGACGCGCTGACCTACGCCGAGCGGCGCCGGATGGAGCAGCGCTGGGGCGTGCTGTTCCAGCAGGGCGCCCTGTTCTCGGCGCTCACCGTCAAGCAGAACATCCAGGTGCCGATGCGCGAGCACCTGAACCTGTCCGAGCGCCTGCTCGACGAGTTCGCCCGCCTGAAGATCGAGATGGTCGGCCTCAAGCCCGACGCCGCCGACAAGCTGCCCTCGGAATTGTCGGGCGGCATGATCAAGCGCGCGGCGCTCGCCCGCTCCCTGGCCCTCGATCCCGAGATCCTGTTCCTCGACGAGCCGACCTCGGGCCTCGACCCGATCGGCGCGGGCGAGTTCGACGACCTCGTCTCGACCCTCAAGGAGACGCTGGGCCTGACCGTCTTCATGGTCACCCACGACCTCGACAGCCTCTACACCGCCTGCGACCGCATCGCGGCGCTCGGCGACGGCCAGATCATCGCGGCCGGCACGATCGACGAGATGCTGGCGAGCGACCATCCCTGGCTGCGCTCCTACTTCCACGGCAAGCGCGCCCGGACCATCGCCACGGGCGGCGCCGCAGCCCATGCGTGAGCGCCGTCCCACCCAGATCCTGCCCCGCCCCCCTCGGGGAGCCGGGGCCAGAGGCCCGGCCGGATCTCCGCCGGGCAGAAGAGCAGGTTGAGCGCATGGAAACCCGCGCGAACTACGCCCTCATCGGGGCCTTCACCATCGCCGTCATCCTGGCGGGCTTCGGTACCGTGCTGTGGCTCTCCGGGGGGGCCTCGCGGCAAGTCAGCCAGACCGTCCGCATCGTCTTCTCGGGCTCGGTGGGCGGCCTCTCTCGCGGCTCGAGCGTGAACTTCAACGGCATCAAGGTCGGCGAGGTCACCGACATCCGCCTCGCCCCGCAGGATCCGCGCCGGGTGCTCGCCCAGATCAAGGTCGAGCCCGCGACCCCGCTCCGGGCCGACACCCGCGCCCGCCTCGACTCGGCGATGCTCACCGGCGTCTCGGTGATCTCCCTGTCGGGCGGCAACGCCGACGCGCCGGTGCTCACCCCCCTGGCCAACGGCGAGCCGCCGACGATCTTCGCCGATTCCTCCGACATGCAGGACATGATGGCGCTCGCCCGCCAGGTGGCGCAGCGGGCCGACGACATGCTGGCCCGCCTCGACCGGGTCGTCTCCGCCAACGAGGGCGCGATCAGCCGGTCCCTCGCCAACGTCGACACCTTCTCGAAGACGCTCGCCGATGCCGGCCCGAACATCGCGGCGCTGGTCAAGGCGGTGGACGGCGCGAAGCTCGGCCACGTGATCGACAACGCCGACCGCTTCTCGGCGGCCCTGTCCAAGTCCAGCCCCGACATCGAGGGGGCGGTGCACGATGCCCGCTCGCTCGCCGCCAAGCTCAACGCCTCGGCCGACAAGATCGACGCGGTGCTCAACGGCGCCCAGGGCTTCCTGGGGTCGGCCTCCGGCCAGGAGGGGTCCAGCACGTTCACGGAAATCCGCGCCGCCGCGATCTCCGTGCGGGACGCCGGCAAGGCCTTCCGGACCATGTCGGAGAACCTCGACAAGCGCACCGCCAGCATCTCGGCCAATTTCGGCCGCCTGAGCGGCTCCGGCCGCCGGGAGGTCGAGGCCCTGTCGGGGGACGGCCAGCGGACGCTGAGCACGCTCAACCGCACGGTGCGCAGCCTGGAGCGCGACCCGAGCCAGGTGATCTTTGGCGGCAAGCCGTCGTTGCCGGAATACAACGGCGGACGCTGAAATCGCCCGCGGCACAGTCGATGTGTTCCGGCGCACGACACCGATACAGGGGCGGGGTAGTTTTAACCGCATGGCTTTTACAGCTCTGCCGCCCGTCGGCGGGGTCTCTCAGGTTGTGCGCATGGTCCGCTCGTCCCACATCGCTGCCGCTGTGCTGCTCGCCGCCCTCCTGGGCGGGTGCGGCGGCGGCGCGGCGCCCCTCACCTTCGACCTTGCGGCCCTGCCGCCCTCCGGCCGCCCGATCGCGGCGGGCCGGTCAATCGCGGTCTCGGAGCCGGTCAGCATCCAGCCCTTCGAGGCCGACCGGATCATCGTGCGCGAGCCCGGCGGCGCCCTCTCGTTCCTGGGCGGCGGCCAGTGGGCCGACCGGCTGCCGCGGCTGATCCAGACGCGCATCATCCAGAGCCTGGAGAATTCCGGCCGCCTGCGCTCCGTGAGCCGGCCCGGCGACAAGGTCGTGGCCGATTACCAGCTGATCAGCGAGATCCGCGCCTTCGACGTCCAGGCCGGGACCGGCGAGGCCGTGGTCGACCTGTCGCTGAAGCTCGTGACGGACGGGACCGGCAAGGTGACCGCGGCGCGGATCTTCACGGCCCGTGTGCCGGTGGCCAAGGTCGATTCCGGCAACGGCGCCCGCGCCCTCGATCAGGCGCTTTCCATCGTGCTGGCGGACGTGGTGCGCTGGGTGAACACCGGGCGATGAGCCCGGCTCACTCCATCACGGCGGCCTTCATGATCACCACCATGGTCGCCCGCGCCGGACCCTCGGTGCAGCGCACGAGGTGGGGGCGGTCGCAGCGATAGCGCAGGGTCTCGCCGGCCCGCGCCCGCTGCACGATGCCGCCGACCTCGACCTCGAACGCCCCCTCGGCGACCGAGAGCGACTCCACCGAGCCGCGCTGGTGCGGGTCCGAGTCGAGGACGCCGCCGGGATCGGCCGCGACCTCGTACCATTGCAGCCACTCGATCGTCTTGAGCCAGCCGATGATCGCCAGCCGCACCTTGCCGTCCTCCGAGACGAGGATCGGCGTGTCCGCCCGGGAGGTCTTCTCGATGAACGGTTCCTCGTCGCCCGCGGCCAGAACCCGTTCGATGGACACGTCCAGCGCCTGCGAGAGCCGCCAGATCGTCGCGAGCGTCGGGTTGGTCTCGTTGCGCTCGATCTGGCTGATGATCGATTTGGCCACGCCCGACTGCTCGGCGAGTTCCGAGAGCGAGAGGTTGTAGGCCTTGCGCAGCCGCTGGATGGTCTTGCCGAGCTGTCCGGAGAGCGCCTGCGCCCCGGTCAGCAGGTCGCGCCCGCGCCCCCGGTCGGGCCGTTCCGCCTGATCCTGCATCGTCACCGGTCCGCCTGCGCCGTTCCGTTATCCGAACGATCGTGCGCTTCTTCAAACGCAATCGCTGTCCGGTTGCAAGGCACGGGCAGGGCCGAAGCACCGAAAGCTCCGATCCGCCTCCCCTACGGCCACGCGGCGTGGAAGTGGTGGACGGGGCCGTGGCCCGCCCCGACCGCGAGGCGGTCGGCCGCCGCGAGGGCGGCGGTCAGGTAGGTCTTGGCGTCCGCGACAGCCTCCGGGAGCGTCAGGCCGTGGGCGAGCCCCGCCGCCACCGCGGCCGAGAGGGTGCAGCCGGTGCCGTGGGTGTTGCGCGTCGCGATCCGCGGCGCCGACAGGGTCCGCAGGGTCCCGTCCGCCGTGACGAGGTGATCGATGCTCTCGCGCCCCGTTCCGTGGCCGCCCTTGATCAGCACCGCCCGGGCGCCGAGAGCCACGAGCCGGCGGGCCTGGGCCACCGCCGTCGCCGCGTCCCCGGCCACGGCCTCGCCGAGCAGCACCGCCGCCTCCGGCAGGTTGGGGGTGATCAGGTCGGCCCGCGGCAGCAGCCGCTCCCGGAGCGCCGCCACCGCGTCGTCGGCGATCAGCCGGTCGCCGCTGGTGGCCACCATCACGGGGTCGAGGACGATCGGGATCGCGGCGGCGTGACGCTCCAGGCCGTCCGCGACCGCCGCGATCACCGCGGCCCGCGACAGCATGCCGATCTTCAGGGCGTTCACGGCGAGATCCGAGAACACGCTGTCGATCTGCCGGGCCACGAAATCGGGCGGCACGTCGTGGATGGCCTGGACGCCGGTCGTATTCTGCGCGGTCAGCGCCGTGATCACGCTGGCGCCGTAGACGCCCAGCGCCGAGAAGGTCTTGAGATCCGCCTGGATGCCGGCGCCGCCGCCGGAATCCGAGCCCGCGATCGTCACCGCGATGGGGGCGGTGCCGCTCATCGTGCACCCGCCCGCTCGGCGAGCGCGGCGTCGATCCGGGCGCGCAGGTCGCGGGCGCGCTGGCGCACCGGTTCCGCGCCGAACAGGGCGGTGATCACCGCGATGCCGTCCGCCCCGGCGGCGATCACCGCGGCCGCGTTCTCCAGGCCGATCCCCGCGATGGCGCCGAGCGGCAGGCCCGCACCGCGTGCCAGGCGGGCGCGGAAGGCGATGCTGGCAAAGCCTTCGAGGCCCACCGGCGGGTCGGGATTGTCCTTGCTGGTGGTGGCGAACACGCCGCCGATGCAGGCGTAGTCGACGGGCAACCGGTACAGCTCGTCGGCCTGGGCCGGTTTCTTCAGGGTGAGGCCGATGATCGCGCCCTCTCCCAGGAGGCGGCGCGCGTCGGCGGGGTGCAGATCGCCCTGGCCGAGATGCACGCCGTCCGCCGCCGCCGCGAGGGCGAGGTCGACGCGGTCGTTGACGAGCACCGGGACCCGGCCGCGCACGGCCTCACGGATCGCCCGGATCCGCGCCAGCGCGGCGCGGGCGTCGGGGACGTCCTTCTCGCGGTACTGGAGCAGGGTGCAGCCGCCCGCCACCGCCTCGGCGGCGAGCTGCGCCAGCCGCGTCCCGTCCGCACCGCAGACGCCCACGTCGAGGAGGCCGTAGAGCCGCAGGTCCACCGCCCGGCTCCCGGGCGATGCGGCGCTCGCGCTGGCTGGCATCGCTGTCGCACATTCCCCGCCCCGTCCGGCCCCGCGCCGGCCCTCGGGCGTCCCTGTTTGGATAGCCCCATCGGCGTTGGCAAGCGTTCCGGGCGGCATCCCGGGGAGCGGCGTCATACGGCGGCGTTGACGTGCGCCGATCCTGCACGCCTATAGGCGGGATCGGCTAAGGCGCATCCGAGGGGAGAGGCGGTCAGGGACGATGAGTGTTGCCGCGGTGCAGACGGGTGCGCGCGGGGCGCAGGCCCTGCCGGAGCGCTCCTCCGTGGGCCTCGTCGCGGTGATCGTCGCCGCGACCAAGGGGGAGCCGCGCGCCCTCACGATCCGCGTCCCCGATCAGGCGCCGGGCCGCGTGGACGGCCTGCCGGCCGGTCCGCTCGTGCCCGAGCACGCGACCCTGGAGCGCGGCCTGCGCGCCTGGGTGGAGCGGCAGACGCACCAGCGCCTCGGCTACGTGGAGCAGCTCTACACCTTCGGCGATCGCGACCGCTCCGGAACCGCCGAGAAATCGGGGGTGCACTCGCTGTCCGTCGCCTACCTGGCCCTCGTCCGCGAGGAGCGGCCCGCCGGCCTCGCCGAGGCCGCGTGGCAGAACTGGTACCGCTACCTGCCCTACGAGGATTTCCGCCAGGGGCGCCCGCGCCAGCTCGACGCCATCGAGGCGCGGCTCGCCGCCTGGGCCGCGGAGCCCGAGGATTGCGCCGTCCGGACCCGCCGCCTCGACCGCCTCGGCCTGACCTTCGGCATGAACGGCGGCACGTGGAACGAGGAGCGGGTGCTGGAGCGCTACGAGTTGCTGTTCGAGGCCGGCCTGATCCCGGAGGCGAGAGGCAACCCCGGGCCCGCGCTGCCGAACGATCCCACCGGCGTGCCCATGGCCTTCGACCACCGGCGGGTGCTCGCCACGGCGATCGGGCGCCTGCGCGGCAAGATCAAGTACCGCCCGGTGGTGTTCGAGCTGATGCCGCCGGAATTCACCCTTCTCCAGCTCCAGCGCACCGTCGAGGCGCTGTCGGGCACGCAGCTGCACAAGCAGAATTTCCGGCGTCTCGTGGCGCAGCAGGGGCTGGTTGAGGAGACCGAGAGCGTCACCAGCGGCGCCGCCGGCCGGCCGGCCCGGCTCGTGCGATTCCGCCGGGAGGTGCTGCTGGAGCGTCCGGCGCCGGGCCTGCGGCTTCCGTCCCGACGGCTGGGCTGACTCCCGCCCGGAACCGCGGGGTCATGGCCGCGGCCGGGACGTCCGCCCGGCCATCGCCGGTCGGGCCGACCGCGCGCGGTCGGCCCGAATCAGGGGACGCGGGCCCGTGGCGGCTACGGCCTGTGGAGGCGATAAACCTGCCATGTCAGCATCATGCTCGACACCATCAGGGCGGCGTGCAGCGCCTGGAGGAGAAGCGGCCCATCTTGCATCGGCTCAATCCCGCGGATCCGGCGTCGCCGGGAACACGGGATCCTGAGCAACTCCCGGGCCAGCCGCCGGGCCCGTCGCCGGGGCGGCCGCTCACGGCGCGACCGGCTCGGGCATCGCGAAGGCCTTGGCCGAGAGCAGGCGCGTCAGGGTCGCGAGGAGATCGGTCTGGGTGATGATCCCCAGGATGCGCCGGTCCTCGCCCGTGACCACGACCGCGTGCGCGTGGCCGTCGGTCAGGGAGCCGATCAGCCTGATCACCGGTTCGCCCGGCGCGGCGGTCCGGGCCTCGGACATCGCCTGCGCGACGGCGCCGTCGCCCCGCAGGGTCAATTCCCGCAGGCCGAGCGTGCCGGCGAGCCGCCCCTCCCCGTCCACCACCGGCAGGGTGCGGATGTTGTGGGCGAGCAGCAGCTCCCGCGCGCGCGCGGCGCTGCCGTTCAACCCGACCGTCACCACGTCGCGCGACATGACCTCGCCGCAGGTGAGCGTGCCCTGCGTGCGCAGGAGCGCGTGGGCCTCGACCTGCCGCAGGAGCTGGTTGAGGTCGTCGCGGTCGATGTCCATGGTCTCGTGCAGCTCGAGCAGCGCCGCGTCGACATCCTCGGGCCTGAAGCCGACGCGGATGGAGGGGGGCAGGTCGGCCGTCCCGTGCGTGTTGACCGGTGCCCTGGCCGTCACGTGAGGATAGTTGCGCCGCGCGACCTTGTGAAACGCGATCCCGAGGGCGACCAGGATCACCGAGTTGAGGCAGACGGGAAACAGCGGGAACAGGAACCCGGCCGAGGTGACGGCCGGACCGCCGATCAGCGCCGTCAGGGCGGCCGCGCCCCCGGGCGGGTGGAGCGACCGCGTGAGCGACATCGCCGCGATGGCCAGCGACACGCCGACGCCGATCGCCACGACGGGGTTCGTGATGAAGTGGGCGGCCAGCACGCCCATGAAGGCCGAGATCGTGTTGCCGCCGATGATCGACCAGGGCTGCGCCAGCGGACTCGCGGGGACCGCGAACAGCAGGACCGCCGAGGCGCCCATGGGCGCTACGATGAGGGGAATGTGGGGGCCCTGCCCGAAGAACCAGCCGCAGATCAGGCCGGTGAGCGTGATGCCGACGAGCGCGCCGAGGCAGCCGATCAGGCGCTCCCGCAGGGTCGCCCCCGCAAGGATCGGCCTGAACAGCTGAAAGCCGGAGACTTTGCCGGTCTGTTCGTCCGGGCCAACCGTGTTGGACATCCCCGCGCGTCCCTCGCTCGCTCGACCCGCCGGCCGCGCACGCCATCACGCGCGCCGACTCGGCAATCTGGTATACCAGCGGAACGATTACGGACCGGGGCGGGAATTGCAACCGGCTTAGGCGCAATGCCCATCCGCGAGGCAGCGGCTGCCGGCGCCGGCCCGCCCTCGGAGGCCGCGATGGCCATTGAGGGCTCTGCGGGGGAAGGCCGATGGGCCGAGCCCTCCCGCGGCGGCTCAGGTCGGAGGATCGGTGAACGGGCGCATCCGGGCCGGCTTACCCGTAGGTGTGGTCCTCGGCGGGGAAACGCCCGGCCCGCACTTCCTCCGCGTAGGCCTTCACGGCCTCCTCGATATGGGTGCGCAGGCTCCCGAACTGGCGGACGAATTTCGGCGTCCGTTCGGAGAGGCCGAGCATGTCCTCCAGGACCAGGATCTGCCCGTCGCAGACCGCCGAGGCGCCGATGCCGATCGTGGCGGCCGTGACCCGGGGTGAGGTCGCGATGGCGCGGGCCACCGGCTCGACGATGCCCTCCAGCACGATGGCGAAGGCCCCCGCCTCGGAGATCGCCCGCGCGTCCTCCAGGAGACGGCGCTCGTCGTCGGGCAGCCGGCCCTGCACCTTGAACCCGCCCATCGTGTTCACCGCCTGCGGGGTGAGGCCGATATGGCCCATCACCGGCACGCCGCGCTGGACCAAGAACGCCACCGTCTCGGCGAAATGGGCGCCGCCCTCCATCTTGATCGCGCCGGCACCGGTCTCCTTCAGCACCCGGGACGCGTTGAGGAAGGCCTGCTCGCGGCTCGCCTCGTAGGAGCCGAACGGCATGTCCACCACGACCAGCGCCTTCTCGGTGCCGCGGATCACCGCCTGCGCCTGGAGGATCATCATCTCCAGGGTCACGGGGATCGTCGATTCCATCCCGTGCATGACCATGCCGAGGGAATCGCCCACGAGGATGAAGTCGCAATAGGGATCGACGATGCCGGCCGTGTGGGCGTGGTAGGCCGTGAGCGCGGTGATCTTGCGCCCCTCGGCCTTGCGCTTGCCGATATCGATCGCCCGGAGCCGTCGGGACTGCACGACCTGCGACATGGCTTGATCCTCGCTCAGCTCATCCGGGACGCGCATGCCCTCCCCTCCTTGAGGGCCACCCTCCCCGCGAAGGGAGGGAGACACGCGTCCTGCCTTATCGCGCTGTTCTTACACGGCCCGACACGACGGGTCAGCGCCCCGCCTGCGGCTCGGCTCCCGTCGCCCAGTCCGGATCGACTTTCAGATTCGCGGTCTCGTGCAGTTCCTGCCAGCCCTCGACACCCTGTGGGAACCAGCGCACGCCGGTGTAGCCTTTCTGCACCAGCCGCTTGCCGGCATTCCAGCTGCCCCAGCACTCCACGTGGCAGAACACCACGACGGGCTTCGCCTTGTCGCCGCCGGTCAGCGCCGCGACCCGCGCGTAGAACAGGGCCTCGCGCTCCGGCGCCAGGGGCTCGGCCCCGGCCTCCGGCATCCAGACAGCGCCGGGGATCGACGGATGCACCGGCAGCCAGAGGCGGCCTTCGGGGAAGTTCGATGGCTTGCGGTCGGGCGCCGCCACGTCGATCAGCACCGGCTTGTCCGGCCCCGCCATCAGCGCGGCAACCGCGTCCGCATCGACCGCCTCGGCCCCCTTGAGGGTCGACGGCGTATAGCCCTTCGGCGGCCCGGCGTAGAGCCCCTCCGGCTCCGGCACGTTGACCGGGGAATCCGCGGGCGCGGCCGCGAGGCAGAGGAGCGCCGCGCAGGCCGCCGCGATGCGGCCGATCATGCGTGAGTCCCGCATCGCTCAGTTCGTCGGGCTCGGCGGGTTGAAGCTGTGCTGCCAGCGGCCGCCCTGGTTGTCGGAGGCCGCCACCTGGATCGGCTTGCCGTCCGGCTTGAAGGCGAAGTTGATCACCGGGTTCGACGCGATCGAGATGTCGCCCGTCATGGTGAAGACGGTCCGGTCACCCGCCGAGACGGTGAGCTTGTCGATGTAGCGCGCCGGCGTGTACTCGCGGGTCACCTGGTTCATCTGCATGCCCGAGAAATTCGGGTGGCGGACCATCAGCGTGGCCTCCACCGGCTTGCCGGGCGCGGTCTCGGCGAACTTCAGGCGCATGTCGCCCATGCCCTTCATGGCCTCCTCGTCGCTCATCCCCATCGGGGCGGAGCAGCCGCCGGACGCCTTCACGAACTGCTTGGCCTCGTAGAGCTTGCCGTCCTGCGTCTCCACCACGGCGTGCATGTCGGTGTAGTTGTTGACCCGCACGCGCAGCTTCAGCTCGGCCGGGTCGGCGGCGGGGCCGAACTCGAACTTGGCCGCGTAGGGCGCCGGGTTGTCGTCGATGATCAGCGAGACCGCCTTGATCTGACCGTCCTTCGGCATGGTCAGGGTGATCGGCACCAGGGCGGCGTCGAGCGCCCGGACCGGCGCGTCGATCTTCACGAGGCTGTCGGTCTGCGCGATCTGCCGGTCGCCGAAGATCGACTTGGCGATCTCCTGCCAACGGGCTGCCCGCTCATGCTCGGTGTCGGAGGCGCCGGCCGCCTGCGCCATCCCGACGAGGGGGCCGGAGACGGCGCCCGTCGCGAGGACGACGCCGAGGCCGAGGGTGGAGAGCGTCTTTCCGATCCTGTGGGTCATGGCGTGCCTCCCGGTTGCTTTGGATATGGGGATCCTGAAACCTATTCCCACTCGAGTTCCTGGTAGGCCACGGTGACGTTGCGGCCGTTATAGGTGTCGAACAGCGCCCAGGCGTCCCGCTGTTCCGCGGCCACGCTGGTCACCGCCTTCTCGATGGGGACGTCCTTGGCGATCGCCGCGCGGGTGCCGTCGCGCAGGACGGTCAGGTAGCCGGAGAGGTCGGCGAGCGCCGGGGCGAGGTCCACCGCCACGGGGCCGTGGCCCGGCACCGCGCGGGTCGCACCCAGGGTCTTGAGGCGCTCGATCTCCGTGAGCCAGCCCCTGAGGCTGCCGTCGAGGGAGGGGATCCGGTTCACGAACAGCAGGTCGGCGGGAAACAGCAGGCCGCTGCCGGAATCGATCATCGACAGGTCCGAGGTGGTGTGCGCCGGGCCGTGGGCCGTGAAGGTCAGGCGGCGGTCGCCGAGATCGATCTCGGCCGTATCGGCCACGCTCATCGTCGGGTAGACCACCGGCCCGGTCCGGTCCTCGCCCAGTAGATCGATCAGCCGCTTGCGATAGAACTCGCCCCGGGCCGACAGCGCCTCGGTGAGCTTGGCGTGGCCGATGAACACCGGCTTGTCCTGGACGAACGCCCCCGCCCCGAAGACGTGATCGGGGTGGACGTGGGTCAGCACCACGTGGGTGATCGGCTTGTCCGTGCGCTTGACGATCTCGGCGCGCAGCCACCGGCCGTCGGCGAGGCTGCCGCCGGATTCCGTCACCAGCACGCCGGTCTTGCCGACGATGAAGCCGACATTGGCGATGGCGTCGTCGTTGTCGACGGTGGCGTCGGCGATCAGGCCCTTACGGACGAAGATGCCGGGGCCGACTTCCTCGATCGCGAAACTCTCGGCGGCGCGGCCCAGCGTCGGCAGGCAGCACAGGCAGAGCCCCGCGAAGAGCGCGTGCCGCCGCGACGGGCCGGCGCCGAACGTCCTCGGATGGACGGCGTCTGCCGTCATGCCGCTTCCTCCTGATCTTGATTGCCTACCATTAAGTAGGTAGATTGCGACTCCGTCAAGGGGCGAGCCGCGGTGGGGATCGCGGCCGGCCCCACATTCCCGTGAGCCGGAGCGACGATCGCCGCGATGAGGGATACCCGCGCCGAGCTGCTGATGCAGGCCGAGACTCTGGTCCGGGGACGCGGCTATGCCGGCTTCAGCTACGCTGACCTCGCGGCGGCGGTGGGCATCCGCAAGGCGAGCATCCACCACCACTTCCCCACGAAAGTCGATCTCGGCGCCGCCCTGGTGGCGGCCTACGCGGCCCGCTACGCCGCCGCCCTGGAGGCGATCCGTGCCGATGTCCCGGACGGGCCGGGCCGGGTCGCGGCCTACGGCCGGCTCTACCTCGGCGGCGTCGAGCAGGGTCTCGGCTGCCTGTGCGCGGCGCTGGCCATCGAGGGCGAGGTCCTGCCCGAGCGCCTGCGCCGGGATATCGCGGCCTTCTTCGCCGATCACCTCGCGTGGCTGGAGACGATCCTGCGCGCGGGTCAGGCGGACGGCAGCGTGCGCGGCGGCGCGGATCCGGCGTCGCTCGCCCGCTACGTCATCGCGACGCTGGAAGGGGCGCTGCTGATGGAACGGCTGTTCGCGAGCCCCGACGCCTTCCGGGGAACGCTGGCGGTGCTGGTGGACGGGCTCAGGCCGCAGTGAAGCGCGCGTAACCGTCCGCTCGCAGCCGGCAGGCCGGGCAGGTCCCGCAGCCGTAACCCCAGGGATGGCGCTGCCCGCGCTCGCCGAGGTAGCAGGTGTGGCTCTCCTCGACGATCAGCTCGACCAGCGCCCGACCGCCAAGAGTCTCGGTGAGGCTCCAGGTCTGCGCCTTGTCGAGCCACATCAGCGGCGTGTGGAGCACGAAGCGCCGCTCCATCCCGAGGTTGAGCGCCACCTGAAGGGCCTTGATCGTGTCGTCGCGGCAATCCGGGTAGCCGGAATAGTCGGTCTCGCACATGCCGCCGACCACGTGCCGGAGGCCTCGCCGGTAGGCGAGCGCCGCCGCGAAGGTCAGGAACACGAGGTTCCGGCCGGGCACGAAGGTGTTGGGCAGGCCCGAGGCCTCGTAGCCGATCGCAGCCTCCCGGGTCAGCGCCGTCTCGGAGATTTTTCCCAGGGCGTCGAGCGCGACCGTATGGTCCTCGCCGAGCCGCCCGGTCCAGGCGGGGTTGAGACTCGTCGTGCCCGCCCGCAGGGCCGCACGGCGGTCGAGCTCGACCCGGTGGCGCTGCCCGTAATCGAAGCCGAGCGTCTCGACGTGCTCGAACCGGTCGAGCGCCCAGGCGAGGCAGGTGGCCGAATCCTGGCCCCCGGAGAACAGCACCAGCGCGGCGCGGTCCCCGGTGATCGCGGCCTCACTCGCCATCGTACTCAGCCCAGGACATCGGAGTCTCGGCGATCCGCACCCGCGCGAGGCCCGGCAGGTCCGGCCGCAGGCGCTGCCAGATCCAGGCCGCGATGTTCTCGGCGGTCGGGTTTTCCAGCCCCTCGATCTCGTTGAGGCAGTGATGGTCGAGCCGCGCCAGCAGCGGGCCGAAGATCGACTCGATGTCGTAGAAGTCGATTACCCAGCCGGTGTGGGGATCGACCGGGCCGGCGACCGTCAGCTCGACCCGGTAGGAATGCCCGTGCATCCGGTGGCAGCGGTGGGTCTCGGGCACGTTCGGCAGCCGGTGGGCCGCCTCGAAGGTGAAGGCTTGGGTGATCTTCATGGGCGGGATTCGCGGGATGTGGCCGATCTCGCACCCGCCATAGCGCCGACGGGCCGTCCCGCGCAAAGGCGGGCTGCCCTGCGTGCCGCGGCGGCGGCGGATCAGGCCGCGGCGGCCTCCTTCGACCACCGCGCGTACCACGCCTTGAACAGGCGCAGCTGGTTCTCCGCGTAATGGCGCTGGCCGGCGCTCAGAGCGTCGGTGGCGTTGAAGTGAAGCGCGTATTCCGGGTTCCCCTCCAGCACCATCAGGTACTTGTAGTACAGGACGAGGTCGGTCCCCTCGTCGAAGCTCGACAGGATCGCCAGGGCGGCGTCGAGTTCTTCCGCCCGCCGCCGGGCGGGGACGTCGCCGCCGGCCGCCTTCTCGCAGAGGGCCACGAGGTGGAGGACCTCCCGCGGCAGGACGTTGCCGATGCCCGTGATGGCGCCCCGGGCGCCGCAATTGACGTAGCCGTGCACCACCTGGGTATCCACCCCGACCATCAGGGTGATGTCCGGCGCCTGGCCGGTGATGTGCTCGGCCGCGTAGGTGAGCGACTGCGCGCCCCCGAACTCCTTGAAGCCGACGAGGTGCGGGTACCGGCCGCGCAGACTGAAGAACAGCTCCGCCCGGGTCTCGAAACCGTAATAGGGGCTGTTGTAGATCACCGACGGCAGGTCGACGGCCGCCTCGAGGATGCCGGAGAAGTGAGCCTCCTGCGCCGCCGCCGAGCTGCCGCGCGACAGCACCCGCGGGATGATCATCAGGCCGTGGGCGCCGGCCGCCTTGGCGTGGGCCGCGAGCGCCGCCGCCCGCTTCGGGTTCTGCGCGCCGGTCCCGACGATGACCGGGACGCCGGCCGCGAGCAGCCGCTCGACGCCTTCCATCCGCTCCTCGTCGCTCAGGAGCGGCCAGTCGCCCATCGAGCCGCAATAGACGACCGCCGACATCCCTTCGGCGACGAGGTCCTTCCCCTTCCGCGCGAGGGCGTCGAGATCGGGCGTCCGATCCGGCCGGCAGGGCGTCATCAGGGCGGGGATCGTGCCGGAGAAGATGTGTCGGTCGGAGGCCATCGCCGGCTCGTCTGCTGGGAGGAGGATCGTCCCGGCGGGCCTTGCAGGTCGCGCCGGGCGGCGTGTCTCTCCATGGCAGCGACGTGCGATTCTGGCAAGGATTTTATACAATCCCGGCCGATTTCGTCAGCCCTGAAGTCTCGCCGAGGAAGGCCATCAGCGCGGCGGCGACGTGGTCGATATGGTCGGTCAGGAGGGCGCAGGCGGCCGAGACGTGGCCGTTCCGGCACAGCCGGACGATCTCGCGGTGCTCGCGGTCGGCCCGTTCCAACTCGGCGTTGTCCGTTGACAGCTGTAGGCGGGTGTAGCGGTCGCACTCGGCCAGGAGGGAGCCGACGAGGGCGAGGGCTCGGGGGCGCTCGGCCTGGCCGTAGAGGAGGAGGTGCAGATCCGTGTTGAGGGCGCCCCAGCGCGCCGTCGCGCCGTCGCGCAATGCCGCGGCGTAATCCTCCAGCAGAGCGTCGGCCCGCGCGAAATCCTCGGCGGTGAGGCGCGGGGCCGACAGGGATAGGAGCCGGGGCTCCAGGGTGCCCCTGAGTTCGAGGGCCTCGGCCGCGTCCGCCGGCGAGAGCGGCGCCACCGTCGCCCCGCGGTGCGGGTGGATTCGCACCAGGCCCTCGGCTTCGAGCTGGAACAGGGCTTCCCGTACCGGGATGCGGCTGGCGCCGAATTCCGTCGCGAGGCCGTCCTGGCGCAGCTGGGACCCGGCCGGATAGCGCCCGTCGAGGATGCGCCGCCGGATCTCGGATCCGATCGAACCCGCGATGGTCCGGTTCTTCATCGTCTCGCTCCACCGTCGGGCCCGGTCGTGGTCGGGGCCCTTGACGGGGAGGCCCCGGTGTTGAAATTGTATAAAATCCAGCGGGCCTCGGGGGCCCTGTATAGCAGAGGGGTTGCCCGCGATGACGCTTCACCGTCGCCAGCTTCTGGCCGGGACCGCCTGCGCGGCCGCCGCCAGCATCGGCCGCCCGTACCTCGCCCGGGCCCAGCCCGGCGCCGGCAGCGTGCTGCGCTTCATCCCGTCGACGCCCCTGCCGTCCCTCGATCCCATCGTCGCCACGAGCTACGTCATCCGCAACCACGGCTATCTCGTCTACGACACGTTGTTCGCCACCGACGAGAACTTCCGGATCCAGCCCCAGATGGTCAGCGACTGGCAGGTCGCGCCCGACGGCCTGCGCTGGACCTTCCACCTCCGCGACGGCCTCAGCTTCCACGACGGCGCCCCCGTCGAGGCCAAGGACTGCATCGCCTCGGTGGCGCGCTGGTCCAAGCGGGACGCCTTCGGCCAGACCCTGGCGGGCTTCGTGGAGGCGTACGGCCAGGAGGACGCGCGGACCTTCACCATCGCGTTGAAGAAGCCGTTCCCCCTCCTCCCGGCGGCGCTCGGCAAGCTGTCCTCCAACGTGCCCTTCATCATGCCGGAGCGCATCGCGCTGCAGGACGCCTCCAAGCCGATCGCCGACGCCATGGGCTCCGGGCCCTGGCGCTTCGAGGCGCGGGAATGGATCCCCGGCCAGAACGCAATCTACACCCGCCACGCCGGCTACCGTCCCCGCGAGGAGGCGCCCTCCTGGGCGGCCGGCGGCAAGGTCGCCAAGGTCGACCGGATCGAGTGGCTCGCCATCACCGAGGCCTCGGCGGCGGTGGGCGCGATGATCCAGGGGGCGGTCGACTGGTACGAGCAGCCCGCGATCGACCTGATCCCCGTCCTCAAGGGCAAGCCCGGGATCGAGATCCGCAACGTGCCGCTCGGGCTGATCCTGCTGATGCGGTTCAACCACACGCAGCCGCCCTTCAACAATCCCGAGATCCGCCGGGCCGTGATGATGGCCATGAAACAGGACGACTACATGCAGGCGGTGGTCGGCAGCCCCGAATACTACCGGGAGGCCAAGACCTTTTTCACGCCGGGCTCGCCGATGTCGACCGGCGCCGGCGGGGCCGCCGCTCTGCAGGGGGACCTCGCCAAGGCCAAGGCGATGCTGGCCCAGGCCGGCTACAAGGGCGAGCGCGTGGTGCTGCTGGCCCCGGCCGACCAGCCGATCGCCTACAATCAGTCGCTGGTGACCCAGGACCTGCTGAAGCAGCTCGGGATGAACGTCGATCTGGTCTCCACCGACTGGGGCAGCTTCATCGCCCGCCGCGGCAACCGCGGGCCGGTCGAGGCCGGCGGCTGGTCGCTGTTCCACACGCTGTGGTCCGGGGCGGACGTGCTGAACCCGGCCCTCCACCCGCTGATCCGGGCCAACGGTCAGGCCGCGTGGTTCGGCTGGCCGGACGACCCGACGCTGGAGACGCTGCGCAGCGCGTGGATCGCCACCGGCGACGAGGCCCAGCAGAAGGCTCTCGCCGCCCGCATCGAGGAGCGCGCCTTCGAGGTCGTACCCTACGCGCCCGCGGGCCTCGTGCAGCAGCCGATGGCCGTCAGCACGAAGCTCAAGGGCATGGTCATGGCGCCGGTGCAGTTCTTCTGGAACATCGAGAAGACCGGCTGATCTCCAGCGCCCGGACGGGACCGCCGCTCTAGCCCGCGCCCTTCTCGGACACGCCGGCCTGCGCGAAGGTCGCCATGCCGGTGTGGCAGGCGAGCGCGCCCTTGAGCAGGCCCATCGCCATCCCGGCGCCCGAGGCCTCGCCGAGGCGCATGCCGAGCGCCAGCAGCGGCACGAGGCCGAGCCGCTCCAGCACCTCCGCGTGGACGCCCTCCGCCGAGACGTGGCCGGCCAGGCAATGGTCGAGGGCGCTCGGATCGGCGGCGTGCAGCACGGCGGCCGCGGCGGTCGCCACGTAGCCGTCGATCACCACCGGGATGCGCTGCAGCCGGGCCGCCAGGATCGCCCCCGCCATGGCGGCGATCTCCCGGCCTCCGAGGCGTGCCAGCACCTGGAGCGGGTCGTCGAGATGCCCGGCATGGTGAGCGAGCGCCGCCTCCACGGCCGCGACCTTCCGGGACAGGCCGTCCCGGTCCACGCCGGTGCCGCGCCCGACCCACTGGGCGGCCTCGCCGCCGAACAGGGCGGCGTAGAGGGCGGCCGCCACCGTGGTGTTGCCGATGCCCATCTCGCCGATGCCCAGGCAGTCGGTGCCGGCGGCCACCGCCTCCATGCCGAACGCCATGGTCGCGACGGTGGCCCGCTCGTCGAGGGCCGGCCCGTCCGCGATGTCGCCGGTGGGCATGTCGAGGGCGAGGTCGAACACCTTGAAGCCGAGGCCGTAGGCCGCGCAGATCTGATTGATCGCCCCGCCGCCGGCGGCGAAATTGTCGAGCATCTGCCGGTTGACCGCGTCCGGGAAGGCCGAGACGCCGCGGCGCGTGACGCCGTGGCTGCCGGCGAAGACGCAGACCAGCGGCCGGTCGAAGCTCGGCGGCGCCTTGCCCTGCCACGCCGCCAGCCACGTCACGAGGCTTTCCAGTCGCCCTAGGGAGCCGGCGGGCTTCGTCAGGGTGGCGTCCCGGGCGGCGACCGCCGCCTTCGCCTCCGCGTCGGGACCCGGCATCGCCTTCAGCAGGTTGCGGATGTCGTCGAAGGGGCTGGGTTCGGGAGGGGTCATCGGGGCGGTCACCGGGTCTGTCATGGCGGCGATGATTTCCTGTGGGCGCCCGCAGTCGGGGAGACGGGGCCGGATCGGAGCGACTATACTGCACCGGCTCGCTCCACCGATGTGCGGTGGCGGGCGGATGCGAGAGACCGCGATGGACAGGCAGACCGGCGGGGAGGCCGACTGGCCCGGGCGCGGCGCCCTCTA
Source organism: Methylobacterium longum (assembly GCF_022179385.1). GTDB lineage: Bacteria > Pseudomonadota > Alphaproteobacteria > Rhizobiales > Beijerinckiaceae > Methylobacterium > Methylobacterium longum. Next base: position 301,450 of record NZ_BPQS01000001.1, on the reverse strand, counting down.
CGACCTCGCCGGGTGCCTGCGCTTCTACTCCCGCCTGCCGGTGCCGCAACTGCCCGGCGAGCCGGACCCGCACCGCAGCCCCGACTTCACCACCCTGCCGCGGATGCTGCCGCTGGCCGGCCTGATCCTGGCCCTCCCGGCCGCGCTGGTGCTGGCAGGCGGCTGGCGTATCGGCCTGGGACCGTTCCTGGCCGCGACGCTCGCCGTCGCGGCCCTGTTGGTGGCCACCGGGGCGCTCCACGAGGACGGGCTCGCCGATGTGGCGGACGGTTTCGGCGGCGGCGCGACCCGGGAGCGCCGCCTGGAGATCATGCGCGACAGCCGGATCGGCACTTACGGGGGCGTGGCCCTGGTGCTGGCGCTGGCCCTGCGGATCGGCGCCCTGGCGACGCTCCTCGACCGGACCGGCTACGCGGCCCTGACCGGCCTGATCCTGGCCGCGGCGCTGTCGCGGGTCGCCGCCCTCGCGCCGATGGTGCTGCTGCCGCCGGCGCGGCCGGGTGGCCTGTCCGCCGCGGTGGGCCGTCCGAACCGGGCGAGCCTCGCCACGGCCTGCGCCCTCGGTCTGGCGCTGGCGCTGGCGGCCCTGCCCCTCGGCCTCCCCTTCGGTGGCGTCGCGCTGATGATCCTGTGGGCGGGCCTCGCCGCGCTGGTCCTGACTTGGCTGGCGCGCGCGAAGATCGGCGGGCAGACCGGGGATGTGATCGGCGCCTGCCAGCAAGTCGCCGACATCGCCGCCCTGCTGGCCCTGGTGGCGGCGGTGGCGAGTTGAGGACGCGTCCCAGGCCATGACCCGGCCACGATCCCCCGGCCAAGGTTTTTCGATGTCGCCCGTTCCGAAGCCCTCCTCACCCTGTACCAAGGTCTGCGTGCTCGACGCGGCGACCGGCCTGTGTTGCGGCTGCGGGCGGACCCGAGACGAGATCGCCGCCTGGGGCTCGCTCTCGGAGGCGCAGCGCCGCACCCTCATGGCCGGGCTGGATGCCCGGATGCGCGAGGCCGGCCTCATGCCACTCGAAGAACCGCTGCCGTCATGATCTATCTCGGGCTCGCCGCGATCGCCCTCGTCCTCGTCGCTCTGATCCTCAGCGACGGCAGCGACAGCATCGGCGGCGTGATCGAGCCCGATCAGCTGGCCAACCTCGCCTGGACCGGCACGATCCTGCTCCTGGTGGTGGCCGGGTTCTGGCGGTCCTTCACGGCCCGGCTCGGCGCGAACCTGCAGGCGCTCCTGGCCTGGGCGCTGATCGGCCTCACGCTGGTGATCGGCTACACCTACCGGGACCGGATCCAAGGCGTGAGCGCCCGCGTGCTCGGTGACCTGCGGCCCGGGACAGCCACCTCGGACGGAGACGGGTCCGTTACTATCACCCGGCGGGCGGACGGCGACTTCCGGGTGGAGGCCGAGGTCAACGGCCGAGTGCAGCCCTTCCTGTTCGATACCGGGGCAAGCAGCGTGGTGCTGACCGCCGAGAACGCCGCCACCCTCGGTCTCACGCCGGCACCGTCCGCGTTCACCGCCCGCGTCTCCACCGCCAACGGCATCACCTACGCGGCGCCGATCCAGCTCGATTCGCTCGCTGTCGGCACGATCACCGAGCGCCGGGTGAACGCCATGGTGGCCAAGCCCGGGGCGCTCTCCGCGAACCTCCTCGGCCAGACCTTCCTGACGCGGCTCTCAGGCTACGAGGTCCGGGGCGACCGCCTGATCCTGCGGCGCCCCTGAGGCTGGCACCTCAGGCGGCCCGGGCCTCGGGCGCCGCGCGGGAGACCAGCGCCACCGCGGCATGCAGAGTCGCGAGGTCGGCATCCAGTCCCATCCCGTGCGTCGAGAGGTGGCGCCGATAGGCCCGGGCGCCGGGCCGGCCGTTGAACAGCCCGAGCATGTGCCGGGTGACCGCGTGCAGGCGCTCGCCCCGGGCGAGGACGGCCGCCACGTAGGGCTCGAACGCCGCCACCGCCGCGAAGGCGTCGGAGGCGGGCGCAGGCACGCCGAACAGCACGGGATCCACGTCGAGGAGCAGCGCCGGTTCGCTATAGGCGGCGCGGCCGACCATCGCGCCGTCCACCCCGGCGAGCCGCGCCCGCACGGCATCCAAATCGCGCAACCCACCGTTGACCGAGACTGGCAGCCCCGGGTGCCGCCGCTTCAACCTTTCCGCCCGGCCGTAATCGAGGGGCGGCACGTCGCGGTTCTCCTTGGGTGACAAGCCCTGGAGCCAAGCCTTGCGGGCGTGGACGATCAGCCCGTCGACGCCCGCGGCCACGACCGCGTCGGCGAGGGCGTCCAGCGCCGCCTCGGGATCCTGGTCATCGACGCCGATCCGGCACTTCACCGTCACCGGCACGGAGACGGCCGCCTTCATGGCAGCCACGCAGTCGCCCACCAGCGCCGGCTCGCGCATCAGGCAGGCGCCGAAGCGCCCCTCCTGCACGCGATCCGAGGGGCAGCCGACGTTCAGGTTGACCTCATCGTAGCCGAATGCGGCGGCGATCCGCGCGGCCTGGGCCAGCTCCGCCGGATCGGACCCGCCGAGCTGGACCGCCACCGGGTGCTCCACCTCCGAGAAGCCGAGCAGGCGTTCGCGCGGGCCATGCAGCACCGCGCCCGTGGTCACCATCTCGGTGTACAGCCGGGTGCGGGCCGAGAGGGCGCGATGAAAGGCTCGGCAGTGCCGATCCGTCCAGTCCATCATCGGGGCGACGGAGAAGCGCCACCCCTTGAGGTTCTCAGGTTCTTTCGGTCCGCCAGTCACTTGCCGTCGCTCTCGTGCTGTACCTCGTCGGGCCTCGGTGAACTCAACGGGCCTCGGATTGATGGAAGTACAGCAACGCCGTACCGGCTCCGCTTCCTGCTGTACCGTTGCGCGCGCGCGCGAGGGGGACCATCGTCGAACGCGCGCGGCAAAACGGATCGACGGGGTATCACGCCTCGATCGTCGTCAAAAGGGACGGGACGATTCATCGCGAGACCCGGACCTTCGACCGGCGCGCTGCGGCCGCGGCCTGGATCCGGACGCGGGGGAAGGAACGCCACGCGCCCGGCACCCTCGGCCAAGCGAAACCCGAGGATCCGACGCTCGCCGCGTCGGGATCAGAGAGGCCACGCCGAGGCCGGCCGAATGCCAAGATGGTGAGTTCCGCATCCCATGTCGGCGAGGCTCATAACCCGGCAGGCTGCGGGTACGACACGCAGGCCCTGTTGCTCTTGCCGCAGGGTACTCTTGCAGCAGGGCAAGACGACATTCGGAGCTGAACCGGTCACGCCGGTCCGAGCCCTTCTCGAAGGCTCTGAGTCCGGCGGCCTGATGCATCCAGGTGCGGCGCGCTGGCGATACCAGCTTGCGTCGCCGCGTCGTGATCCGGCCGCCTCGGCGCGGCGCGGCGCGGACACGCTTGGCCCGTCCGTAGGCTGCCCGCTCCGCCTCAACCACGCGCGCCAGGAGCGACGAGGCGGCTTGCGGTCCTGCGCACAGCGCCTGACGCGCCACGATGATGGGCGGCGTCGACGGCGATTGGGCCGTTGTGGTCCCCGGCGGCGAGGCACCGCCTCGTCAGCGAAAAAGGTTCGGCGGCACTGGCGGGCTCGCGTTGAGCAGGGTGATCGTCACCCGTCGGTTCGGCGCGAGGTAGGGATTGTCGGGGAAAACCGGCTCGGTGTCGGCGCGCCCCACCACGGAGGCGAAGTTGTCTTTGGGAACACCGGCACCCCCGAGGATCTCGCGCACGGCGAGCGCACGCCCGGCGGTGAGGGTCCAGGGTTCGTCGACCCGCGCAGAGCCCGGGCGCGCGGCGGCCGTGTAGCCGGTTATGGACAGCCGGTTGGGCAGCCGGCGCAGGGCGGGCGCGAGCGCCTCCAGCACGCGACGGGTGCGGTCGTAGGGGTCGACAGAGCCCTCGCGGAACATGGAGCGGCCGTCCTCGTCCACGAGGGAGACGTTCACGCCCTCCTTGGTCTGCTCGATCACGATGTTGCGCGACAACTCGGCAATGTCGGGCATCTTCTGCAGCGCCTGCCGGAGGCTGGCTATGGCGCTGTAGTCGGCCTGCACGTCGGCCACCGGGCGGCTGGCATCGACATCGCTGGCGCGGCCCGGGCTGGTCGGGCGCACCTTGTTCTCCTGCTCGGCAGCGCCCCTCGCCGCGTCGCGGGGCGTGGACGCCTTGTTGCCCGACGTGTCGAGGGCGGTGCCGTACAATATCCCGCCGGCGCCGCTGGTTGCGGGGCTCAAAGCCGCCGGCGCGAAGTATTCCGCCAAACCGACCTTCTGCTCCTGCGTCGTCATGCTGATCAGCCACATCAGCAGGAAGAACGCCATCATGGCGGTCACGAAATCCGCATAGGCGATCTTCCAGGCCCCGCCGTGGTGTCCATGAGCGGCCTTCTTGACCCTCTTGATGATGATCGGCTGGACGGGCTTGGTCATCGAGTTTCTGCTGGTGGCTGGATCAGAGCTGGGCGGGCAGGGCGGCGGTTGCCGCTTCCACTTCGTTGAAGGTCGGGCGGACGTCGCTCATCAGGGATTTGCGGGCAAATTCGACCGCCATCACCGGCGGCTGGCCGCCGATGTGGGCGAGGAGACCCGCCTTGAGTGAAAGGTAGTATTTGGACTCTGCCTCGAAGAGGCTCTTGAGCGACTGCGCCATGGGCCCGAAGAAGCCATAGGCGACGAAGACGCCGAAGAAGGTGCCGACGAGCGCGCCGCCGATCAGATGCCCCAGCACCTCCGGCGGCTCTTTGATCGCCCCCATCGTCTTGATCACGCCAAGCACGGCGGCGACGATGCCGAGCGCCGGCGTTCCGTCGGCCAGCAACTGCATGGCCGAGACGACACGCTCCCGCTCCTGGTGGTGCGTCTCCAGTTCCTCATCCATGAGAGCGTCGATCTCGTGGACATTGTTGGCGCCCAGCGTCACCATCCGCATATAGTCGCAGACGAACTCAACCGCGTGATGGTTCGCCGCAAAGGTCGGGAAGGCGTTGAACAGCGTCGACTGGCCCGGATCTTCGATGTGCGGCTCGATCGCCATCAGACCCTTCTGCTTCGCAAGCTTGAACAATGAGTACTGCATCCCCAGCAGTTCGACATAAGATTGCTGGTTGTATTTGGGGCCCTTCACCAGCGTGGCCAACATGGCGGGCACGGCCTTGAGCACCGGCCCGGTGTTGCCGATGATGAAGGCACCGATCGCTGCACCGAGGATGATGACGAACTCGAACGGCTGCCAAAGAACTTCCAGGTGGCCACCCATCGCCGCGTAGCTGCCGAAGACGCAGGCGAAGACGATCAATGTGCCGACGATCAGCCGCATAATCTGCTATCCTTCCGCGGCGGCAGGTACAGCCCGCGCGAAGCTACCAATGAACTGGCAAATCACTAAATAAGGTTAACGGCGAGTTGAGAGTCGCGGCCGGGGCGCGTCGACGGCGTCTGCTCCGATGATTGCCGCAGGAGGACGGACCGGCAGAAACCCGGAGCGCTCATCTGGTTCTTCCGGCTCGCCGGCCCCTCGTCGTCGCTCCCGTGCTGAACCCCGTCGCGCTGCCTCCCGGCCTCGGATCCCTTGCGGGACAGCTTTGCTGTACCGGCTCCGCCCCACACGTTACCATTTGGGGCGAGGTGGGGATTATCGTCGGGCGCGCGGGACGATGGGCCGACGGGTATCACGGCCCGGTCGTCGTCACCGGAGATCACCGGGTCCACCGCGTAACCCGGACCTCCGGCCCGTGCGGGGGTCGCAAAAGGGGTGAGGGCGCGACAGCGGGCGCGCCATGCGTCCGGCGCCCTCGCCCAGGCGAGGGTCTTCGCTCCGGCGAAAGATCACGACATCGTCGGATCGCGCACCCCCTCTCCCGTCCAACCGCGATCATGACGCGGGCGCGTCCGGTCGCCCACGCCGGCCAGGTGGCGTCGAGTCTGTTGGCTAAGATCGGATGTCGGGACTGGACGGTGGGGCCGACGATCGGCGCGTCGCCGCAGGGCGCCCCGTGCCGCTGCGTGCCGTCACCGCGGCGGAGGTGAGGCGTCACCCTGACGGGAGACCCAGGGACGTGGGCTCTGCCGCATCGATCCTCGATCCCAGGAGCGTCCGGCCGCGCCCGGACAGAGTGAAGCAGGACCAACTCGGCCGCCGTCGTGTTGTCTCATCAGAGACTTTTCTGAGAAGGGACAGGACGTGATGAACCGAGCAATACTGACGGCCGCGACGATCATCGGCGGTCTGGCGCTGATCCCGGCCGCGGCCGATGCCCGGGGCTTCGGCGGCGGTGGCTTCGGCGGTGGCGGCTTCCGCGGCGGCGGCTTCGGGGGCGGCTTCCACGGAGGTGGCGTGGGTGGCGGCTTCCGTGGCGGCGCTCTCGGGGGCGGCTTCCGGGGTGGCGCCCTAGGTGCTGCCGGTGGCGTCCGCGGCAACGGGCTTACGGCCGGCGGATTCCGCGGCGGTCTTGCCGGGCGGGGGATCGGGGGCGGTCTCGGCGTCGGCGGCACGCGCGTCGGCGGTGTCGGTGTGGCAGGCGCGGGGTTGGCCGGCCGGGGCATCGCCGGCAATCAGGGCTTCCGCAACGCCGGCTTCGTGGGCCATCGGGGCTTCGCGGGACGCGGCTTCCGCCGCGGTTACGGCTACGGCGGTCTGGGGCTGGGTGTCGGCCTCGGGCTCGCCGGCGCAGGGCTGGGCTACGGCTACGGCGCCTTCGGGGACGACTATTACGGCGGCGACTACGGGCCGGCCGGGTATGGCTACGCGCCCGCCGGCTACGGGTCCGGCTACGCGCCGGCCGGTTACGGACCAGATGCCGGCACGACCGGGACGGAGGTCACGTCGGACGGTTCGGTCAGCTACTGCATCCAGCGCTTCCGCTCGTACGATCAGCGCACCGGCACCTACCTCGGCAACGATGGGCGCCGGCACAACTGCCCGTAACGCCGGCGCCACGTTCTGGTCCAGGACGGGGGCCCCGGGCAGAGATGCTGGGGCCTCCGAGCCGTTCCGGTCAGCCGCACGCCGTCATGGCCGGGACGACAAGGGCTTGATCGAGATCTCCCCCGCCGACACGACCTGCTCGCGGGACGATCCGCTCGGTGGGGGAGGCATCCGGTCTCACCAGCCCCCCTGGGCCAGCCGTTCCGACCGGCATCAGCCGCGCCACGACGGTCCGGTCGATCGATGGGGCCGGACAGGTGTCTGCCGGGCCACCGAGCAGCCGCGGGTGGGCCCGGTCTCAGGACCGCCCCGCCCTCTGCGGTCCGGCCGGCCCGTCAGGTCGGCTGAACCTCGGTATCCTTCACCGCGGGGTCGTCCTCCTCCGGCACGGAGGTCTCCGGCTTGGGCGATGGCTCGATCTCATCGAGGCGGGAGGGATCCTCGATCAGTGCGCCGGGATCCTCCCCCGGCATCGGGGTGTCCGCTTGGTCCATGATGTGCGCCTCCATTCCTCAGGGCTACGTTCCACGATCCGTGGCGTTCCCGGCCGACGGGACAATCGAACTCGACAGCGCCGTTCCGCCCGCTATCGTGCCGGGATGCGCACGACCGCCCTCGCCCTCGCCCTCGTCGTCGCTGCCGGTGGCGCGCAGGCCCAACAGCAACGGCCGACCGTTCCAGAGCTGCTGGCGGCGGAGGCGAAGGCCGTCCAGGCCTGCGAGGGATCCGGGGATCCCGCCGTCATCAGGGAGCAGTGCCGGCTTCGCGACCGGCTGAGCGGGCGCTTGGCCCAGGCCGGCTACTGCTGGGGCCGCAAGGGTCAGGCCGACGAGAAGAAGGACTGGCACGCCTGCCAGCCGGACTCGATCTACGAGGACGACATCGAGGCGGTGACGCGCTGAGGCCTCGGCGCACGCCAGCCAACCAGCCTCGGCCGGCCGCGGACATCCGGCCAGACCTACGCGCTTCTGCCGGGTGAACGCACGCAAGCGGCCCCTCAAGGGCTCGGGCGGGGGCGGCGGCCGCAGGAGGTGCCGCGGGCAGGCATGCAGGTGAGCGGACGGTTGGGCGGGGCGCAAGGTTTCGCGTAGAGCACACCCCGTCGAACCACTTGGCGCCGAACGCGTTTCCTGCTCTCGACGAAGAGGAATGTGATATGAAAGTGATGTCAGCGACCGTGCTGGGCCTTGCGCTGCTGAGCGGAGTCGCTCCGGCACTGGCACAACCCTATGGCGGGCGCGATTACGGCTACGACCGCGGCGAGTACGGCTCCCGTGATCGGGGCTACGGCGACCGCGACCGCCGCGATTACGATCGCGACTATGACCGAGGCTCGCGTGGCCAGCGGGGCGACTACGCCTTCGACGAGCAGGAGTACCTGCGCTGCAATCCCGATGTGCGCCGGGCCGTCATCAGCGGAGCGGTCAAATCCGGCCTGTTCCACTACCGGAAGGTCGGCATGGCCGAGGGCCGTCGTCTCAGCTGCTGAGCGCGACCGGCGGCACCGCGCCGGGTAGGGCGGTCCGTGAAGAAGCCCGCGCCGGCAGACCGGGCGGGCGACTTCGGCGAGGGCAGAGCTCAGTTTTTGCCGCTGGGCGCCGCGCCGCTGCCGGTGGCGCCGTTCCCGGTGCTGCTGTCGCCGGCCGGGGCGCCGGACGTGGACGTGTTGCCGTTGGGCGTGCTCTGCGCCATGGCCATGCCGGCGCTGCCGGCGACGAGGGCGAGGGCGAGCAGGGCGGACTGTACGCTGCGATGGGTCATGGTACTCTCAAATCACGGGAGCCGGCTGATGCCGGTATGACCTGACCAACCGGGACCCGTGGTCGGCGTTCCTGACCGGCGCCTGAGCGATTGAGTCACGCCCCACGACCGGGGACGTTCTCAGCGTGACGTCCTCGACCGCGCGACCCGTCATCAGGGCGCGGGTCGTCCGCCGCATCTGCGCGCCGCCGCGCGGCCCCGACCCATCCGCCCGCGGGGCGCGCGATCTCAGCGGTGATGAGCCGGTCCGTTACCCGGTGCCCCGAGCGGGACGAAGCTGGGCGCCGGTCAGCGGTCCGTGCGGTCGCCGGGCGCAAGCCTATCCCAGGTCGGGACCGGCGGCAGGAGCGGCGGCAGGGGCACGCTGTCGACGAGCAGCGCCAGCATCGCGGCCCGTGAGCTCAGCAGGACGGCCGGTGGTTCGCCCGTGATGATGCGCCACCGCTCCACGAAGACCGCAGTCGGGAGGGCCGCCAGAGCCTCTCCGCTGGAAACCATGCAGTCCTTCGGCATCCGCGGCGCTGTATCCATGCGCCTCGAACGGATGCCGCGCCCCTTTGGCCCACCCGTCCATCCGGCATGGTGAAGAGGAGGTGCCCGCGACGCGCCACGGGAGGGTTCGCGCCGGCGAGCCGGACGGGCTCTGCCGCATCCGGGCCTGAGGCGCGGAGAGCCGGATCCACGGGGACCGGGCGTGCCGAGGTCAAGAAAAGGCCCCGCGCGGCGGTGCCGGCGGGGCTGAGGTGGTCTCGTTCTCAGGATGTAAACGCGCCGGGGACCGCTTTCATCCCGACATCGATGCGACGATTGCGAGGCGCCCGTGAAAGCCGGTCCGTCGCCCGGGCTTTGGCCGGCATCGACGTCCCGAACGGCGCTCCGACCGTCCGACCTTTGCCGGGATGATCCCGCCGAATGCCGGATCCTCCGGCCATCCGTTCGGATGCGGGCCGGCGGGTGCGACCGCCCGGTCGGCCGGGAGGCCGGTAAGACTTTGGGCCCGGCGGTGAGCGCCCGCTGCGCCGTCCGAGGGTGTTCGACCTGCCGCCCGGGCCGTCCAATCCGGCGTCCCGCTCCCGGCGTCGCCCGAGACGCGGCGACCCGACGGGGCGAGGCCGGGCGCACGTGCCGGGTGCGGCATCGGGCGGACCGTTGATCGACGCCTCTCGCGTTCGACCCCGTCCGCTCGCGAACGGAAGCGCGGTCCGGGGTTCACAGAAGCCGCGCACGGCACAACGGGCGAGACCTGCGAGGCTACGGTCTTTCGCGGTTGGATTGGTATCATGTCAGGCGTGGATTGGCCGATTGTCGGCCAATCCAAGTCAATGAGGGCCAAATGTGTAAGTCGATTGTACGGATTTGAGTTCACGTGCGAAAGAGGTCTGCCGTGCTTCTTCGCACGAACGTGTTGTCGGGCAGCTTGAATGAGTCTAAAGAAGGTCATCAAGTTGGAACTAGGCCGATGATCGCGAAATTCTTCTCGAGACGAGGAACCGAACTTCACGAGCGGACGGAAGCGATAAAATACTCATTCCTGACTATACGATCAAAGATATTTTTTCTTGTCGCGGGTATCTTGCTTGCTTTCACGTTTGTCCTGGGAATGGAGGTGTTTTCCAGCACGGATCTGATGATGGAGGGCCGCAAGACGTCGATCCGCTCCCAGGTCGAGGCTGCGCACAGCATCGTCGTCGCCTTCGGCAAGCAGGCCGAGGCCGGGATGATCTCGCAGGACGAGGCGAAGCGGAAGGCCGGCGAGGCTCTGCGGGCGATCCGCTATAACGGCGGCAACTACGTCTTCGTCTACGGGGCGACCCCGGGCGACATCGGGCGCAACATCGTCCACCCGGACCCGAAGATCGAGGGTACCAAGAGCCGCGACGACGTGGCGATGATGAAGACCTTCGTCGGGCGCATGATCGAGAGCGGCCGACGGGGCGGCGGCTTCACCGCGTATAACTGGCCGCGGCTCGGCGAGACCGAGCCCGCGCCCAAGGTCGCCTACTCGCTGGCCTACGAGCCCTGGCAATGGATCGTGTCCTCCGCCCTCTACGTGGACGACATTCACGCGATGGGCCGTGCGCAGATGCTGGCGAGACTGGTCTGGCTGGTCCCGCTCTGCCTGGCGATCGTCGCGGGCGGCATCTTGCTCGTCCGGAGCATCACCAAGCCCCTGGCCGCCTTCACGGCGGCCCTGCGCCGCCTCGCCGGTGGCGACTTGACCTTCGCGATCCCGGGAATCGGCCGGCACGACGAGATCGGGCGGATGGCCGCGGCGGCCGGGATCTTCCGCGACAGCATGCTCAAGGAGCAGGCGCTGACCGTCGAGCAGCTGGCCGAGCAGACCAGGCGCGAGGAACGCGCCCGCTGGATGGAGGACCTGACGCGCAGCTTCGACCAGAGCGCGAACACGCTCCTGCAGCAGGTCGTCGGCGCGGCCGCCGGAATGCAGCAGGCCTGCCGGGCAATGTCGGACAAGGCCGTGGAGACCGCCCAGCAGGCGGGCTCGGCCGCGGACTCGGTCCAGCAGGCGTCGGCCAACGTGCAGACGGTGGCGGCCGCCACCGAGGAACTGACCGCCTCGATCGCGGAGATCGGCGGTCAGGCGATCAAGTCGGCGGAGATTGCCGGTCAAGCGGTCACGGAGGCCCAGCGTACCGACCATCAGATCCGGGGCCTGGCCGGGGCGGCGGAGAAGATCGGCGACGTGGTGCGGCTCATCTCTGCGATCGCCGAGCAGACCAATCTCCTGGCGCTGAACGCCACCATCGAGGCGGCCCGTGCCGGGGAAGCCGGCCGCGGCTTCGCGGTGGTGGCGGCCGAGGTGAAGGGGTTGGCCGGGCAGACCGCGAAGGCGACCGAGGAGATCACCGCGCAGATCGGCGCGATCCAGAGCGAGACGACGGTGGCGGTGGGGGCGGTTCAGTCCATCGGCCGGACGGTCGGCACGATGAACGCGATCTCCAGCGCGATCGCGGCGGCGGTGGAGCAGCAGCGCGCCGCTACGGACGACATCTCGCGCAACATCGAGGAGGCGTCCCGGGGGACGGATGCGGTGAGCGACACCGTGATCACCGCCTCGACGGCGGCCGACGAGACGCGCCGGGTCGCGGAGGATGTGGGCGCGGCCGCCAGCGGTGTGAGCCGCAGCGCCGAGGCGCTGCGGGCCGAGGTGGTGCGCTTCCTCGCCGATATGCGCGCCGCCTGACCGGCGGGCGGCGAACCCGGGCGGTTCCCCGACCGCCGGGGCGCCCGGGTTCGACGGGCGCTCGGCCGATCAGAACACCGGCATCGCGCCCGCCACGGTGACGAGGGCGCCCGACGTGTAACTGCTCTCCTCGGAGGCCAGCATCACGTAGGCGGAGGCCAGTTCCGCCGGCTGGCCGGGGCGGCCGAACGGCACCTGGCTGCCGAACGACTTGACCGAATCCTGGCTCATCCCCGACGGGATGAACGGCGTCCAGATCGGGCCGGGCAGCACGCCGTTCACGCGCACGCCCTTCTCGGCGAGCAGCTGGGCGAGGCTCAGCACCATGTTGCTCAGGGCGCCCTTGGTGGCGCTGTAGGCCATCAGCGACGGCATCGGGTGCTTGGAATTCACCGAGGAGGTGAAGATCACCGAGGCGCCGGGCTTCAGATGGGCGACAGCCGCCTTGGTCACGTAGAAGGGCCCGAACACGTTCGTGCGGAAATGATCCTCGAAGAGGGTGTCGTCGATCGTCGCGAGGTCCTGGTTCGGCTGCTGGAACGCGCCGTTGTTCACGAGCACATCGAGGCGGCCGAAGGTCTCCACGGTGCGGGCGACGATCTGGCGTCCGTAGGCGGGATCCTTCAGGTCCCCCGGCAGGAGCAGCGCGCGCCGGCCCGCCTTCTCGATCCAGCCGCGCACCGCCTCGGCATCCGCCTGCTCCTCCGGCAGGTAGGAGATGGCGACGTCCGCGCCTTCCCGGGCGAAGGCGATCGCCACCGCGCGGCCGATGCCGCTGTCGCCGCCGGTGATCAGCGCGGCCTGTCCGGTGAGCTTGCCCGAGCCGGCGTAGCTGTCCTCGCCGTGATCCGGTTCAGGCCCCATCCGGCCGGTCTTGCCGGGGAAGCTCTGCGGCTGCGCCTCGAACGGCGGGCGGGGATATTTCTGCAGCGGATTCGTGGTCACGCGTGGTCTCCGATGGGATGTCCGGTCCAACCGCGGGGCATCCGGGGTGTTCCGGCCCGGCCTCGCCGCGCCCAATGCGGTCGCCCCCGTCCAACGATCGGGCGCCGCGGCCGGAACCTGTGCCGCGGCCGCGCGTCGACATGAGACAGCAACAGGCCTCGCGCAGTCTCGCAGGCTGTCGCGCGGGCTGTCTCGCGGGAAAGGGAGGGGCCGCCATGATCGAACGTCAGCCGGAGGACCGGGCCGCCCGCCTGCTCGACCGTGCCCTGGTGGCCGCGTCCATGCTGTCGCTCACCTTCGGCGTGGCCACGGGCCTCTGGGGCCTGCTGTAGGCGATTACGGGCGCGGGTGGCCGAGACGCGCCGCGTGGGGGGCGGACCAAGGGGCGGACCGGGTCCCATCAGGTCCCGCGACGGGGCTCGCATCGGGTTTGACCCGCGGCGGAGCACGCGACCCGCGCAAGGCGGCGTGTCAGCGGGTGGATCTGGACAGGGCCGTGGCGATGCCGGGCGGCCGGACGCGATGGTGAGCCGGGCCGTTCTCCTGGTCCTGGTGCTGGCGGCCGGTGCCTTCCTGCTCTACCTGGCCGGCCTCGCCCGCGAGGCGATGTCGTCCAATGAGCCCTACGCGGCCAGCATCGGGCTGACCCTCGACCAGTGTCTCGCGGTGCAGGGCGCCCTGTCCAGCGAGGACGCGCGGGCCTTCTGCCGGCGGCCGGTGCCGAAGAGGCTCTGAAGCGGCGCCCGACGACGCGGTCCGGCCGCGTGAACGTAGAACGCCCCAGGAGAGGTCTCCTGGGGCAGCCTTCGACGGGACGACCAGTCTGATCGGGCTGGGGATGGCCAGCCGAAGGCGACGGGCGGGCGCTCAGTAGCTGCCGAACTTGTAGTTCACGCCTACGCGGCCGAGCACGCCCTCGTTCTGGAAGCGCGTGGCAAAGATACTGGCGCCGCCCCTCACGGGCAGGACCGGGATCGTGCGGCTGCCGAGATCGTAGTAGAGGGCCTCGCCCTTCACCGTCACCGCGCTGGCGTGGAAGACGTTCAGGACGGACTCGGTGGGAAGCGCATACTCGACGCCGCCGCCGACGGCGTAGCCGGTATCGAGCCGCGCCCGGCTGCCGAAATAGGCGGGTCCGGCGGCCGTCTGGGACACGGCGGCGCGGTACGTGTCGCCCGCATAGGCGAAGCCGCCGGTGCCGTAGAAGAGCGTGCGGTCGACGGCGTAGCCGACGCGCCCGCGCACTGTTCCGAGGAAGTCGCCCGACTGGCGGTAGGTGTTCGCGCCGACGAAGTCGAAGCGCGAGGTGCGGCGCAGATCCGTATAGCCCATATCGGCCTCGGCACCCACGACGAAGCCCGAGCCTGGCGTGAACTGGTGATTGTATCCGACCTTTCCGCCGCCGGTGAAGCCGTTCCGGTGCTGCGTGAACGTGCTCGTGTACGAACCGGTCTGGGCGCCGTTGCTCCCCCGGTATGAGCCGGCCGTGTTGACACGGTCTCGGGTCGAACTGATGTATCCGGCGTTGATTCCGAAGTAAATCCCCGTCCAAGTGAAGACCGGCAACGGTATCGGTGCCGGCGGTAGCGCACGGCGAGGCAGATCTGCGGCCGAGGCGGCCGTGATCAGGGCTGCGAGGGCGGCCACGGACGGGATGACGTGCTTCATGTCGGTCGGTTCCAAGATCAAGTTCCCGGAACCGGCATAGATCCATCTCATTCGATCGTCTGTTGCCGCGTTGCAACAGATAAGTCAAAGCATATTTGCTCAATAACTTCGTCGTATATTTGGTATAATTACAAAATTAGAATAGGGATTGACGATAGATTTCAATTTTGGACGTGTTTCGATCTGGGCGAGTCTGCTGTGTGCGGGCGGATCGGGGATCGTGTGCCGGTCGTGCGGCGTGGCGCGAAACGGAAGCGGCGCCCGATCGGGTGTCGATCGGGCGCCGCATCGGGATCTGGCTTGGTCGACGTTTCGGGGCGGAGTCCGCTCCGAAGGTTCGGTCGCTAATGGTCGTGGCGGCAGCCGGGCCCATGCACATGACCCGGGTCGTGCGCGTGGTCGTGCGCGGGATGTTCGTGGCCATGCGCGTGACCGTGATCGTGCCCATGATGGCCGTGATCGTGATCGTCGTGATGCCCGTGATCGTGCCCGCAGGTGCTGTGGTCGTGGGCGGCGTGCTCGGGGCGGAAGGCGCGGGAGACCGGAGTCGCGAGGCAGCCCTGCCCGCGGATCAGCTCCGCCGTGGCGGGGTTCGCCGGGACGTAGAGCGCGTCCGCGGCGATCTCGGCCGGCACGTGGCTGCCCCCGAGCTGCCAGGCCAGCCGCATCAGGCGGGCCGGGTTCTCGGCGCGCACCTCCAGAAGGTCCTCCGCCGCCGCCCGCACCGTCACGAGCCGGCCGTCGTCGAGGCGCAGGGCGTCGCCGTCCTCGAGGGTCGCGGCCTTGGTGAGCGCCACCGCGAAGGCGAGGCCGCCCGCGGCGACCAGGGATCCCGCGGCGGCGCTCCGGGCCGCGTGGTCGAGGCTCACGGTGTCGGCGACGCGGTCGGCGCGCACGGCGGCCCGGCGGACGATCGTGGTGGCGGTCGGCATGGTACCCTCGGACATGGAACCCACGGACATGGAACCCTCGGACATGGTGCCGCGGCGGCGCCTCGCGGCGCGCCGCCTCTCGCCGGTGGCATAGGGCGAGACGGGAACCCGGCGCAACTCCGGGCGCGAGCGATGGAACCTTAGCCGTATGGTCGCGATTGCCTTCTTGCTAAGCTCGGCGCGATCCGCCGTGGTCACGGCCACCGGCCGGACGGGATGCACAAGGGAGTTCTGAGACCCATGAAGAAGCTGACGGCCGCCGCCCTCGCCACCATCGCTGCCCTCTCGCTCGGCGCCTGCAACACCCCGGAAGACCGGGCTCTGGGCGGTGCGGGCCTCGGCGCTCTGACCGGCGCGGCGATCGGCGCCGCGGCTACGGGCCGCGCGGGTGGCGCCCTGGCGGGTGCCGCCATCGGCGGCGCCGGGGGTGCGATCGTGGGCGCCTCGACCGCGCCGCGCTGCCCCTACGGGACCTACCGCGACGCCTACGGCAACATCTATTGCCGCTGAGCCGCGGTTGAGGCGGGGCCGGGCGCGTCCCGGCCCCTTCCTCGCGGCGTGAGGAGCGGGTATCCCGGCGCTTGGCCGGGCGCGTCCCCGGTGCCGGATGCACGCCGCCCACGATGACCGCAGCGAGTCGACGATTTGCGCCGGGCTCGGCCGACCCATGACGGCCCCGGTCACCAAGGCTCAGGGCGTCTGGGGCAAGATCGGCGGGGCCGGTCTCGGCCTCGCGATCGGCGGTCCGCTCGGGGCGCTCGTCGGCGGCGTCGCGGGCCATTTCCTGCTCGATCGGATCGGCGCGCCCTTCGGCCGGACCCCCCGGGACGTCGTGTTCACCACCGGGCTCGTGGCGCTCGCCGCCAAGATGGCCAAATCCGACGGCGTGGTCCTGCCCTCCGAGGTCGAGGCGTTCGGCCGGGTCGTCCAGGTCGAGCCCGCCGCGTGGCCGGGCGTCGAGCGGCTGTTCGATCTCGCCAAGAAGACAACGAACGGCTTCGAGGCCTACGCGCACCAGCTCGCCACGACCTTCGGCGAGGAGCCGGCGCTCCTCGAGGACGTGCTCGACGGGCTCTTCCAGATCGCGGGGGCCGACGGGGCGCTCCACGAGGCCGAGGAGCGCTACCTCCGCGCCGTCTCGGGCATCTTCGGCTTCGACGAGGCCGCGTTCCGGCGCATCGCCGCCCGGCACGTTCGGCTGCCGGACGATCCCTACGGCGTCCTCGGGCTGGACCGCGAGGCGGACGACGCCGCCGTGAAGGCGCGCCACCGTGCGCTGGTCGCCGAGCACCACCCGGACCGCGCCCTCGCCCGGGGCCTGCCCACGGAGGCGGTGGCCATCGCCACGCGGCGGCTCGCCGCGATCAACGCGGCCTACGACCGGATCGCGCTGGAGCGCGGGCTGCGGTGAGCCTCGTCGCCGACAGCCCCCTCGCCCGACGCGTCGCGCCCTCGCCGAACCACGGCGCACGCCGGGCCGGGCCCGTCGACATGATGATCCTGCACTACACCGGCATGGAGAGCGGGGCTTCCGCCCTGGCCCGCCTGCGCGACCCGCTGAGCGAGGTCTCGGCCCACTACCTCGTGTTCGAGGATGGCGGCATCGTCCAGATGGTGCCGGAGGCCCGCCGGGCCTGGCACGCGGGCGCGGGCGCCTGGAAGGGTGAGGCCGACGTCAATTCGCGCTCGATCGGGATCGAGATCGTCCATCCGGGCCATGCCGGCGGGCTGCCGCCCTATCCGGAGGCGCAGGTCGCCGCGGTGACCGCGCTGGCGCGGGACATCCTCGGCCGCTGGCCGATCCCCCCCGCGCGCGTGCTGGCCCATTCCGACGTGGCGCCCGAGCGCAAGGAGGATCCGGGCGAGACCTTCCCGTGGGCGCGGCTCGCGGCGGCCGGCGTGGGGCACTGGGTGCCGCCGGTCCCCCTGCGCGACGGCCGCTTCTTCGCGCAGGGCGATTCCGGCCAGCCCGTGGAGGCTCTGCAGGCGATGTTCACCCTCTACGGATACGACCTGCCGGTCCAGGGCGTGTTCGACGCCCGGACCCACGCCGTGGTGACGGCCTTCCAGCGGCACTTCCGGCAGGCACGGGTCGACGGCGTGGCCGACGCCTCGACCATCACCACGCTGCGCGACCTGATCGCGGCCTTGCCGGCGGCCTGAGGGCTCGCCCGGTCAGGCCCGGTGGGCCCGGGCCTCGTGCGGGTGCCCGGGTTCCGGAAGCGCCGCGGCGGATTCGTCGGTGCGGGTCCGCCACAGGCTGTAGGCGACGCCGGCCGCCAGCAGGGTCAGGGTGACGACCAGCGACACCCACGGCGGGACGACCACGAGCCCGAACGTGTCGGCGACCACGATCTTGGTGCCGATGAAGATCAGGATGAAGGCGAGCGCCGTCTTGAGGTAGGCGAAGCGATCGACCATGGCGGCGAGCGCGAAGTAGAGGGCGCGCAGGCCGAGGATCGCGAAGATGTTGGAGGTGTAGACCACGAACGTGTCGGTGGTGATCGCGAAGATCGCCGGCACGCTGTCAACGGCGAAGATCACGTCGGCGCCGTTCACCAGCACGAGGGCCAGCGCCAGCGGCGTGAAGTACAGGGCGACGCGGCCGGTCTTCGAATCGGTCTTGCGCACGGTGAAACGCTGGCCGTGCAGGTCGGGCGTGACTCGGAAAGTCGTCTTGAACCAGCGCACCACGGCGCTGTTCTGGAAATCGCCCTCGTCTTCGTGGCCGGAGAGCAGGATCTTAAGGCCCGCGTAGATCAGGAAGGCGGCGAAGAGCGAGAGCACCCAGTGCACCTGATGCACCAGGGCGGCCCCGAGCCCGATCATGAGGCCGCGCAGCAGGACCGCCGCCAGGATGCCCCAGAGCAGGACCCGGTGCTGGGCGGCGCGGGGAATGCCGAGCGCCGTGAGGATCATCGCGATGACGAAGACGTTGTCCATCGACAGCGACTTCTCGACCACGAGGCCGGTGACGTACTCTTCTCCGGCCTGAGGTCCGAGGTACCACCAGACCCAGCCACCGAAGGCGAGGCCGAGGGACAGGTAGAAGCCGGTGAGAGCCAGGCTCTCCCGGACGCCGATCTCGTGGTTCTTGTCGCGATGGAGCAGGCCCAGATCGAAGGCGAGCAGGCAGGCGATCAGGACGTGGAACCCGAGCCACATCCACAACGGCTTGCCGAGCCATTCGACGGTGAGAACGTCCATCATGCGCGGGACCTGATGCTGATTCCAGAAGGAAAGCATCGGCTCCGACATCACGGGCGCTGAGGAGCGCCCGCCAGAGGGGCCCGCAGCCGATGGCCCCGAGGTAAGGGGTGATCCGGGCGAATCAAGGGCAGGGCTGCGGTGCCCCGGGCGGGGCGGATCTCAGCCGCCTGCGTGCCGGCGCCGGTACTCCGCCGGCGTCGTGCCGACCCGTCGCTCGAAGGCGCGCCGGAGCGTGTCGGCGTCCCGGAACCCGCAGGCGCTTGCGACCTGCTTCAGCGCGCCGGCTCCGGTCTCCAGGAGGTGCCGCACCGCCTCGATCCGGACGGTCTCGACATAGGCGGCCGGGGTCAGCCCTGTCTCGGCCCGGAACACGCGGGCGAAGTGGCGGGGGCTCATCCCGGTCCGGGCGGCGAGACGCTCGACGGCGTGGTCCTCGGCCGGATGGGCGGCGACCCATCGCTGAACCTCCTGCAGGGCCGAGCGACCGGCGGGCGCGCTGACGCCCCGGCGGCTGAACTGCATCTGGCCGCCGCCGCGCTTGAAGAACATGACGAGCTGGGCCGCCACCCGGCGGGCGACCTCGGCGCCGAGATCCTCCTCCACGAGGGCCAGCGCGAGGTCGAGCCCCGCGGTCACGCCGGCCGCGGTGCGGAGCGGCCCGTCGAACAGGCAGATCGCGTCGGGCTCCACCCGGGCCGCGGGGTAGCGCGCGGCAAGTTGCTCCGCCACCGCCCAGTGGGTCGTGACCCGCCGGCCGTCGAGGAGGCCGGCCTGCCCCAGCAAAAAGGCGCCGCTGCAGACCGAGCCGTAGCGCCGGCACCGGGCCGCCGTTCGGCTGAGCCACGCGAGCAGGTCGGCCCCGATCACCGCCTCGTGGATTCGGGGGGCGCCGGCGACGAGGAGCGTGTCGAAATCCGCATCCGCCTCCCCGGGAGCCACGACATCGGCGATCAGGCGCCGGCCCGAGGAGGTGGTGATCGGGCCCGGCTCCGTCCCGACGAGCGTCAAGCTGTAGGCGCCCTGGCCGCCCTGGCCGTTCTGCGCATTCGCCTCGGCGAAGACGTCGAGGGGGCCGGCCACGTCCAGGAGCTGGACATCGGGCAGGGCGAGGACCGCGACTGATCGGGAGGCCATGCGGGCTCCGTGGCCGGGGTTGCCGGCATGTTGGCAGAAATCGTCGTGACACGGCGATTAATGACGGGCCGGGCGCCTCGTAGCCCGGAAGGGCAGTTATTGCCAAGGAGCTTCACGATGCCCCTCCCCGCCGATGTCGCCGTTCCAGACAGCTCGCTCGCCCGCGCGATCACCGAATTCGTCCGCGATACCGAGACCGCGCTGCTCTTCAACCATTCGAGCCGCGTCTATCAGTTCGGCGCGCTGGCCGGTCTGCACCGCGGCCTGACCTTCGACCGCGAGCTGCTCTATGCGGGCGCCATGTTCCACGACCTCGGCCTGATGCCGGACCACAGCAGCGCGGAGGAGCGCTTCGAGGTGGACGGCGCCGACGCCGCCCGCGCCTTCCTGACGGCGCACGGCGTGCCGGTGGCGGATGTCGACATCGTCTGGACGGCCATCGCGCTCCACACCACGCCCGGCATCCCGGTCCACATGCATCCGGTGGTGGCGCTGGTCACGGCCGGCGTCGAGATGGACGTGCTCGGCCTGACCTACGGCCGGTATTCGGCCGCCGAGCGCGAGGCGGTCGTCTCCGCCTTCCCCCGCACGCCGGATTTCAAGGAGGATATCATCCAGGCCTTCTACGACGGCGTCCGGCACAAGCCGGGCACCACCTTCGGCAACGTGAAGGCCGACGTCATCGCCGACAGGGAGCCGGGCTTCCGCCGGGAGAACTTCTGCAGCGTGATCCGAGCCTCGCGCTGGGCCGGCGGCGCGCATGAGCCGGGCTGCGGCTGCGGCCAGCACGGCTGAGGCGCATCGGGGGCCAAGCTCCCCTGGACTGGAACTCCTGGCCCTCGCGGCGGATCGGCTGGCCGTGACCCTCAGGCCGGCTTGTCCGGGGTCCCGCCGTCCATCCGGGGCGAACTGCGCTCGCCGAGCGGGCGCTCCTCCATGAGCGCCAGGAATGCGAAGGCCGCCAGGAGTCCCAGGCAGGCAGCCGCGAACACGTACCGGAAGGTCAGGGCGAGCTGCGCCGGGTCGGCGCCACGGATCAGGCTCTCCACGTCGTGACCCCCCGTGCCATCCGCTGCGCCGCCGAGCACGATTGTGCCGAAGGCCGCCACGATCAGCGCCCCCCCGAGGGACCGGAAGAAGTTCATCGAGGCGGTGGCGATCCCGAGCTGGGGCCGCGCCACCGCGTTCTGGATCGCGATGGTGGAGAGCGGCAGGATCGTCCCGATCCCCATCGAGAGCAGCGCGAACAGCAGCTCCATCAGCCAGAAGGGCAGGGCCCGACCCTGCCAGGCGATCACGGTGCAGCAGGCGAGGCTGACGCTCATCATCGCCAGCGGCACGCGCTTGTAGTGCCGGAAATGGATCATCGACCGGCCCGACAGGGTGGCGCCCGTGACGGTCCCGATCATCAGCGGCACGAGCGCCACGCCGGACTCGCTCGCCGAGAGGCCGATCACCCCTTCGAGGAAGATCGGCACGTAGATGGTCAGCCCGATGAAGGTGCCCATGGCGAAGCAGGCGGCCAGCGTCGCGCTGTAGACCACTTGGTTCCTGAGCACCTCGGTGGGGATCAGCGGCTCGGCCGCCGTGGCGAGCCGCGCCGCGAAGCCGGCCCCCAGCAACGCCGCCAGGGCGAGGAGGCCCAGGACCGGCGCGGAACTCCACGGGTAGCGCACGCCGCCCCAGCTCAGGGCCAGCAGCAGGGCGATCGAGCCCGAGACCATCAGGGCGGCCCCGGGCCAGTCCAGCCGGTGCTGGCGGTCGTGGCGCGGCAGGCGCTTGAGGTTGGCGTTGGTCAGCGCGAAGGCCAGGATGCCGACCGGCAGGTTGATCCAGAAGATCAGCGACCAGTGCAGGTGCTGGGCGAAGAAGCCCCCGAGCAGCGGTCCCGCCACCGAGGCGGCCACGAACACGCCCGCGATCACCACTTGGTAGCGCGCCCGCTCCTTGGGCGCCATGATGTCGGCCAGGATGGTCTGCGCGAGGGCGATCAGCCCGCCGCCGCCGATGCCCTGGAGGCCCCGGGCGAGCGCCAGCGTCACCATCGTGGGGGCGAGCGCGCAGGCGAGCGACCCGACCACGAAGGTCGCGATGGCGATCAGCAGCATGATCCGCCGGCCGTGGATGTCGCTCAGCTTTCCGTAGAGCGGGGTCACCGCCGTGGAGGCCAGCAGGTAGGCGGTGACGATCCAGGGGAGGTTGGCGGCGTCGCCGAGGTCGAGACCGATCGTCGGCATGGCGGTCGCCACGATGGTCTGGTCGAGGGCCGCGAGCAGCATCGCGGTCATCAACCCGAAGACGATGGAGCGGATCTCGCTGTCGCTGAGGCGGGTCTGCGGGGCGCCCGGCTGCGTCTTGGCCGGCGCCTGGATCTCGGTGAGGGCGACGGGAGTGGCGACGGGACTGGCGACGGGATTGGCCACGTGTCGGGGAGCCTTTGATCCGGGCCGTGCCTGCCGAGCATCCGGGACGGACGGGGCTTGGGGCGGCTTGGGGAGGTGCGCGCTTGGACCGCGGACGCCTGCCGGGCCGCCGATATCCGCGGGGGCCGGGATCGGAGCGGCCCTGCGTTCGGGCACGGGCGGTCCTTAGCGCAACGCCGGAGGACAGCCCATGGTGCCCGGCGCCGATCCGGCCTTCGCCCTTGACAGACGGCGCCGGCCTGTCGCTCTCCCGGCGGATGCCGGATGACAGGGATGAGTTGGCCATCGTGGGCGGCGGCCCCGCCGGGCTCGCGGCCGCCGAGGTGCTGGCCGAGGCCGGGCGCGGGGTTACGGTCTACGAGCGGATGCCCTCCGTCGCCCGCAAGCTGCTGATCGCCGGGCGGGGCGGGCTCAACATCACCCACAGCGAGGAGCGGGCCGAGTTCCTCGCCCGCTACCACCCGCACGGTTGTCTCGACGCCGCCATCACGGCCTTCCCGCCCGACGCGCTGCGGGCCTGGTGCGCGGATCTGGGGGAGCCGACCTTCGTCGGATCGAGCGGGCGCGTCTTCCCGCAGAGCTTCAAGGCCTCGCCGCTGCTGCGGGCTTGGCTCGCCCGGCTCGACCGCCTCGGCGTCCGGATCCGCACCCGCTACCGGCTCACGGCCCTCGGCGACGCGCTGCACTTCGAGACCCCGGACGGCCCGCACGCGATCCGACCGCGCGCGACCCTGCTGGCGCTCGGCGGGGCGAGCTGGCCGAGGCTCGGCTCGGACGGGCGCTGGGTGCCACTCCTCGAAGGGCTCGGCGTGGCGGTGACGCCCCTGGAACCCGCCAATGGCGGGTTCGCGGCGGCGTGGTCCGATCGGTTCCGGGAGCGCTTTTCCGGCGCGCCGCTGAAGCGGGTGGCGCTCGCCTGCGCGGGAACGACGGTGCGCGGTGAGGCGGTGATCACGGACTCCGGCATCGAGGGCGGTGCGGTCTACGCCCTCTCGCGCGTCCTGCGGGACGCGATCGCCGCCCGCGGCAGCGCGCGGCTGATCGCGGACCTGCGCCCCGATCTGACCCGGGACGCCCTCGCCCGCCGCCTGTCCGGCGGCCGGCCCGGCGATTCGACGGCGACCCGGCTGCGCAAGGCCGCGGGGCTCTCCCCCGTGGCGGCGGGCCTCCTGCGCGAGGCGGCCGGCGTCCTCCCGACGGATCCCGCGGCGCTGGCCGGTCTGATCAAGGCCGCGCCGCTGACCCTCACGGCCTCCGCTCCGATCGAGCGGGCGATCTCGACGGCGGGTGGGGTCCGGCTCGACGCCCTCGACGGACGCGCGATGCTGCGCACCCGTCCCGGCCTGTTCCTGGCCGGCGAGATGCTGGACTGGGAGGCTCCCACCGGCGGCTACCTGCTCCAGGGCGCGTTCGCGGGCGGCCGGGCGGCCGCCGCCGGGATGCTCGATTGGCTGCGCGAGACCGGCGGCTGAGGGGCCGCCCTCAGGGCCGCGTGCAGAACCCGACGATCCCGGCCGCCTCCGCCGGGCAGCCGGCGCCCTCCCCCTCGTAGACCGGCGTGCCGGCCTTGAGGCAGCGGGCGGTGACCAGCATCTCCCCGGCCTCGCAGGTGATGGCGCAGCCGCCCGCGCAGTCGGACCTGCGCACCGGCCGCAAGGAGGCCCCGGCCTCCCCCTTCGGTCCCGGCATGCCCTGAGGCCCAACCCCGCCCCGCGGGCCCGGGGCGCCCTGAAGGCCCGCGGGGCCCGCCTCGCCCTTCGGGCCCGGGGCACCCTGAGAGCCGGCTGGCCCCTGCGGGCCGGCCTCCCCCTTCGGACCCGTCTCCCCTCTCGGACCGGCCTCGCCCCGAGGGCCCGCATCCCCCTTCGCTCCTGTATCCCCCTGCGGTCCCTGGTCCCCCTTCGATCCCTGGTCCCCCTTCGATCCCTGGTCCCCCTTGGCACCTGGCTCCCCGGGCGGCCCCCCGGCCCCCTGCGGTCCGGGTGGACCCGGAGGCCCCTCGGGGGCGCAGTTCGCCACCACCGCCTCGCGCTCGTCCGGCTCCGCTTTCAGCGTCACCACGCAGGTGGAGGGCCGGTACGGCAGCCGGAAGGTGAACCGCCCGCGCCGGTCGGCCTGGATCGAGATGTCCTCGTCCAGCACCACGATCGCGCCGGGCTTGCGCACGGAGCCTGAGATCCGCAGGTCGCCCGCCTCGATGCGCGCGTCGTAGACCATGATCGGCTGGCTCGGCGGTTGCGGGCGCCGTGGCCGGGCCGGCGCCGGCCGCGGCGCGGCGGACGGCGCCGGAGCCGCAATCCCCGGACTTTCCGGCTGCTGGGCGAGCGCCGTCCCCGAGAGGGCGATCAGGATCGTCAGGGTGAGGGCTGGGCGCATGCGCGGTCCATATCCGCCGCGTCACGCACGCGGCGCCGCGACATTGGTCTCGCCCCGCGAGCGCGGTCAACCGTGGCCGTGGGGACCGGAGGCGCCGCCCGATTCCACACGCGTCCACAACCATCCACAGGCCAAGCCGCTGCGCCAACGCGCGATTCCGGGACCTCGGCGAAACCGTTTGTGCGTGTTCCTGTTATGTTCCTATCGTCCGGCATGACCGGAGCCGACGAAGATGGGGCTGGACCCAGCGGACGACACCGAGCGGGCATCCGCGCGCGGCGATCCCCGGGCTCGGCTGGACGCCCTGCGGGCGCGCCTTGCGCCGCCGGCCAGCAGCCGGGGCCTGCGGCCTGTCCTGCCGCTGGGGCTCGCGGCCCTCGACCAACATCTGCCGGGCGGCGGTCTCGCCCTCGGGCCGCCCCACGAGATCGCCCCGGCCACCCCCGTGGACATGATCGCCGCCCTCGGCTTCGCCCTGGCGCTCTGCGCCCGCCAGCTCGCACGGGCATCCGAGGCGGCGCTGATCGCCGCCGCGCCCGGCCAGCCCCTGCCCTACGGACACGGCCTCGCGGGCCTCGGCCTCGATCCCACACGGCTGGTGCTGCTGGAGGCCGGCAGCGACGCGGAGGTGTTCCGCGCGCTGGAGGCGGCCCTGCATGCGGGCAGCCTCGCGGTGCTGATCGGCCTCCTGCGGGAGGGCCTGCCGCTGAAGCCGGGCCGACGCCTGCAACTCGCCGCGGAGGGGCCGGCGCCGCCGCTGCTGCTGATCCTGCGGCCGGCCGCGTGCGGGTTGCCCAACGGGGCCGCCACCCGCTGGCGGATCGCCGCGGCCCCGGCGGCGCGGGACCGGTTCGGAACCCTCGACAGGCCGCGCTGGCGGGCGCGGCTCGAACGCTGCCGCAACGGGCGGGGCGGAGACTGGCTTCTGGAGTGGGACCATGCCGCGCATCGTCTGCATCTGCCTGAGTCACTGGCCGGTGACGCGTCTGCGGCGGGCCGGTCTCGCGCCTGAGGGCGGACCGCTCGCGGTGGCGGCCGAGGGTCCCGGCGGCCTGCGGCTCCTGGCCCTCGACCCGGAGGCCCGCGCCCTGGGCCTGAACCCCGGCGAGCCCCTCGGCCGGGTCCGGGCGCGGATCGGCGTGCCGCTCCAAGTCTACCCCGCCGACCCGATGGCCGACCGGGAGGCCCTGCTCCGGCTCTGCCGCTGGGCCTCGGGCTACGCGCCCCTCGTGGCGCCGTTCGGTCCGGCCGAGGCGGCGGACGGGCTCTACATCGACGTCGACGGGGCGAGCCACCTGCGCGGCGGCGAGACGAACCTCGTCGCGGACTTGGCGGCCCGGCTCGCGCGGGGGGGCATTTCGGCCCGGATCGCCCTGGCCGACACGCCCGGTGCCGCCTTCGCCCTGGCCCGCCACGGCGAGGCCGACCGGACCGTCGTGGCACCGGGCGGGTCCGCGGAGGCCCTGCGGGGGCTACCCCTGGAGGCCCTGCGCCTCGATCCCGACATGGCCGCGGGCCTGCGGCGGCTCGGCTTGCGCCGGGTCGGCGAACTCGACGCCCTGCCGCGGGCCCCCCTCGCCCGCCGCTTCGGCGAGGCGCTGCTGCTGCGCCTCGATCAGGCCCTGGCCCGCCGGCCCGAACCCCTGGCGCCCCTGTCGGACGAGGCCGAGTATGCCGCCGCCCGCGGCTTCCTCGACCCGATCGGGCGGCAGTCGGACATCGTCCGGACCGCCCGGGACCTGATGGCGGAGATCGCGCCGCGTCTGGAGCGGGACGGGCTCGGCGCCTGTGCCCTGCGGCTCGCCCTCCACCGGGTCGACGGGGCGGTGCGCCCCCTCGATCTCGGCCTGTCGCGTCCCGAGCGCTGCCCCGAGCGCGTCGCCGCCCTGGTCTCTTTGCGCCTCGACAGGCTGGGGTCCGGCCTCGATGCCGGGTTCGGCTTCGAGACGGTGGCGCTCACCGTCACGGTGAGCGGGGCCATGCCGGCCCGCCAGACGGATCTCGGCACCGCGACCGCGGGGGACGGGGTCGGGATCCTGGCCGACGCCTTGGCGCAGCGCCTCGGGCGGGTGCTGCTGCGCCTGGAGCCGGAGGCGAGCCATCTTCCGGAGCGGGCTGACCGGAGCTGCCCCTGGATGGCAGACCCGGGACAGGGATCACCGCCGGACATGGCCGGTGGCCGGGCGCCGGCGTACCTCCCTCCCTCCCCCGCAGGGAAGCGAGGGAGGGCTCGTGCCAGCGCGTCCCCGGTCGCGTACCCGGTCACCCCACCCTGGCCCGACCACCTCCCGCCCCGGCCCCTGGTGCTGTTCCCCCGGGGCGAGGCCGCCCTCGACGTGCTCTCCACCGTGCCCGAGGGGCCGCCCCGGCGCTTCAGCTGGCGCGCCCAGGTGCATCGCGTCGCCCATGCCGAGGGGCCGGAGCGGATCGCCGCCGAATGGTGGCGCGAGCCCGGCGCGGAGCGCGATTATTACCGGGTCGAGTGCGAGGCCGGGCACCGGCTCTGGCTCTACCGCGACGGGCCGCACGGGCCCGACCGCCCGGCCGCGTGGTACGTCCACGGGCTGTTCGCGTGAGCGGCCCCGGACCCGACTACGCCGAGCTCGCCGTCACCACGAACTTCTCCTTCCTGCACGGCGCGTCGCACCCGCAGGAATACGTCGTGCAGGCCGGCGCCTACGGTCTCGCGGCGATCGGCATCGCCGACCGCAACAGCGTGGCCGGCGTGGTGCGGGCGCACGCGGCGGCGCGGGCACTCGAACCGGAGGGCACGGCGATCCGGATCCTGCCGGGGGTGCGCCTCGTCACCGAGGAGGGGTTCGAGGCCGTCACCTACCCGATGGACCGGGCGGCCTGGGGCCGCCTCTGCCGGCTGCTCACCTTGGGCAACCGGCGCGTGCGGAAGGGCGCGTGCCGCTTCTCCTTCGCGGAGATGCTGGACGCCGCAGAGGGGCAGATATTCATCGCCATGCCCCCGGCCCGGCGCCTGTCGGAGGGGTTCCGGGCGCGGCTGGAGGCGCTCGCCGCCGCGGCCCCCGGCCGGACCTTCCTCGGGGCCTGCCATGCGCGGCGCGGCGAAGAGCGGCGGCGCCTCGGGCTGCTCGCCGAGCTGGGCGCGGCCGTCGGCGCCCCGATGGTCGCGGTCTCGGACGCGCTCTACCACCATCCCGAGCGGCGCCCGCTCCAGGACGTGGTGGCGTGCATCCGCGCGGGGTGCCGGATCGGCGAGGCCGGTTACCGGCTGGAGGCCAATGCCGAGCGCCACCTCAAGCCCCCCGCCGAGATGGCGCGGCTGTTCGCCGACCATCCGGAAGCCCTCGCCCGCACCGGCGAGATCGCGCAGGCCTGCGAGTTCAGCCTCGCGCAGCTTCACTACGAGTATCCGGAGGAGCCGGTGCCCCCCGGGCGCACGCCGCAGGAATACTTGGAGGAGAAAACCTTCGAGCGGGCGCGCTGGCGCTACGCCGGCGACATCCCGGCCGCCGTCGCGGCGACGCTCCGCGAGGAGCTGCGGCTCATCGCCAAGATGGATTACGCCCGCTACTTCCTGACCCTGTTCGACGTGGTCGAGTTCGCCCGCGGCAAGGGCATCCTCTGCCAGGGCCGCGGCTCGGCGGCCAATTCCGCCGTGTGCTTCTGCCTCGGCATCACCGCGGTGGACCCGTCCAAGCACCGGCTGCTCTTCGCCCGCTTCATCTCGGAGAACCGGGGCGAGCCCCCCGACATCGACGTCGATTTCGAGCACGAGCGCCGCGAGGAGGTGATCCAGCACCTCTACGCCCGCTACGGCCGGGAGCGAGCCGCCCTCTGCGCCACGGTGATCCACTACCGCCCGCGCATGGCGATCCGCGAGGTCGGCAAGGTCCTCGGGCTGACCGAGGACGTGACCGCGGCGATCGCCGACACGGTCTGGGGCTCGTGGGGCACCGGCATGCCGGACCAGCACGTGCGCGAGGCCGGCCTCGATCCGGACAACCCCGCAATCCGGCAGGCCTTGGACCTCGCCCACCAGCTGATCGGCTTCCCCCGCCACCTGTCGCAGCATGTCGGCGGCTTCGTGCTCACCCGCGGGCGCCTCGACGAGACCGTGCCGGTGGGCAACGGCGCCATGGCGGACCGCACCTTCATCGAGTGGGACAAGGACGACATCGACGCGATCGGCCTGATGAAGGTCGACGTCCTGGCGCTCGGCATGCTGACCTGCCTCAAGCGCGGCCTCGATTTCCTGGAACGGGACCACGGCGTCACCTACGAGACCCTGGCCGACCTGCCCCAGGAGGACCCGGCCACCTACGCGATGCTGGCGAAGGCCGATTCCGTCGGCGTGTTCCAGGTCGAGAGCCGAGCGCAGATGTCGATGCTGCCCCGCCTCAAGCCGAAGGAATTCTACGACCTCGTGGTGCAGGTGGCGATCGTGCGCCCCGGCCCGATCCAGGGCGACATGGTCCACCCGTACCTGCGGCGGAGGTCGGGGGTGGAGCCGGTTGACTACCCCGCCCCGCATTCGGACCACGGCCCGGCCGACGAACTCAAGGAGGTCCTGCAGAGGACCTACGGGGTGCCGCTCTTCCAGGAGCACGCCATGCAGATCGCCATCACGGCGGCGGGCTTCACCCCGGCGGAGGCCGACGGCCTGCGCCGGGCGATGGCGACCTTCCGCCATGTCGGCTCGATCGGCGGCTTCGTGGAGAAGTTCGTCGGCGGCATGACCCGCCGGGGCTACCCGCAGGACTTCGCCGAGCGCTGCTTCGCGCAGATCCGGGGTTTCTCCACCTACGGCTTCCCGGAGAGCCACGCGGCGAGCTTCGCGCTCCTCGTCTACGCCTCGGCCTGGATGAAGTGCCGGCACCCCGACGTCTTCCTGGCCGCGATCCTCAACGCCCAGCCCATGGGCTTCTACCAGCCGGCCCAGCTCGTGCGCGACGCCCGCGCCCACGGGGTCGAGGTGCGGGGCGTCTGCGTCAACGCCAGCGACTGGGACTGCACCCTGGAGCCGGCCGGGGATCCCGCCTTGCACGCCGTGCGGATCGGCCTGCGGCAGGTGCGGGGCCTGCCCGAGGCCGCGATGCGCCGGCTCGTGCGGCTGCGGGCCAACGGCTATGGCAGCATCGAGGGCCTGCAGGCGTCCCTCGCCCTCCCCCGCAACGCCCTGGAGCGCCTGGCCGAGGCCGACGCGTTCCGCTCCCTCGGCCTCGACCGGCGGGCCGCCCTGTGGATGGTCCGGACCCTGGAGGGGACCTCGGCGCGCAAGGCCGCCAGGGCGGATGCGAGCGCGCGCCGGGCCCATCTCCTCGACGCGCCCCTGCCGCTCTTCGCGTGGCACGCCGATGACGGGCTGTTCCGGCACGAGCCGGCGGTGGATCTGCCGACCCTGGCTGCGTCCGAGGCGGTGGCCGAGGATTACGCCGCCACCGGCCTGTCGCTGCAGGGGCACCCGGTCGCCTTCTTCCGGGGGCGCCTCGCCCGGATCGGCGCGATCCCGGCCCGGGCGCATCTCGATCCCGCCCTGCCCCAGGGCGCCCGGGTCACGGTGGCGGGGCTCGTGCTGATCCGCCAGCGGCCGGGGACCGCCAAGGGCGTGGTCTTCCTGACCCTGGAGGACGAGACCGGCATCGCCAACGTGATCGTCTGGAAAACCACGTTCGAGGCCAACCGCCGGGCCGCCATGCAGGCCCGGTTCCTGGCCGTGCGCGGCCGGATCCAGCGGGCGGAGGGGGTGGTCCATCTCGTGGCCGAGGGGTTCCGCGATCTGACCGACGCGCTGCGCGACCTGCGCGCCGCCGGGATGAAGCTGCCCCCCGAGACCACTGATTTCGGCGTTCCCCCGGATCGGCGCCTGTATCCCAGCCGGGATTTCCACTGAGCCGGCGGGGCTCGGGAAGAGCCGTTCCGGAGTCCTGTCCGGGGGCGTTCGCCCCGGGCCCGACGGGCCTCGCGTCAGGGCCGGCGCCGCACGCGCTGCGGCGTTCTGTCAACCGAAAACGAGCCGTCAAGCCGATTGCCCCTGAACCCATTCCGTGAATCGGTCGTTGGAGTTGCCAATCACGTAAGCGCAACCACAAGCCGATTGCCGGAGGTGACGAACGCCGGGCACGGAAGAGCAGGTTCGATGGAACAGCCCGACGCTTGGCATCAGACGGACCGGCTCGACGCCGAGCAGGGCAAGGGCGATCCGTTCGCCGCCGCGGTCCGCGCGACCCGTATGGCGATGATCATCACCAATCCGCGCCTGCACGACAACCCGATCGTCTTCGCCAACGACGCCTTCCTGCGGATGTCCGGCTACGACCGCAGCGAGGTGCTCGGCCGCAACTGCCGCTTCCTCCAGGGGGAGCACACCGACCGCGGGTCCGTGGCGCTGATCCGCGAGGCGGTCGAGGCGCGGACCGACATCGCGATCGACGTGCTGAACTACCAGAAGGACGGGACGCCGTTCTGGAACGCGCTGTATCTCAGCCCCGTTGTCAACGAGGCCGGCGAGGTGCTGTTCTTCTTCGCCTCGCAGCTCGACGTCACCGACCGCATCGACGCGCACCTGCGGGTGCAGCAGGAGAAGGATCACTTCGAGGCCGAGGTCGCCCGCCGGACCCGCGACCTGACCGAGGCCCTGGCCACGCAGACCATGCTGGTCCACGAGGTCGATCACCGGGTCAAGAACAACCTCCAGATGATTGCGGCGCTCCTGTCCATGCAGACCCGGGCGATCACCGATCCCGCCGCCCGCACCGCCATGGAGGCCATGCTGACCCGGGTGGAGGCCCTGGGCACGGTCCACCGCCGGCTCTATCAGTCCAACAACGTCGAGCGGTTCGACGTGGCCGAGTTCGCCCGCGACCTCGCCACCGATCTGGTCCGCGGCTCGGGTACCGACCGCATCCGCCTGCACCTGGACCTGGAGGCGGTGGAGATCCCGGTGAGCAAGGCACCCCCGGTGGCGCTGATGATGAACGAGCTGATCACCAACGCCCTCAAGCACGCCTTTCCGGACGACCGCGCCGGCCGTCTCTCCGTGACGGTGGCGCCGGACGACACGTACTTCACCATCCGGATCGCCGATGACGGCGTCGGCATGCCCGTCCAAGTGATGGAGCACCGCTCCTTCGGCAAACGGCTGATCGGCACCCTGTGCCGCCAGCTGAGCGCCAGCATCGCCTGGCAGGCCAACGATCCGGGGACCGTCGTCAACGTCCGCTTGCCGCGCGAGATGGCCGGCAGTCTGGAGGCATCGTGAGCGAGCCGCTGCGCATCCTCGTGGTCGAGGACGAGGCCCTCATCCTGATGCAGATCGAGATGATGCTGGAGGAGGCGGGCCACCGCGTCGTGGGGACGGCCGTGACCGCCCGCGAGGCCATCGCGCTGATCCCCGAGACCAGGCCCGAACTGGTGCTGATCGATCTGCGCCTCGGCGACGGCTCCTCGGGCATCGACGTGGCGCATGCCGTGCGCGACCTCGGCGGCATCACGGCCGCGTTCATGACCGCCAACGCCCGCGCGATCCCCGAGGACATGGAGGGCGCCACCGCGGTGATCGCCAAGCCCTTCTCCGACACGGTGCTGGGCGCGTCCCTGGCCTATCTCAAGGATTGCGTGCGCCGGCCGCCCCCGGGGGCGGAGGTGCCCTCGGGCATGCGCGTCGCCCCGAATTGGCTGGCGAGCTTCGCCGAGATGCGGGCCTGACCCCTCGACAGGCTTGGCGCCCCGCGTAGAGTGCGCCCATGTCAAGCTTCGCCGTCCAGCGCCTCGTCCTCGCCGCCCTCGCGGGCCTGCCGCTCCTGGCGCTGCTGGCGCTCCCAGCCGGGGCCGATACCTGCGACGACCTCGCCCGCCAGATCGCGGGCGCCATCGGCGGCAAGGTCGGCAAGCGCGCGGGCCCGAGCATCGACATCCGCGTGGCCGGCCCGATCAAGCTCGACGTGACCTGCCGGGCCGAGCCGATCGTGCAGGCGACCTCCGCCGAGCCGTCCCCCTCGCCGACCTTCTTCCGCGACCTCTCGATGGCCTCCGAGATCCTGACCGGCGAGGCCGCCGCGACCGTCGAGCCGATCATCGCGAACGCCTACCGGACCTCGCTGTCGGAGCGGCGCAAGTCGTTCATCCAGCAGAACGGCTGGTCGGCCTCCTGCTACACGGACCCGGGCAGCACCACGATGCGCACCCTGTGCTCGGTGGGCCGGATTCCGCCGGGCTAGGCGCCCGACCGGCGGGCCCGTCGACGCGGCCTGGACGGCCCACGCCGATCGTCGCCGTCCCGCATCGCCGCGCGCGACGACGGGGCGGCGTCCCCCGCCGAGCGCCGCGGCGCGCCGTTCAATACTCGATCACGTCCTCGAGCGCGTAGTGCTTCACGGTCTTCCGGTTGGCGATCAGCTCGTCCACGGTCGGCTCGCCCTTGAGGGCGCGGGCGATGGCGAGCTTCGTCGCCTCGTAGTTGGTCCGGTAGAGGTCCTTCTGGTCGAGGCTGTCGTCCTCGGCGCAGCGCGGGTCGAGCCAGATCATGATGATCATGCAGAGCTCGTCGAGCCCGTCCCGCGGCAGCACGCCCTCGATGATGCAATCGACGATCGCATCGCCGGTGGCCGCCTGGACCACGCCGCCGAGCAGTTCGACGTACTCGGCCGTGTGGATGGTGGCCTTGGTGGTCATCATCGTGGCCGGGCGCACCAGCTGATTGAGGTCGCGCACCACGAACATCCGGGTGTGGCCCTGCACCTGCCCCATCATCGACGCGAAGGCCTGGCCCACGGGCCCGCGCACCGAGCCGATCAGCACCTCCGGCATCGCGTCGGTGTACTGGCCCTCCGCCGCCAGCACCGTGGCTTCGCCCGTGCGGAACCAGATCTCTTGCATGTTCGAACTCCACCTGATCGGAGCCCGCGGGAGACATCATCGCGCCGTCCGCGTCAATCGGCTCAGAGCAGGCCGATCCCGTCGAGCACGCCGACCAGCGCGAACGCGACGGTCACCCCGGAGATGGTGTAGACCACCCACTTGTAGGCCCCGTCCACGCGTTGCCCCTCCGGCAGGGCGCGGGTGGCCAGCAGGATCAGCAGGCCGAGCGCCAGCGGCAGGAGCAGCGCGTTCATCACCTCTACGGCGATGTTGAGCGCCACGAGATTCGGCACGAGCTGGACGGCGACCGCCCCCGCGGCGACCACGAGCGCGAAGGCGCCATAGAAGGCCGGCGCCTCCCGGGGGGACTGCTCCAGGGAATGGGGCTTGCCGGTCACGTCGCCGAAGCCCCAGGCCAGCGCCAGGGCCACGACGTTCAGCGCCACGAAGGCGGCCGCGATGATGCCCACCCCGAACACCACCTGTCCAAGCCACGGACCCAGCGCCGGCGTGAAGGCCCCCGCGAGGTCGCCGACCGTCTCCAGACCGGCCTCGCTGCCCCGCCCGGCCTTGCCGATCGTGGCCGCGGCCGCGATCAGGATCGCCCCCATCACGCCTTGCGAGATCACCGCGCCCGCGAGGGTGTCGAGCCGCAGGCGCCTGGCGTGCGCCCATCCGAGGCCTTTGTCGACGATCGCCGATTGCTGGTAGAAGATCATCCACGGCATGATCACCGCGCCGATATTGGCGGCGATCAGCACCCGGTACCGCCCGTCGCCCAGCGGCATGTGCCCGAAGGAGGCGACGATCTCCCCCGCGTCCGGCCGTGCCGCGACGGCGAGGCCGATGAAGACCAGTTCGAACAGGCCCACCGCGATCGCCACCGCCTCGACGCGCCGGTAGCTCCCGGTGAACACCAGACCGAGCAGCAGAGCGGCCGGCAGCCCCAGGCTGACGAGGCGCGGCACGCCGAACAGGTCGCCGATCCCGGCGATGCCGGAGAATTCCGTGACGATGGCGCCGACCCCGGCGACCACGAGGCCGCCGTAGGAGATCCAGGCCCAGGCCGGACCGTAATGCGCCCGGATCAGCTCTCCGTGGCCGCGGCCGGTAGCGGTCCCCAGCCGGACCGTCAGTTCCTGGACGACGTAGAGGATCGGCACCAGCAGGATCTGGAGGAGCAACAGCGAGTAGCCCCAGCGCGCGCCGCTCTGGGCCGCGGTGATCAGGCTCCCGACATCCGTATCGGCGAGCATCACCACCAGTCCAGGGCCGGCGGCCTTGAGGAACGCGGACAGGCGAGGCAGGGAAGCGCTGGGCACGGCTCGGGAACAGTCCCGGGTGCGGGCAGTTCCGGCGCGCGGCTGCGGCGTTTTCCCGGAACGTGCGGGAGGAGAGGGCCATGGCGGAGAGCGCGGATCGGGGCGGTGGCTGGAGTCTGCAGGCGAGCGCCGTGCCCGACGGGGTGCGCCTGGAACTCGCGCTGTCCGATCTCGGGGGCGGCCCCGTCACCGCCGCGATCATCCTGGACCGGGCCGAGGCCCGCGCCTTCGCCCGGGCCCTGCTGGCGGCGGCTGGCGACGCGGCCGAGCGCACCTTTCCGAAACCGGGGACCTGAGCCGGATCAGCGCTGGATCAGGCCCGGATTGCGGCCCGGCAACCGCGGGACCACCGTGCCGCGCTTCTCGACCGGCCCGTCGCACGCGTAGGCGAATTCGGACTTCAGCGCGTCGAACACGGTCTCGCCGGTGATCCGGCACTCCTCCCGCACGGTCTCGTCGAGATAGGCGCGGGCGGCGGTGCGGAAGCGCGTCACCCGGGTCGCTCCCGGCTCGGGGTCGATCCGCGCCTCACTCAGGTTGCAGCCGGCATACTCGCGCAGGGTGTTCGAGACGATCAGCATCCGGCGCAGTTGCCGGTTGTCGTAGACCTCGTAGGGTTCCTTGCAGCCGATCGTCACCACCTGAGGGGTCAGCGCGACGTAGTTCCGCGAGATGTAGGAGAACCCGGTGGTGCACCCTGCGAGCGCAAGACCGAGGGCGATCAGGCCGAGGGGCAGCAGAGCTGCGGGTCGTCGCATCCTCGTCATCCCAGCCTGATCCCGGCCGCGCCCCGGCTTCTTCCCCTCCGGCGGGCGGCGGTGTGCATTGAAACGGCTCCGCTTGCGCCGTCAATGCGTTTCTGGCCCGGATGCGCCCGCGGCGACGCGAGCGTGGCCATAACTCTCTTGCGGAACACTTGCGGAACGTTTAACGTGTTCGTGATTTGTTTCCGAGACCGCCACGAGGCGGTCCACAAGCCGCGAGGCCCCATCAATGCTCACGCGCAAGCAGCTGGACCTCCTGCGCTTCATCCAGAACCGCATGCAGGAATGCGGCGTCCCGCCGTCCTTCGACGAGATGAAGGACGCCCTCGACCTGAAGTCGAAGTCGGGCATCCACCGGCTGATCACCGCCTTGGAGGAGCGTGGCTTCCTCCGGCGCCTCCCGAATCGGGCGCGGGCCATCGAGGTGATCCGCATTCCCGAGAGCCTGACCCAGGCGGCTCCGGTCCAGCCCCCCGCCGCCGAGCCGCGCCGCTTCACCCCGAGCGTGGTGGAAGGCGGCAAGTCCAAGCAGGCGCCGCTCCCCGCCAATGCCCGGATGATCGACGAATCCGGCCGGGCCATCTCGATCCCCGTCATGGGCCGGATCGCGGCCGGTACGCCGGTCTCGGCGATCCAGAACCAGAGCCACGCCATCACCCTGTCGCCGGACTTCCTGGCCGGCGGCGAACACTATGCCCTGGAGGTGCGCGGCGACTCGATGGTCGAGGCCGGCATCCTCGACGGCGATCTGGTGGTGATCCGCAAGCAGGACACCGCCAATACCGGCGACATCATCGTGGCCCTGATCGACGACGAGGAGGCGACCCTCAAGCGCCTGCGCCGCCGCGGCTCCTCCATCGCGCTCGAGGCTGCCAATCCGGCCTACGAGACCCGAGTCCTCGGGCCGGATCGGGTCCAGATCCAGGGCCGTCTCGTGAGTCTCGTCCGCCGCTACTGAAGCGGCGCGGCCGGCGCGTCGCCGGGCCCGCTTCCGGCGCCCGCCCGGTCAGCGTCGGTGGGCGCGACAGAGTCATCCGCGCGGCTGCTGTCCGCCGCGGCGGTCATCGGCCGCTGCGGCGTCGGCCGCGGATCCGGGCGCAGTCGCCACGGCAGGCCCCGGTCGAGGCTGCGGGCATAGCGCGCGGTGAACCCCGCGGCCTCGGCCCTGAGGGCCACGGCGCCGCGTTCTGACAAAATCTTTCGGTCGATGACGAACGGGCCCGTGCAGGTCGGGGGCGCCGTGAGGCCGGTGATCAGCACCGCGGCGCGGGGGCAATCCTCGGCGAAGGCGCGCCGGTCCCGGATCAGCGCGACCGCCCGTCCGTCCGGCAGGCGCGCGGTGCATCCGAGCCGGTCGCAATGCCCGCCGCCGGTCGGGGCGGCCAGCGCGCCGGGGCGCCGCCCATCGCCGTCCGCCTTCAGCCACTGCTCCAACACGAACCCCGAGGGGCTGCCCAGCGCCGCGAGGCGGCCGTCCGGTCCGCGCACCGCAGCGCCGCCGCCCTGCCGGTCGACGTAGAGGTCGTAGCGATCCGGCAGGGCCGCGAGCCAGAGGCCCAGCAGGATGGGCGGCGCGGCGAGCCAGCGCAGGCGCGAGACCGGGAGCGTCGCCAGCAGGAGACCGGCGGTCAGCAGGATCAGCGCCGTTGTCCCGAAGGCAGGCAGCACGAGGGTGGCGCGCTCGAACCCGGCGATCCACTGCGCGATCGCCAGCATGCCGCCCACCGCCTGGCCCATCAGCCACCAGATCGGCCGGTCGAGGGCGAAGGGATAGGCGAGGCACCCGATCACCGCGGATGGCATCACCACCAGGGAGACGAGCGGCAGCGTCAGGGCGTTGCCCACCAGCCCGAACGGCTGGATCGTCTGGAAATGGTAGGTGGCGAAGGGCGCGGTGGCGACCTGGGCAACCAGGGTCGTGGCCAGGGTTCCGGTGATCGCCGAGAGGCCGGTGCCGACGAGCCGCCCGATGCGTCCTGCCCCGGGACGCACGAACAGCCGGCCGTCGATCAGCCGTGCGCAGGCGATCAGCCCGGCCACCGCCCCGAACGACATCTGGAAGCTCGGGCCGAGGAGACCCTCCGGCTCCCGGGCCAGGGCGACCAGGGCGGCGAGGGCGAGGTTGCGCATCGACAGCGCCGGCCGGTCCACCAGGATCGCGCCCAGCATGATCAGGGTCATGAACAGCGAGCGCTCGGCCGCGATGTCCCAGCCCGAGAAGGCGCAGTAAGCAGTGACGCCCAGCATGGCCAAGCCGGCCGCGATCTTCTTGATCGGCCAGACCAGCGCGCAATACGGCACCAGGGCGAGGACCGCCCGCACCAGCCAGAACACCACGCCGGCGGCCAGCACCATGTGCAGGCCGGAGATCGATACGACGTGGTAGATGCCGGCGGCGCGCAGCGCGTCGTTGGTCTCAGGCCCGATCAGGCCCCGCTTGCCGGTCACCAGGGCCGCCGCCACGGCTCCCGCCTGCCCGCCCTCGGCCTGTGCGATCCGGCGGGTCAGCGCGTTGCGCGCGTCGTCCAGCATCGCGGCGAGACGCAGGTGCAGGGGCGGCGGCTCGGTCGGCGCGCGGATCGAGACCGCGCCGACCAGCGAGCCCACCGCGCCGATCCCCTGGAAATAGGCGTCCCGGGCGAAATCGTAGCCGCCCGGCCGGGCGGCTTCCGGCGGCGGCAGCAGCCGGGCCGTGGCGGCCACGACGTCCCCGGGCCGCGGGATCGGTGTCCTGCGGAACGACACCCGCACCCGGGCGGGCCGTACCTCCGCCGCGAGGCCGGCGAAACTCTCCACCCGGATCAACAGCCGGGCTCCGACCTCGCGCTCGTCGAGGGCCTCGACCATGCCGACGAGCGGGCCGATGGTGATCCGTGGGAGGATCGGGGCGGCGACCTGCGAGACCCGCCAGGTCGCCGCCGCGAAGCCGAGGAACGCGGCCGCCATCCCCAAAGCCAGCGCCAGGGCGGCCGGCCGCGCGCCCAGGGCTGGGGCCGGCGCCAGGGCGAGGGCCGCGCCGACGAGGGGGGCGACCAGGATCGGCCTGCCGTCGGCCGCCACGAACTGGGCCAGGATGCCGGCTCCGAAGGCCACCGCCAGCCAGGGGAACAGCCGGCGCTGCTCGACCTCCCGGCGGATCCCCTCGGCCATCCAGCGGCGGATCGGCGCGAGGCTGGCGGGGAGCGCGGACGCGCGCGAGCCGGCCGGCGACACCGCGCTCCCCGCCAGCCTCGCGCCGATCCGCCGCATTGCCGCCGCATTGCCGCCGCCCCGCTGCGCGCGACCTCTCATCGGCGGCCGGGCGATTCCGCGGTCGATTCTTAACGCATCCGCCGGCCCGTGCTACAGCCGACGCTTCGTGCTACGGGCGCCCTGCCGAGCCCCCTCGCCGCTCCTCCGCCCTCCCGCGACCCTTCCCCGAACATACCGGACCGATGTCCTCAGCCGTCGTCACGCGCTTCGCGCCCTCGCCCACCGGCTACCTGCATATCGGCGGGGCCCGCACGGCGTTGTTCAACTGGCTCTATGCCCGCCACACCGGCGGCCGGATGCTGCTGCGCATCGAGGATACCGACCGCGAGCGCTCCACCAAGGGCGCGATCGACGCGATCCTCGACGGCCTGTCCTGGCTCGGCCTCGACTGGGACGGCGACGTGGTCTTCCAGTTCGCCCGCGCCGAGCGCCACCGGGCTGTGGCCGAGGCGCTGCTGGCCGCGGGCTGCGCCTACCATTGCTACGCCACCGCCGAAGAACTGGCGCAGATGCGGGAGACCGCCCGCGCCGAGGGGCGCCCGCCGCGCTACGACGGCCGCTGGCGCGACCGCGACCCGTCCGAGGCCCCCGCGGGGGTCAAGCCGGTGATCCGCCTGCGCGCGCCGACCGAGGGTGAGACCGTGGTCGAGGACGCCGTCCAGGGCCGGGTGACCTGGGCCAACAAGGACCTCGACGACCTCGTCCTGCTGCGCTCGGATGGGACGCCGACCTACATGCTCGCCGTCGTGGTCGACGATCACGACATGGGCGTCACGCAGG
Source organism: Methylobacterium longum (assembly GCF_022179385.1). Lineage (GTDB taxonomy): Bacteria > Pseudomonadota > Alphaproteobacteria > Rhizobiales > Beijerinckiaceae > Methylobacterium > Methylobacterium longum. Next base: position 261,928 of record NZ_BPQS01000001.1, on the reverse strand, counting down.
TCATCCGCGGCGACGACCACCTCACCAACGCGGCGCGCCAGACCCAGATCTTCTCCGCCCTCGGCTGGGACGTCCCGAAGATGGCCCACATCCCGCTGATCCACGGGGCCGACGGGGCCAAGCTGTCGAAGCGCCACGGGGCGCTCGGCGTCGAGGCCTACCGGGATCTCGGCTACCTGCCGGCGGCGCTGCGCAACTACCTCGTGCGGCTCGGCTGGAGCCACGGCGACCAAGAGGTCTTCACCACCGACGAGATGATCGCGGCCTTCGATCTCGGCGCGGTGGGGCGCTCGGCGGCGCGGTTCGACTTCGCCAAGCTCGCCAACGTCAACGGCCTCTACATCCGCACCAGCGCCGATGCCGACCTCGCGGCGGCGATCGAGACCATCCTGCCGAGCGTCGGACCGGAGCGCGGCCTGTCGGCGCCGCTTCCGGCCGACCTGAAGGACAAGCTCATCCAGGCCATGCCGGGCTTGAAGGAGCGGGCCAAGACGCTGATCGAGCTCCTCGACAGCGCCTATTACCTCTATGCCCAGCGTCCACTGGCCCTCGACGACAAGGCCCGTGCGCTCCTCTCCGACGAGGGCCGCGCCCGCCTCGCCGGGGTCCGGCCGGCGCTCGAGGCGCTGGCCGACTGGAGCGCAGCCTCGACCGAGGGCGCCGTGCGCCAGTACGCCGAGGCGGCCGGCTGCAAGCTCGGGCAGGTGGCCCAGCCCCTGCGGGCGGCGCTCACCGGCCGCACCACCTCCCCGCCCCTGTTCGACGTGATGGCGGTGCTCGGCCGGGACGAGACCCTGGCGCGGCTCGGTGATCAGGTGCCGCAGGGCTGAGCACGCCGCCATCCGGGCCGGTCAGGGGAACCGCGGATCGCGGCCCGGATTTCGCTTGGCGGAATCGGCGTTGCGAATTCCCTTGGCGTCGGGGTCCGGTTGTCACCGACCCCGTTGCTGCTGCAGTGCCGTTTGGGTAACCCATACCTGTGAGCACCCGCAGCATAATGCGGGTGCTCAGGCCCCCGGGACCGGCTCGGGCAGCCCGAGGCCGGTATCCGCCACGTCGCCACAGAAGGGTCCACGATCCATGAGCGCACCCAGCACCATCACCGTGGACGGCAAGTCGATCGAACTGCCGGTGAAATCCGGTACGATCGGTCCGGACGTGATCGACATCGGCAAGCTCTACGCCCAGACCGGCGCCTTCACCTTCGATCCGGGCTTCACCTCGACCGCCTCGTGCGAATCGAAGATCACCTACATCGACGGCGACGAGGGCGTGCTGCTCTACCGCGGCTACCCGATCGAGCAGCTCGCCGAGAAGGGTGACTTCCTCGAGACCTGCTACCTGATGCTGTTCGGCGCCCTGCCGACCGCGGCCCAGAAGGCCGATTTCGACTACCGGGTCACGCGCCACACCATGGTGCACGACCAGATGAACCGGTTCTTCACCGGCTTCCGCCGCGACGCGCACCCGATGGCCGTGATGGTCGCCTCGGTGGGTGCGCTCTCGGCCTTCTATCACGACTCGACCGACATCACGGACGAGAGCCAGCGGATGATCGCCTCGATCCGCATGATCGCCAAGATGCCGACCCTGGCGGCGATGGCCTACAAGTACTCGATCGGCCAGCCCTTCGTGTATCCGAAGAACGACCTCGACTACACTTCGAACTTCCTGCGCATGTGCTACGCGGTGCCCTGCGAGGAATACGAGGTGAACCCGGTCTTCGCCCGGGCGCTGGACAAGATCTTCATCCTGCACGCCGACCACGAGCAGAACGCCTCGACCTCGACGGTGCGGCTCGCCGGCTCCTCGGGCGCCAACCCCTTCGCCTGCATCGCGGCCGGCATCGCCTGCCTCTGGGGCCCGGCCCATGGCGGCGCCAACGAGGCGGCGCTGAAGATGCTGATGGAGATCGGCACGCCCGAGAACGTCAGCAAGTACGTCGCCAAGGCCAAGGACAAGAACGACCCGTTCCGCCTGATGGGCTTCGGCCACCGCGTCTACAAGAACTACGATCCGCGCGCCCGGATCATGCAGAGCACCACCCACCAGGTGCTGAAGGAGCTCGGCAAGACCGACGATCCGCTGCTCCACGTCGCCATGGAGCTGGAGCAGATCGCCCTCAAGGACGAGTACTTCATCGAGAAGAAGTTGTACCCGAACATCGATTTCTACTCGGGCATCACCCTCAAGGCGATGGGCTTCCCCACCGACATGTTCACGGTGCTGTTCGCCGTGGCCCGCACGGTCGGCTGGATCGCCCAGTGGGCCGAGATGATCGAGGATCCCTCGCAGAAGATCGGCCGTCCGCGGCAGCTCTACGTGGGCCCGGCCCAGCGCGACTACGTGCCGGTCGACCAGCGCGGCTGAGGCGGGACCTGTCCCGGGACAAGACCGACGGGGCGGCCGAGCGGCCGCCCTTCTCGTTTGCGGAGGCGCCCGTGCTCCGGCTCCCCTACCGCCCGCCCTACGACTGGGCGGCGATCCGCGCCTTCCTGGCCAAGCGCGCGATCCCGGGCGTCGAAATGGTCGATCCCGGCGGCGCGACCTACGCGCGGACGGTCAGCGCCGCGGGCCGGCACGGCTTCCTGACGGTGGAGCCCGGCGACGGCTGCCTGCACGCGGCGCTCCGCGGCATCGAGGCCGGCGACGCCCCGACGGTTGCCGGACGCCTGCGCAGCCTGTTCGACTGCGACGCCGACCCGACCGCCATCGCGGCCTGTCTTGCCCGGGATCCCGTCCTGGCCCCGCTGGTGGCGGCGCGACCGGGCTTGCGACTGCCGGGGGCCTGGGACCCGTTCGAGACCGGCTGCCGGGCGATCCTCGGCCAGCAGGTCTCGGTGGCGGCTGCCATCGGACTCGCCGGGACGCTCGTGGCGGCCTTCGGGACGCCGCTGGCGGAGCCGGCCGGCGGGTTGACCCACATCTTCCCGGCACCGGCGGCGCTGGTCGAGGCGGATGTTGCGCGCGTGCTCAACATGCCGCGCGCCCGCGGGGCGGCGATCCGGGCGCTCGCGGCGGCAGCGCTCGCCGACCCGGACCTGTTCGCTCCGGCGGAGACGCTGGAGGCTGCCGTCCTGCGCTTCACGGTCATCCGCGGGATCGGACCCTGGACGGCGCAGTACATCGCCATGCGGGTGCTCAAGCTGCCGGACGCCCTGCCGGTCGGCGATGTCGGCCTGCTGCGGGCGCTGGAGACCGGCACCGGACGCCCGAGCCCGGCGGCGCTGCTCGCCCGGGCCGAGGCGTGGCGCCCGTATCGGGCCTACGCGGCGCAGCATCTCTGGGCGGCGGACGAGGCGGTCGTGAAGGGGCGATGACCGCGCCGCCGTCCCAGGTGAGCGGAGCGACGCCATCTGATCGGCGCCGCGCTGATGTTCGGCGCCGCGCGGGCGCTCGGCGCAGTCAGGCTCGGCCGCCCGCGTCCTCATCCTGGCATGCGGACTGGGATGCGTCCTGAGGTGCGGCGAAGCCGACGCCGAGGAGCCCTCCAGATGGCGCCGCGGTCCCTGGAGGGCTCCGTCGAAGCCTGCGCTGCGCTCCGGTCCCCACGATGAGGAGGTGGGCCGGCAGGTCCACACCCCTTCCGCCCGACAGGATCCTCAGCGCCCGAACCGCTCGAACTTCGGGAAGCTGCGCGCCATCATCAACCCGACCTCGGCGCGATGGCCGAGCCACTTCTCCAGCACCGATGCGTTGGCGAGCCGGCCCTCCGGCGAGCCGTCCTGCCACGGCAGGCCGTCGGCCAGCTTGAACACGTGTGCATCGAGCAGCGTCCCGCTGCGGCAGCGCTGGAGGCGCACGCCCTTGCCGCGGGCGAGTTCGGCCACTTCGGAGATCGGGAAGACCAGCAGCAGCTTCTCCGTGTTCACCACCGCCACGTGGTCGCCGTCCGCCGGCACCAGCACGGCCGCGGTGGCGTCCCCGTCGAGGCCGAGCACGCTCTTGCCCTTGCGGGTGTTGGCCACCAGCGCGTCGGACGGCGCCATGAAGCCGCGCCCGTCCGAGCCCGCGATCAGCAGCTTGGTTTCCGGCCGGTAGGGCAGCGCCGCCACGATCTCGGTGCCGTCGTCGAGGTCGGCCATCAGCCGCACCGGGTCGCCGAAGCCCCGCCCGCCCGGCAGCTTCGAGGCTTCGAGGGTGAACACCTTGCCGTTCGTGGCGAGCAGCAGGATCTTCTGCGTGGTCTCCGTCGGGAAGGCGATCTTCAGGCTGTCGTCGCCCTTGAAGGCCACGCCCGTGAGGTCGGCGACGTGGCCCTTGAGCGCCCGGATCCAGCCCTTGGTAGAGACGATCACGGTGATCGGCTCGCGCTCGACCAGGGCCGCGGTGAAGTCGATGCCGCCGACATCCGGCGGGCTCGCCAGCGTCGTGCGGCGCTTGCCCAGCTTGGTCTCGGCCCCGAAAGTCTTCTTCACGGCGCGGATCTGCGCCTGGATCGCCTTCCACTGCGCCGGCTCAGAGGCGAGGAGGGCGTCGATCTCGGCCTTCTCGGCGGTGAGCGCCTCGAACTCGCGCTTCAACTCCATCTCCTCCAGCTTGCGCAGGGATCGCAGGCGAGTGTCGAGGATCGCGTTGGCCTGGAGTTCGGTCAGCTCGAACCGGGCCATCAGGGCGGCCTTCGGCTCGTCCTCCTCGCGGATGATGCGGATCACCTCGTCGAGGTCGAGATAGACGATGAGCAGGCCGCCGAGGATCTCCAGGCGGCGGTCGATCTGGCCAAGGCGGTAGCGCGAGCGGCGCTGCAGCACCACGCGGCGGTGGTCGACCCATTCCCGCAGGCACTCCACGAGCCCGATCACCTTCGGCACGAGGCCGCCGACCAGGACGTTGAGGTTGAGCGGGATCCGGGCTTCGAGTTCCGTCAGCCGGAACAGCGATTCCATCAGGATGACCGGATCCACCGTGCGCGAGCGCGGCTCCAGCACGACGCGCACGTCCTCAGCCGATTCGTCGCGGACGTCGGCCAGGAGCGGCAGCTTCTTCTCCTGCAGGAGCTCGGCCATCTTCTCGATCAGCCGGCCCTTCGGGATGCCGTAGGGGATCTCGGTGACGACGATATTCCAGGTGCCGCGGCCGAGATCCTCCTTGGTCCAGCGGGCGCGGACGCGGAAGGCGCCGCGGCCGGTCCGGTAGGCCTCGGCGATGGACTCGGCCGAGTCGACCAGGATGCCGCCGGTGGGGAAGTCCGGACCCTGCACGAACTTGGCGAGGTGCGCCGAGGTCGCCTCGGGGTGGTTGATCAGGTAGAGCGCCGCGTCGCACAGCTCGGCGGCGTTGTGCGGCGGGATCGAGGTCGCCATGCCGACCGCGATGCCCTGGCTGCCGTTGGCGAGCAGGTTCGGGAACGCCGCCGGCAGGACGATCGGCTCCTCCTTCTCGCCGTTGTAGGAGGGCCGGAAATCGACCGTGTCCTCGTCGATCCCGTCGAGGAGCAGCCGGGCGACCTCGGTGAGCCGCGCCTCGGTGTAGCGGTAGGCGGCCGGGCCGTCGCCGTCGATGTTGCCGAAATTGCCCTGGCCGTCGACCAGCGGGTAGCGCTGGGCGAAGTCCTGGGAGAGCCGCACCAGGGCGTCGTAGATCGCTTGGTCGCCGTGCGGGTGGAAGTCGCCCATCACGTCGCCGACGATCTTGGCGCACTTCTTGTGCGCGGTGGTCGGATCGAGCCGCAGCAGCCGCATCCCGTACAGGATGCGCCGGTGCACGGGCTTCAGCCCGTCGCGGGCGTCCGGCAGCGCCCGGTGCATGATCGTGGAGAGCGCGTAGGCGAGGTAGCGCTCCTCCAGGGCGGATTTCAGCTCGACGCTCTCGATTCCGTCGCCGGACGGCGGCTCGAAGGGCTGGCCCATGACGGCTCCTCAATTCAACGTCTTCACCGCACGCCGTCATTCCAGGGCCGCGCAGCGGAGCCCGGAATCCAGAACCGCCGGCGCCCCGAGCGTCGGCACGAACGGCGATTCTGGATTCCGGGATCGCCTGCAGCGCCCTGGACCGACGCACGAGGGATATAAGAACAGAACACGAACATTACTCGGCCTCGCGGCCGAGTGCAACGAACCGGGTCCGCTCCTCGGGCATCCCGAGGCCGCGGGGACCCCAGACGTGCCGGTCGAGGAAGTACCCCGTCAAGGTAAACCCTTGCGCAACGCCGTCCGGGCCCGGGGATCCACCCGCGTGCAGGAAGGTCGGGAGCGCCAGCAGGCGGTCCCGGTAGGGTTCGCCCGCCGAGGCGCTGACCGCACGGCCGCTCTTCGGCGACACGTAGGCCAGGGCGTCGTTGCCGCCGGTGGCCGCACAGGCCGTCAGGTCGAGGCCGAAGCCGAGTTCCGCCAGGATCGCCAACTCGAAGCGCACCATCAGGGGGGGCGCGATGGCCGGGTCGTCCAGGTGCTCGACCAGGATCCCGGCGGCCTCGTAGAGGGCCGAATGCGGGTCGCGCTCGGGCAGGAGCCGCAGCAGGGCGGCCAGATGACTCATGCCGTAGAGGGCCAGGCTGGATCCGATCAGGCGCGAGACCCGGGATTCGAGGGGCTCCACCGCGTAGGATCCGAGCCCCTCGTCGAGGCGGGCCCGCCACGTCAGCCGGACCCGGTTGCCGGGCTGCAGCACGGGCTGCATGCGGCGCGAGCGTCCGCCGTGCACGAGGCCGAGATGGCGCCCGTGACCTTCGGTCATCGCCTCCAGGATGACGCCGGTCTCTCCGTGCCGGCGCAGGCCGAGCACCAGGGCGTCGTCGGACCATTGCATCGAACGTCGGGTCGCAGGGTGAGAGGGGCGCGGCGCGCGGCAGGCGCGGTCCGCTCGATCCCCTCCATATAGGAAGTCGCGCCGTCCGGCGCTGCCCGCGCTGGCCAGCCTGGGGCAGCCTTGACCGCGTAGCGATGCGCGATGCCGATCCGCGCCGCCCTCGCCCTCATCTCTTTCCTCGCCGCCATCCTTTCCCTCGCCTTGTCCGGGGCGCAGGCCGCGCCGCGGATGCGAGGACCCGCGGCCGAGGATGCGCCCTCCCCGGCCCTGCTCCGGCGGATCGCCGCGCTGGCGCTGAAACAGGTCGAGTTCGGCTCGGTCTCGCTGCTGCCGGTGCGCTTCGAGGGCAGCCGGATCGCCGGACCGATCGCGGAGTCCGGCCGGGTGATCTACTGCGTGTCGGGACGGATGTACGGCCGGACCTTCGGCAAGCCCGAACGTCCGAAGCTGGCGCTGCGCTACGACACCGACCGGCTCACGGTGATCGACGACGACGCGATCTGCACCGGGCACCGCACCCGGCCGTTCCCCGAACTCGACACCCTGGGCAACGCGCGGTGAGGCCGCCGCGTTGAGGGCCATGCCCGCTCCGACGCGCCTCCTCGACCTCAACCTCGACCTGATCGCCCGCGCCCACGCGGTCCCCGTGGCCGACGACCCGAGCGCCCTCGCCGTGCTGTCGGACGCGGAGCTGCGACCTGGCCTGGAGGACATCATCGCCGGGCGCGATGGCCGCGACCTCTGGGTCTTCGCCTACGGCTCCCTGATGTGGAACCCGGAATTCCCGGTGGCGGAGCGGCGGATCGGGACGGTCCGCGGCTTCCATCGCCGGTTCTGCCTGCTCCAGCGCCGCTTCCGCGGTACGCCGGAGCGGCCGGGTTTCGTCCTGGCGCTGGACCGCGGCGGCCTCTGCCGGGGCGTCGCGTTCCGCCTGCCCGGGATGGAGATCCGCGAAGCCCTGATGCCGGTCTGGCGGCGCGAGATGCGCGGCCGGGGCTACGTCGCCCGCTGGCTGCCGGTGGCGACCGAGGCCGGTCCGGTCTCGGCCCTGACCTTTCTGGCCAACCGCGCCAGCGACCGCTACGCCGGCCGCCTCTCGGATGCCGAGATCGCCGAGAAGATCGCCGCCGCCTGCGGGCATAAGGGACCGAGCGCCGAGTACCTGTTCCGGACCGTGGAGGCCTGCGAGCGCCTGGGCATCCGCGACCGGCACCTCTGGAACCTCCAGGCCCTGGTGGCCGCGCGGCTCAGAAGCTGCGTGCTGGTGTGAGACCGCATTCCGAGGCGGCTCCGAGGCGGCGCGGTCTTCGCGCCTGTTGCGCGGCGACCCGGAGCGCCACCAGGGCCCGCACGGTCACTCGGCCCTCGGTCACGGCGCTTCGCTCGCCATGCCCGGGAGCCTGCATCAGCCCGGGAGGTTTGGTCCGAAGGCCCGATAAGGTTCAGGCTCAGGCCCAAGCCCGCTTCATCGTGAGGACGACGCGGCCGCCCGCGTGCTCCGCATCCGGATTGCGCGGCTCCCGGATGCCGGGGGCACGGCCCGTGGTCACGTAGACCAGGAGGGTGAGGGCGAGCAGGATCTTCGTGCGCATGGCGACGCTCAAGCTTGAGCGAGCGTGCATAGGATCGATCGGTTTTTACGGAGTTGCTGCGATGCACGCGGACGTTTTTGCGGTGCGATTCCCGCGATCGTGGTGAACGAAGGGTTGCGGCCCGAGCGCGATCGTCTATGCCGCCGGCCGGACGATCACAGGCGGAGGATGGGATGCGGCTCCGGATCGGCGTGGCCCTGGCGGTGGTGATCATCGCGGCCGCGGCCCTCCTCGCGGGGCCGCTGAGCCGCGGGGAGCGGCTGTCCGACATCCTCACCGGGCGGACACCGCTTCTGGCAGGCGGTGCCCCGGCTCCCGCAGGCGGCACCGACCTGTCCGGCACCGCCTCCCTGGGGATGGACCAGCGCCCGGCGACCCTGCACGTCGCCTGCGATCCGGCCGGGATCGGCCTGTCGGCGGCGCTGATCGTTCCGCGCTACGCCGAGCTGGCGCCGCGCTTCGATTTCGCCGGGCTCGACGGCACGGGCGGCGCGGCACCGCTCACCGGGATCCTGGTCTCCAGCGCCGGCAGCGTCCGTTCCGTGCGCATGCCGGTGCAGGGCGTGCCGACCGGGCCGGATTCGGGCTTTACCCTGACGGTGACGGGATCCCGCCGCGGCGAGGATCCCCTGCGCGGGGTCGCCCGCTCGCTCACCCAGCCCGGGACGAAGATCATTTGGACGCAGGCGAGCCCGCGAACCGGCGATCCCACCCTGACGGCGACCTTTCCGATCGCGGAGTCCGAGGCCGCCGCACTGAAGGCCGCCCTCGGCGGCTGCCTCACGGCGCCGTTCTAGGGGCCCACGTCTCGGGGAAGCCTCCTCGCGACGAGGCCGGCGGCGAGGAACGTTGCCGCCGGCGGCCAGCCCGCCGATCCCGTCCGGCACCCGCCCCACGATCCGCGCCCGGCATGGACCCGGTCGCTGGTCATCGGCGTCACCAGGAGCGGCGGCACCGGGAAGCCCGGAACGATGCCGGACCGGTCGAGCGCCGGCATCGGGTCGAACCCGCCGCGGTTCGGACCAACCGCCGCGGTCAGGCCGCGATGGTGCCGTCGAACAGCTTGGCCTCGCGCGGCCGGGCGCGGCGTCCGCCGACCCGAGGAAGAAGGCTGTTCGTGGGTGAGGCCCGCCCCGCCTGTCCGCGGCTCGCCGGAGGCCACGCACGCAATCCGGACGCTCCGGCACCGTTCGGAAAAGCCGCCCTGGTGTGATGGCAGGCGGACCCCGGGGCCGGGCTTCAGGTTCCCGCTTCCCGCTGCCGGGATGGTCGTCCTGCGCGCAGGCGGAGGCTAGCTGACCTCCACCTGCACCACCCCCGGGACGGTCCGGAGCTGTCCGGCCAGTGCCGGGCTTGCCTGGAACTTACCCGGCAGCCGGATCTCCACCTCGCGCCCGCCACCGTCGAGCTTGAGGATCAGCGAGACCTCGCTCTCGCCCCGCATCGACAGGCGCTGCTGCACCGGCGCGACCCCGCGCGGGTCGCTCAGGTGGATGCGGATGCCCTTCTGGTGGCGGGCCACCGCCTGGTCGAGGGGCTCCGCGGTGAGGATGCGGGCGCGCACGTCCTCGCCCTCCAGGTTGGCCTGGAGCTGCAGCACCAGGGGACGGCCCGGTTCGAGGATGTCGCGGTACTGCCCGAGTCCCTCGGAGAAGATGATCGCCTCGAAGTGGGCCGTCCGGTCCGACAGGGTGACGATGCCCATCTTGTTGCCGGTCTTGGTGCGCCGCTCCGCCCGGTCGAGCACCGAGGCCGCCACCCGGCCGACGCTGGAGGTTCCGGCGCGGACGGCCCGGCAGAAATCCGCCCAGCTCTGCACCCGCAGCTTGTCCAGAAGGTCGCCGTACTCGTCGAGGGGGTGCCCCGACACGAAGAAGCCGATCGCCGCGTATTCGCGCTTGAGCGTGTCGGCCATCGGCCAGATCTCGTGGGGCGGGATCCGGAGCGAGACGTCGTCCGCCACCACGCCGCCGAACATGTCGGTGACGCCCGCGGACGCGGCCTCCGCCGCGCTGGCGGCGAGCTTCATCATCGGCTCCACCGCCGCGAAGGCCCGCGCGCGGTCCGGCTCGATGCAGTCGAGCGCCCCGGCCTGGACGAGGCTCTCCAGGGTGCGCTTGTTGATCATCCGGGGATTCAGCCGGCGGGCGAGGCAGGCGAGGTCCTTGAACGGCCGGTCGCCGCGGGCCTCGACCAGCGCCCGCACCGCCTCGCGGCCGACGCCCTTGATGGCGGCGAGCGCGTAGAAGATCTTGCCGTCGCGCACCTCGAACACCTCACCCGAGGTGTTGATCGAGGGCGGCTCGACGGTGATCTTGAGGCGCTGCGCGTCCTGGCGGAATTCCGCGAGCTTGTCGGTGTTGTCGATGTCGAGGGTCATGGCGGCGGCCAGGAACTCGACGGGGTGGTTCGCCTTCAGGTAGGCCGTCTGGTAGGTGAGCAGCGCGTAGGCCGCCGCGTGGCTCTTGTTGAAGCCGTAATCGGCGAACTTGGCCAGGAGGTCGAAGATCTCGTTGGCCTTGGCCTTGGTCAGGCCGCGCTCGGTGCAGCCTTTCAGGAAGCGGTCGCGCTGCGCGTCCATCTCGGCGCGGATCTTCTTGCCCATGGCGCGCCGGAGCATGTCGGCCTCGCCGAGCGAGTAGCCGGCCAGCACCTTGGCGATCTCCATCACCTGTTCCTGGTAGACGATGATGCCGAAGGTCTCCTTCAGCATCGGCTCCAGCTTCGGATCCGGGTACCAGGACGCCTCGTTGCCGGCGTCGCGGCCGAGCTTGCGCTCGCAATAGACCGGGATGTTGGCCATCGGGCCCGGCCGGTAGAGCGCCACCAGGGCGATGATGTCCTCCAGCCGGTCGGCCTGCATCTCGCAGAGCGCCTTGCGCATGCCGGCCGATTCCACCTGGAACACGCCGACCGTCTCGCCGCGGCCCATGGGCTTGTAGGTGTTCTCGTCGTCGAGCGGCAGGCTCGCGAGGTCGATGGCGATCCCCCGCTGCTTCAGCAGATCCGTGCAGCACCGCAGCATGGTGAGGGTTTTCAGACCCAGGAAGTCGAACTTCACCAGCCCGGCCTGCTCGACCCACTTCATGTTGAACTGGGTCACCCGCATGCCGGTCTTCGGGTCGCGGTAGAGCGGGACCAGCTCCTCGAGCGGCCGATCGCCGATCACCACGCCGGCCGCGTGAGTCGAAGCGTGCCGGTGCAGGCCCTCCAGCTTCTTGGAGATGTCGATGAGCCGGCCGACGATCGGCTCCTCCTCCATGGCCTGCTGGAGCTTGGGCTCGCCCTCGATGGCCTGGGCCAGCGTCACGGGGTTGGCCGGGTTCTGCGGCACGAGCTTGGTCAGCTTGTCGACCTGCCCGTAGGGCATCTCCAGGACGCGGCCGACGTCGCGCAGGACGCCGCGGGCGAGCAGCGTGCCGAAGGTGATGATCTGCCCGACCTGGCCCTCGCCGTAGCGCTGCTGCACGTAGCGAATCACCCGCTCGCGGCCCTCGACGCAGAAGTCGATGTCGAAATCCGGCATCGAGACGCGCTCGGGGTTGAGGAAGCGCTCGAACAGCAGGCCGAAGCGCAGCGGGTCGAGGTCGGTGATCAGCAGCGACCACGCCACCAGCGAGCCGGCACCCGAGCCGCGGCCCGGACCCACGGGGATGTCGTGGTCCTTGGCCCACTTGATGAAGTCCGAGACGATCAGGAAGTAGCCCGGGAACTTCATCGACACGATGACGTCGAGTTCGAAGGCGAGGCGCTTGCGGTAATCCTCCTCGGAGAAGCCCGGTGCCGTGCCGTGCTGCTTGAGGCGCAGTTCCAGCCCCGCCTCGGCCTGCCGGCGCAGCTCGGTCGGCTCGTCGGCCGAGACCGCCTGCACGCCCGTCTCGCCAGCATCCGCCAGGGCCTCGGCCATGGGCGGTGTCTCGCCCGCGGCCACGGCGCCGAAATTCGGCAGGATGGGCTTGCGGGTCCGCGCCCGCACGGCGCAGCGCATGGCGATCTCGACGGTGGCCTGGAGCGCGTCCGGCAGGTCGCGGAACAGCTCGGCCATCTCGGCGCGGGTCTTGAAGGCGTGGCTCGGCGTCACCCGGCGGCGTCGCTCGTCGGAAACGATCCGGCCCTCCGCGATGGCGAGCAGGGCATCGTGGGCGTCGTAATCGTCGGGCTTGGCGAAGAAGGGCTCGTTGGTCGCCACGATCCCGAGGCCGTGCCGCCCGGCGAGATCGAGGAGCGCGGTCTCGATCCGTCCCTCCTCCGGAAGGCCGTGGCGCTGCAACTCCACGTAGAGGCGGTCCTCCCCGAAAGCCTCCTTGAGCCGCTTGAGGCGGGACAGCGCCAGTTCGGGCCGGCCGGCCCGGAACGCCGCGTCGAGCGGCCCCGACATCCCGCCCGTGAGGGCGATCAGCCCGTCCGAGGCGCCCGCGAGCGCGCCGGCGTCGAGGCGGGGCGCCTCGCCCAGCGCCGTGTCGAAATAGGCGCGGCTCGCCAGCCGCAGCAGGTTGGCGTAGCCGGTCTCGTCCTGGGCCAGGAGGACGACGCCATGGCTCGTCGGGGCGCTGCGCTGGTGCGGGTCGGCCGCCTCGAATGCCACCGAGAGCTGCACGCCGGCGATCGGCTGCACCCCCTCCCCGGCCGCCTTCTCGGAGAATTCGAGCGCCCCGAACAGGTTGTTGGTGTCGGTGAGCGCGAGCGCCGGCTGCCGGTCGGCGACCGCGGCCTTGATCAGGGAGCCGACCTTCAGCGCCCCTTCGAGTAGGGAATAGGACGAGTGGACATGGAGGTGGACGAATCCGACCTCCTTGAGCTGGCGTGGCATGGCCGACCTTGTTCCGGGGTCGTGCAGCATCCCTGCTCGCCGGCTTTGAGTCGACGTGTGGAGGCCCCTGGCGGGACGATATCCACCGGTCGTGCCCTGGAAGCACCAGTTCGAGCTGCCCCTGTGGACAATCGGCATCGTGGGGCCGATCGCCTGTGCATAAGCCGCCCGCAGGGGGAACCGGGCGGCGATCGGAAAATTCCGGCTAACGAACCGGTGCCAAGGCTACCGTCCAGGCGCCCACCGCGGCGAACAGCATTCCGAACGCCATGAACTCGATCATTCCGGTCAGGACCATTCGCTTCAGCATCGCCGTGCCTCCTCTGTGCGCGGTCCATTATGTTCATGTTTTGTTCTAGAGGAAGGGGCTGGACGCGGCGCGTCGGCTGCTTCTCGTCGGCATGGTAAAAAGATCGTTGCTGCGCTTCGGCCGGGCTGGCATCACCCCCGCTGCGTACTGAATTCGTCATCGGATCGGGGGGTTCGGAGGAGCAGGTCATTCCCGCGATACGGACGGTCGGACGGATCGAGGTCGCGCTCGTGGCTGTCGGGACACACGGCGACGTGCTGCCGTTCATCGCGCTCGGCCACGCCCTCCGCGCGCGCGGGCACGGCGTCGCCCTGGCCGCGCCGGCACCGTTCGAGCCGATGGCCCGGCGGGCGGGCCTCGCCTTCCAGTCCCTGGGGACGGTCGCCGATTACGAGGCGGTGATCGGTGCGCCGGAACTCTGGCACCCCCGCTGGGGCTTCAAGCCGATGTTCGACTACGCCCTGCGGATGACCGAACCCACCTGTCTGTGGCTGGGTGCCACCCGGGCGCGGACCCGGGATCTCGTCGTGGTGGCGTCGCCGCTCAGCTGGGGCGCGCGGTTCGCCCAGGATCTGTACGATCTACCCACCGCCACGCTGCACGTGATGCCCTTCCTGATCGAGAGCCGGTTCGAGCCGCCCCGGATGCCCGGATTGCCGTTGCCGCGGCTGCTCCCGGCGCGCCTGCAGGCCTTCATCAACCGGGGCATCGACAAGGTCGTGGTGGGTCCGTTCACGCTGCCGCCGCTCAACGCGCTGCGCCACCACCTCGGCCTCGATCCGGTGCGCCGGCTGCGCCACTGGTGGAACAGCCCGACCCGCATGCTGCTGATGTTCCCCGGCTGGTACGCCGCCCCGCAGGCCGACTGGCCGGCCCAGGCGGTGCAGCTCGGCTTCCCGCTGGTCGACCGGTTCGGCGACGTGGCGGCCATGCCGCCGGACCTGGAGGTCTTCCTGGCCTCGGGCGATGCCCCGATCGTGTTCACCTACGGCTCGGCCATGCGTCAGGGGGCGGCCTTCTTCGAGACCGCCGTAGAGACGTGCCGCCGGATGGGGCGCCGGGGCGTCCTGCTCGCACCGCAGGGAGGCCAGATCCGCAAGCCGCTTCCCGAGGGGATCATCCACGTGCCCTACGCGCCCCTGAGCGCGCTGCTGCCGCGGAGCGCCGCCCTGGTGCACCACGGTGGCGTCGGAACGGTGGCACAGGCTCTCGCGGCCGGCATCCCGCAGCTCGTCGTGCCGGTGGCGTTCGATCATTTCGACGAGGGCCGCCGCCTCCAGGATCGGGCCCTCGGCATCACCCTGAGCCGCCGGGCGTTCCGGCCCGCCCGCGCCGCCCGGGTGATCGGGCGGCTGCTGAGCGACGCGGCGGTGACCCGTGCCTGCGCGCGGGCCAAGGCGCGCATGGCGGAGAGCCACGACGCCATTGCCGAGGCCTGCGCTCAGGTCGAGGCGCTGGCCGACGAGCGCGGGCGGACCGCGCCCGATCCCCGTGCCCCGGAGGGCGGCAGGCGGACACCCTGAAACTGCCGACAGGCAGACGTCGGAGCCGCGTCGCGGGCCCTGGTTTCTGCCTCAGGTCGGAGATCGGTGTGGGAGGCCGCAATCGGAGATCGGCCGCGGCGGTTTGCCTTCGAGGTCTCAAGGCGCCGCCGCGACCTCGGTGCGGACGCGCGGGTTCAGTGGCCCAGGAGGAGGCTCGCCGAGCCGATGAGCGTCGCGAGCAGGCCGCTCACGAAGGCGCCGATCATCGCGTAGGAGACAACCTTAAGCTTCATGTACGCCGATCCCCCGGCTCAGCAGCGGTAGCCGCCGGTGGTCTGCCCGTACTGCTTCACCGGGCGGGTCTGCTGATCGGCGTTGCCCTCCGCCGCGGAACTCATCGGGCAGCCCTCGTAGAAGGGCATGTCGTGGGCGCCGAGGCCGAGCGCGCCGGTGGTCTCGGGCGCGTAGGGCACGAAGCCGGTCCAGCGGCCCCGGTTCTCCGCCATGGCGGACGAGAGCGGTGCGGCACCAAGGACAAGCGCGGTGAGGGCGATGGCGATACGGTTCTTCATGGCAGGGCTCCAGAGATATCGCAGTACAGGCCGGTTGTTCGGCTCTGTTTTGTCTTGCGTGATTGCAATGTAGTGAGCCGATGTCTTTCGCGGCGTGACGCGCCGCACGCGGCAGGATGGATTAAAAATCGCGGCGTTTCGGGCGCGTCTCGGGCCCGTCTCGCGCCCTCGTGGCGGGGCCGGACGCGGTTTGCCGCGACGGTGAGAGCCGGCCCACATCGAGGAGGGACACGGCGGTCCGGCACACGGGATCCGGAGATCCGCGGAACGGATCCCCGAGCAGCGCTTCGCCCCAGGCGGTGTCCGATCGAGACCCGCGATCGCCGGGCGCCCGTCCGTCATCGGGGACGCACGGCATCGGCGCGCATTGCGCCGCCTTATCGGCTCGCTTCGCCGGCACCGCCGTCCGGGACTGGTGTGAGGGCCGGGCCGATGCCGGCGCCCGGTACGGTCCCCGGGGCGTGTCGCAGCCTAATCGAGCGGCGTGATCAGCCCGTCGCGGATGGTTACCCGGCGGTCCATGCGCGCGGCCAGCTCGAGGTTGTGGGTCGCCACCAGGGCGGCCAGTCCGGAGGCCCGCACCAGGGCGAGCAGCACCGAGAAGACGTGGCCGGCCGTGCCCGGGTCGAGGTTGCCGGTGGGCTCGTCGGCCAGCAGCAGCCGCGGACCGTTGGCGACCGCCCGGGCGATGGCGACGCGCTGCTGCTCGCCGCCCGACAGTTCGGCGGGGCGGTGCGGCAGCCGGTTCTTGAGGCCGAGGAAGCCGAGCAGTTCGGTGGCGCGGGCCTTCGCCTCCGCGCTCTTCAGGCCGCGGATGAGCTGCGGCATCACCACGTTCTCCAGCGCCGAGAATTCCGGCAGCAGGTGGTGGAACTGGTAGACGAAGCCCATCTCCTCGCGCCGGAGGCGGGTGCGTTCCGCATCCGGCATGGCGGCGGTGGGCTGGCCGCCGATATAGACCTCGCCCCCGTCCGGCCGTTCCAGCAGCCCGGCGAGGTGCAGCAGGGTCGACTTGCCGGCGCCCGACGGCGCGACCAGCGCCACGAGCTCTCCCGGCCAGATCGCGAGATCGGCGCCGCGCAGGATCTCCAGGGCGCCCTCGGCCTGAGGGTAGCGCCGCTCGACGCGGGAAAAGAACAGGGCCGGAACCGGCGGGTCGCCGGTCGTCTGGCTCGGATCGCTCATGGGTGGTGGCCCGTCAGCCGTAGCGGAGGGCCTGCACCGGATCGAGCCGGGCGGCGCGCCAAGAGGGATAGAGCGTCGCCGCGAGCGACAGCAGCAGGGAGGTGATCACCACGGCGGTGATCTCCTTCGGATTCATCTGGGCCGGGATCTCGGCGAGGAAGCGCACGGTCGGATCCCAGGCCCCCGGAAACAGCACGTGCTGGATCGGCTTGATGTTCAGCGTGATCAGGACGCCGAGGGTCAGCCCGCCCAGCGTGCCGACGATACCGATCAGCGCGCCGTTGATCAGGAACACGCGCATGATCGTGCCGGGCGTCGCCCCCATGGTGCGCAGGATGGCGATGTCGCTCGACTTGTCGCGCACCAGCAGGATCAGGCCTGAGACGATGTTGAGCGTCGCCACCACGACGATCAGGCTGAGGATCAGGAACATCACGTTCCGCTCGACCTCCAGCGCCCCGAAGAAGGTCCGGTTGCGCTGGCGCCAGTCGGTGAGCAGGATCGGGCGCTCGGCCGCCATCTCCAGGGGCTCGCGCATGTCGCCGACATGGTCGGGATCGTCGACATAGATCTCGATCATGCTGACGTCGCCGTCCTTGTTGAAGAAGGCCTGCGCCTCAGCCAGCGGCATGAACACGAAGGTCTGGTCGAACTCGGTCATGCCGACTTCGAACACCGCCTTGACCGTGTAGCTCTTGGTGCGCGGCGCCGTCCCGAAGGGCGTGGACGAGCCCTTGGGCGTCACCAGCGTGATCGTGTCCCCGGCCTGGAGACCGAGGGTATCGGCGAGCCGCCGGCCGATCAGCACGCCGGTGCCGTCGTCGAAGCCCTCCAGGGTGCCGCCGCGGATCGACGAAGACACCGCCGCCAGCGCGTCGAGGTCGGCGGCGCGCACGCCGCGGATGATGACGCCCGAGCCGCCGTACTGCGACGAGGCGAAGGCCTGCCCCTCCACCAGCGGCACCGCCGCGCGCACGCCCGCTACCTTGGACAGGCGCTCCGAGAGGTCGGTCCAGTCGTTGAACGGGCGGTCGATCGGCGTCGCGAACAGGTGGCCGTTGATGCCGACGATCTTCGACAGCAACTCCGCCCGGAAGCCGTTCATCACCGACAGGACGATGATCAGCGTGGCGACGCCGAGCGTTATGCCGAGCACCGAGAAGAACGCCACCACCGAGACGCCGCCACCCCGGCGGCGCGCCCGCAGGTAGCGGCCGGCAAGGATCCACTCGAACGGCGCGAACGGCGGGGTGCCCGCGCGGAGCGACGTCGCAAAGGTCTTCACCCGATCCAGCGCCGCTGATGCCGCCATCGGATTGACTCAGACGCGCCGGATGCGTGCCAGCAGGTCGACGGTCGCGAGGCTCTCGCGCTCGCCGCCGGCGCGCCGCTTCAACTCGACCTTGCCCTCGGCCAGACCCTTGGGCCCGACGATCACCTGCCAGGGCAGGCCGATCAGGTCGGCGGTGGCGAACTTGGCGCCCGGGCGCTCGTCGCGGTCGTCGTAGAGCACTGACAGGCCGGCGGTCTCCAAGTCGGACTGGATCTGCGCGCAGGCCGCGTCGGTGCCGGCATCGCCGACCTTCAGGTTGATCAGGGCCACGTCGAAGGGCGCCACGGAATCCGGCCAGATGATGCCGGCCTCGTCGTGGCTGGCCTCGATGATCGCCGCCACCAGCCGGCTGGGACCGATGCCGTAGGACCCCATATGGACCGGCCGCTCGATCCCGTCCGGACCCGCGACCTTGGCGCCCATCGGCTCGGAATACTTGGTGCCGAAATAGAAGATGTGCCCGACCTCGATGCCGCGGGCCGCGAGGCGGCTCGCCTCCGGCACCGCCGCGAAGGCCTCCGGCTCGTGCATCTCCTCGGTGGCGGCGTAGTGCGAGGTCCAGGCATCGACGATGCCCTGAAGGCCGGCGACGTCGTCGAAATCGACCGTCTCGGGCGGGGTGTCGAAGCCGAGATAGGCCTGGTCGCAGAAGACCTCGCTCTCGCCGGTCTTGGCCAGGATGATGAACTCGTGGGACAGGTCGCCGCCGATCGGACCGGTATCGGCGCGCATCGGGATCGCCTTGAGGCCCAACCCCGCGAAGGTGCGCAGGTACGCCACGAACATCCGGTTGTAGGCGTGGCGCGCCCCCGCCTGGTCGAAGTCGAACGAGTAGGCGTCCTTCATCAGGAACTCGCGCGAGCGCATCGTGCCGAAGCGCGGCCGCACCTCGTCGCGGAACTTCCACGAGATCTGGTAGAGATTCTTGGGCAGGTCCTTGTAGGAGCGCACGCTCGCCCGGAAGATCTCGGTGACCATCTCCTCGGCGGTGGGCCCGTAGAGCATCTCGCGCTCGTGCCGGTCCTTCAGGCGCAGCATCTCCTTGCCGTAGGCGTCGTAGCGGCCGGATTCCCGCCACAACTCGGCGGATTGCACCGTCGGCATCAGGATCTCGATGGCACCGGAGCGATCCTGCTCCCGGCGGATCACCGCGCAGACGCGCTCAAGGACCCGGAGGCCGAGCGGCAGCCACGCGTAGATGCCGGCCGATTCCTGGCGGACCAGGCCGGCGCGCAGCATCAGCCGGTGCGAGACGATCTCGGCTTCCTTGGGCGTCTCGCGCAAGGTCGGCATGAAGTAGCGGGAGAGACGCATGTCGTCAGAATCTTGGAAGTGGATCCGGCCGGGAGGAGCCGCGGCGCGCCGGCACACAACACGCCGGAGACGCAAATTACAAGCACTGCGGGACCAAGGCGCGGCGTAATCGCGGCGAAGCGGTGGCGCCGGGGGTATGTCGGCCCGGGGGCTGCCCATCGCGGAAGCGGTCTGCCCATTTGCCGGCAAGAAAGCGCAGATTTTTCTCGCAGACCCGGTGACAACACGAATTGTTGTTCCTATAAGCGTCCGGCGATGTTTGCGACGCCCGGAAGAGGTGGCGCAAGGTCCGAGTCTTGGGAGGAAAAGCGACCACCCCGCAGCCAATGCGAGGGATATTCAAAGGTCGATACACTGAAGCTTGAAAAGCAAGGCCTTCGGCCTTGCTTTTTTTATTCTTGGCGGCAGTCCGCACCGGTCCCGGTCCGGCAGCGCCTCCGCCCGAAGCCGCTCCCGACCGCCCTGTGGAGAGCGGTCAAAGCGTGCAGAACCCATGCCGGCGTCTACATTTCGACAGTGCGGGCCCCGTCCTTAACCCGGCAGGCTCTTCGGCCGCGCATGGTCGCTCGCGAACGACCCGTGCGAGCCCGCCATGCACTTCCAGATCCGCCAGGATGGCAAACGCTGGTCCTGGGTCCTGCTCAGCGACGCCCACGAGCCGATCGCCGCGTCGGACCAAGCCTATCCGTCGGCCGCCCAGGCCTCGGCGGCGGCCCTCGCCTTCGCCCATCTGGTCGCCCGGGCGGGCAGGTCCCTGACGGTGACCCCCTCGGGGCCCCTGCTCTGAGCCGCTCTACAGCCCGGTAAGCGGGAACACCGCCAGGGCGATCAGGAAGGCGGCCCCGGCCACGAGGGTCGTCCAGATCGCCTTCTCGCGCAGCCGCGGCGCGGCCGGCGCGCCCGGATCCTGCCCCGGCACCACGTGGCTGGCCCGGGTCTCCGGCTGGTTGCGCAGCGGCAGGACCGCGAAGAGCAGCGTCCACCAGACCACGAAGTAGAGAGCGATCGCGCCGCCCACCGTCAGCTTGAACAGGCTCACCCCCGCGGCCACGAAGGCGGCGACCAGCGCGGTGATGACGGCGAGCGTCATCGGCGTCGAGCGGGTGAGCGTGGTCATCATCCGTCTCAGACCTGTTCGAGCTCGACCAGCGTGCCCAGAAAATCCTTCGGGTGCAGGAACAGGACCGGCTTGCCGTGGGCGCCGATCCGCGGCTCGCCCGTCCCGAGCACCCGCGCGCCGTCAGCCTTCAGCTTGTCGCGGGCGGCCAGGATGTCGTCCACCTCGTAGCAGACGTGATGGATGCCGCCGCCCGGATTGCGGGCCACGAAGGCCTCGATCGGTGAACCCTCGCCGAGGGGGGACATCAATTCGATCTTGCTGTTGGGCAATTCCACGAACACGACCGTCACGCCGTGCTCCGGCTGCGGAAGCGGCGGCGTGATCGTGGCGCCCAGCGTGTCGCGGTAAACCGCGCAGGCGGCGTCGAGATCCTGCACGGCGATGGCCACGTGGTTGAGACGACCGATCATGGTGGTTCCTCCCCTAGCGCGCACCGATCGGCAGGCTGCGCCGTCCCCGTTCCCCGCGCGCATCCGGAGGTGCCGGCGCGCAGCGGAGGCCTCGCGAGAGCCGTCCGGGGATTGCGCTGCCGGCCCGAGAGCGCCTGAGAGGCCCACTCGCGCGGGCCTCTCAGGAGGGGGGACGGGTGCTGGACCTGCCGCGATACGTCGTCTGGCTTCGTACCTTAAACTTCCACGACCTGCACGTGGCAGGCCGGCTTCTTGCCCCAGACCTCGTTGGCGGCGGTGCGCACCGCCCGGTCGACCGTCTTCTCGACGCTCTCCGAGTCCTTGAGCTTGCCCCGCGACATCCCCGACAGGGTCCGGGAGACCGCGTCGACGACCGTCTCGATCAGCGGCTCACCCGACCGGCCCCGGTTCGGCAGGCCGATGATGTCCACCGCCGGCTCGCCCAGCACGACGCCGTCCTCGTCGATGGCGATGGCCACCGAGACGAGGCCGGCCTGCATGAGCTTGCGCCGCTCCGGGATCGCCCGGTCCTTCTCGTCGATCAGGACGTCGCCGTCCTTGAACAGGCGGCCGGCCTTCACGTTGTCGATCACCGCCGGGGTGCCGGGGCTCAGGCGGATGAGGCTGCCGTTGCGGGCCTTGACGACGTTCTGCACGCCCTGCGCCCGGGCGAAACGGGCATGCTCGTCGAGGTGCAGCGCCTCCCCGTGGACCGGAATGGCCGTGCCGGGGCGGGTCCAGCGGTACATCTCGACCATCTCGTCCCGGCGCGGGTGGCCGGAGACGTGGACGAGTTCGGTGCGGTCGGTGATCACCTCGACCCCCTGCTCGATCAGGTCGTTGATGATCGATCCGACATCGCGCTCGTTGCCGGGGATGGCCCGCGAGGAGAAGATCACCTGGTCGCCCGGGGCGAGGCTGATATCCGGATGGTCGCGGCGGGAGACCCGCGCGAGCGCCGCCCGCGGCTCGCCCTGCGAGCCGGTGAGCAGGGCCACGACCCGCTCGCGCGGCAGCGACTTCCACGAATCCGCGCGGCGGAACTCGGGCAGGCCGTCGAGGTAGCCGCATTCGCGGGCGACATCGATCACCCGGTCCATGGCGCGGCCGACCGCGATGACCTCGCGCCCGCAGGCGACGGCAGCCTCGGCGACGGCGCGGATGCGGGCGACGTTCGATGCGAAGGTGGTCACCGCGACCCGGTGGGGCGCGTCCGCGATCAGCGTCTTCAGGGTCTCGGCCACGGTCTTCTCGCTGGGCGAGAAGCCCTCGCGCACCACGTTGGTCGAGTCGCAGACGATGGCGAGGATCCCCTCGTCGCCCAGGGCCGTGAAGGCCTCCGGCGAGGTCACTGAGCCGGCGACCGGCGTCGGATCGATCTTCCAGTCGCCGGTATGGAGCACGAGGCCCGCGGCGGTGCGGATCGCGATCGCGTTCGATTCCGGGATCGAGTGCGAGACCGGCACGTATTCGAGTTCGAACGGTCCGACGGTCACGCGCCGGCCGGGCTTCACCTCCCGCAGGTCGACCTTCGGGGCGCCGGGCTCGGACAGCCGGCGCGTCTCCAGCAGGTTCTTGGCGAAGCGGGTCGCGTAGACCGGCGCCTTCAGCCGCGGCCACAACTCCGAGATCGCCCCGATATGGTCCTCGTGCGCGTGGGTGATGAAGATTCCCAGCAGGTCCTTGCGCCGCTCCTCGATGAAGGAGAGGTCCGGAAACATCAGGTCGACGCCCGGCATCTTCTCTTCGCTTGCGAAACCCATGCCGCAATCGACCATGATCCACTTGCGGCCCTTCTCCGGCCCGAAGCCGTA
Source organism: Methylobacterium longum (assembly GCF_022179385.1). GTDB lineage: Bacteria > Pseudomonadota > Alphaproteobacteria > Rhizobiales > Beijerinckiaceae > Methylobacterium > Methylobacterium longum. The sequence continues at coordinate 239,237 of NZ_BPQS01000001.1, read as the reverse complement.
GAGCGCCGCATTCATCCCGATCTCGCCCACGCCGCCGAGCGGCAGGAAGACGAGCTCCTCCTGTCCCTTAACCATGTCTGTCGTCGTCCAAACTCAGGCCGCCGTCGCGGCCGATCCGAAATGCACCTCGCCCGCCGTCACGGTATGCCGGTTCCCATCGGGGGCGAGGATCACGAGCCGCCCCCCCTCGTCGATTGTCTCGAACACGCCCCGCAGGATGTGCCCGCCGCTGTGCACCGCGATCTCCGATCCGAGACCGGCCGCCCGCGCGAGCCAGTCGGCGCGCAGGGCAGCGAAATTCCGTCCCCGGTCCCAGGCGCGCGCCCGCGCGTCCATCCGGTCCGAGAGATGTTCCAGTAGCGCCTCGGCGCCGGCCGCGTAACCCGTCGCGGCCAAGCTCGTCGCGCCGCGAACCTCGGGAGCTGCCGCGACGTTCACGCCGAAGCCGACCACGACGGCGCGTCGCCCCCCCGGCAGCATCTCGGCTTCCAGGAGCAGGCCCGCGAGCTTGCCCCCGTCGCGCAGCACGTCGTTCGGCCACTTCAACTTCAGAGATCGGGCGGCAGGGGCGGAAACGGTATCCGGCAGGGTGCCGCAGGCCGCCACCAACGCCTCGATCAGCGCCAGGCCCGCCACGAAGCCCAACTCGGCGAGTTGCGCGGGCGGGACGCCGACCACCGGCCAGAGCACGCTTGCCGCGAGGTTGCCGGGCAGCGAGGCCCAGCCGTTGCCGCGCCGGCCACGGCCGGACTCCTGCCGGTGGGTGACCACCCACAGCGGCCCGGTCTCGCCCGCGCGCGCCTGCGCCATCGCCTCCGAGTTGGTCGAGCCGAGGGTGTCGTGGACGTGCAGGCGGTGACCCCGGGCGCGTGCCCCGGGTCCGAGTCGGTAGCTCAAGACCGTCCTAGAACAGCGACCGGGCGGCCCGACCGGCGGCGCCGACCAGCGGTCCGGGCAGCAGGAAGAACAGCACCACCACGACGCTTGACAGGGCCAGCACCACGCGCAGGCCCGGCGCCATCGCCTCGTAGGGCTCCTTCGGCTCGTCGAAATACATGATCTTGACCAGCCGCAGGTAGTAGTAGGCGCCGACCACGCTGGTCACGACGCCGATCACCGCCAGCGTCACGAGGCCGGCCTTTATGGCGGCCGCGAAGACGTAGAACTTCGCGAAGAACCCGGCCAGAGGCGGGATGCCGGCCAGCGAGAACATCATCGCGGCGAGGCAGAAGGCCAGCCACGGATGCGTGCGCGACAGGCCCGACAGGTCCTCGATCTTCTCGAACATCACGTCCCGGCGCCGGAGCGACAGGATGATCGCGAAGGTGCCGAGCGTCATCGCAAGGTAAATGATCATGTAGGTGACCAGCCCGCTGATGCCCTCCTCCGAGCCGCAGGCCAGGCCGATCAGCGCGTAGCCGATATTGGCGATCGACGAGTAGGCCATCAGGCGCTTGATCGAGCTCTGGCCGATGGCCGCGAACGAGCCCAGCGCCATCGACACGACCGAGACGAAGATGAAGATCTGCTGCCAGATCGCCGTCACGTCCGGCATCGCGCCGATGAACACCCGCACGGTCATCGCCACGGCGGCCATCTTGGGCGCGGTGGCGAAGAAGGCCGTCACCGGGGTGGGCGAGCCCTCGTAGACGTCGGGCGTCCACATGTGGAACGGCACCGCCGCCATCTTGAAGCAGACGCCCGCGGCCAGGAACACGATCCCGAGCACGATGCCCAGGCCCGCGTTCTCGTTCAGGGCCGAGACGATGCCGGGGAACGAGACCGTGCCGGTGAAGCCGTAGACCAGCGATGCGCCGTAGAGCAGCATGCCGGACGAGAGCGCTCCGAGGACGAAGTACTTGAGGCCCGCCTCGGTGGACTTGACGTCGTCCCGGTGGAACGCCGCGATCACGTAGGCAGCGAGCGACTGCAGCTCCAGACCGAGATAGAGGGCGATCAGGTCGTTGGCTGAGACCATCACCATCATGCCGATGGTGCAGAGCACGATCAGCACCGGAAACTCGAACCGGTCGATGCGCTCGCGCTTGAAGAAGTCGTGCGCCAGCAGGATCGTCGCCGAGGAGCCGAGCAGCACCAGCGACTTCATCACCTTGGAGAACGAATCCGAGACGAAGGCGCCCGACAGGGTCGTGACCCGCCCGTGCACCGGCTGGGAGATCACCACCGAGAGGGCGACGAGGAGCAGGATCAGGGCGCCGACACTCACGGTCTCGGCGGAGCGGTCGCCGCGCCAAGCCCCGTAGAGGATCAGGACCATCACGCCGATCCCGAGGATCAGCTCGGGCAGGAGCGGGGCCAACGAGGGCAGGACGGAGTGGACGGTGGGCATGTCTTCCGTCTCAGCGCGGGACCGGCAGCGCGGCGGCCGCGGTCTGGGTGTTGGACAGGGCGGCCTTCATGCTGGTCATCAGCGCGTCGGTCGAGGGCGCGAACACGTCGAGCACGGGGGCGGGATGCACGCCGTAGTAGATCGTCAGGGCCACCAGCGGCGCCAGGATGATCTTCTCGCGGGTATCGAGATCCATGATGCCCTGGAGGTTCGGCTTCTCCAGCTTGCCGTAGACCACCCGCGCGTAGAGCCACAGAGCGTAGCCTGCCGACAGGATGATGCCGAAGGTCGAGAAGAACGCCACGTTCGGGTTCGCCTTGAAGGCGCCCAGCATCGCCAGGAACTCGCCGACGAAGCCGGAGGTGCCGGGCAGGCCGACATTGGCCATGGTGAAGATCAGCATGGCCACCGCGTAGAGCGGCATCCGCTTCACGAGGCCGCCATAGGCGGCGATCTCGCGGGTGTGCATCCGGTCGTAGACGACGCCGACGCAGAGGAAGAGCGCGCCCGACACGATGCCGTGGGAGATCATCAGGAACAGCGCGCCCTGGATGCCCTGCTCGTTCAGCGTGAACAGGCCCAGCGTGACGAAGCCCATATGGGCCACCGACGAGTAGGCGATCAGCTTCTTGATGTCGGTCTGCATCATCGCGGTGAGCGAGGTGAAGATGATCGCGATCACCGACAGCGCGAAGACGAGGGGCGCGAAGTCGTGGCTCGCCACCGGCAGCATCGGCAGGGAGATCCGGATGAAGCCATAGCCGCCCATCTTCAGGAGGATGCCGGCCAGGATCACCGAGCCGGCGGTGGGCGCCTCCACGTGAGCGTCGGGCAGCCAAGTGTGGACCGGCCACATCGGCATCTTCACCGCGAAGGAGGCGAAGAAGGCGAGCCACAGCCACGTCTGCATCTGCGCCGGGAAGCGGGTCTGCAGCAGGGTCGGGATGTCGGTGGTGCCGGCCTGCCAGTACATCGCCATCACGGCGAGCAGCATCAGCACCGAGCCGAGCAGCGTGTAGAGGAAGAACTTGAAGCTCGCGTAGATCCGGCGCTGTCCACCCCAGATCCCGATGATCAGGAACATCGGGATCAGGCCGGCCTCGAAGAACAGGTAGAACAGCAGCAGATCGAGCGACGCGAACACGCCAATCATCGTCGTCTCAAGGACCAGGAAGGCGACGAAGTACTCCTTCACCCGGAAGTGGATCGAGTGCCACGAGGCGCCGATGCAGAACGGCATCAGGAACGTGGTCAGCAGGATCAGCGGCATCGAGAAGCCGTCGACGCCGAGCTTGAACCGGATCGTCTCGGCCAACCACGGATGGCTCTCCACCAGCTGGAAGCTGGCTGACGCGGCGTCGTAGCGGTTCCAAGCCACCAGGGAGAGGAGAAAGGTGACGACCGTGGTGGCGAGCGCGGCCCAGCGGCTGTTGCGGGCGACCGATTCCTCGTCGCCGTTCAAAGTCAGGATGAAGGCCGCGCCGCAGAGCGGCACGATCAGCAGGCCGGAGAGGATGCCGAGGCCGAGCATGTCAGTGAGCCCCCTTGGGCAGGCCGGACATCAGGTACCAGCTGATCAGGCCGGCGACGCCGATGAGCATCACGAAGGCGTAATGGTAGAGGTATCCGGTCTGGAGGCGGACCACCCCGCGGGTGACGTCCACGACGCGCGCCGCGATGCCGTTCGGCCCGAGGCCGTCGATGATCCGGCCATCGCCCTGCTTCCACAGGAACAGACCGAAATCCTTGGCCGGGCGGACGAAGATCCGATCGTAGATCTCGTCGAAGTACCATTTGTTGAGCAGGAACCGGTAGAGGGACGGCTGCTGGGCGGCGAGCTGGCCCGGCAGTTCCGGCCGGCGGATATACATCCAGAAGGCGAGCACGAAGCCGAGGATCAGCATGATCAGCGGCGAGTACGACACCAGCGCCGGGACCTCGTGGATCTCGTGCATGATGTGGTTGTTCGGGCCGTGCGCCAGGGCATGGCCCCAGAACGCGTCCATCCCCTCGCCGATGAAGCGGTCGTGGAAGATCAATCCGGCGAACAGGGCGCCGAAGGCGAGGATCGCCAGCGGGATCGTCATCACCAGCGGGCTCTCGTGGGGCGTGTGATCGCCGTGGTGGCCGTGCCCGTGATGATCGTCCGCGACGAGGTCGCTCGTGTGGGCCGGTTCGATGTCGTGGCCCTTGTCGTCGTGGGCGACGCCCTCGGTGTGACCGGGCGCGCCGTCGGCCTCGTGCGCCATGGTCGAGCGTGCCACCGCGGGGGCGTCGTGGTGGTCGTGCGCCGCGTGGGCGCCCCAGCGGGCCGGACCCTCGAAGGTCATGAAGAACAGGCGCCACGAGTAGAACGAGGTGAAGAACGCCGCCACGACCACGCACAGGAAGGCGAGCGTGTGGCCCGGCCGCGTCGACGCGTAGGCCGCCTCGATAATCGCATCCTTCGAGTAGTATCCGGCCGTGTAGGGGAAGCCGATCAGCGCCAGCGAGCCGATCGCCATCATGACGCTGGTGTAGGGGATGTAGCGGCGCAGGCCGCCCATGTTCCGCATGTCCTGCTCGTGGTGCATCGCGTGGATGACCGAGCCGGCCCCGAGGAACAGCAGCGCCTTGAAGAAGGCGTGGGTGAACAGGTGGAACACGCCGGCCGAGTAGGCGCCGACGCCGAGCGCCACGAACATGTAGCCGAGCTGCGAGCAGGTCGAGTAGGCGATCACCCGCTTGATGTCGTTCTGCACGAGCCCGATCGTGGCCGCGAAGAACGCCGTGATGCCGCCGATCACCGTCACCACGATCAGCGCGTTCGGGGCTTCCTCGAAGAGCGGCGACAGGCGGGCGACCATGAACACGCCGGCGGTAACCATGGTGGCGGCGTGGATCAGCGCCGAGACCGGGGTCGGTCCCTCCATGGCGTCCGGCAGCCACGTGTGCAGCAGGAACTGGGCCGACTTGCCCATGGCGCCCATGAACAGCAGCAGGCAGGCCAGGGTCAGGGCGTTCCAGTCGTAGCCCAGGAAGTGGAAGGTCAGCGTCTTGATCGCGTCGACCTTGCCGAAGATCGCGTCGAACGCCACCGAGCCGGTGAGCACGAAGACGAGGAAGATGCCGAGCGAGAAGCCGAAATCGCCCACCCGGTTGACGATGAACGCCTTCATGGCGGCGGCGTTGGCCGAGGGCTTCTCGTACCAGAAGCCGATCAGCAGGTAGGAGGCGAGGCCCACGCCCTCCCAGCCGAAGAACATCTGCACGAGATTGTCGGCCGTCACCAGCATCAGCATGGCGAAGGTGAACAGCGACAGGTAGGCGAAGAAGCGCGGCCGGTGCGGATCCTCCTCCATGTAGCCCACGGAGTAGAGGTGCACGAGCGTCGAGACCGTGGTCACCACCACCAGCATGACCCGGGTCAGGGTGTCGACCTTGAAGGCCCAGTCGACCTGCAGGTCGCCGGCCGAGAACCAGGAGGCGACCTGCACCCGCTCGGCGTGGCCGCCGTCGAGGAACACCCCCCAGGCGATCAGCGCCGTGAAGGCGAGGAACGCCGTGGTGATGTACTCGCAGGCCCGCGCGCCGATGTACCGGCCGAACAGGCCGGCGATCAGGAAGCCGATGAGCGGGAAGAAGACGATCGCGTGATACATCGCTCTCTTGCAGTCCGTCCTCCGGGCCGGCCGTTCAGGCGGCGTCCGGATGTGAATCGGGGCGGCGGGGAAGGAGGCCCTAGCCCTTCATCATGCTCACGTCCTCCACCGCGATGGAGCCGCGGTTGCGGAAGAACACCACCAGGATGGCGAGGCCGATCGCCGATTCGGCGGCCGCGACGGTCAGCACGAACAGGGCGAAGACCTGTCCGGTGATGTCGTTGAGCTGCGTCGAGAAGGCGACGAGATTGATGTTGACCGAGAGCAGGATCAGCTCGACCGACATCAGGATGACGATGATGTTCTTGCGGTTGATGAAGATGCCGAGCACGCCGAGCGTGAACAGGATCGCCGCGACGGTGAGGTAGTGGCTCAGGCCGATCATCGTTCGATTCCTCCGGCGGCCATCAGACCTCGACACCCTGGCGCGACGGGACCTTGCGGGTCTCCACCGCCATGGCCTGGGTGCGGGCGTTCTGGACCGCGATGTTCTGGCGCTTGACGCCCGGCCGGTCGCGGAGCGTCAGCACGATCGCGCCGATCATGGCCACCAGCAGGATCAGGCCGGCGAGCTGAAAGAAGTAGGCGTATTCGGTGTAGATCACCCGGCCCAGAGCCTGGGCGTTGGTGAGGTTCTCGGCGGCCGCGACGTTGCCGAGGGGCGCCTGGACGAGGCCCGGATCGATGCTCCACGAGCCCACCACCAGCAGCAGTTCGACCAGGAAGATCGCCCCGATCAGGCCGCCAACCGGCAGGTATTGCTGGAAGCCCTGACGCAATTCGGCGAAATCGACGTCGAGCATCATCACCACGAACAGGAACAGCACCGCCACCGCGCCCACGTAGACGACCACGAGGATCATCGCGAGGAACTCGGCGCCCATCAGGACGAAGAGCCCGGCTGCGTTCACGAAGGCGAGGATCAGGAACAGCACCGAGGCGACGGGATTGCGCGAGGCGATCACCATGAAGCCCGACGCGACCGTGATGCTCGCGAACAGGTAGAAGAATGCGGCTGCTGCGGTCATGCGCTGGTCGGGATCGGCCGCCGAAGCGGCCCCTTCTGCCGTGCGTTGAGACGGTTCGCAGCGGGCGGCCCGTCTATAGAACCCGGTCGGCGGGGGCACAACAGCGTCCCCGACATGGCTCTAGAGCATCGCGCCGGAAACCGGAACCGGTACGATGCTCTAGAGCCTTGATACTGCATCATCTTCCTTCGAGGGGCGGCGGCCGCCCGTCGGGACGATGTCTCAGCGATAGGGTGCGTCCATCGCGATGTTGCGGGCGATCTCGCGCTCCCAGCGGTCGCCGTTCAGCAGGAGCTTCTGCTTGTCGTACAGCAGCTCCTCCCGGGTCTCGACCGAGAATTCGAAGTTCGGGCCTTCCACGATGGCGTCCACCGGGCAGGCCTCCTGGCACATGCCGCAGTAGATGCATTTCACCATGTCGATGTCGTAGCGCGTCGTGCGGCGGGTGCCGTCGTTGCGGCGCGGTCCCGCCTCGATGGTGATCGCCTGGGCCGGGCAGATCGCCTCGCAGAGCTTGCAGGCGATGCAGCGCTCCTCGCCGTTGGGATAACGGCGCAGGGCATGCTCCCCGCGGAAGCGCGGACCGCGATGGCCCATCTCGAACGGGTAGTTGATCGTGGCCTTCGGCTTGAAGAAGTAGCGCATGCCGAGGACCATCCCCGACACGAACTCCTTCAGCAGGAGGCTTTTCGCAATCTGATCGAGCTTCATGCCGCGATCTCCGGTTCCGTGCGTCAGGCGCCCGGGGCCAGGCCGGTGAGCTTCAACACGAAGGCCACGACCACCACCGAGACGAGCGAAATAGGCAGGAAGACCTTCCAGCCGAGACGCATGAGCTGATCGTAGCGGTAGCGCGGCACGATCGACTTCACCATCGCGAACAGGAAGAACAGGAAGCTGGCCTTCAGCGTGAACCAGATCACGCCCGGCACCCAGGTGAAGGGCGCGAATGGGATCGGCGACAGCCAGCCGCCCATGAACAGGATCGTGCCCAGCGCGCACATGCTCATGATGGCGACGTACTCGCCCAGCATGAACAGCAGGTACGGGGTCGAGGAATACTCGACCATGTAGCCGGCCACGAGCTCCGACTCCGCCTCCGGCAGGTCGAAGGGCGGGCGGTTGGTCTCGGCCAGCGCCGAGACGAAGAACACCACGAACATCGGGAACAGCCACAGCCAGTACCAGCCGAAGATGCCGAGGCTGGTGTCCTGCGCCATCACGATGCGCGAGAGGTTGAGCGAGCCGGCGCAGAGCAGCACGCAGATGATCACGAAGCCCAGCGACACCTCGTAGGAAATCATCTGCGCCGCCGAGCGGAGCGCGCCGAGGAACGCGTATTTCGAGTTCGACGCCCAGCCGCCCATGATGACGCCGTAGACGCCGAGCGACGAGATCGCGAAGATGTAGGTGATGCCGACGTTGATGTCGGCGATCGCCCAGCCGTCGGCCAGCGGGATCACCGCCCAGCTCGACAGGGCCAGCATCGCGAAGACCAGCGGCGCCAGCAGGTAGATCGCCTTGTTGGCGCCCGCCGGGATGACCGGCTCCTTCAGGACGAACTTGAGCAGGTCGGCGAAGGACTGGAACAGGCCGAACGGCCCGACCACGTTGGGGCCGCGGCGGAGCTGCACCGCCGCCCAGATCTTCCGGTCGGCGAGCAGTGCGTAGGCGATGAACACGAGGAGCGCGGCGAGGAGCACGAAGCTCTTCAGCGCGATCAGGAGCACGGTCCCGAGGATTTCGAGCGACGTCATCGGTCTGGAGCTCCTACTCGGCCGCCGCGAGCGGCCGCGCCTCGGCGGCGCGTTCGCGGGCGAGGCGCGAGCACTCGGCGAGGATCCGCGAGGCGCGGGTGATCGGGTTGGTCAGGTAGAAGTCGGTGATCGGCGACGCGAAAGCCGGTCCGCCCGCCGTGCCGCCGAGTCCGGCGAGCTTCTCCACCGCCTCCGCGACGGTGCCGGCCTCGACGGCTCCGACCGCCGCGAAGTGCGGGTGGGCGGCGTAGAGCGCCCGACGAAGGGCAGTGAGCGAGTCGAAGGGCAGGCGGTGGCCCAGCACGTCCGACAGGGCGCGCAGGATCGCCCAATCCTCCCGAGCGTCCCCCGGCGGGAAGGCGGCGCGGTTGCCCATCTGCACCCGGCCTTCCGTGTTCACCCAGGTCGCCGACTTCTCGCTGTAGGCGGCGGCCGGCAGGATCACGTCGGCGCGGGCGGCGCCGCGGTCGCCGTGGGTGCCCTGGTAGATCATGAAGGCGCCCGGCGGCACGTCGCGCTCGTCGGCCCCGAGGTTGAACAGGACGTCCAGCGCGCCCGGTTCCAGCATCTGCGCGAAGGTGAGGCCGCCCTCCCCCGGCACGAAGCCGAGATCCAGCGCCCCGACCCGGGCGGCGGCGGTGTGCAGCACCCCGAAGCCGTTCCACTCGGCCGAGACCGCGCCGATCGCCTTCGCCAGGGACGCGGCGGCGGCCAGGATGCCGGGGGCGACGTTGGCGCCGACGATGACCATCGGCACCTTGGCCTCCTTGAGCACCTCCAGGAAGCTGTGCTCGCCGCGGGCGAGGCCCGCGAGCGAATCGGGGCCGGCGCCGATGTAGTGGCTCGGATAGGTGAGGTCGACCGGCTCGCCGATCACGCCCACCGCCAGCGGTGCCATGCGCCAGCGCTTGCGGATGCGGACGTTCAGCAGCGAGGCTTCGGTGCGCGGGTTGGCGCCGACGATCAGGATCGCGTCCGCGGCCTCGATGCCGGGGATCGTCGGGTTGAAGATGTAGGAGGCGCGGCCGAAAGCCGGGTCGAGGCCGGCATCGGTCTGGCGGCAGTCGAGGTTGGGCGAACCGACACTCCGCATCAGCTCGCGCAAGGCGAAGATCTCCTCGACGCCCGCGAGGTCGCCGACGACTGCGCCGAAGCGCTTCGGATCCGCGCCCTTCACCTTGGCGGCGATGGCCTGGAAGGCCTCACCCCAGGAGGCCGGCCGCAGGCGGCCGTTCTCGCGCAGGTACGGTCGGTCGAGGCGCTGCATCCGCAGCCCGTCGATGTGGTAGCGAGTCTTGTCGGAGATCCACTCCTCGTTGATCTCCTCGCTGATCCGCGGCTCGATCTGCATGACCTCGCGGCCCCGCGTGTCGATGCGGATGGACGAGCCGACCGCGTCCATCACGTCGACCGACTCGGTCTTGTTCAGCTCCCAGGGGCGGATGTTGTAGCTCTGCGGCCGGTGCACGAGGGCGCCCACCGGGCAGAGGTCGGCGACGTTGCCCTGGAGCTCCGAGGCCATCGACTGCTCAAGGTAGCTGGTGATCTCCATGTCCTCGCCGCGGCCGATGGCGCCGAGGTCGGGCACCCCCGCGACCTCCGCGAGGAAGCGCACGCAGCGGGTGCAGTGGATGCAGCGGTTCATCGCCGTCCGCACCAGCGGGCCGATGTGCTTCTCCTCGACGGCGCGCTTGTTCTCCGTGTAGCGGGTCGAGTCGACCCCGTAGGCCATGGCCTGGTCCTGCAGGTCGCAATGGCCGCCCTGATCGCAGATCGGGCAGTCGAGGGGGTGGTTGATGAGGAGGAACTCCATCACCCCCTCGCGGGCCTTCTTGGTGCCCTGCGAGCGCGTCAGCACCTCCGGCGGCTCGCCGTTCGGGCCGGGGCGGCAATCCTTCACCGCGTAGGCGCAGGACGCCACAGGCTTCGGTGCGCCCTTCAGCTCGACGAGGCACATGCGGCAATTGCCGGCGATCGACAGGCGCTCGTGGAAGCAGAAACGCGGGATCTCGGCCCCCGCGGCCTCGCAGGCCTGGAGCAGCGTGTAGTCGGCGGGGACGTCGACCTCGGTGCCGTCGACGAGAATTTTTGTCATCGGATCGTCTCGTAAACTGGCCCAAACGCGGGAGGCCGGATCCGACCCACGCCCTCATCCTGAGGTGCGAGGCGCAGACGAGCCTCGAAGGAGATGTCCAGCCCGCCGCGCGGTCCCCGGAGGCCTCCTCGGAGGACCACCGGGGCGAGCACCTCGGGCTGAGGCTGCGGGTTGGACGACGGCATGGCGCTTCTACTCCGCGGCCATCGGCACGGGCTCGCTGTGCGGGTTCGCCGTATAGCGGTCGATCCGCTTCTCGATCTCGGGGCGGAAGTGTCGGATCAGGCCCTGGATCGGCCAGGCCGCCGCGTCGCCGAGCGCGCAGATCGTGTGCCCCTCGATCTGCTTGGTGACCTCGAACAGCATGTCGATCTCGCGCTTCTGCGCGCGGCCCTCGGTCATGCGCTGCATCACCCGCCACATCCAGCCGGTGCCCTCGCGGCACGGCGTGCACTGGCCGCAGGATTCGTGCTTGTAGAAGTACGAGATCCGCGTGATCGCCGCGACGATGTCGGTGGACCGGTCGAGGACGATCACCGCCGCGGTGCCCAGGCCGGAGCCGAGGTTGCGCAGGGTGTCGAAGTCCATCTTGGCGTCGACGATCTGCTCGGCCGGCACCAGCGGCACCGAGGAGCCGCCCGGGATCGAGCACAGGAGATTGTCCCAGCCGCCGCGCATGCCGCCGCAATGGCGGTCGATGAGCTCGCGGAAGGTGATGCCCATCTCCTCCTCGACGTTGCACGGCTTGTTGACGTGGCCGGAGACGCAGAAGAGCTTGGTGCCGGTGTTGTTCTTGCCGCCCAGCCCCGCGAACCACGCCCCACCCCGCCGCAGGATCGTGCCCGCCACCGCGATCGACTCGACGTTGTTCACCGTCGTGGGACAGCCGTAGAGGCCCATATTGGCGGGGAACGGCGGCTTGAGCCGCGGCATCCCCTTCTTGCCCTCCAGGCTCTCGATGAGGGCCGTCTCCTCGCCGCAGATATAGGCCCCGGCGCCGTGGTGGACGTAGATGTCGAACGGGTAGTCGTGCACGTTGGACTGGCCGACGAGGCGGGCCGCGTAGGCCTCGTCCACGGCCTTCTGGAGGGCGTGCTTCTCGGCGACGTACTCGCCGCGGATGTAGACGTAGCAGGCATGCGCGTTCATCGCGAAGCAGGCCAGCATGCAGCCCTCGATCAGGAGGTGCGGATCGTGCCGCATGATCTCCCGGTCCTTGCAGGTACCCGGCTCCGACTCGTCGGCGTTGACCACGAGGTAGTGCGGGCGTCCGTCCGACTTCTTGGGCATGAACGACCATTTCAGGCCGGTCGGGAAGCCCGCGCCGCCGCGGCCGCGCAGGCCCGAGGCCTTCATCTCCTCGATGATCCAGTCGCGGCCCTGCTCCAGCAGGAACTTGGTCCCGTCCCAGGCGCCGCGCTTCTTGGCGGCGTCCAGGCCCGGGGATTGCAGCCCGTAGAGATTGGTGAAGATGCGATCCTGATCCGACAGCATGTCAGGTCCTCACTGAGCCGGCGCCGACAGGGCCTTGGCCTGCCCCACCCAGTCCTCCCGGTCGATGCGACCAGGGAACGCGAGGTAGGTGCCGACCCAGGTGATTTCGTCGCGGCTCCACGCGGCGATCTGGTCGAAATGGTAGATGCCGAGCGCGTTCAGGCGCTGGCTGTTGCCGGGACCGATGCCCCTGATGCGCGTCAGGTCGTCCGGCTGGCCGGCGCGTGCCGCATCCAGCCCGGCGGGGCGCTTGCCGACCGCATCGGCCTTCTGTTCGGGGCTCGCGTCCTTCGGCAGGGCCGCGAGGGCACCGGCAACGCGGGCCTCCTCGGCCTCGGCGGCGACCTCGCCCTCGCTGGCGCCCGAGGCCTCGGGCTGCTGCGGAACCGCGTCGCGCTCCGGCACAGCCTGATGTCCCTGCTCCCCGGCAGCGGGCTCGCCCTCGACGACGCGCTTGGCGGGCGTCTCGATCACGTCCGCATCGCCCGGACGGGCGGCGCCGTGCTTGGCGGTGGAACGGCCGCGCTCGGCCGCGTCGGCGCGGTCCTCGGGCTTCACGGGCGTCTCCCCGTCGGCCGCGCGCTGGGCCGGGGCGTCACTCACGGTCCGTTCCACCGGCCGGCCGGCATCGGGCCGCGCCGGCTTCGGGTTCTCGGCGGCCTGCTGCGTCGCGGAGGCCGCCTCGCTGGTCTTGGCGGCCGGATCCTCGGCCTTGCCGGCCTCCTCGAAGCGCTTGCGCCACGCGCCGACGCGGGACCCGTCGTAGAGCGTCGGGTCGGTCAGCGTGTTGGCGCCGCCCAGCGGCTCTGAGGAGACGCGCCCGGTCTGCGAGCCGATCGTCACCGGCCGGCCGGCGGCGAGGTCGTCCATCAGCGCGCCGAGGGATTCCGGCGTCAGATCCTCGTAATAATCCTGGTTGATCTGCACCATCGGGGCGTTGCAGCAGGCGCCGAGGCACTCGACCTCGAGCCAGGAGAAGTTGCCGTCGGCCGAGACGTGCCCCGACGGTCCGAGCCGGGCCTGGAGCATCTCCTTCAGCCCGCGCGCGCCGCAGGAATCGCACGGGACCGTGCCGCAGACCTGGATCCAGAAGCGCCCGACCGGCTCCAGGGCGAACATCGTGTAGAAGGTGGCGACCTCCAGCACGCGGATGTTGGGCATGCCGAGTTCGGCCGCCACGGCCTCGATGGCGGCGCGCGGCAGCCAGCCGCCGTTCTGCTCCTGCGCCTTCCACAGGAGCGGGATCACCGCGGAGGCCTGCCGTCCTTCCGGATACTTGGCGATCTGGGTCTTCGCCCATTCGGCGTTCTCGGGCGAGAACGCGAAGCTCTCGGGCTGGTCCGAGGCGGGGGCGAGTCTGCGGTTTGCCATCGCTTTTGTCTTACCGATCCACTTCGCCGAACACGATGTCGAGCGTGCCGAGCACGCAGGAGACGTCGGCCAGCAGGTGGCCGCGGCACATCCAGTCCATCGCCTGCAGATGCGCGAAGCCCGGCGCGCGGATCTTGCAGCGATACGGCTTGTTGGTCCCGTCCGACACCAGGTAGACGCCGAACTCGCCCTTGGGCGCTTCCACGGCGGCGTAGACCTCACCCTCGGGCACGTGGAAGCCCTCGGTGTAGAGCTTGAAGTGGTGGATGAGCGCTTCCATCGAGCGCTTCATCGCCCGGCGCGGCGGCGGCGCGAACTTGCCGTCGAGCGCCGCGATCGGACCCTGACCGGCGGGCTCGCGCAGCTTGGTGATGCACTGCTTCATGATGCGCACCGACTCGCGCATCTCCTCCATGCGGATCACCTGACGGTCGTAAGTGTCGCCGTTCTTACCGACAGGGATGTCGAATTCCATCTCCTCGTAGCACTCGTAGGGCTGCGCCTTGCGCAGGTCCCACGGAATGCCCGAGCCCCGGACCATCACGCCCGAGAAGCCCCACTCCATCGCCTCGTCCACCGACACGATGCCGATGTCGACGTTGCGCTGCTTGAAGATCCGGTTGCCCATGACGAGGGCGTCGAGGTCGTCGACCACCTGCAGGAACGGGTCGCAGAACGCCTCGATGTCGTCGATGAGCTTCGGCGGCAGGTCCTGATGGACGCCGCCGGGGCGGAAGTAATTGGCGTGGAGCCGGGCGCCGGAGGCCCGCTCGTAGAAGATCATCAGCTTCTCGCGCTCCTCGAAGCCCCAGAGCGGGGGCGTGAGAGCGCCGACGTCCATCGCCTGCGTGGTGACGTTGAGGAGGTGCGACAGGAGCCGGCCGATCTCGCAGTAGAGCGTGCGGATCAGCTTGGCCCGGCGCGGCACCTCGATGCCGGCGAGCTTCTCGATCGCCAGGCAGAAGGCGTGCTCCTGGTTCATCGGCGAAACGTAATCGAGCCGGTCGAAATAGGGGGTCGCCTGCAGGTAGGTCTTGTACTCGATGAGCTTCTCAGTGCCGCGGTGGAGCAGCCCGATATGCGGATCGACGCGCTCGACCACCTCGCCGTCCAGTTCCAGCACGAGGCGCAGGACGCCGTGCGCCGCCGGATGCTGGGGGCCGAAGTTGATCGCGAAGTTGCGGATGTTGTGTTCGGTCATCGGACGGCCCCTTCTCAGGCCGACTTCTTCTCGTCGCCCGGGAGCACGTAATCGGTGCCCTCCCAGGGCGAGAGGAAATCGAAGTTCCGGAATTCCTGCGTGAGCTGCACCGGCTCGTAGACCACCCGGGCCTCATCTTGGTCGTAGCGGACCTCGACGAAGCCGGTGAGCGGGAAGTCCTTGCGCAGCGGGTGCCCCTCGAAGCCGTAATCGGTGAGCAGGCGGCGCAGGTCGGGATGCCCCGAGAACAGGATCCCGTAGAGGTCGTAGGTCTCGCGCTCGTACCAGTTGGCCGCCGGGAACACCTCGATCACCGAGGGGACGGGCGTCACCTCGTCGGTCTGCGCCTTCACGCGGATGCGAAGGTTATGACGCAGGGAGAGCAGGTGATAGACCACGTCGAAGCGCTTCTCGCGCTGCGGATAATCCACGCCGCAGATGTCGATGAAGTTGCGGAACGCGCAGGACGGGTCGTCGCGCAGGTAGGTCAGCGCGTAGACGATGTCGGAGGCCTGGACCACCAGCGTCAGCTCGCCGAACGCGATGGCGTGCGACACCACCGCCGGTCCCAGCGCGCCGACGACCCGCTCGGCCAGGGCCGCGACGGCGTCGTCGCCGTAGACAGGCTGGGTGTGGGGAAGGATCGAGATGCCGTTCGTCATGGCCGCTCCTCAGCGCTCGATCGTACCGGTCCGGCGGATCTTCTTCTGCAGCAGCAGCACGCCGTAGAGCAGCGCCTCGGCGGTGGGCGGGCAGCCGGGCACGTAGATGTCCACCGGCACCACCCGGTCGCAGCCGCGGACCACCGAGTAGGAATAGTGATAGTAGCCGCCGCCGTTGGCGCAGGAGCCCATCGAGATGACGTAGCGCGGCTCGGGCATCTGGTCGTAGACCTTGCGCAGCGCCGGGGCCATCTTGTTGGTGAGCGTGCCGGCCACGATCATCACGTCGGACTGGCGGGGCGAGCCGCGGGGCGCGAAGCCGAACCGCTCGCAATCGTAGCGCGGCATCGACATCTGCATCATCTCGACCGCGCAGCAGGCGAGGCCGAAGGTCATCCACATCAGCGAGCCGGTGCGGGCCCAGTTGATCAGCTCGTCCGTGGTCGTGAGCAGGAAGCCCCGGTCGGCCAGCTCGTCGCTGATCGACAGGAAGGTCGGATCGTCCGCGCCGATCGGGCGGCCGGTGTTGGGATCGATGATCCCCTTCGGCTGGGGCGCGATCGCGGGGGCGCGGTTCGTATCGGTGATCAGGGCCATCGGCGACTCAGGGTCCGGTGCGGGCGGGGGCTGACGGGGTTCAATCCCACTCGAGGGCGCCCTTGCGCCACTCGTAGACGAAACCGACGGTCAGCACGCCGAGGAAGACGATCATCGACCAGAAGCCGAACCAGCCCAGGTCCCCGAAGGTGATCGCCCAGGGAAACAGGAACGCGACCTCAAGGTCGAAGATGATGAACAGGATCGCGACGAGGTAGAAGCGCACGTCGAACTTCATGCGGGCGTCGTCGAAGGCGTTGAACCCGCATTCGTAGGCCGAAAGCTTCTCCGGATCGGGATTCTTGAAGGCCACGATGAAGGGCACCACCAGCAGGGCCGTTGCGATGAACAGCGCCACGCCGATGAACACGATGAGCGGCAGGTAATCCGCCAACAATCCGGTCATGCCAGGGCCTCGCGAGACGTAGAAAACCGCGGTGCGACGCCGATCCGGACTCGCCCGTGGAATTGTTCTTATGCCAGGATGCGCGCGGCCGGAGGCTTAGTCGAGCCGCCGCCCCATGACAATGGCTTGTCGCGTCGCACAATGCGCGCTGTCAGCGCTTCCCTGAGATGGGAATGGGCGGCCTGCCTGCAACACGACGGAAGCGCGCAGGCTCATGAGCCCCGAGGCCGGCGAATCCGCACCGGATGCGCTTGACAGGTCCCGTAGCGGCCCATAAACCCCGCCCCGTCGCCGGGCGAAACGCCCCTTCGAGGCGACCACGCCGTGCGGGCGTAGCTCAGTTGGTTAGAGTGCCGGCCTGTCACGCCGGAGGTCGCGGGTTCGAGCCCCGTCGCCCGCGCCATTCCCGTCGAGCGCTCGGCTCGAATCCCCACCAATCGCCGTACCGGCACATCCGGCATCATCGAACGACCTGCCGCGTCGGCGGGGTGTGTCCGACGATCTGACGCGATTGGCCATGTGCCGGCGTCGGGATCGGCATGCCGACAGATGCGCGTCACCCCGGCATGGTCGGCGATCGACCCGGGCGCGCTTGCGGCCGTGATGGTCGCGTGACGCATCCCCGTCCCTTAGCACCGGCCGCGGGCGAGCGCCGGATGACGAGCCTCCGCCGGTTCCCCCTTGGCCCGAGGTGGCATGGGTCGCAAAAGCTCGAGCCGCCGGGACCGCTCCCCGCCGGGCATTCCTGC
Organism: Methylobacterium longum; assembly: GCF_022179385.1. Classification (GTDB taxonomy): domain Bacteria; phylum Pseudomonadota; class Alphaproteobacteria; order Rhizobiales; family Beijerinckiaceae; genus Methylobacterium; species Methylobacterium longum. The sequence goes on along the minus strand of NZ_BPQS01000001.1, from coordinate 221,886 downwards.
CTGTGTGCCGGACGCGGGCGTGGACGACACGGTCGCGTCCGGCAGAGCGCGCTTCGCCGCCTGTCCTGGTCCTCGTCCGCCTGCTTCCGGTGACGTCGAACCGTCTGACCTGCAGGCGGGCCTGCCTGTCCGAGCGATCTCGGGCGGCTCATGAAGCTGGCCGCCCGTGTTGTTCGGTCAGATCGTCACCCACGGGCGATTCTTGGGATCCGGCGCGTGAGGTGTGAAAGGAACAAACAGCCGCTCGAAGGCGAAATCGCTCTTATTGCTCACCCGATCGTCTCGGATGAAAACGGCGTTGACACCGTTCGACCAAACCAAAGTATACCCTTTGTCCTTCGCGACCTTGTCCAGGGCGCGCAGGCTGGCGCCGTGATAGACTGTTCCATCCCACCTGTGCGTTACATCGAATTGAATCGATATTGACGGGTCAGCCCCGATCCCGCCGTTGTATTCTAGTATAACAACTTTTGGTCTGGCCTGGAGTGACAGCCAGATCCAGAGTTCCTGGCCGTCAACGTCGATCGACATGAAGTCCAGATCGTCCGGCAATCCATATTTTCTATAGAGCGTATTGATGTTGAGTGGCGTAATGAATTCTTGCCTGACGTCGTATTTTGGCGGGTATTGTGCGCCGTCGAGGAAGATGCCCTTCCAGCCCTGCTCCCTGAGGTGAACAAAATTGCCCTCCAGGCCGTCCTCGATCGGGTGATTCCAGGCTGGTCCGATGCCGAACTCGAAGAACGTGCCCGTGTTGATCCCCAGGCATTCAGATATTTTTTCTATAATACCGTCTTCGCCGAGCTGTGATCGTACCTTGCGCTCAAATGCAGATAGATCGGGTACAATATAGGGCATGGCGTATCGCCTCTACTGGCGCTAACGGTAAGCCGGACGGGGACGAGCTGTTGCACATATTCCGAGACTGTGGAAGTTCTCTGGGCGATCCTCGCTTCATCGGCCGGGCCGGACGCGGTGCTGACGGGCTCTGTTGCGCAGCCGGGACGACGTGCTACCGTCGGTGTTCCAGTGACGAGACGAGGCCCGGGCCGAGCTGAGCGATCCGCCATGATCGTCGCAGCGGTGGCGGGGGCCGTTCGATCGAGGATCGCCGACTGGTCCGAAGAGGCTGAAGCGGTCCGGGGGAAGGGCTCATCAGGGATCCAACGTCAACCGTCGGCACGGCCATGGTGCGCGGGCCGGCCCTCTCCGCGTGGTCGACGATCCCGGCCCTGCCGGGTGTGAACGCAAAGGCGGCTGTTTCGACCCGGCAGCGACGGGTGGCGTTTCCATCCGGCCTGTCACGCTGAGCACCGCACGTTCGGGCCCCTCCCCGGCGTCACGTCCGCGTCCGTCGCAGATCCGAGCCGGCATGCCCTGTCGCGGTTCGGGTCCGCCGGCGTGCCCGGCCTTCTCCGTCGTTTCGCATGAACCGCCGGGGATCAGGCGACCTCCGGCGGTGCGGTCGCCTTCGCTCGGGCCGAGGGGTCGGCCGCGGTCCGGCCTCCGCGAAGGCTCAGTGCGATGCCCGCCAGGATCAGGCCTCCGCCGACGAGGATGTCGGCGCTCAGCGGTTCGCCCACCACGAGATGCGTGCTCAGGATGCCCGCCACCGGCACCAGCAGGGCGAAGGGCGTCACGGTGGCCGCCGGGTAGCGGGTCAGGAGCCCGCTCCAGAGCCCGAAGGCGAGGAGCGTCGTCGGGTAGGCCTGGAAGGCGACCGATCCGATCGCCCCCCAGCTGGGATGCGTCAGCCCCGCCAGGGCGCCCGGTCCCTCGATGATCAGCGACAGGATCAGGAGCGGCGGCGTGGTGGCGAGGCTGCCCCAGACCATGAGCGCCAGCCGGTCGACCCGGCCGATCCGCTTCACGATGACGTTCGCGCTGGCCCAGGCCAGGGCCGCGCCAACGACCAGGAGCAGCGGGCCCAGCGGGGCGCCTCCGCCCCGTCCGAGCGCCACCGCGGCGACGCCCACGAGGGCAATCCCGCCCCCCAGCATCTGGAGGCCACGCGGACGCTCCTTCTGCACGGCCCAGGCGAGCGCGACGGTGAAGGGCACCTGGACCTGGATCAGCAGCGACGACAGCCCGGCCGGCATCCCGAATCGGATCGCCGTCATGAGCAGCCCGAACTGGCCGACCCCGAGGGCCATCCCGAACCCGGCCACCAGCGCGACGGGGGCCCGGGGAGGCCGGATCAGCAGGGCCGCCGGCAGGGCCGCGAAGCCGAAGCGCAGGGCACACAGCATCAGCGGCGGGACCGTCTCCAGGCCGACCTTGATGGCTACGAAGGCCAGACCGAGGATCGTGACCACCAGGATTGCGGCGAGCCCGTCGCGCAGCGTCATGCCCCGATCCTATGCCGCAACCACGCGCTTCACCAACGCTGGGCCATGCGGGCGTGGCGGCGCTCGTCGCGTCGGTTGACCAGCAGGTCGATGGCGTCGCCGGTGCCGGGCAGGCAGGCATCCGCCACGTCCTGCGGGGTCAGGCCGATATCCTTCAGCTCGCGGGCCGTAAGAGTCGAGAGCCGCTGCAGCACGCGCCGGTTCATCGCGGTGCGCGACAGGGCGGCCCGGATCTCCGCGGCGGCTCCCGAGACCGCGCCGGCCAGCCGGGCGAGCCAGGATGGCGGGGTTGCGGCGGTCTCGGTCAGGCCATGGTCCATGATCCCCTCCTCCATCATCTCTGGGGCAGGGCGATCCTGGCCGTTGGGGACTGGCGGCGACAGGAACACTTCGGTACGGTTTAGAAGAATTGTCCGGACGGGAGAGCAGTACGGATGCCGGTCGCGGCCAGAAGCCCGGGAACCCGCGTCGACGCCGTGGTCGGCGAGATCCGCGAGCGGATCGCGGCGCGGCGGCTCGTCCCGGGCGTGCGGATCCCGTCGGTGCGCGCCTTCGCGGACGCCATGGGCGTCTCGAAATCGACGGTCGTGGAGGCCTACGAGCGGCTCGCCGCCGAGGGGGCCGTGGTGGCCCGGCCGGGCTCGGGCTTCTACGTCGCCGGCAAGACGCGGCCGCTCTCGCTCCAGGCGATGGGACCGCGGCTCGACCGGATCGTCGACCCCCTCTGGATCACCCGGCAGGCGCAGCAGGCCGGCTCCGATCAGCTCAAGCCCGGCGCGGGCTGGCTGCCCGATTCCTGGATGCCCCACGAGGCGATCCGGCGGGGCCTGCGCCGGGTGGCCCGGGCCGACCGCGCCGAGATGACCAACTACGACCGGCCGCTCGGCTACGAGCCCCTGCGCCACCAGATCGCCCGCAAGGTCGGCGAGAAGGGCGTCGGCGCCGAGCCCGATCAGATCGTGCTGGTCGAATCGGCCACGCAGGCGCTGGACCTCGTCTGCCGCTTCCTGCTGCAGCCCGGCGACACCGTGCTGGTGGACGACCCCTGCTACTTCAACTTCCTGGCACTGCTGCGCGCCCAGCGGGTCGCCGTGGTCGGCGTGCCGATGACGCCGGAGGGGCCGGATCTGCGGGCCCTCGCCGCGCTCCTGGAGCAGCACAGGCCGCGCTTCTACCTGACCAACGCGGCGCTGCAGAACCCGACGGGGGCGAGCCTCGCGCCCACCGTGGCGCACCGGCTCCTGAAGCTGTGCGAGGCGCACGACGCGCTCATCGTCGAGGACGAGATCTTCGGCGACTTGGAGCCCGACGCGGCCCCCCGGCTGGCCGGGTTCGACGGTCTGGAGCGGGTGATCCAGATCGGCAGCTTCTCCAAGACCCTCTCGGCCGCCGCCCGCTGCGGCTGGATCGCGCTCCGGGCCGACTGGGTCGAGCCGCTGGTCGACCTCAAACTGGCCCTGAGCCTCGGCAACGGCCATGTCACGGCGGCCCTGGTGCACACGCTCATCAGCGAGGGCGCCTACCGGCGTCACCTCGCCGAGACCCGGCGCCGCATCGCCGGCGCGATGGTGCAGGCCTCCGCGGAGCTGCGCGGCTGCGGCCTGGAGCCCTGGTCCCAGCCGCGGGGCGGCTTCTTCCTGTGGATGCGTCTGCCGGACGGGCGCGACGGGGCCGAGGTCGCCCGCCGGGCGCTCGCCCGCGGCATGGTGCTGGCGCCGGGCACCTCGTTCAGCCTGTCGGAGGCCTGGAACGGCTACATGCGCTTCAACGTGGCCCATTGCGCCGATCCGCGCATCCGTCCGATCCTACGGGAGGCGCTGGGCTGAGCGCGTCCGGTCAGGCCGGGAGAGCCAAGTCCACCCGCAGGCCGCCGAGATCCGACCGCCCGAGGCTGAGGCCGCCGCCGTAGAGTTCGGCGAGTTCCAGGGTGATCGGCAACCCGAAACCGTGGCCTGGCACGCCCTCGTCGAGGCGACGCCCCCGCGCCATGACGGCGGCCGCCGCCGCCGGGTCGAGGCCTGGCCCGTCATCCTCAACGGACACGGACACCGTGCCGTCGCGCAGCCCCGCGGAGACCCGCACGCGGCTCCGGCACCAGCGGCAGGCATTGTCCACGAGGTTGCCCAGCATCTCGTCGAGATCCTGGCCCTCGCAGGCGGCGGAGAGAGCCTCCGGTACGGCGAGGTCGATCGCCACGCCCTTCTCGGCGTAGAGGCGCACGAGGGCGTCGCGCAGGTCGGTCAGACGCGGCGCCAGCGGCATTCGGCCCCGGGCCGAGCCGGCCAGGGCCGCGGCCCGGGCGCGGCGCAGGTGATGCCGCACCCGCCGGTCCATGTCGTCCACCTGCCGGCGCAGCGCGCCGTCCGGGTCGCGGGCGGGCTCCGCGAGCGCCATCGACAGGGTTGCCAGCGGCGTCTTGAGGGCGTGGGCGAGGTTGGCGACGTGGCCGCGGGCCCGTTCCAGGGTCTGTGCGTTCTGGTCGAGAAGCGCGTTGAGTTCCACGACCACGGGCGCGATCTCGGCCGGCTGGTCCGCCGGCACGCGCTCGCGCCGCCCGGCCCGCACGGCCGCGAGATCCGCCCGCAGGCGCGTCAGCGGCGCGAGGCCGAGGCGCACCTGGACGGCCAGCCCGGCGAGTAGGCACAGGCCGAGGATGCCGAGCGCCACGGCGAGGCTGGTCAGCGCCTCGCGCAGGGGCCCGCGCAACTCCGCCTCGGGCGCCGCCACCACGATCGTGGCGGGCGGAGGCCCCGGCACGGTGAGCACCCGGGCGACGAGCGGCTCACCGCCCGGGCCCGTGGCCGAAGCCGGATGCGGCCGGTCCGGGTCGTCGTCCGGCCCTGGATCGGACAGGCGGATGTCGCCGCCCCGCAGCGAGCCGGAGCGGATCGTCTCGGAGCCGCGGCGCACCTCCCAGGCCCAGCCGGGACCCGGCCGGTCGAAGGGCGGCGCATCGAGGGTCTGCGGGAGGAGCCCGACCTCGAGCCCGGCCCGCAGGGCGGTGATCTGCGCGTCGAGCCGTCCGTCGAGCTGCCCGCGCACGAACCGGTGCAGGATCACCCCGATGGCGAGGCCGGCCACCACCAGGGCCGCCAGGACCAGCACCAGGGCCGCCGCGAGCAGGCGGGTGCGCAGCGAGCGCCGCCGCGTCGCCCCCGCCATCAGGCGGGATTCGCGTGCAGGCGGTAGCCGTGGCCGCGCACGCTCTCGATCCGGGCTGGCGCGATCTTCCGGCGCAGCCGCGTGATGATCACCTCGACGGAGTTCGAATCGACGTCGGCGTCGCCCTCGTAGACCCGCTCGATCAGGTGCGGGCGCGGCACCACGGCCTCGCGGTTCAGCATCAGGCAGGACAGGACACGCCATTCGAGGCCGGTGAGCCTGAGCGGCAGGCCCTCGTGCTCGAAGGCGCCGAGCCCCGGATCGAAGCTCAGGGGGCCGCAGGCGATCCGGCTCGCCCCGCCGCCCTGGGACCGGCGCACGAGGGCGCGCAGGCGGATCACCAGCTCCTCCACCCGGACCGGCTTGACGAGGTAGTCGTCCGCCCCCGCCTTGAAGGCCGCGACCTTGTCGCTCCAGCCGTCCCGGGCGGTGAGCACCAGCACCGGCAGGGTCCGTCCGGCCGCTCGCCAAGTCCGCAGCACCGAGACGCCGTCGCCCTTCGGCAGGCCGAGATCGAGCACGACGGCGTCGTAGCCCTCGGTCTCGCCGAGATGCTGGGCGTCCTCGCCGGTGGCGGCGTGGTCGAGCACGAAGTTCTCCGCGCGCAGCACCTTGGCGACCTCGGCGGCGAGCGCCGCGTCGTCCTCCACCAGCAGGATCTTCACCCGTCCCATCTCCCCCGTCTGGCCTTCGATCCCCGGTCGAGGCCCGATCCGTCCGCGCCGGGACATCCGGTCGCGCTCGCCCTCTCCGGCGGCGCGAGCGGGGCGCGGTGTCCCCGGGGCGGCTCGGAGACCGGGCGCGCATGGCGCCCGGATCCCACGGCCGCAAACGACGCCGCCGCCGAGACTTAGAGCCGTTTTCTCATGTCGCCCGTGCACACGGAAGCGCGGGGGCGGATCCCAGGCACCCGCCCGGTATCGCGCATCGCGGACCCGCATCGGCTCCTGCCGCCAAGCCTTTGCGCCCGCACGGGTTCCCCAGGGTGCGGTCTAGGGCGGCCGGTTTAACCGGACCTGAACCGGACGGTTCAGGCCGGATTGGATGCCGCCCCTTACGAAGGCGCCACGGATCGAACGGATCCGGACCCTTCAGAGGCGACACATCATGAGCAGCGACAAGACGATCGACGGCACGGGGCGGGAGATCCCGGAGCCGGCCCCCGGCCCCGCCGGCTCGCGGCGGATTGCGGTTCCCCGCCGGACCTGGGTGGTGGGCGCGGTGGCGGCGCCCCTGTTCCTGGGCGCCGTGGGCCTGTCCCTGGCGCAGGGGACGACCTTCGAGCCCACCCCGGTGGAGCCCGTGGCGATCCAGGCGCTGGCACCCTCCGGCGCGACCGCGATCAGGGGCAACGTCGCCGAGATCTTCGGCAACAAGTTCGTCGTCCAGGACGGCACCGGCCGGGCGCTCGTCGAGACCGGCCGCGCCGGCGAAGGCGGCGGCCTCGTCGCCAAGGGCGAGGCCGTGACCGTTCAGGGCCGGTTCGAGCGGGGCTTCCTGCACGCCAGCGTCCTCACCCACGGCGACGGGCGCAAGGTGGTACTCGGGCCGGCGGGCGGGCCGCCGACCGGCAGCCTCGACTGGGCCAAGGATCGGATCGGCCTCGGGCCGACGCCGGACCTCCCGGCATTGACCGCCTCGGTTCAGGCCGCCGGCTACAGCGACGTGCGCGTCACCGGCCGCGGCCCGCGCCACATCGAGGTGGCGGCCAAGGATCGGGACGGGCGCGAGCGTCAGCTCCATGTCGGCTTCGACGGCCAAGTCCGCGAGCGGCCGATGCCGTAGGTCGGCCCGCGGCGGGGCGGCATGCAACCCTTCCCGCCCCGCCGCGTCCTCCTGTCACCGAATCGACAGGAGTTGCGCACCGTGGAACCGATGAAGCCGATGAAGCCCATGGAACCGATGAAGCCCATGGAACCGATGAAGGGAATGGAGCCCTGGTGGCCGAAGGACCTGGGCCAGCCCGCGACCAGCGGCGCGCAGAACGGGATGAAATACGCGTTCTTCCCGGACAAGCACCGCCTGCTGATCGACCGCGACGGACAGGTCTCGACCTACGACAGCGGCGACCACCGGATCGGGGGGGTCTCGCAGGCGGATGGAAGCGGCCAGTCGCTGACCTTCTCCAGCCAGAACGGGGACGTGGATCTGGGCACGCTGAAGAAGCTCGGCTGAGCCCGGCGTGGACAGGCCGGGGCGGCGCCCTTAAGCCCGGGCCCGCCATGCGATCCCCCCCGCCGACCTGTCCGACGCCATGCGCGCGCTGACCGATCTCGTCCGCGCCATGCGGGCGCCGGACCGGCGGCGCCTCGCCCTGATCGCCCTCGGCCTCGCTGTCGCTGCCCTGCTGGAGGTGGTGGGCGTGGCCGCGGTGATCCCGTTCCTGACGCTGGTGGGCGACCCGTCGGCGGCGACCCGCATCCCCTACCTCGCCCAGACCAGGGCGTTTCTCGGGCTCGCCGACGAGCGCAGCTTCCTGCTGGTGACCGGCGGCGCAGCGCTCGCGGCGATCCTGGTCACGGCGCTGGTGAATGCCGGGCTGACCTACGCGCAGCTCCGGTTCACCCATCTGGCCGGCTACGGCTTCAGCCGGCGGCTGCTGTTCCGCTACCTCGACCGGGAGCGGCTGTTCTTCGCCCGGGCCAACAGCGCCGAACTCGCCAAGAACGTGCTCTCCGAGACCGACCGGCTGGTGGTCGGCGCCCTGACCCCCGCCACCGTGCTGGCCTCGCGGGCGAGTTCGGCACTGGCGGTGATCGCCTTCCTGCTGGCCTACGCGCCGCAGCTCGCGCTGATCCTCGGGGGCGGCTTCGGCGGGCTCTACGTGGGCATCTACCTCGTGATGCGCGCCCGGCTCGCCCGGCTCGGCAGCCGCACCGTGGCCGACAACGAGGCCCGCTTCCGCATCGTGCAGGAGACGTTCGGGGCGCTCACCGAACTGAAGCTCTACGGCCGGGCGGAGGCGTTCGCCTCCCGGTTCGATGCCCCGGCCCGCGCCTACGCCCTCGCCACCGCGGCGAGCCAGCTCACCGGTCAGATGCCGCGCTTCGTCATCGAGGCCCTGGCCTTCGGCGGGGTGATCGTGGTGGTGCTGTTCGCCCTGGCCCAGGGGCTCGACGTTGCCGGGATCCTGCCGCTGCTCGGCCTGTTCGCCTTCGCGGGTTACCGCATGCTGCCGGCCTTCCAGAACATCTTCACCTCGGTGGCGCTGATGCGCTTCACCCTGCCGGCGGTGCGGGTGATCGTCGACGAGCTCGCCGACGAGCGCACCCCCCTGCCCCGCACCGCGGAGCGCCTGCCTTTCGCGCGGGAGATCCGGCTCGAAGGGATCGGCTTCGACTACGGCACCGGCCGGCCGGCGCTCTCCGGCATCGACCTCACGATCCCGGTCAACACCACGGTCGGGCTCGCGGGCCGCACCGGCTCCGGCAAGTCGACGCTGGCCGGCCTGCTCCTCGGCGTGCTGAGCCCGACCGCGGGGCGGCTCACCGTGGACGGCCGCCCCGTCGATGCCGGCGCCCTGCCCGCTTGGCAGAACCGGATCGGCTACGTCCCGCAGGAGGTGTTCCTGGTGGACGGCACGGTGGCGGAGAACGTCGCGCTGGGCCTCGATGCACCCGACCTCGCCGCCGTCGAGCGGGCGGCGCGGCTCGCCGGCGCCCACGACTTCATCGCGGCCCTGCCGCAGGGCTACGGGGAGCGGGTCGGGGAGCGCGGGGCGCGGCTGTCGGGCGGCCAGCGCCAGCGCATCGGCATCGCCCGGGCGCTCTACCATGATCCCGACGTGATCGTGTTCGACGAGGCGACCTCGGCCCTCGACGACGAGACGCAGGCTGCGGTGATGCGGGCGCTGCGCGCCCTGTCGGGCCGGCGGACGCTGATCCTCATCGCCCACCGCCTCTCCACCCTGGAGGGCGCTGACGCGGTCCACGTGCTGGAGGCCGGCCGCCTCGTCGCCTCCGGCCCGCCCGAGGCGGTGCTGCCGGGCCTGGGTACGGCGGCGTGAGGTGCGGCCCTTGCGCCCCGCGCCGCATCCGTTACCTCGGCTCTCCGAGGATCAGCGGGAGAGTCCTGTGAGCACGCGCATCGACCTGACCGCTTCGGACGGCACCACGGCCGCGCTCTCGACTCACGGCGCCGAACCGGTCTCCTGGCGGGTCGGCGGACACGAATACCTCTGGAGCGGCGATCCGGAGCACTGGAATCGCCACGCCCCCTGGCTGTTCCCGGTGGTGGGCGCCTCGGCCGGCGGGCACGTGACGGTCGGGTCCGCGCGCTACCCGATGGGCCAGCACGGCTTCGCCCGCGACCTACCCTTCGCGGTGGTGGCGCAGAGCGCCGACGCGGTGACCCTGCGCCTCACCGACGGACCGGAGACCCGGGCGCATTACCCCTTCGCCTTCCAGCTCGATATCGCCGCCCGGGTCCGCCCGGCCGGCCTCGACCTCGACGTGAGCGTGACCAACACGGGGGACGTGCCCCTGCCCTACGCCATCGGGTTCCACCCGGCCTTCCCGTGGCCCTTCGCGGGCGGCAGCCGCGCCCGGGACGGCGGCTACGCGGTGGAGTTCGAGCAGGCTGAGCGCCCGTTCGCACCCCAGGTCGGGCCCGGTGGACTGCTGCTGCGCGACGAGCAGCCGATCCCGATGACGGGGGCGACTCTGCCCCTCGATCCCGCGATCTTCACCGAAGCCTTCGTGATTCGGAACGCGCGCAGCCGCCGGATGCGTTTCGCGGGCCCCGATCGGACGATCCGCATGGACATGGCGGATTTCCCCCACCTCGCGATCTGGACGAAGCCGACGGCGCCGTTCCTGTCGCTCGAATGCTGGACCGGCCATGCCGACTGGGCCGATTTCTCCGGCGACCTCACCGAGCGCGACGCCCAGCGCCGCCTCGACCCGGACGCAGCGGCGCACCACGGCGTCCGGCTGACCCTGGAAAGCTGAGGCCTTGCGCGTCTGGATCGCGCGCCCCGAGCCCGGTGCGACGCGGACCGGCGCGGCGCTCGCGGCACGCGGCCACGCGCCCCTCGTGGCGCCGGTCCTGGCGGTGCGGCCCATCGGCGGGGCGCCGCCGGCCGGCCCCTTCGACGCGCTGCTGCTCACCAGTGCCAACGCGGTTCCGGCCTTGCGGGACGCCGCGGCCCTGCGCGGACTGCCGGTCTTCGTCGTGGGCGCCCGCACGGCCGCGACGGCGGCCCGCGCCGGCCTCAGTCCCGTGCGGGAAGGGCCGGGGGAGGCTGCCGGGCTCGCGGCCCTGGTGGCGGAGGCGCTTCCGGCGGGTGCGCGCGTGCTGCATGCCGCCGGCGCCGAGCGGAAGGCCGAACCCGCGGCCACGCTCACGGCGGCCGGATTCCAGGTGGCGACCTACGTGGCTTACGCGGCGGAGGCGCTGCCCGGATTGCCGGGCGCGGTCGACGGCGCCCTGTCGTGCGGCGACCTCGACGCTGCCTTCCATTACTCGCGGCGCAGCGCCGCCGTCGCCCTCGCCCTCGCGGATGGAGCGGGTCACGGCGGAGCTTTCCGCGGCCTGAGGCATTACTGCCTATCGGCGGATGTCGCCGCGCCCCTGGAAGCGGCCGGCGTCCCGATCCATTTCGTCGCGGCGCGACCGCGCGAAGCGGAGCTGCTCGACGCCCTCGGACCGCACCCGTAAGGGTGCGGTGACAGGGAGGCCGGGCCACCGTATCCCGCCCTCGCACACCGGGTCACCGCGGTGCTAGGGGGACACGGCGACGCATGAGAGTTGGAGGACCTGCCCGTGACGCCACCACCCAGCGACGCCGACAAGCCCGGATCCGGCAACCGGAAGCCGGATGCCGGATCGGGTCGGCCCGGGCAGCCGAATTCGCCCGGGGGCGATGCCAAGGTGACCCCCGCCCCGGCGACCCCCGCCCCGGCGTCCACCGCATCGATGGCCTCCTCATCGACGTCGTCGGCGACCGGTGGCGTGAAGCCGGCCGCCCCGGGTTCGACCGCGAGCGCGCCGCAGGGGGCCGGGCAGGGATCCGGCCAGGGATCCAGCCAGGGCTCCGGGATGCCGCCCAGGCCGGCGACCGAGCCGGTCGTGGCCGCGAAACCGGGCTCGACCGATGCGAAGCCTGATGCCGGCAAGCCGGGCTTCGGCGCCACGGGGCCGAAGCCCGCGACCGGACCCACCGCCCAGCCGATTGGCAGGCCCGACGCCGTGAAGGCCGACACCACCAAGTTCGACACGAAGACGGAGCCGCCCAGGGCCGGCATCGCCGGATCGACGGGGGCCGCCGCCAAGCCGGGCTCGGCCACCTCGTCATCGGGCTCGGCCACCTCGTCATCGACGGCATCGACGGCCTCCGGTGCGTCGGCCGCGGGCCCGAAGGTCGGGACCGAGCCGCCGAAGGCCGGCCAGCCGAGCGCGGGTCCTCAGGCGGGCACCCGTCCGGGCGGACCGACCTCCGGTGCCGCCGGCACGGTGGCGGCCGGTGCGGTGACGGCCGGGCCGATCATCGACATGAAGGCCAGCCGCGTCCCCGATACCTCCACCTCCGGGAAGGATGCGGGGAAGGATGCGGGCAGGGATGGGGGCAAGGGCGGGAAGGAGCCGCCGAAGGGGCCGGGTCCGGCAGCGGCTGCCGCCGCCGGTTCCACGGCCGGCGCGGTCCCGTCCGCTCGGGCCCGCGCGGGCTTCGGCTCGCTGGCGGCCGCCGGCCTGCTCGGCGGCGTGATCGGGGCGGGCCTCCTGTTCGGGGCCGAGAAGGCCGGGATCGGTCCCGATCCGCGCCTGAACGCCCTCGATCAGAAGCTGACCGGTCAGATCGCGTCCCTCGACAAGCGCCTCGACGGGCTCGCCCCCCGCGACGCCGTGGGCGCCCTCGACAAGCGGGTCGCCGCCGCAGAGGCAGCCGCCAAGCAGGCGTCGGAGAAGGGCGGCGTCCCGGTCGCGGCGTCGCCGGACGGGCAGCCGTCCTCGGCGCCGGCGACGGCCGTTCCCGCGGATCTCGTCGCACGCCTCGACAGCCTCGATCAGCGCGTGGCCGCGCTTCAGGAGGAGCCGGGCCGCGACCAGCCGGCCGAGTCCAAGCTCAACGCGGTCCAGGACGGCGGCAGGCCGCTCGCCGACCTCGACGCCCGCGTGAAGGCCCTCGAGGGGAGCGGCGCCGACAAGGGCGCGGCCGAGGATGCAGCCCGGAAGATCGCCGCGCTGCAGGGCGAGGTCGAGCAGAAGACCAAGGCGAATGCCGAGGCGGACGCAGCGCTGGGTCAGCGCCTCGATTCGCTGCAGCAGGCCCTCGACGCCCGGGTGAAGGCCGCCACCGAGGCCGTGCAGGCGGCGACGCAGGCGAGCCGCACCGCCGCGGAGGCTGGCCAGACCCAGGCCGCTGAGACCGCGAAGGCGGTCGACCGGCGCCTCCAGGAGCAGGCCGACAAGATCGCCGCCCTCGACAAGAGCGTGGCCCAGCGCGCCGAGGCCGGCACGGTCCAGGCGGCCCTCCGGGTCGTCGTGGCCGACCGCGTGGCGGCGGCTCTGGAATCCGGCATGCCGTACGCGGAGCCGCTGGCGACCCTGCGCCGGCTCGATCCCGGCGCGGACGCGCAGGCCCAGGCGCTCGCCCCCTTCGCCGACACGGGCGCTCCGACGGCGTCCCGCCTCGCCGACGCCTTCCGGCCGGTCGCCGAGCGGATCGCCGCCAAGCGGCAGGCGCAGCGGGCCAAGAGCGCGGCCGAGACCGGCGATTTCCGATCCAAGCTCCTCAGCATGGCGGACGGGCTCGTTCAGGTCCGCAAGGTCGACGCCCCGGCGGCCTCGGAGACCTCCGAGGATCCGGAGCACAAGGTCCAGGCCGCCCTCGACCGCAACGATCTGCCGGCGGCCTCCGCGGCCTTCGCGGCGCTCCCGGCCGAGGCGCAGGAGCAGGCGGGGGATTTCGGCGCCAAGCTCAAGACCCGGGCCGAGGCCGATCAGGCCGTGCGGACGCTGCTCGACAGCGCCTTCAAGGCCCTCCCGACCCCCGCGGCGTCCGCGGGCCGCTGAGACCGTGATGGCATCGATCCGCGCGCCGCGCGGCCGCGACCTCTCCGGGCGGGCGCGCAGGCGCTCCGCCCCTCCCGCACCCAGCGGCGGTCGCCCGCCGGCCGCCGACAGGAGATACTGACCCCATGTGGCGCGCCCTCGCCTTCCTGGCCCTGCTCGCACTCGCCGCCTTCGGGGCGGTCTGGATCGCCGACAGGCCCGGCACCGTCACCGTCGTCTGGAACGGCTACCAAGTCGGCACCAGCCTGGCGCTCGCCCTCGTCGGCGTCATCGCCGCCGCGATCGTCCTCGGCCTCCTCTGGGCGATCGTGCGCGGCGTGATCGGCCTGCCCGAAGCGCTGGTCCGGGGCTCCGCGGATCGCCGCCGGGCCAAGGGTCTGTCGGCCCTCTCGCGCGGCATGGTGGCGGTGGGCTCGGGGGATCCCCTGGCGGCCCGGCGCTACGCCGGGGATGCCGAGCGGCTCCTCGGCACCGAGCCCCTGACGCTCCTGCTCAAGGCGCAGGCTGCGCAGATCTCGGGCGACCGGGACGCCGCCGAGAGCGCCTTTCAGCGCATGGTCGACGATCCGGAGACGCGGGTGCTGGGCCTGCGCGGCCTGTTCGTGGAGGCCCGGCGCCGGGAGGACGAGACTGCCGCCCGCGCCTATGCCAGCGAGGCGGCCCGCCTCGCCCCGAGCGTCACCTGGGCCAACGACGCGCTCCTGGAGGCGCAGAGCGCGGACGGCGACTGGGGTTCCGCCCTGGAGACCATCGAGCGGCGCTCGTCCCTCGGCCTGATCGACAAGGCGAGCGCCCGCCGCCAGCGGGCCGTGCTGCTGACGGCGATCGCCGGCGAGCGCGAGGCCGGCGAGCCCGAACTCGCGGCGGAGCGCGTGCTGCAGGCGGTCAAGCTCGCCCCGGAGCTCGTGCCGGCGGCCTGCATCGCGGGGCGTCTCCTGTCCCGCCGCGGCGACCTGAAGAAGGCGTCCCGCGTCGTCGAGGCGGCCTGGAAGGCGAACCCGCATCCCGACCTCGCCAAGGTGTATCTCGGATTGCGCCCCGGCGATTCGGTCCGCGACCGGCTCGCCCGGGCCGAGACCCTGGCCAAGCTCTCCGTCTGGCATCCGGAATCCCGGCTCGCTCTGGGGCAGGCCGCCCTCGACGCGCGGGACTACAAGCGCGCCCGCGAGGCCGCGAAGCCCCTGCTCGCCGACCGACCGACCGCGCGTGCCTGCCTGCTGATGGCGGCGATCGAGGAGGCCGAGCACGGTGCCGCTTCCGGGCAGGCCCGCGAGTGGCTGGCCCGGGCCGCCCGCGCGCCGCGCGATCCCCTGTGGATCGCCGACGGCGTCGCCTCCGAGACCTGGGCCCCGGTTTCGCCGGTCACCGGCCGCCTCGACGCGTTCGTGTGGCGCGAGCCGCCCAACACCCTGGCGGCCCCCGAGCCGGCCGTGGAGCCGGAACCCGACGCGTCCGGACCCGTCCTGGTCCCGGCCAGAACGGTCGAGGCGTCCACGCCACCGATGGCGTCCCAGCCCCCCATAGCGGCCAAGCCGCCGATGGCGCCGAGCGCCGTCGCGCCGCTCCCGACCCTCGTCCCTGCGGCACCGGGCGCCCCCAAGGCATCCGGGAGCGATTCGGTCTCGGCCGGGATGGCCGCGGCGGCACCGGGCGACGCCAAGGCATCCGGCAGCGATCCGGTCTCGGCCGGGATGGCCGCCGCGGCGCTGCCGGCCTCCCAAGCCGCCGGGGTGCGCAGGACCGGCTGACCGGTCCTGCGACCTTCCGAGGGTCGCGCATCGGCTCGCGCGTCGCTCTTCTCTCCCTTGCTGAAAGGGATAGCCGCCCGTCTGTCGGAGCTGCGCCAACCGGCGACGCGGTAGGGTCGGGTTGCCGAGAGCGGGATGGGGCGCGCGCCTGTCTCTCAGGGCCCGCGCGTCCGGCGGAGCGGCACGGCTCGGATGGCGCGCCGCCGTCGGGCCCGCCCCGGCGATGGTGAGCCCGGCAAATCTATGTTCATGTCACAAGGTTCGGTCATCGGTATTTGTTGGAACGTCTCTACCGTGTAGCGTGTGTGTTCAGACGCCGACCGAGGATACGACCATCCGTCCACCCGCTCATGCTCCGGACAGGCTTCGGGACCCGTCGGCTCCGGCACGGATCGGGCGCCGCGCGGGGCGGGCCCGATGATCCTCGACGATGATGGCGAGCCGCGGCGACAGGTCGGCGCGTTGCCGTTCCGGCTCGGTCGGGATGGGAAGACCAAGATCCTGCTGGTGACGTCGCGGGAGAGCCGCCGCTGGGTCATCCCGAAGGGCTGGCCGATGAAGGGCCGGAAGCCGTTCCAGGCTGCGGCCCGCGAGGCTTTCGAGGAGGCGGGCCTGCGTGGCGCCGTCGGCAAGCGCCCGATCGGCCATTACCTGTACCAGAAGCGCCTCAAGAACCTCGACGCCGTCCTCTGCCAGGTGAAGGTGTTCCCGCTGAAGGT
Source organism: Methylobacterium longum (assembly GCF_022179385.1). Classification (GTDB taxonomy): domain Bacteria; phylum Pseudomonadota; class Alphaproteobacteria; order Rhizobiales; family Beijerinckiaceae; genus Methylobacterium; species Methylobacterium longum. Next base: position 205,896 of record NZ_BPQS01000001.1, on the reverse strand, counting down.
GCGCAAGCAGCTCAAGCATTTTCCGGAGGCGCACCAGCGGGAACTGCGCTGGTTCACCCCCGCCGAGGCAGCGGACGCGGTCTCCGAGCCGGGCCTCGCCGCGATCATTCGTGCCGCCTGCCGCACGTAATGCGTCCCGCCGCGCAACACGGCGTTGCCAACGCGGCGGCGATCCGTTATGGCCCCACTCGACCGGACGGACTTGCCCCTGCGGGGCGCCCGGGTCACCTGCTGCGGTAGCTCAGTGGTAGAGCACTTCATTGGTAATGAAGAGGTCGAGAGTTCAATCCTCTCTCGCAGCACCAGAATTCCCTAATCATCATAATGGCTTACCGAGCTGTTGGCACTACCGCGTCGCGCCTTCGAATAGCTTGGTGACCACCGGGTGACCACGCTTTTCGCCGCGCAGTTCGGTGACCAGTAGGCCGCGCGACAAACGCCAATTCATGCTGACAAAAGGCCGCGCCGACCCAAAGCGCGGCCAATGGCGCAGAATGGATCAATGGCCATGTCCAACGACGCTGTGCCGACCATTCGGTTTAACCGACCTCGTCCCGCCTTCCCTTCAAAACGGCCCCCGCGCCGCCCCGAACCGCCGAAGGCGCCTAACCGCCCAACGGCCGCAAAGCCTGCTAGCGAGCCTGGCGTATCCGGTCGAACCGGTGCTGAGGCGGGCAGTCGCGACGCCGTAGCGGCCGATGCAGAGCGCTTCCTGCATCACCTTCAAGGTGCCGGGTCGCAGTCGCTCGACAGTTCAGCCTGGTTGCATCGGGCGGGCTTGAACATCCGCAAGGCGTCAGACGCGCAGCACCTTGAAGCCATCGCTCTGGCCTACGCCACTTACGTCAAAGTTGGCGCCAGTCCGCTGCGTGACGCGATCGTGGATGAGCTTGAAACCTTAAGCGGGCGCAAGCGCTCGCGCACCACCCACGACCTGCACCTGATCGTCGAACGGTTCGTCTCCTACGGTGGCGAGACCCCGACCGAGCGTCTGGCGGCGCGCAAGCTGATCAGCCGCGACGTGCGGGCCATTCAGCACCTCGAATCAGCCAAGGTGCTGCCGAGCCGGGTTCAGGCCCTGGCCACGACGCCGGGCGAAGGATTGCATGCCTGGGCACGGCAGCGCGCAGTGGCGAAGCGGGTGTGCTTATCCCCGTCGGATGCCATCGCGCAGGCGCGACGGTCGAAGGCCGAGGCTCGGCAGCGGGCTTTGATCCATGAAGTAAGCTTTACGACGCGGCGGCCGGACGGTTCCCAGAAGGCTCAGCGCCGGTTCAAAATTACCGGTGTTCTCGAAGCCGAGATTGTGGGGCTGCGACGGCGCGTGAAGGACCTGGCAGCAAGAGCCGCGCAAAGCTTAGGTCCGCTGACATAGCTGACGGCCGAGCGGCGTCGGCTCGAACACAGCCGGAATGCGCCAGGAGCGAACATCGGCGTGACGCCTACAAGCGGACGTATAGCCCGAGGCGATGCAAGCCTTCGACGCCCTGCGCGCGGCGGGTAAAGCGCTCACCACCGTGAAGGGCAAGGATAAGGCTGCCTCTTTCGTCGAGCACGCTTACGCCGAACGCCTGCGGTCTGTGCAGTACGTCGATCTCGAGAGCGTCTTCATTGAACCCGTGGGTGAGGACCGGTACCGGGTCTACACCGGCAACGAACCGAAGCAGGTGGTCTGCGGGTTCGACCAGCCGCAGTTCCTCGACAAGCTGTGGTTTGAGGCGGGCTTGCAGGGTAAGGATGTGCCGGTGCAACCTCGCGCGCAGTCAGTACTGGATCCGCTACAATCGGCGTACTTCGGACAGAGTTACGCGCTCGTGCGCAACTCACTGCAACAACGTGGTTACACAGCCTTCGCCGTTCCGGATCCGATCACTGAACGCTGCAAGCCTGCCACCGAGCGGCTCTGCGAGACCTATCCAGAGGCTTTCTGCGAGAACGACATAGTAGCCGGAATAAGCTGCACATTTGTATACAAGCGAAACGGCACGAATCAAGTCATCGGCGTCGATGCGAATGTTGAGGGCCTGACGCAATATTCAGCTCGGATTAGCGTCACCGGCCTCAGGGAACTTGGCGTAGAGCCGTAAGAGACATTTAGTCTTCGCTTGCGAGCGCATCGAGATCGATGAGGATCAGCCGCAGTTCGCGCCAGTCGACTGAACCAGCACCAAGGCTGAAGCTCAAGTTCGTAGAATCTGAGGGGCGGGCCATACTCAGCCCTCCTCCTGGTCGCCGTCGTGGATGCAGCCAGACCAGTCGCCGTCGTCATCGGCCGGCTAGTTCTCGTCCCACTCGGTGTCGGCATCGAGCTCGGCCTCGCCACGCGGCTGCGGCCGCATGATCTCACCTGAGTGACGTGGATCCGTTCGGGACACCCGTGGCGTGTCGTGGGACCCAGCCACGTCAGTACTCGTCGGCGCGCATGATCGTGAGTACGCGGGTCGTAACCGCGGGGTCGGCTGGATCCAGCGAGCCGCCGAGTATTGCCCGATCGTAGGTATCGATTTTCCAGAAGAAGCGCTCACCGCCGACCTCAACCGCGCCGAAGTCGTGCTCGCCGTGGGGTTCGTTGTTGGGGTCGAAGCTGCTGAAGCGGCACACGGCCAGCAGCCGGTCAATGCGCTTGCGCGAATGCCGCTCGCCCTGCTCGCGCAGGTCGGCGTGGACACGCGGCGCGCCGTAGGTCTGATGCGAGCCGAGATGGACGGTGCGGATCCGCTTCAGTAATGCGGCGTCAGCCACCGCCCGTGCCGATCCAATGGATGCTCATCCGCAATCCCGAGGCGCGCTTCCCGTCTCAGGCTCTGCTCTGCATTGATTCGACGCGCGAGCCCGCGCAGATCGTGGGGTGATTCGTGCGGTGCTCGAGTGTCGAGGTCACCTTCCAAATGGCGCGCGCTCACCTCGCAGGGTGGAGACGCAGCGGCAGTGGTCGGACAAGGCCATCGCCCGCACCACGCCCTGCCTGCTCGCCCTGTTCTCGATCGTCACGCTGCTGGCTGCACGGCTCGCGGTCCGCCAACGGCAACGGATCGCGGCCGCCGCGTGGTACCCCAGACCGCGTCCGACCTCCGCCGATGCCCTGGCCGCCGTGCGCTCTGCGATCTGTTCTGAGCGGACTTTGACAACATCACCGCGCCGACGCGCCTGAGCAAAACCCCGCTTCCGTTTGCCAGCGCCCTGGGCCTATGACCTCTGCCACGCCGCCTGATCGGCCAAAGTCGAGCTAAGTGCACCAGATCAAAGATTGCTTTGCAATTAGTCGCGCAACAAAATCACTTCCTGGTTTAACTGCCTTAGGTGGCCAGCGACCAAAGCGAGATAATGTAACATCTGCGGTTTTCCCAAGATGGAAAACTAGACATTTTAGCAAGCCGCAATCCATTAACGGTAGAAAAAGTGTAGCTCAACATAGCACTATAAAAAATCCAGACGGATTAAAGGTTTGTATCATTCTTGGCAGGACAGACTTGTCGTACGTTCCTTCGGTATTTCGAGCGTCTCAGTGCGTAATTGCACAAACGGATCTCTGATTATTTTATAGTCGATATACCTTGGGTCGGCGAGGACAATCGGAAGGGCGTCCATCCGGGCGCCTGTATCTTGAAAGATTATGTCAATTTGCCTCGAATCAAAAATCATCTCGATACGTTTCATGCCATGATAGGCTGTGTAAGACAACTTTTCAGGTTTCATTCCGCGCTTGTAAAATGACATAAGCAGCAATGGTGCTTCCGATGATATAACGATGAGATTGACAACACATGTGGCGTTAGCAATCCTGTCGCCGAACTCAGCTGCCCGCATTTTGCTAGCTATGGTCATCTGACTTCGCCAATAAGTATTCCCGATGGGCGCGGGAACTATGAACCTTTGATCAATCGCCAATTTTTGACCGTGATATTCAACAATGGCAGGCTCAACAAAATCGGATAAGAACTGATTGGCAACGATCACCGTCACACACAAAATCAAGATCGTCTTCTTCGACAATTCAACCATCTCATCGATCATGAAGACCAAGAGAAGGCAAGTGCAAAAAATAACGGGTAGAAAATGGCGAGCTGGAACTGGATTTGGAAGCCATACTATTAGGCCAATTGTTATTGTAATGGCTGGACCGACGAGCCTCAGAAGATTTACAGATCGCCGACCCGAAATGCAGTAAATAATGACGGTAAATAGAAGGGCAACTACTGTTAAAAATCCCAAAGCTGAGCTTAATGCAACCGCGCCAATTGGGAGGTTGTTCAACTTATACCATGTCTCAAAAAATGGCGCCTCTTGCAATGATTTGGATGGATCTAACAACTGATAAGCGATTAACCGCGACAGAACCAAGGCTGTAGAGCAGAGTAATGCCCTAATGGCGATGTTCACTGCGGCATTTTTGAAGTTGCCATCTGCTATTTTTTTCAAAGGTATTAAGACGAACCATGGAAAAAAAAGTACTATGTCACCTCGAACACTACAGGCGAAAGTAAAGAGTATTACAGCAAGCGCTGCATAAAAAAACTTAAAATTACTTAAATGCTTGTCGCTATTGTATGATTCAAATGCACCGATCGACGCAAAGAACAGAGCTAGTGAAAGTAGAGTGGGATGTCCCGACTGAAAAACTTCTAAAAAACCTGGAGAGAAGAAAAATAGGGCGGACACCGTAAGAGCGATTTTCTCGCCGTAAACTATGAAGAGGGACAAGAAACAAGCGGTTGCTAGGATCAGAGAAGAAACTAAACCCACATAATTGAAGGCGATTACGACTGAATGACTATCGGATGCTTGCTGACCAAGCAAAAAATATATTGTTTGTATAAAACCGAAGGTCATGAACGAATTGTAATGAAGTGCGCTATTCACGTATGCTCTGCTGACAGCGCCATCGAGTATACCAGCGGCTTGATGGTATATATCAAGCTCCTGTAGAGTTTCCGTATGATGTATATTAATCCATACAGTTATCAATGGTATTATTATTAATAACAAAAACCTGCACATGCCCCTTATCATCTGCGTTCCCTCGAACATGAATCCCAAGATCTCACACGCTTTTCTGTTCATAGACAAAATACTTAGAAGATAAAAAGTTTAAAAAAACCAGAGGGATTATCGAAAGTAATTTAGCATTGTTAACATTAAAGTATTTGACTAACATCGTTACGATCAGTGCTGAAATTGAAGCAAGAGCACATTGTAGCACTGCGAAACGTAGAATAATTGATACTGCTGTGCTCAATTGCGTTATCGTCATTGAAAATGTAAAGATTTTGTTCATAAAAAAGCTGCTAATTGCCCCAGTCAAATACCCCGCCGCAGACGCTAAGCCGCTCCCTACGTCATTATAAAACAGGACTTGAAACACCACGAAGTCCAAACCAGTGTTAATGATTCCGACTGTCGCGAAGATTGCAAACTGAAGCATCGTACGCGCGTATTTAAAATTTGTTTTCATGATAATTTCGCCCTAAGGATCTAGCTTGTGAATAGAAGTGGCAAGTTTCTAAACCTCCCTGTCCTTCTCTCCGATCTCAAATGTATATAATTAAGGTCTCGTGGAGGCATCTGCGACATCAAATACATACGAAAGATCAATTGGAGCACCTGTTGGTTTAATTAAGTAGATCTTATTAGAAACGCTACACATCAGCCTCGATTCGCAGTTCCCCCTTTTGCACAAAATCAATAATGTAGAGTGGTCGCCCTTTTATTTGCTGAGTTATCCTTCCAATATATTCCCCGATGATGCCGAGAACGATTAGTTGGACGGCACTAAAAACTGAAATGGCGGTAAGAAGGCTGGCCCAGCCTGCGATCGTTTGCCCCTCAAAATATGAAAATACAGTGTATCCTAGCAGCAATACCGCGACGATAGAGAATATACACCCCAAGTAAGTGGCGATCCGGAGCGGAACCGTTGAAAAGCTGGTAATTGCGTCCGTCGCGAACCTAATCATTTTGCTTAAGGGGTATTTTGTTTCACCTCCATATCGCGCATCTCTATTATATAAAAGCGGTGTTTGTTTTCCGCCAATCCAACTAACCATTCCTCGAATAAATCTATTCTGTTCCGGCATGTTAAGAAATATTTTCACCACCCTCCGCCTCATAAGCCGAAAATCGCCTGTGTCTTTAGGCACTGGGGTCGGACTAAGGAATGAAAGTGTTCTGTAAAACAAATCAGCTGTAACTAACTTGAAATACGTCTCCCCTTTTCTAGCCATTCGTTTGCCGTAAACCACATCGGCCCCCTGGTCCATTATCCGCATCATTTCCGGGAGCAGTTCGGGCGGATCCTGTAAATCTGCGTCAATTAATAGAACTCTATCGCCATTTGAAGCCGAAAGCCCAGCTGTAGCTGCAAGCTGATGACCATGATTGCGAAGTAGTTTAACTCCCACTATTCTGTCGTTGTTCCTTGTCTCGGCAGCTATAATGTTCCACGTTTCGTCACATGATCCATCGTCAACCAAAATTAGTTCGTAATCATCATCGACCAAATTAGTGCAAACTGGCACAGTTCTTCTTATGAACTCTAGAATTGACTCTTCTTCATTGTGACAAGGAGCCACCACCGAAATTTTCTTTCTCTGAGATCTTGAATGCTTAAGGACAGGATCTGCTAAAAGCATGTTCATGGTTTTTCCTTCAAAGCCTACATATATCGGTTCTGTATTACTTAATTTGTATCGTTGTCAATTACCAAAACATGTTCGAACAATAAACTCAGTATTTTTAGCAATATAAGTAAAAATGAAGCAGCATATCTTCCTGTTTTCTCGGACCCTTAAATATATCCCTTCCCCAGCTTTGCTACCGGTCTGCGCTCAGTTGTTATTTTCTGACTGAGCGATCCGATTTCGAGGGCTTCATGATTTTAATGTTTGACGAAGTTCATCTATGTTTATGGAATTTTATGCAGTAATTGACGAATAAGATCTGTCTGAAATTTTTTTACAATCGATCAGCATTTTGGCGCAAATCGAATACCGTGGCGATCGCATAACAGCAGCAGTTCTATCGAGGGTCTTATTAGTAGATGGGTCGTACGATTTGGACAGTGATGGCATGTAGTAAGACGTGCCTTCATTTTAGCAGTGATCGATGCGATGTAGATTACTTGGTAGTTGAAAAATAATTGGGTGACGTTGCTTTTATAAAGAAACTCGATTTAGAAACATGGCTCCAGGTGCTGATCGAACTTGGGTGGGGTGTTGGGCGTAGCGCCCCCGGTTTTGATCTTGTACCTGATCAAGTCGCCATAGCAACCTTGAGCGGCGAACGCGCTACAGTAAGTTGCTGCGCTCAGTTAAAAGGCAGAAGCCGTGTGGTCGACCGTTTATCCGCTCTTGGAAAGCCAAGTGCATGGCTGGCGTGATCGGTGATGGCGTTTCTCCTGTTGAAGCGCCAATCCTGCGAGTTGGTATGGTCTTAGTCCTATCTCGCTTCTTCTAGGCAGCGCTTCGAGGAGCCTTTACGGCGTTGGTGACGATCAGTACGTGGGTAGCGAGTCGCTGACAGGAGCAAACCTCTAGACCAAGCCGATACAGGCTCCCGTAACCACTTAGCTCGACTTTGGCCGATCAGGCGGCGTGGCAGAGGTCATAGGCCCAGGGCGCTGGCAAACGGAAGCGGGGTTTTGTTCAGGCGCGTCGGCGCGGTGATGTTGTCAAAGTCCGCTCAGAACAGATCGCAGAGCGCACGGCGGCCAGGGCATCGGCGGAGGTCGGACGCGGTCTGGGGTACCACGCGGCGGCCGCGATCCGTTGCCGTTGGCGGACCGCGAGCCGTGCAGCCAGCAGCGTGACGATCGAGAACAGGGCGAGCAGGCAGGGCGTGGTGCGGGCGATGGCCTTGTCCGACCACTGCCGCTGCGTCTCCACCCTGCGAGGTGAGCGCGCGCCATTTGGAAGGTGACCTCGACACTCGAGCACCGCACGAATCACCCCACGATCTGCGCGGGCTCGCGCATCGGTTCGTTGCAGAGCAGGGCCTGCGGTGCAAAGCGGCTTTCGGGATCGCGCACCAGCACCCATCGGATCGGCACGACCGGCAGACCGCCGTGCCGCCACACGGCGGTCCCGGAGGCGATCTCAAGGGTGCGTTCGCCTGCCCCGTACCAGCCGCGCACCACGACCGCGTGCCAGCGCGTGTCCTTGGCCGCGAGGATCGCGGCGAGCGTCGGCAGCCGCGCGCCTTTGGTCCGCGGGCGTCCGATCGTGCCGGGCGGCCGCGGTGGGGCGGGATCGTTGAGAGCAGCATCCAGCCGCAGGCGGGTGATCGTCGTGATGCGGGCGCGGCGCATCGCGTCGAGGAACAGCAAGGCCGAGAAGCCGCTGTCGCCCACCACCACGAGGTCGCGTACGCGCAGCCAGCGGCGAGCCTGGAGAGCGAGTTGGCGTCCGACGTCGAGCAGAGGCTTGTGCCGACGGCCCCGTTCACGACAGGCGCGCTCTGACGGCACCAACGCGGTCCGGAACGGCAGCGCCCAGACGCGCCCCGCCCAGGGAATTGGGGCGAGCACCATCAGGCTCATCCAGCGCAGCCCGCTCGCCTTGACGAAATGGCTGTCGGAGGAGCGAACTGGATCACGGTAGATGCCCTTGGCCGCGATCTGCTTGCCGCGGCGGCGCTCGATCGTATCGTCCAGTCCCAGGACCACGGGGCCGCGTTGCGCGAACGCATCGACGAGGAGCCCGAGCAGGATACGGCTGCCGGAGCGCGGGCACCACGCCGCCCGGCTGAGGATGCGGTGGACGTTCACGAACCGCCGCTCCTGCGCGCGGCCGATGATGCGCAGGACGCTCGTCACCGTGCGCCGCCCCGGCGTCAGGATCGCGCCGATCAGCAACAGCTGAGCATGGCGCCAGGAGCGGTGGACGAACAGCGGTGCGAACGCCAGGATGATCCCGGCGAAGCGGGCAGGCAGGGGCAGCATGGCGGTGTCTCTTGGCGGGGACGCCATCAGCCTATCCGTCACGCCCGCGTCGTCACCTCCGCCCACTCGACGCGCCGCAAATGTCCAAAGTCGAGCTTAGATCAAGACGAATTGCCTTTCTTTATGATAGCCTGCTCTTTTGGAGGTTGTTAAGTGGCTTTCCCAATCGCATCTCTTCCGTCAACCGATTTCAAGCAGATCGGCGTTATACCCGCAGGTATCGGATCGCCGGCGCTCATCCGTGGTTCTGCAGATCTTTCCACCTCACCTGGCGTAGTGGTTGGAAGCCTGTCTAATGCCTCGGAACGCGTTGCAAATGGCCGTTCTTTGCAAGCTGCGCTAAATTGGTGTGCCATCAATGGTAAATATGCGGAGATGCCCCCTGGACGCTACGAGTTCATCGCAGTCGGTAGACAAGATCGTACTAATATTGGATTGCATTGCAGAAAAGAAGTCCCCGGACTGATTGGAGCTGGGGCGGCTGTCAATAGAGGTACCACACTCATTCAGTATGCTAAAAATCAGCCAGTTTTGACTATTGGCGATGTGGGACAAAACGATGCCGATTCTATTGGGCAAGGACAATTTCGGGGATATCGACTTGGATACGGAGTGGATCAGTCCGGTCATATTCAAGCAAACGGTTTGCTACTAGGACGTATTTGCTTCTCCAATTTTGATGATATCACTGTTAGCCGCTTTGCCAGCGGGATTTTATTTGATCCTTATATAGGCATTTGCATTGGAGCTTCAGACAGGCAGTTCTTTTTTTCAAATCTAATTGGTCGCGTTGAAGTTGACGGAGCACAGCAATCTTTACTCTCCATGAATGCAAACAGCACTGGTAATCATTGGAACAGTTTGTATCTTGGGGGCGGAACATTTGGAAGACGTGTCGCCTTATCTGGTCCTGCGATGTGGGCAAATTTATCGGGCGCTGAATTTGGGTCGATTGCGCAGCTTAACATTGAATGGTGCGAAGCGCCGATCATGCTCCGCAACGATTCCCTAGCACTCAACATCGATCATCTGCATATAGAAGGAGTAGCGCCAATCGGGCTTAGTCCGTCTCTGGTGCGCAATGTCGCCGGCATGCTGAATATTAGGTCATTTCGGGCACTCAATTGCTGGTTCAATTCAAAGTTTGCAACTGGGACAATCAAGATCTTTGCCGGCTTTAACGACGCTCGTACGTCGATCGAACAAGCGGATCTTAGATGGGATGGCGCTGACTACCATTCAGAAGCTACATCGTCTCTCCCTATCGATCTATATAAAGATGATCGTGCCCCTTCGGTGAGGGGGTCAATCTTTGAAGTGGGACAATTCCAAATTGCTGGGCACTCTGGGCATTTCAAATTGGATTCGAAGCCCCAATCCGATTCGTTGGTCGGAGGAGCGAAGATTTCGTTTTTTCGTCGGTATACTTTCGATACGATGCTGTCTTCGACGGAAGGAGTGACGGTCACAATGGAAGACGAGTCGTTAACGATTTACGGACAGCATAAATATTCTAGAGTCGTTGCAACGAACAGTTTTACTGCTAATCGAATTCTTAGACTTGGCCACCGGTTAGCGGCCAATGGTCCAGGTTCTTCCTCAAAGCGTTTGCCTGGTGATATAATCCAAGTTTATCGGCCGGCAGAAAGTGTATTTGATCTTCAAGTGCGTGCTCACGATGGCGCTTCGATACTTTTCACGTTCTACAGTGGCGCTCCTGTAGAGACGGAGAAATTTTTTGAGTGGTCTGGCGATGATTGGGTGCTGCTTTGAAAGCAACGCGCCAGTATTAGTAACTACGTTAACATAATCGAGAAGTCATTTTAGGTTGTTGTTTGTGCATTAAGTGACGGTTATCTCGGTAGTTTTATTGAATTTGCCAAAACTGCAGCTGCTGTTATTTCAACGGGTGCTTTGCGCTGTTTCTCGACCATCGTCTCAGTCCGTTCGCTAAATCCCTGCGAACGTATTGTCGCCTTCGCGGCGCTCATCGGTTCCGGGCTCCGGCTGTTTGATTGCGGAACGTCGTCGGAATGTGGCGCGATGAGCGATCAAAGCTTACGCTTTACGGTTCGACGGTGTGCGCCGCCAGTCTGCTAGGCGGGAGCGCTGATGCTCGCTATCGATCCCCAGGCCCGCACGACCCCGACCGTGCGTACAAGATCGTCCGCTAGCACGAGAGCTCCGGCGTGCTGGCCAAGCGCTCTGGCGTCTCGGCCGAGATCATCCGCAAGCGGCGCAAACGGCCGTGTCCCTGGCGTTGGTGTAGTTAGAGCGTTTTCAATTTAATCCGGCTCATATCTTGCGGCTGCGAAAAGGTTGGCACATCCGTTGGGCGTGATGGTGTCGATTAACTGGCCGATGGCTGTCCATAATCCCTGGACGATGCGCTCAGCGGCCTCCGCAGCAGCGGCTTATGCTTGGAGAAGACTATCTCGATCGGGTTGAAGTCTGGCGATTCGGCGAAGAGGTAGAGCAGCCGAGCTCCCACCGCCTCGATCCGCTCGCGGATGCCGCTGACCTTGTGGGCTGGCAGGTTATCCATGACGACCGTGTCGGCGGGCTGGAACGTTGGAGCGAGCACGTCGGCCACGTAGCTGCGGAAGGTCTGCCCGTTCATGGCACCGTCCAGCAGCCAGGGTGCGGTGATGCCGCTGGTGCGCAGACCCACCGTGACGGTGGTGGTTTCCCAGCGGCCTTGCGACACGCTCGTCCGGCAGCGTTCGCCCCTTGGAGCACGTTTGTAGCGCCGGGCCATGACGGTGTTGGATGCGGTCTCGTCGATGAACACGAGGCGATCCGGATCGAGGTCGCGTTGGCCCTCGAACCACGCCTCGCGCGCAGCTCCACGTCCTCCCGGTCCTGCTCGGCCGCCTGACCCGTACTTTTTTTCGCGAGATGACTTAACGCTTGAACAAGCGCGAGAGGCTGCTCTGGGCCACGCAGATGCCGTGCTCGGCGAGAGCCGCACGGAGTTCGTGAAGGTAGATGCCGGGCTGCGCCTCGTAGAGGAAGACGATCAGGTCGGCCTGCACCTCGATCTGGTGCGAGCGCTGATCGCCGCCCATCGACTTGGGCGCGAGGTTGCCCTCTCGGGCGAAGCGCTCACACCACCGACTGGCGCTCGCCAGGCTGACCCCAAAGCGTTCGGCAGCTTTGTGTCGGGAGGCGTCGGCCGCGACGGCATGGACCACGCGCTGACGCAGATCGACGGACAGGGCTGAAGACATCGACGCTCTCCTTCGCCGATTAACCCTTCACGCCGCCAGCCGTTTGATCACGTTCGGATGGTGCTCTAGCACTGGCCGAAATGAATTTTATTGATCTGCTCGAGGCAGTGCACCTGCTCGGCGCGTCTAGCAACGGCAGGGGCCATCCAGCAGTTGACCATCCGGAAGCAGCAACCGAGGCAACTATGGCCCCGGGGATCAATTTTTCGTTAACCATTTTCGTAAACTATTTTAGCCAAACTCGCGGCTCGGCCGTGCGAAATAATGACTATGATCGAGAGCGATTATCATGCTACAAACCGGTATTTATGGTGGCAATGACCCCAATAATGTAGCATCTTATAATACCTGGGCCGGCAAGTCTGCAGACAATGTTCTCGTGTTTCTGAATCAAAATAGTTGGCAAGCATTTGATAGTTCGATCTCATACTCAGTTGATATGTGGAAAGGCTCCTCATCCGACCCGATCTACTCCGTTCCCTTGACCGTAACAGGTACGAGTTTAGAGCAGACCGCGAGCGGATCATACAACGATCATTATCTCAATGCCGCGCAATCTATGGCGGCGGCAAGCGACACCAATCAACCAATCTACGTCCGTCTCGGATGGGAGTTCAACGGGGACTGGCAACCCTGGGCCGCCGCAGGACACGAGGCCGCCTTCATCACGACATACCAAAATGCGGCCCAAACCTTTCAATCTGTTTCTAGTAAATTCAAATTTGTTTGGGATATGAATATAGATGGCGGAAACATGGATCCGTCTAAAGCATATCCGGGTGACAATTATGTCGATGTGATCGGATCTGATATATATTACAACCATCAATGGGACTCATCCGATCCTATTTCTGCCTTCAACCACAAAGTATCCACAGATTATGGCTTGAATTGGCAATCAAATTTTGCACAAGCGCACGATAAGCCGACAGCAATCTCTGAATGGGGGGTTTCCAGTAATAACGACGGTCCATATGTTCAGTCTATGTTCAAATGGATGACCGATCATGATATGATTTACGAAAATTACTGGGAATCAAACGGAGCTTACCCCGGTGAATTGCATAATGGACAATATCCCAAGGCAGGCGCCGCATTCAAAGCCGCGATCGCTAATCTGTCACCACCACCGGATCCGGGCAACCATGGCGGCGGCACTCCGGTGAATGGCGGCAGTGCATCCACTGACCCTGGTGCTGCTTCCGGCTCCGATAAGCCGACGCCGGATCCGGGCAACCATGGCGGCGGCACTCCGGTGAATGGCGGCAGTGCATCCACTGACCCTGGTGCTGCTTCCGGCTCCGATAAGCCGACGCCGTCACCTGCCTCGATTAATCCGAACGCAGCTCAAACGGCCGGCCCAGCCCGCTGCTACGTCTCAGGAACGCGCATCCGCGTTCTTCGCGCGCTCACCATCCAAGACGTGCCAGTCGAACGCCTATGCGTGGGCGACCTCGTCATCACCGCCGCCGGCAAACCGCGTCCCATCCGGTGGATCGGCAACCGCAGCTACGTCGGTTTGACGGCTCCAAAGCACGACCGCCCAGTGCGCATTAAAGCTAGAGCGCTCAGCGATGGCATCCCCACCCGCGACCTGCTTGTATCCCCAGATCATGCTCTGATGGTCGACGGCCTGTTCATCGCCGCTGGCCACCTCGTCAACGGCACTTCGATCACGCGCGGCGAGGTGGTTCAGGACCTCACCTATTGGCATGTCGAGTTGGACGGCCACGATCTCCTGCTGGCCGAGAACACACCAGCGGAGAGCTTCCTGCCCGCCCCTGGCTTGCGTGCAGGCTTCGACGGTGTCCACGCTCTCGACGCCGGCGCAGCGCCCATGTCCTACGCTCCTCGAACCGAACTTGGCTCCGAACTCGCCGCGCTGCGTGGGCGCTTGGCCCGTCGCGCCGTCTCATCAGGTGACACCGCAGAGTTAGGTCCCGTGCGTGCCTGGCTTGACCGATGCGTGGTTGGAGGCGATGGCCTGTTGCACGTGGCCGGCTGGGCTCTGGACGCCAACCAGCCGGACGCCCCGGTTTGCCTGGATATCCTCGTGGACGGCACGATCGTGGCTCTGGCTGTGGCCTCCGAGTACCGCGCCGACATCGCGGCGGCTGGGGTGGGGAACGGTCGCCACGGCTTCGATCTCGGCTTGGCGGTGCCCTTGGTTTCGGGCGTGCCGCATTTAATCGACGTGCGCCGCTCGGCCGACGGAACTCTGGTGTGCGCCAAGCAGGTCGATGCGGCGGGAGCATGGACGGCGCTGCTGGCGGCGTAGCTGTCTGGCTGCGGAACGTCGTCGGAATGTGGCGCGATGAGCGATCAAAGCTTAGGCGTTACGGTTCGACGGTGTGCGCCGTGTCAGCGGGCGTTGAATACTCCCTGATTGTGGGCATCGAAAATTCCCTCGTCGGTGCCCTGGCCTGAGTGCGCGGAGGGCACCCCGCGCTCTCAGGCTTATCCATCCTGCGCCACCATGCCGGCCGATGCGTATCGGTCGGGAGCGACGAGGATGGTCCTGCTGGGAGAACTCCTCATGATCCTCGACCTGCACCGACAGGGGCTGTCGGTCACCGCCATCGCCCGCCGGACAGGGCGTGATCCGAAGACGGTCCGGAAGTACATCGAGCGCGGCCTCGAACCACCGGCCTACGGTCCCCGCCAAGCCGGACGCCCGAGCAAGCTCGCCCCCTACCTCGTCTACCTGCGCGAGCGCGTCACGGCCTTCCCCGATCTCAGCGCCGTGCGCCTGACCCGCGAGCTGCGGGAGCGCGGCTATACTGGGGCCTACACCGCCGTGAAGCGGTTCGTCGCCGCGACCCGTCCGCCCGAGGCCAAGCCCTACGAGGTTCGCTTCGAGACCCCCGCCGGCCAGCAGGCGCAGGTCGACTTCGCTCGCTTCGTGGTCACCTTCACGGACGCACCGGGCGCGAGCTGCATCGTCTGGCTGTTCTCGCTCGTGCTCGGCCATTCCCGGCACATCGAGGCGCGCTTCGTCCTGCATCAGGACCTGCAGACCCTGATGCGCTGTCACATGCAGGCGTTTGCCGCGATCGCCGGGAGCCGATCGAGACCCTCTACGATCGCATGAAGACCGCGGTCACCGGCGAGGAGGCGGACGGCCACATCGTCTACAATCGATCCCTGCTGGCGCTGGCCAAACATTACGGCTTCCTGCCGCGTGCCTGCCGACCCTACCGGGCCAAGACGAAGGGCAAGGTCGAACGGCCGTTCTCCTACATCCGCCAGGACTTCTTCGTTGCCCGCTCCTTCCGCGATCTCGACGACCTGAACCTCCAACTCCGGACTTGGCTCGACACCATCGCCAACGTCCGCCTGCACGGCACCACGCAGCGGGTCGTCTCAGAGGCCTTCGCCGCCGAGAAGCCCGAGCTGCAGCCGCTGCCCGCCGTGCCCTTCGACGTCCTGCTCAAGCTCGAACGGCGCGTCAGCAACGACGGCCTCGTCTCGATCGGCGGCAACTACTACAGCGTGCCGGATCGGACGCGGCGGGTCGTCGAGGTGCACCAGTTGCCCGACACGATCCGTATCCTCGACGGCGGCCGGCTCGTGGCGAGCCACCCGATCCTGGACGGCCGACGACAGTACCGCGTCGATCCCGGCCATCGGCAAAGTGCGGCCGCCCGGGCCATGCGGCACGGCCATCCCGACAGCCTGACGATCGGCCGCCGTGGCGATCACGTCGCGCAGCGCTCCCTGGCCGTCTACCAAGCCGTCGGCGAGCGGCTCGCTGCTGGGATCGGGGTCCGGTCATGACCCGCACCACTCCCGCCCATGCCGCGACGACTCTCGACAGGATCAAGCACAGCCTGGTCGGCTTGCGCATGCCGCAAGCCCTTGAAGTCCTCGACGCCACGGTCCGGCGCATCGAGCAGGGCGAGATCGATGGGATCACCGCCCTCGACGAGATCCTGATGGAGGAACTGACGCTGCGCGAGAACCGCCGGGTGAAGACCGCCCTGCTGGTCGCACGCCTGACCACGATCAAGACGCTCGCCGGCTTCGACTTCACCTTCCAGCCCTCCCTCGGCGGAGCGGATCATGGCGCTGGCGGAGCTGACCTTCATCGACCGGGCCGAGGTCGTCCATCTCCTCGGGCCGCCCGGCACCGGCAAGAGCCATTTGGCCACGGCACTTGCCGTCGAGGCTGTGAAGGCCGGGCGCAGCGTGGTGTTCTCGACGCTGGCCGAGCTGATCGCCTCGCTGGCCAAAGCCGAGCGCGACGGCGCGTTGTGCGAGCGGATCCGCTACCTCAGCCGGGCCTCGCTCCTGGTCGTCGACGAGATCGGCTACCTGCCCGTCGTCCCGGGCGGGGGCAACCTGTTCTTCCAGCTCGTCAACGCGCGCTATGAGAAGGGAGCGATGATCCTGACCTCGAACCGCGGCTTTGCCGAATGGGGTGAGGTGTTCGGTGATCCCGTCGTGGCCACGGCCCTGCTCGACCGCCTGCTGCATCACGTCGTCGTCATCCAGATCGAAGGGGCAAGCTACCGACTGCGCCAGCACGGCGATCTCATCCCCGAGCACGTCCGTTCTAAGGCGCTGATCACCCCGCCGCCGGTTCCACGACGCCGCGGCCGGCCACCCAAGAAGGCGACCCTTGATCATATCGCCGGCTGATCACCGATCACCATCGAACCCGCCGGGTAGGGAATTTTGAAAGCCCATAATTGCGGAGACTTGGGCGCCCGTTGACAGCGCCGCCAGTCTGCCAGGCGGGAGCGCTGATGCTCGCCATCGATCCCCAGGCCCGCACGACCCCGGCCGTGCGTACAAGATCGCCCGCTCGCACGAAAGCTCCGGCGTGCTGGCCAAGCGCTCTGGCGTCTCGGCCGAGACCATCCGCAAGTGGTGCAAACGCGGTCCCGATGCGTGCCAGGACCGCTCGGCGCGCTCCCACAAGCTTGCGTGGCGCGCTCCGCCCCTCTACCGGCTTTCCTCTCGACGTGCTGACCTTCGTGGTCAGCCACTTCCTGCCATGCCTGAACCGCGACGCGGTCTACCGCATCCTCAAGGCCGAGGGCCTCAACCGGCTGCCGCCGGCCGAGAAGGCCCGCAAGCCGCATGGCAGCTTCAAGGATTACGAGGTCGGCTTCATCCACGTCGACGTGAAGCACCTGCGCAAGTTGCAAGATCGCGACCGCGTCTCGCGCAAACGCTACCTGTACGTCGCCATCGACCGGGCCTCCCGCTACGTGCATCTCGCCGTCAAGGATGACGAGACCACCGCCTCGGCGGTGGCCTTCCTCACGGACTGAACCGCACCGAGTTTCCCGGAGACTCCAAATCTTTCGAGGATGGAGCCATGACGAAGCGAATCCCACCGTTTTCCTCTGAAGTCCGCGAGCGTGCGGTGCGGATGGTGCTGGAGCACTAGGGCGAGCACGACTCTCAGTACGGCGCGATCCGCTTGATCGCGGCCAAGATCGGTTGCTCGGGCGAGACGCTGCGCAACTGGGTCCGACAGGCCGAGCGCGACAAAAGCGTTCGAGCCGGGCCGACCACGGACGAGCGTGAGCGGATCAAGGCCCTGGAGCGGGAGGTGCGCGAACTCTGGCAAGCCAACGAGATCCTGAGAAAGGCGCCCACGTATTTTGCCCAGGCGGAGCTCGACCGCCGGTTCAAGTCATGATCGCTTTAATCGACGAGAATCGTCAGACCTACGGGGTCGAGCCGATCTGCAGGGCCCTGCCGATCGCCCCATCGACGTACCATGCCTATGCGGCGCGGCGGGCCGATCCCGGCAGGCTGCCGGCTCGGGCCAAGCGCGATGCGATGCTAATGTCTGAGATCCGGCGCGTCTACGAGGCAAGCTTCCAGGTCTACGGCGTGCGCAAGGTCTGGCGGCAACTCGCCCGCGAGGGGATCGTGGTCGCGCGCTGCATGGTGGCCCGGCTGATGCAGACGCTGGGCTTAGCCGGCGTCGTCCGGGGGCGACGGGTTCGCACCACCGTTCTCGACCCGGCTGCGGCCTGCCCATGCTCTGGCCCCGAGAGTACCTCAGCCGCGGTGCCTAAACCCGACCCGCTGCCTAGCTGGTCAGACAGGGTGCACACCACTGAGCCAGTACCAACGGGTGGTGGATCACACGGTCGGTTCGACGGCTTCCGCCGCGTGCCTGTCCGCTAAGAGCGATGCGCCGACATTTACGATGCTTTCGCCAGCCGCGCTTCCAAACCCATTACATTTAACCAAATCAGTCTGTCCCGTTTGACGCGTTAAAATTGTCTGATTGTTTTGGTGTCCACGCTAGAAAAACTACAAGCAGTGAGATAATAGGAGCATATGCTATGTAACCTCCCATGAAAAAATAAACTACACCTAAGCTTAAACAGATAAAGAACGGAGTGTTTCTGCAAAAACTTAAGAAGTAGAATATATATATGATAAATCCAAGCGCGCCGTACTCGAAGAAGATTTTGCCCCATGTGGGATCTGTGATTTGGAAAGGCGCAAAGACGTCTTGTGGTATAATTTGCCCAGGGCCAACCCCAAAAAATGTGGGAAAGACTCCAAAATCGAGCTGACGTTCTATCACCCAAAAAATGGCGATGAAACGTGCGTGCGCACTGGTATTAGGCAGAAATACTTCGGTCACACGTTTCGTGAGAAACTCCGAGTCAATAAACTGCAAAAAAATAGTAACAAAGACCAGCAGAGCAGTGCAATAAATGAAACTTTTGAATGAAGCTCTGAAAATCAAATAAATAGGCAGGACAATGAATAACATCACCACGCCCGTGCCAGAATAACTAACCAGTAATCCCATGAGATAGCACAATAGATATAACGGCCGTTGTCGCTTTATGATTTCAAAAAAAACAGCCAAAGACAAAAACTGATTGAATATAGATGGTTCTGGAAAGAACACACCATTGCTTTTTATTATTGGACTATCCCAATCGAGAGGATTTAAGTTGTTAAAACCTTTTAGATAAATTTCCTGAGGCAAGTTATAGTCCAGAAAAAATGAGTATTCACGATTTATAACAAACTGGGAAAAGTATTGAATTACGGCTAAAACTGAAACAAGGAACATGCTGTTGCAATAAAAATCAAAAACATCAGATATCTTGAAATCTTGCCTAACACTTGTGACTAACACCGATTGACAGGCAACTACATATGCAAGAGATGAAATCGTATTTTCTTTACAAAATATGCTGCTGAAACACCCTATCCCACCGAATATGGAAAACAGAAAAACGCTGGTTCGGCTGATAAGCAAATCCCCGCGCCATAATCCGGCAAGTGTGGCTAACAATAGTATCGGCAGAACTAGAGGTATGACACCTGACGTCCCCGGGAATGAAAACTTTTGGAAAAAAATCGAAGATATTAAGATGACTTTGATATAGGTTATAACTGTGTTGGAACGACTTGCGTCTGATAAGCTGCAATTTTTGACTGACATTGTCACCGGTATACTTTCCATCACCGTCACCCAACCTCGATAATTTACGAAGCAGTCACAGTACACAATTCTATAACCAAAAATTCCTGAAATCGCACAAGTGAATATTTACCATTATTGTCATCCCTGCAAATGATATTCAAAATCTGAATTTATATCACGCTGACCGCCCTTCCTCTTTAAGCCAGTCCACCGCTATTGCTGTTGCCAGACCAACCATCAATCCTAGTGCAACGCCCAGTATTAATGTAACGGATGACTTCGGCCAGATCGGCTGGAGTGGCGGAACTGCCACTTGCATAATTTGCAAATTCGATAAGCTCTCGGTGGATCTGAGTGACTTCTCCACCTCCGCTTCAGTATTCCTCTTGGAGATCATAAGCAAGTCGGTCTCAGCTTTGGTAACATCGCGCTTCAATCCATTATAAACCTCTTCTTGAGTCGACAGATAAGATAGTTTATCGCTGATAGATTTTACTCTTTCGGATTGTTTTTTCTTAAGTTCTTCAAGACCAGCAAGTTCAGCGTTCGAGGAGACAAGTTTCTGCGCAGAGTCTTGAAAAATACGAATATGAAGGAGTGGCGGATCTGAACTAGACTGATCGCTTAATCTTATGGACGTATTGGCCAATGCTTGTTGAGAAGATCCATATATTTCAGGAGGTAAAACTAACTTGCTTTTCAGGGCTGCAATCTGCATTTTCAGAGATGCAATCTCACCGAGTGCCTTGCCAATGAGTCCATCAGTTGAAGCAAGTTCTGTCGACGTAGAGTCGAGGCGCTCTAGCAACAATTTCTTTTCATCGGCGATGGCGAATATCCGATGAGATTGTTCGTAAGCTCGTAGGCGCATCGCGGCTTCTTTTAACTCCTCTTTATATTTGAGGGATTCCTTTGAGAAGAAATCTGGCGCTCCCGAAATTAGGTTGAGTTCAAGGTGCTTTTCCCTTAACGCTGTGGAAACAGCATCTGCCATGTCAGCTGCGAAAACTGGATTTTTATCCCTAAACGTCACTTTAATCAAATTAGTATTCGGCTCAGATAGCACGCGTAGATTGCTAGTAACAAACAATTCGATAAGGCGATTTTGCGGTATATCTGACTGAAATTGACCTGGTTCTCGCTGCTTAACGAACTCCAATGCATTTGAAATTTGGATTGCGCGTTGGATTACTGAGGGACTTTGCGCTATTTGAGACTCAGTTTTCAGCATCTGTTCGCGCATGGCCACCGTAACTTGTTCTCGTCCAGCGCCTTCCATGCTAACAGCCGGGTTGCCGCTTAGCAAAAGCCAGGTTGAAGCTTCGTACGTTTTAGGGTAATATTTTTGAAATAACACCGATGAGATGAAAACAGCGATAACTGGCAAAATGAATGAAAGTTTTCGTCGCCAGAGAAGTTCTTGAATAGCAGAAAGCGTCATCATGAGATGCCCTGATCATGTTTTGCAAAAGGTAGGATAGTTTGTTCTAGAGGCATTGGCAACTTAGGGCCTGTCTTCGATATGTCCTGTGCAGCCAGGCGGGACTTCGCATGGGCGCTGTCGAGTAGGGACGAACACTGTTGGGCGCGTCAGAGACGGCCGTCTCCGAAGTTTATTGTAGTGGTATCCTTGGAACTGAGCGGCAAGATCGGCTTTTTTTGGGCGTTAGGTCGAGAACACTCTTCAAGATCTCCGCTGCGATAGCTTCGCGTATATGCGACTGTTGCTGCCCTTTGAAGACCGAACAGGGACTCCTGGGTTGATTGGGCGATAAACTCGCGCTGCAAGCGGTAGCATGGTCGCTTCGAAGAAGCCTTCAGAGCCGGCTGAGCGGCCGCATTGGGCGCATTTCCGACATAGGGTCTCGCACCGCCGAGTAGTTCGTCGGCCGGCAACACCCAACGCGCCGCCGGCCAGCTTTGTGATCTGACCGCGATCAGGCGTCGGCTGCCGCCGCAGCATTCGGGTGCAACAAGGCCATCTCATCGCGTCGGCGCACCAGCAGCGGCAGATCCGGCCAATCGCGCCACTGCAGCGTGAACTCGCCGCCGGGTTTCGAGGCGACGACGATGGCTTCGTACCAACCATCCTCGTCGCCCTCGGTGATCAACACGAGGCTGCCGATCGCGATGCCCGCCCAGCTGCGCGGGTAGCGGGGATCGGCCGGGCCCGACCCGCCAAAGCAGCCGTCGTGGCCGTCAACGGGCTTCTCAGGGCTCTGTGCGGCTAATCTGATATTGGCGGTGGTGGATCTCGCAGATTCGCCGGCGAGGGCTTGCAGGCGCTCGTACACCTCCCTAGCGACGAACGGCACGTAGGCGCGACCCGAGCTGAACACCCGGCCCTGTGGCAGTTCAGCGGCAGTCGAGCGCTGAGCATCGTCGCACAGCGCGAGGGCAGGGAAGCCGATGGTCTCGGCCGCCTTCGTGGCTAGGCTCACATCGGGAGTAGGAAACCAAGCGGCGTGAGGCTTGCCGCCCTTGTCGGCGCCGAACACGATGAGCGCCGGCGTGGGCTTGACCAGTGGGCTCTCGGCCGGTGTGAGTGCGCCCTTGGACTTTGTAGCGGTGGCTGCGGTCATAACAGGCTCCAGAAATGCGAAGGGGGCCTCGGATGAGGCCCCCTTGGGATGGTTGCGGATGGCTGAGAGCAGCACGGAAAGCCGGTGGATCGACCTCGGCGGTCCGGCATCAGCGTGGGTGATGGGTGCCTCATGGCGGCCCTCGATGAAGGCCACCAAGCGGCGGCCCGAAGCCTAAGTATCAGATTATATTCCTATTTGTCAATGTGAGCCCAGCCGAGGCGCAGTGCTCGACGCTGCCAGCCGACCCCGCAACGGTGAGTAACAGTCGTTGCCTTCAGCGATCGTGTAAGTACGGCTTTAAGCCTGCTCACCGCTCATGACACGCAGGGCGAACAATGCGACACTACCTCTAACAAGAACAAACAACGGTAACGCCGATCAACGAGGGGGCGAGGAGGAACCCGTGCCGCACTATTTCTTCGACGTTCAATCCCCGCGAGGGGTAATGTGCCTGGATCATCAGGGGCTCGATTGCTCCGATGACACGGCCGCGCTGGCACTCGCGCGCCACGGCGACGGCTTTACCTCAGCAGGCGACTGCGAGTGCAATCCGCAGCTGAAGAGCTACCGTTTCGCCGTAGCGGATGCCGACCGCCACCTGCTCTTCACCGTGCCATTCACGGACCTGCTTCCGGATGAGGAACCTGCTGCAGCAGTTCGGAAGCGCCGCCCTCAAGCTTCATCGAGGCGGCCAGGCGCGCCAGAATGAGGGTGGCCTGTCGGCGTCATCTGTGAGTGGACAGAAGGTTCAGCTCACCACCGACTGCGGAAAAGCCAAACGATGGATTTCCAGCCCGCAGTGAGGCCCCTGCGTCTCACACGCGACCAGTGAGGTCAAAGCAGCGCTGGCCGTGTCATAGCAGCCGAGAAGATCCTGCTTCAAGGTGATTGCGAAACCGCCTCATGCGGCCGCGCGGTCCAAGCGGGTGATAAAGGAAGACGACCCTCGCGCCCCTCAGTTGATGACGCTCGTCCCTCGGCATAGCTGTCACCCACTGCAGCCGCTTTCGACCCATTGCAGACCCTCAGAAGGTCTGCTTCGCGGCAGCTTGTTGTGTACGCCGTTGACGGGCACTGGGGTGCGTGAAACAGTCTGGTGAAAACTTTGCTGTCTCATTGAAGTCGGAGGTAATCGTGACGAGAGTGCTCTGCTTTAGCATTAGCTTCGTCCTATTCGCTTCTGTCGCGTACAGCCAAGACTTTCCCGATGTACCCGCTAAGATCACATCTCAATTCGCGATTACACTACTGGAGGGAAGAGAGTCTAACAGCCTTGGAGCGGCTCCACCTTCAACTGGGGCTCGGACCATATCTAGCCTCGGATTGGCGCTTATAATTGATTTCGAGGGGGCCGTTAAAAAGGGAAATACTCACATTCCTTACAATGACGCGGCCGGATATTGCACGATTGGTTACGGTCGGCTGCTCAAGAAGGACCGCTGTGGGAATATAAGCCTTGATGTCTTGAAGGATGGGATCAGCGAGGACCAAGCAGTCGCGTTTTTGAAGGAAGATCTCTCGTTCGCGAGCTTGGCTGTTAGAAAGACTGCTTTGTACAAAGAGGATAAAGATGGAGATGGTAGGCGGGATGCCATCGAAACTAATATTGATCAATTTTCTGCTCTCGTGTCATTCATCTTCAATGTCGGGGAAGGTAATTTTTCGAAATCAACACTTCTCCGTCATATGCAAAGGGATCGGAATGATCTGGCAGCGCGTGAGTTCATGAGGTGGGTTCGCTCGAACGGAACGATCTACGAGGGTCTTATTGCCCGACGCGAATGTGAGCAGACTCTATTTCGGGGAGCTTTGACCTTCGGTAATAACGGCAAGTTCACGCGCTCGAATTGCTCGTCCCTCGGGATCGCGTCCACGGCCGGCGACCTGATCGATATCAAAACCGGCGAGCCAACTCCATGAACGCGCAAGTTTTTGGCCGGATCTCATGCCTCCTGATGGCCACGGCCTTGTTCGTACAATTGCCTTGGTCCGCCGCTGCCGCCGTGGCAGATGTGAAGGTCTGTCTTGAGGAGCACGCCACAGGAAAAATCACTGGAAGTGCGAAGGTCAGCGATACTGTTCCTGATGCAGAGGAACTTCTGCGAACCGTCGGCTCATATTTTGGGATGGATCGTGATATCTCGATTATATCATGTGGTATGATTGAAAAGGTCGAGTCGTGGGCGGCAAGTGCTCCGGACATGACTCAAGAACTTAGCTCGGTCGGAGTCAAGCCCGGAAGATATATTGTATACAACCCGACATGGGTACGGGAAGTAATCGGCAACGATCGAGATCAGGCCATCTTTGTATTTGGGCATGAGTTCGGACATTTCGTTCGGGGACACTTTTTTGAAAGAAGGGAGGTTGCGCGGGATAGGAAAGAACTTGAAGCAGATCAGTTTGGTGGATGTGCTACAGCAAGGATGAAAAGCAACTGGTCGTCGGTTCAGAGCCTTGTGTCGCGTTTACGTCCAAGCAGAGGAGACGGGTTCTATCCATCGGCCGAAGATTCTGTCGCCGTTGTGAAAGAAGGGTTCGAGGGCTGCGACGGGAGCGTCGTTCGTATGTGTCGCGTTCCCGATAACGGCGTCGCCTCGTGGGGTTTCCAAAAGACGATTGATAAGGCGTCGAATTGGAGAGGAGGTGGAGGCAACCAGCCTGGATATTGTGCTGAAGCTATAGCTGAGTTGAAATCATCTTACCCTAAAGCCTACGAGTTTGAAGTAGTCACCTCCAATGAGACCGAACGGGATACTTGTAGGCCTTTTCGGTGCATTGAGCGAAAGTACTACTGCACCGTAAATGTGAAAGGTGACCCTACATATCTTGAAGCATCCTGCAAATAATACCTGTCGATATTCGATCGCCGCTGGCCGTTAGCATGCTGTCGCTGTAGGTTATTGCCATCTCGGCGGCCCGCGTAGATCAACGTTCGCAATAGGTCGGATGCGGAACGTCCGCTTCGCGCCGGAAGGCCAAAGTCCGGCTACCACCCTTCTCGGACGTTCGATCCGGCCGCTTCCATTGTGTCGTGGCAGGCGTCAGCATGGCTGCCGGATCCCTAAGGTCCCAGCGTCACCGCGCGGTCCTTGAGGTGATGGGCGGGAGCCTGTTCATGGCCGGTCTCGGGTTTGCAGGCGCAGACTTCGTGCTGGCATCCTGATTCGGCAGGGCCCTGAACGCTGCCGACTTTCGGCTCTGGCGTAGGCTTGAGTGCCTCGGCGAAGAGGCGTCGTTGACCTCCACGCCCGTCCCAAGCCCGTGCCCAGGGCAACCCGGTGGGCGTGGATGCATGCTTCTTGCGTTGTCTCGGCGTCGGGTCCTCCTCTCGACCTCCACGCCCGTCCCCTTGTGTGCCCCCTACCTCAGTCGGGCGGGCGTGGATGCCTTCACAAACTTGGCGACGGCAACTGACACAACGGCCGGATCGCCGGCACGCTGCTGGTGTAGTAGGCGAAGCCGATTGCTGGCGGCCCAGAACCGCTCAGTTTCAGACGTCGCACACGCCGAACCACACCGCTGCAGTGCTCAGCCTCCACGACGTGATACGGTGACCACGATCCGCGCGCCATCGTTGCCGGCTGGAAGATTGCCGCAACACCGCTCGGATTCCGAGATAAAGTTCCGGCGACATCATCGGGACTTCTATGATCCATACCGGCTACGACCCCGCCCTCTTCGCGCTCTCCATCGCCATCGCGGTGTTCGGCTCATACACGGCCCTCGACCTCGGGGGGCGCGTCCGTGGGGCAGCGACCGGCCTGCGTTGGGCCTGGGTCGCGGCCGCCTCGCTCGCCATGGGTGGGGGGATCTGGGCGATGCATTTCGTCGGCATGCTCGCCTTCGAGATGGGCATGCCGGCGGCCTACGACCTCGGGATCACCGTGGCGTCCCTGGTGTTGGCTATCGCGGCCACGGGCGCGGCCTTCACCTGGGTCAGCCGCCAGGACGCCGCGCCGCGCGACGTCCTCGTCAGCGGTCCGCTGATGGGCGTCGGCGTCGCGGCCATGCACTACACCGGCATGGCGGCGATGCGGGTGCCGGGCAACCTCGCCTACAGTCTGCCCGTGGTCGTCGCATCGGTGGCCATCGCAGTGACCGCCGCGACCGCCGCGCTGTGGCTGACCTTCCGGCAGAACAGCGTCTGGCAGAAGCTCGCGGCCGCCGTGGTTATGGGCCTCGCGGTCGCGGGTATGCACTACACCGGCATGGCCGCGGCGACCTTCACGGCGGAGGATCTCGGGGCTCACGCCGCCCACGCCGCCGGCGTCGACGTCAGCCAACAGAACCTCGCCTTGTACGTCTCTGGCGCGACCTTCACGATCCTATTTATGGCCATCGTGGCCGCGTCCTTCGACCAGCAACGGGTGCAGCGCCACCTCCACGCCAGCCAGGGCCGCTTCCGAGCCGCGGCAGAGGCAGTCGGCGACATCATCTGGACCGCCGACGCTCGCGGCGCGATGACCGGGCCTCAGCTGTACTGGCAGGCGTACACCGGTCAGTCCGAGGAAGAGTGCCAGGGCACCGGATGGGCGCAAGCCGTGCATCCCGAGGACGTCGAGCCGACCAAAGCTGCGTGGCGTGAAGCTGTCGCGGAGGACAGGGGCTACGAGCTCCGGCACCGCGTGCGCAACCGGGACGGCGTGTACCGCCTATTCGCGGTGAAGGGGCGCCCGGTGCGCAACGCGGACGGGACAATCCGCGAATGGGTCGGCGTGCACTCTGACATAACCGAGCGCGAGGCGTTCGAGGCCGCCCTACGTGAAGCCAGGGATGAGGCCGAGGAACACAGCCGTGCCAAAAGCCGCTTTCTGGCCAACATGAGCCACGAGCTGCGCACGCCGCTATCTGCGGTGATCGGCTACTCGGAGATGCTGGAGGAGGAGGCGGAGGAGCTCGGCCAAGATAGCCTCCTGAAGGACCTCGGTAAGATCAAGTCGAACGCCCAGCACCTGCTCGGGCTGATCAACGACGTGCTCGACTTGTCCAAGGTCGAGGCCGAGAAGATGGAGCTCTACCCGGAAGACATCGACGTCGCCGAGTTCGTGCGCGACGCCGCCGGGACGGTCGACGCGCTGGTCGCAAAGAAGGGCAACACCCTCGTCGTAGAGGTCGCAGAGGACGTAGGACGGGCCCGCACGGACGCGGTGAAGCTGCGCCAGTGCTTGTTCAACCTGCTCTCGAACGCGGCCAAGTTCACCGAGGCCGGCACCATCGCCCTCGGGGTCGGCCGCGAGGCGGACGTCGGCGGCAACTGGCTCCGCTTCACCGTGGAGGACACCGGCATCGGCATGAGCCCCGAACAGGTCGGGCGCCTGTTCGAGCGCTTCACCCAGGCCGACGAGAGCACCACGCGCAACTACGGCGGCACCGGCCTTGGGCTGGCGCTGAGCCGTGCCTTGGCCCAGCTCCTCGGCGGCGACATCACCGTAACCAGCGTCGAGGGCCGCGGCACGTGCTTCGCCCTCGTCGTACCGGCGACGCTTTTGAAGGTGCCCGACGGGGGCGTCGCGGTCGAGCCCGCGTTTGAGGAAGGGCACGGCGAGCCGGGTCGCGGCCTTGTGCTGGTCATCGACGACGAGGCGAGCCAGCGCGAATTGATGACCCGATTCCTCGCCCGGCAGGGGTTCTCGGTGCGCACGGCCGCCGACGGTAAGACGGGTCTGGAGATGGCCCGTAGCCTGACGCCGCGGGTGATCCTGCTCGACGTGATGATGCCGGAAGTGGACGGCTGGACGGTACTGGCGACCCTGAAGAGCGAGGAGGCCACGCGGGACATCCCGGTGGTCATGATAAGCTTCGTGGCCGACGCAGCGCTGAGCGCGTCCCTCGGTGCGGCGGACGCGTTGCCGAAGCCGGTGGATTGGGGACGGCTCAAGGGCGTCCTCGACCGGGTCGGACGTGGGGCCGGCGACATCCTCGTTGTCGACGACGACGCCGACATGCGGGCACGCCTCCGGAGCGTCCTCGAACGCAACGGCTGGTCGGTGCGCGAGGCCGGAGACGGGGCCGAGGCCCTTGAGCGCATGGCTGAGGATAGGCCCCGGCTGGTGCTGCTTGACCTGACGATGCCCGTGATGGACGGGTTCACGTTCCTTCGCGAGATGCGGGGGCGACCCGGCTGCGAAGAGATCCCGGTCGTCGTCCTCAGCGCGCGGGACGTGTCGGGAGAGGAGCGCCGCAGGCTGGCTGGGGCGGACCGGGTGCTGCGCAAGGGTGACGCCAGCCTTCAGGACCTCGCCGCAGAGGTCGTCCGGCTCGGGCAGGTATCGGAACGCCAAGGCACCCCGCAGGCTTCGGCCTGACCGAACGGCGCCGCGATGGCTCCGTCGTCGTTCGCGAGGCGTCCCATAGGCGCTGAATACATGCCGGAGCTGACCGGAATCGTGGCGAGCACGATCGGCAGAGCGTCGAAGCGCCAGGGCTTCCACTCGGGCCGGATGCTGCCCGGCTCCTCGGCCGACAGCAGGTGATCCTAGGCGGCCACGCAGACCGTGTTCGGCGGACGGAAGAAGCGCTGCAGCTGCCACGTCGCCGAGGGTTTCTCGAAGAAGAACAGCATGCGGCCGGAGCACGGAGGTGACATGTCGCTGCCCGCGAAGGCGCCCACTCCACGCGGTAATTTGTTCACATTTTGCTCAATTATCGCTGCTCCTGCTCCGCGATAACCGTCAGGAAGCTGCAGCTCCGTCACTTGCTCGCAGTTTCTTTTCGCGGTGTCACATGTGCCCTCAAGTTATTCGTATGCAATAAACGCGTTTGCCGGCACATATGCCTCGTGGCGCCTTAACTGACCGCTTTTTTTGCTCGCCATTTTCAGGCTTGAGTAGTCCATCACTTTCTAATGCATCTAAGATCATTTTATAATCTGGGAATTCATTTTGGAATCGCACGGTAGGGATGAGCAACTCAGTCAATTGCTTCTGATTCCGAAGGAAACCGGGGCAATTATCGAAATCGCCTTTTGACATGGGCTTTTTGTTGGTCAAGTCGACAATTCCGTCTTGATGCCGCTCGGCAAAGGCCCGAACGCTCTCGATCGGTGAAGCCGAAACACCAGGCTGATCATCCTGCATGAGCCGCACAATGGCGCGAATCATGGCTGTCGGTGAGCCCCATGCCTCAGGGAAGACGTCCCACTCGCTGGCGAGACTGCCTGCCACTGCTACCAGGGCGAGCGTCTTTTTCACGCGTGTCGAGCAGGGAACGTCAGCCAGTGCTTGCCTGGCACGGACTATGTCCCTCGCTACCCGTCGCCGAAGGCGGTCCTCATCGCGATTGGCTCTTTGAACAAGCTTTCCCACGAATCTCCGAGCTGGAGTGCCCCAGCACTCATCGGCAGCAGACTGCAGCGCCTCGATCGCCGCTTCTGCACTCGCGTAACCCGTGGGCACTGTGTCAAGGACGCCAAATGGCCGACCGGGCGCGAGGGTAATCGTGATCAAACGCGAGCGCATCGCTCGTATGCTGGCGTTCTCCCTCGTAACCAGATCTTTGAGCGGGATGTTCGTTGTGCTTAGGATAGCGAGGCTGGCATTTTCAAGCGCGCTTGGATCTCCCATACGCCTTTTGCCTCGATTTGAGCTATTTTTGAAGATTAAGTCCTGCAGGAAGCCGGATCTATGACCGGGGGAAGAGCCAACTAAGTTGGCTTCGTCCAAGAATGCGAAGCTGTCGCGACGGAAAGACTTTACCTCGTCGAAGGAGTTGAATGTGCCGTCAAGGCTCTCTCCACCCCCTACATCGCTGTTTGGGTCGCCAGCCCAAATTGAAGACGCTAATACCCCGATCGCGGATTTGCCAGTTTCCTGATCTCCAACTATCTCAACCTGCGGATTTAACTGACCACGGGCGACAAATCGCAGCAAGGGGCCTACGAGTGCGAAGGCTACTGCGAAGTGAACGAGGACTTGCTGCTGAACGAAGGGGTCGAACAACTTCTGCCACTCGGCCAGGGTGCCACGCGATCTGAAGCGTATGTCCGGCTCGAAGGTGCAGATTACCTTGCGGCCATCGTCTTTCGGTGAAATTACTGAACCGTCGCCAAAAACAAAGTGGTTTTTTAGCCAGCCCGGTCGCGTAGCGACCAGTGCCTCACCGAAGGTGGTGTGGTCTTCAATCTCCGTTTTGAAAGCGGTTATAGATCGCGCGGTCAATACTGGCGCGTTGATCTCGGCGAGGCGACCGAAAACCTGCGATTGTGCTCTTACGAGGTCGGCCATCGCGAACCAAATTGAGCGTGTGTCGGTCCCGTATCTGAACCATGATGCACCGTGCTGATCGTGAACGGCATCAAGAATGCGCGGACCGCTGCGAGTCGGATTAGAGTTCAACCGAGGTGCATGTGGGCGTTGGCGGCGGCCTTGAGGATTGCCGGACCGTGGTCGACGAGCCGACGGCTTTGATTTAGGCGAAGTCATACGCATGTCTCCTATCAGTTGTGGCGTCGCTCAGATCGTCCCACTTGTCCCACCCGCCCCACCTTTTGCGGTGCCCGTGTGCTAATTGGTGTGCCTAATCGGTGCAGTGTTGCTGCCAATACCCACCTCGACACCGCCCACCTGCCCTCAACAGGCCGCTCGTTGCCCTCAACAGATCCTCCGAAGGCATCGAGCGGCCCCTCGCCGATTTCACGGCCTCGACCCTCGACGACTGGCCCCGCCGTTACGGCGCACGAGTCGCAGCCCGTCGCACCCGTGAACGAGGCGCAGGCCGTGCAGGATCAGGCGGCGCTGCAGGGGCCAGCGATCGAGGAACAGCGCGGCTTCAACCGCGGCCCCGGCCGGCAGGGCTTGGGGCCGCGTGTTCGCCCGGCCAGTGGCGTCGATGAAGCCGGAGCGCTTATAGAACGCTGCCTTTACTGCGTAGCTGAACACCTTTGCTCGCCCTGCCCTGCTGACTTCCCAGAACTGGAAAGGCCGCGGAGCGGACGGTTCACCAGGGCAGCGGGCTAGGATCGCTGCCCGCAGAGCCTTGGTGTTCGCCGCCTCGATCAGCAGGTACAGGTGCACCACCCAGACTGGCACACCGTTTTCGAAGGTGTTCAGGGAGACGTCGACGCCGCCGAACACCACGATGCTCGGTAGGGCCCGTTGTAGGGCCCGCAGGCGGCTCGCGATGAACCGCCGGAGGTCGAACGCCGCGAGGCCGCCGAGCGGGATCACGCCGCCCTGCGGGATCCACGATAGTCGCGTGAGTGGCCCATCCCTTCGCAGGGCTGCGTCGGCCGCCCGTATTAGGATCTTCCGCTCCAGCCGCTGGCAAACGTGACAAGCCCCCGAGCCGCAACGATCGCCTTTCCGACAGAGTTCAAGGCGCGACGTGAGTTCGGGTGCACCGGGTTCAAGGCTGCGGGCGAGCTGCCGGACCAGCCGGTCCCGCCGTTCCCGCACTTGCAGTACGGTCTCAAACCCCGGAGGGAGAATGTCGCCGTCACGCATCGGCGCCACCCCGATCGCTCGTGCTGCTGTGAAGCCGCGCGTTCTCCCAGGGAATCACGTCGGACAAGCGGTAGCGAACGAGGCGCCCTATTTTGATGAACGGCACGCCGCCGCCGAGCACCCGTTGGTTGCGGATCGTTTTGACCGATCGATTTTGCCGGCGCGCGAGGTCGAACTCGGTCAGCAGAGTGTCGTGATTGCTGAACGCGGTTGCCGTCGATGTTTCGAGGTTTAAGTTTTTCATCGTCGTGCTCCAGGGCTGTGACGATGAGCTTTTACGAGTCTGGTCCGGGTGCTCGGGATCAGCGCCGAGTGTCGGGCGCGCGAGGTCGCCTGAGCAGGCTTTGATGCGCGATGTATTCGAGCGGCCAGGCGCGGCGCTCCCTAACCTCCACCCGCGCGCGCCACATCTGAGCGGCTTTTCCAGTGCGCTGCAGGTTGTCGCTGTTGAGCTCGACGTCAGCCGCGGCTGCCGCGTAGCCGACCGAGTCGCGCGCTGCGCGCCCGGCTAAAAGGCGTCGGACCCGTAAAAACTGATCGGTGGTGATCATGCCGCCGCTGATCGGAGAAAGACTTATGACTTCCAAACCGCTTGAGGATGCATTCCGCTTTCACGACCAAGGCAACGCGGCACGCCTGGCGCTGAAAATCGCTTTCCGCGAGTTCATCGCTTCGCGGGTGGGGTTTCAGCCGAGGCAGGAAATCTCAACGATCGAAACGATTACGACGTTGATCGAGTGCGCGTCGGGGTGCCTCGCCAAGCTGCGAAGCCGCGAGGTTGCCGCAGACGTACTGGAGGACGTCGCGAGGCGGCTGCGGCGGCACCAGCGGATCGATTTCTAATGCTGTGATTCACGCGGTGGGGGGCGCTCCGGTGTTCCCCACCGTAAGCCCGTGGCCAAGGCTGACGTGCTGATGCCATCTTGGAAACGCGCTTTCAGTCGGTTTCTCATCCATCTGACGAGGTGCCGCGCGGCGACCTCTCAACCTCGGTCGCATTGGAACCTTCGAGCAGGCGCGTAACGAAGCGCACGACGCGTGTGCCCAGCTCTCGATACCTGCGGCTGCTGAAGCGCTCGATCACGGCAGTTCGTTAACGGCGAGTTAACCAGCGCCTCTGAGCGCGCGGCCAGTGGAACCAAAATTTTGCAGCGCCATTGCGTCTGTAGTACAGACCGACGTCACAGTCTGGAGCTAACCGATGGCACCTTATGAACGCAGCGGACCGAAGCGTCCGACACGAGCCGCGCCTTCGCATATGCAGGTCACCCCGGCTCGGTCGCTACAGCGTGAGAAGACGTCGGTGAAGCGACGTAATCGATCGATCGACGATTCAATCTTGAGCGATCCGGTAGTGACGCAGGATATCATTGACGATGCCGAAATTTACCTACTAGGCCGCGATGGTTGTAACGCATTCGATCGGGCTAATTCAAGCGAAAAGATTGGTATCATTGCCGACAGTATTGTAAAATCTCACAGTTCAAGTATGAGGCAGCGCTATGAAAGCATAGCGACGGCATATTCTGTTTATGCAATGTTTAAAGAAAATCGTATAATAAGCGAGTCGATGATAGAAGCGGCACACAAACTGAAAATAAATGTGAAAAATTATTATACTCCACTGAGACTAATTGTAGAGTTGCATATAAATTATGGTGAAAGTGAAACGAAAGAAGATGTTCGACGTGCTGGAAAGCTTTATAGTCGCGACGTGACGGTGATTAAAAACTTGATCAAACGGAATATTAAACCGAGCGAGGTTGTTGCCTTGAGTGCAAAGCCCGGCGAGGGCCTCCACGCTTGGCAACGCTACAAACCCGACAGCGAGGCCGAGCAGGCGTCAGATCCAGTCCGCGGCAGTGCTGAGCAGGCATCAGAGCTGGTCGACATCGCCTCTGAACCCATTGGCGAGCTGGCGGCAGGCTGGGCGGCAATGATGAGAGCAGCGATGGCCAAGAGGGATGGCCGGGATGTCCCCTTAGATAATCAGGCGGAACGTACCGACGACAGCAGCCGCGTCGAGCCGACCGGTCACCATAGGGACCTGCTGACCTGGGAGGGCATCGACGAAAACGGTCAGAAGGTCCAAATTTTTCAGCAGGTCAATCGCCTGCCGCAGGAATTCGTGAAGCTGATATTTGGCTTGGCGACAAGCTTCGCGGCGCCTCGCTGATCCTAGTGCTGGCCGGCGGGCACAAAGATCCACGGAGGTTCTGAATCGTGCGAGGTTGTACGAGCGCCGTGAACCGTCCGCATGTTCCTCGATGCTGCTGAGGCATGGCTGATCGTTTTCGTAAACGACCACGTCCGACCCTCAGTTGCGTCCGGTGTGCCAGAATTGTCCTGATGGCGACCGAGCGACGCGGCGTGCAGGACATGGCGCGGCAGCAGGTCGGTGTCGGGGCCCGGCCGCGTGGCGCTGATAATAGCGCTGCGGTGAGCAAGTTCGACGGCTTTTCTGCGTGAAAAGTTGCGGCTATGGGGCGCCCGCCCCGCTTCACCGAGACAACCGCCAAGGTGTTCGCGCTGACTTACTCGGAGCCGCTGAGCGAGGTCACGTATTGGACCGGTTGCGCGTGGCCCGGGGTTCATCGGCATCCCGCATCGTGCCGAGCCGCGGACCTGGACGGCATACCGCCTTCGACCGCACCGGGTTTACCAGAGGATTATAAACCAAGATGCATCGAGACGGCGGCTCATTCCGCGACCTCGACAAGGCCCCGATCGGTAAATCCACCGACCGCGATGGGGATGGAGTGATTGATCAGGATCCGGTCGAGCCCGAGCAAATTTGCGTGCGGGCCCAGCGGTACGGATCCGCTAATGACGTCGGCGCCTCAGCGACCGTCCCCATCTCGGCTCGCACGTACCCGTAGGCAGACTCGTAAAAGCTTAGGGGATGCACAACCGCACCCTAGAGCAGCGAGTACTACAATGACTAGGAACAACGATCGTCGTGCACGCACGTCCAGGCGCAAATGCGGCCGGGGTCCTCACACTGTGCCAATCAAAATCCTACAATACATACAAGTGCGCGCCGAAGCGATCGGTCCGTTGCAGGCCGCGGCTGAGATGGCGGCCATGAGCAGCGTCATGTTCGAGGGCTACACCGACTCGGGGCGACCGAGGGCGAAACCGAAGGTCAACTACGATACCTTTGTCGCGCGCGCTGACAGGTTGTTGTCGTGCGAGGCCGACCGAGCCACCGACAGGCTACGGCGTGAGACCTGGGCGCGGGTCTTGCAGCTCGCCGACGCGGTCGGACCGTTCATGGCCATGGCCGAGTTGGCGATGCAGTGCGGCCTCATGATATCCGTCTGTCGAGAGGTAGGATGGTTGAAATCGGGACCGGTGGTCAGTCCCTTCGATTTCGCTAAACGCGCCGACGGAACCAGCCTGCTGTAGTTTGCAACAAGAGTCAGCCAGCATGCGTCATTCGACGCATGCTGGCTGACCATGGCGGAGCCATGCAAGATCGTCCGTCCCACCTGGAGCCTCCGCACAAACATGGGCGAGAAAGCTGCAGGTTGGGATTGGCTGGTTCCCATGGCCACTGATGACCGTCAGTGCGGCAGCCTCCGGCAGGGAGCGGGGAAATGGTGATCGACCAACACCGTCGGCACGTCGGGCACTATGTCTTCCGCTTGAACTCCCAGGTCAGTCACGACGATGCCCCCGGACGGCGGGAGGCGAGCGACCCTCGGGTCGCGGGCGAGCAAGCCGAGGCGCCCCGGCCGATCACTTGCACATCGACTGTGCTATAGCTGCCCATCGCTGCAGGGACCAAGCGTCGGATTTCGGGCATTAGGATCAAGCCCACGTCGGAAGCCACTGCGGAGCCACGGGCAGCTCGACAGCCGTGGAAGGTCCAAGCCACGTTGGACCTATTATCCTGCTCCTCAACGTGAGGCTGAGCAGTCGCGGGCTAGGTGAGTTATAGCGTGAGCGACGGCATCGCCCCTTCCGGACGTCCAGGCTGTGTGCCACCTGGATGATCGGTCAGCGTTCTAGAACCGGTCATCGCTTTTACTGCTCGGTCAATCAACCCGGCAGCCGTCAGCGCAGCTGTGTCGCCTTGCTTCGTGCCAAGCCAACTCAGCATCATGCTGGCGGATAGGATCGTGGCGATCGGGTTGGCAATGCTACGCCCAGCCAGTGTCGATGCCGAGCCGGGCGAGGTTTGGAACATACTATGCGTATCGCCGATGTTGCCTGACGGCACCATGCCGAATCCGCCATACAGCGCGATAGCCCTTCGCCAAGGTATAGTCGCCCGGATGGGTATACCCACTAAAATGGACCAACCGGTACATTCACGACCCGTTCGCGCTCAACCGTAACAGAGCTTCGCACAGAGGAGCCGTTGAGGACGCCACCGCCAACCCCTCCGTGCGTAGCACGAGGTCGGGGGCCTCCGGCACATCATAGAAGGCCGACACTCCGGTGAACGCGGCGACCTCGCCCCTGCTTGCCCGCGCGTAAAGCTTTTTCGGGTCTCGGCGTGCGCAAATCGAAACTGGCGTGTCAACGAACACCTCCAAAAACGGGATGTCTCCTGCCACGCGCCGCGCCAGTATGCGGTCGGCGTGGGACGGTGAGATCAGCGAGACGATCACCACCGTGCCGGTCTCGGCCATTAGGCGCGCCACTTCGGCGGCGCGCCGCACATTTTCCGATCTATCCCGGGGCGTGAACGCAAGGTCGGCGTTCAATCCATGGCGTAGGTTGTCGCCATCGAGCACAGCGCTGTGCCGGCCGGCGGCGATGAGGGATCGGTCCGCGGCAGCCGCGATGGTCGACTTGCCCGCACCGGGCAGACCTGTCAGCCACGCTATCGCTGGTCGCTGGTCGAGCCGCGCCCAGCGCAGCTCCCGCGGGGCGAGCGGATGCCATGTCAGGTCGGACCGCGGAGCCGGATTGGTCATAGGCTCGTACACTGCAGCCACCTCAGCGCACCCGCCAAGCCGGTCGCCCGGCGAGGTCGGCAATACGCTCCACGCCCCGCTCGACGATACCGTCCAGCCGCCTCAGCCACGCCGGGGGCGTCCGGAAAGCGACCCGCGCGGTCATCTCCGTCACCAAGCGGTCGACCTGCGCCTCAATCTCGGGTGGGATCGGCCGCCCGGCCAGTTCATTCGGCGGGCGCATTGGCACGCGGGCGACGACTGCGTCCCAGCCCCGGCCCCAGCAAATCGCAGCAAGTCGTTCGTTCGCGGGTCCGTGGCCGGCCTCGACCTTGGCGAGGGCGTTGGGCGCATTGCCGCGGAACGGTTCGGCGTCTAGGCCACGCGCCTGAGCCAGATCGTCCAGAAGATGCCCGAGCCGCCGCGGGTGCCGCCCGGTCGTCATGCGATGCAACCCGAGTCCGTGCAGGCGGCGGGACGCCTCGACGGCGACCGGGCCCGCGCTGCGGTTCGTGCGGTAGGTAAGGTCGTCAGGGGACAGCAGCGGTCCCAAGCGCGCATATAGTCCGAGGCTCTCAACGAGACGGACCAGCAGAGGCGCTTCGGAGCAAAGGTCTCGCACCGGCAGGGCGACGACCCGGCCTTCTGCGGCACGGCGCCATGGCTCAAGCCGCGCCACGTAGTCGTAGCGCCCGGAGGAGCCTTCCCGGCGCACGAACTCTTCGAAGGTTCGTGGTTCCGCGATGAGCTGCGTGCGCAGGGCGTAGGCCGAGGTGAGCTGTTCGGCCTGTGGCTTCACCACGAGCGCGACATCCATGCCGAAGTCGTGTCGCGCGAAGATGTCGGCCAGGACGCTGGGCACGCACAGGCCCGGCCGCTGCACAGCGAAATCCTCGTAGGACAGGATCACCGTATCGGCGCGGGTCTCGGACAGCGTCCGCGACAGGCGGTCGAGACAGTCGCGACGCAGGCGCCCGGCGTCACGGCCGTCGAGGGCCCGCCCGAGCAGATGGTGGTTTACGTCCGCCGCGGGGGCGAGCCGGGGGGTGCAAGCTTCGGGTAGCACAGACCGACCGAGCCGAGGCGCGGCCGCAGCCGAGCGAGCACCTCTTGGAACGAGGTCGACCCTGTCCGGGGCATGCCGATGTGGACGATCGCCCGTCGCATGTGCGTTGACCTCTGTGAAGGAGCGCAACATATCCGTGGGAATTATGACCACGTAAACCGTTCAAATCGCCGTGATGTGTGTTCGCGCACGCGTCTGGGATTAATGGCCCGGCGCCTCCCAGATCGCAGACACGATCTGGCTCTTATTGGGCGGCGGTCGCGGGATAACGTACGAATCTTCGTCGCCGACGTGTCGTCAACGCGGACGACCGGGACCACCCATCCCGCCGGGGCCTCCGGGGCCACCAGGACCTCCGGGCCCCGCACCGCCGGCACCGGGCGGGCCGCCGACCCCGGGTGCACCCCTCAAGCCGCCTTGACCGCTAGCCCCGCCGGAGCTGCTGGGATCGCTGAAACCGCCCGCGCCCGGCGCGTCGTCCGGCCCAGTACGGGGGTCAATCCGGAAGACCCGCGGTTCCCCGCCGGGCTCGACGTCGAGAGGACGGTCGGGCAAGCCGCGTGGGTCGAGACGGTCGCGTTCGAAGCGTGGGATGTCCCGCGGCGGCTCAACTGGCACGCCCCCGTCCTCCGAACGCAGGCGCTCGACGGTGAGGCCATCGTCCCCCGCCACGCGCGCCGTCAGGACCGCACGCACGCTGCCCGTGCGGGGAACAGAGGTGTCTGCCCGTCCGGCCACGGCAATCCCCGAGCCGAGTTCGATCCCGGCGCCGACGCGCCCGACGTAGTCCTCGATCGACATCTGCCGAAGTCCCGGCGGGAAAGGGTATCCGGCAAAGGCCGCGTTCGTGACCCTGAGGCCGCCGTTCGCCGACTCGCCGACGACGAGGGCGCGCTTGCCGGGCGGGGGAACGCCTACTCCCTCCAGCTGTAGATTACCGATCATCGCCACTCCGCGCTCACCACGGCGCACCGGGCCGACGACCCGGTCCGGGCCGGGGCCGCGCGGCTCGATCAGGCTCGCGACGATGATACCGTCCGGTCGGCGCAGGCCGCTCACCGCCACTCGCCCTCCGAGTGCCCATTCGCCGGTCAGCCCCGCCGTGAAGACCCGCTGCCCAAGGACGACGAGCCGCCCCGGAGCCACCGCCTCCACAGGGCCGACTACCTCGGACACCACGTCGATGCGGCCGGTTACGAGGCCGCCATCGGACCCGTCGGGCTGGACCGCGACCCGCGTAGCGACGACCTGCACCACCTGGCCGATCCTCAAGTCCCTGACCTTGGCCGGCTCGCCATCCACCGTGACCACCGCCTCGGTCGGGTAGGCGATGCGCAGGCCGTTCACGACGATCGAGCCGAACCCGCGGATCGTGCCGATCACCCCCGTGCCCCCGATGCCGCGATCGCCCTCACCGAGCGGGCGCTCGGGAGAGGGGTCCGTACGCATCATGCCGGTGCCGCCGATGCCCTGGTCGCCCGGCGCCTGCTGCGGGCAGGCCGCTCCCGGGCGCAGTGCCGACAGCGACGGGCCCGCACCGGCAAGCAGGCGTAGGACGGATCGGCGGTGGGGCGGGACGCGCACTGGCCGGTCCCTCAGCGCCGGTTGGCGGGTTGGGCGGATGGCGCCGGGGGATTGCCCTCGACGTATACGTAGACGCCAAAATTCCAGCGGTGCTCGCCGCCGGGATCGGTCTGGGAGGCTGCGTGTGCTTCTCGG
Source organism: Methylobacterium longum (assembly GCF_022179385.1). Lineage (GTDB taxonomy): Bacteria > Pseudomonadota > Alphaproteobacteria > Rhizobiales > Beijerinckiaceae > Methylobacterium > Methylobacterium longum. The sequence goes on along the minus strand of NZ_BPQS01000001.1, from coordinate 166,594 downwards.
TTGGCTTGCTGCAGGGCCTCCATGGCGATCTCGCGCGCCCGTGCCTCGAGCCTAGTGGCGAGGTCCTTCGACAGGCCGTCGTAGTGGACCGCCCGCTCCAGGAACCGCGGCGCCTCGCCCACGATATTGACCACGGCGGCCGCGATATGGTCGTGCAGGTTGCGGCCGAAATAGTAGAGCTGCGCGTCCGCCGCGCCGTCACCGCGGGGCACGTAAGCGGCTTCCGCCAGCACGATCCGGTCGTCGGCGTTCAGGAAGGCGAGCCCGCGATCGAGCCATTCGTCGAGCACGGCCCGGGGCCGCAGGTCCCGGGTGACGCCCGAAACCAGGACCTCGAACGACGGTGCGCCGCCGTCGGCCGTTCGTGGCAGCGGCAAGGGGTGCCCCTGCGGATCGGTGAAGGCCGGGTCGGCGATCCAGCGGGCGATGATCCGGCTCGTCCGCGAGACCACGGCCGGGACCGCACTCACCGGGGCGCCAGCTCCGCGCAAGCGCCGCACTTCCTTACGGTGGATGCCGGTGAGCAGGGAGACGCGGCTGTCCGTCTGCTCCTTGCCGGTGAGAGCGAAGTCGTACTCGGCGACGTTCACGTAGAGCTCACGCAACAGGTCGGTGAGGGCCGGGAAGGTGATGCCGCGTGAGACCAGCAGGCGCACGAGCGGGCGGAGCAGCCGCGCCAGGGGCGCGTGCAGGCTGGCGCCGTCTCGCGGTGTATTGGCAGTCTCAGACATGACCTCATCGATATAGAAAGTGTCGTGGGAGACAATCCCACAGCGTGCGAAAGCGCACACACGGCCAAGCTTTTCAGATTGACGTGGGAATTTTGCACACGTAGATAGATGGCGTGGTCAAGTTTCCCACGAACTCCGCGGAGGCGATGGCATGACGCTCGAAACACGCATCCTCATCGCGCAAGCGCTGCCGCCCATCAGGCTCGCAGCCGTTTCTGCGTCCCGCGCCGGCCATGACCAAGCCATGCTGCGGTTGCGACGCCTCGTCTGCGTCGCCGCCGCCCTCGCCCTGCCCGCCCTCGGTATCACTGTCGCGGATACGGTCCACCGCGCCGGCGGAACGAGGGCGTCGCAGACCGCCGCTCCCGTCATCCCCTCAGACGGGGCGGCGGTACCTTCGGGTGCCGTCACGCCCAAGCGCGCCCTGCGGGCCGTTCGGACGGCCGCGGCACCTGCCAGCCTCTCGCAGGTGCGCTCGTGATCGCCCTGTCCGCGACCGGCCGCGGCCCAGCGTCTACCTGCGGCGGAGCCCCGATCCTCGATCTGGCGCTCTGCCTAATCCTCTCCGCGACCGTCGTCGGCCTGCTCCTGCTGGCCCTCTGAACCCCGCGGCCCGGCCGCTTCAAGACGAGACCTCCTATGACGAAACCCTCCCGGGCCGTGCTCCTCGGCGCCGCGGCTGGCTTTATCGCGATCAAGGCCCAGGCGGCGGACCTTCCCCGCCGCGTGCCACCGCCGCCCCTGCCATCGCTGCCGGTCTTCACCTGGACGGGCTTCTACGCCGGTCTGAACGCCGGTTACGCCTTCCGCACCGGGAACGACAGCTACACCGATCCGACCTACGGAGCGGTGACGGGCGGCAGGCGGTCCGGCGGGTTCAGCGGCGGTGGCCAGATAGGGTACAATTATCAGTTTACGCCTGGCTCCGGCCTCGTGGTCGGCGTCGAGTCAGACATTCAGGGACTGGCGAACGCCAAGGCCGACGCGGCCTATCTCGGCACGACGCCCTACTACAGCGTCCGTTCGAACCTGGACTACTTCGGCACCGTGCGCGGACGGGTCGGCTACGCCTTCGATCGGGTTTTCGTCTACGGCACCGGCGGCTTCGCATACGGCGGCGGGTCTCGATCGGCTTACGCCTCCGCCTACCCCTACACGCTGTCGGATACGACCCGGACGGGCTACGCGCTCGGCGGCGGCATCGAGTACGCGTTCACGGAGAAACTCTCGGCCAAGGTCGAGGCTCTCTACCTCCACCTCGGTCGTGGTGCTGCAGCGGCGACGTACTACAGCGCTGGCACGCCGGCCTACTACGGTACGGGGCGCGAGGATGCGGGCTTCGCCGTCGTTCGCGCCGGTCTTAACTACCGTTTCTGATCTGAGAGGGACGACGTCGCCGGATCAGGCTGGACGCCCCGGTCCCCTCGGAGCCAGAAGACCCAACGCCCGCCACGTCTGTATGCGCTCGGCCGATAGAATAGTGGTCGGTTCCCGCGGGGTGGTGTGTCAATCCCGACATGCCCGCACAGCCGCGCAAGAGACCCACACGACCAGCAACGCCGCGAGTATGGCGAGCGGCCGACTTCCCCCAACAACACCAAACACCATCCTCAGCGCCTCGCGCCACGCCGCTGAGGCGATTGTCCAGGCACGGGATAATCATGCACACTCGGTGGGTTCACACGCTCGTTGGAGAATGGCGAGTCAGGCGCTTAGTTCGCCAGCTTGCAGATGCGCACTGGTCCCAAATCCGGACCAATCTCGCCGCCGCCGCTGAGGGTAGTGTCCTGCTCGCCGGCAATTCGCACGCGGCGCTGATGGGCACGTTACAGATCGCTGGCCGGCCACCATCTATCAACATCGCTGCCGGGGGCCTCACCGCTCGCGGCTGCGTTGCACGGCTAGCGCGTCTCGATCCACCAGCCCGAGCAGCCGCTGTGGTGCTGTTCCTGGGTACGAATGATATCAAGCGCCGCTATCATCCGGAATGGACGACCACGGGGCATCGGTTCGAAGCTGATGTGCGGCGCATCCTGGTAACCCTTCAGGAGTGGGCCGAGCATGTCTTCGTCGCCGCCATTCCCCCCCTCGGCCCCAGTGCGACGGATCGCGATCCTGCTGCCATAGCGACCTTCTCGGATCGCCTTGCACGGATCTGTGCGGAGGGCGATTACATCTTTTTCGACCCGTTTGCGGCAATCCGCTCTCCCGGGGGATGCCTCGCAACATCAGGTCTCTTCGCTGACGGCATACATCTCGCTGACTACCCAGCGTTAGCAGCCGACGTCGCCCAGTTTGTTGGGCTTGTTCTTGATAGTAAGCGCCGTCCCAACGGTAGGCAGCCGGTTGGCACGCCTAACGTGGAAGAACTGTACTACGATCTTGGCAACCATACGTTGCCGCCGGCCGCTGTTGGTCCGGGCATGCATGCCTATGCCACGCGTTAACAGAATGAGAACGCGCTCGACCGCTTCGCCTGAGCTATAGGTTCGGCCGGCACTGAATGCCGTATCATGAGCGTGACTTGAGCATCTTCAGTCCGATCAAAATGGCTGCTTAGTCTTGAGGCGTCTTCGGATCTAGTCCCAAGGCATTTTTGCGCGTACGATCATGTCAGTCTTCGTTCGATTCCTGAAACAATTGATCCGAGCGACCCCTGGCCGCCCGCGGCCCCAAGAATGCGCTTTCATCTACGGAATATACCTACCACATCGATGTGCGCCTTTTTACCCACGTAAAGTTGAGACATGAGCACGCCAGCCTTGTATGTCCTTGCACGGAGTCTGATGTGACTAAAGCCGTGATAATCCTGAGCTTGAGACCGTGGTCATTCAACATAACTGCAGCCAGCTAAATAAGAATGGTGTTGGAAAAATCCGCATGGATTTTGCATTCCAGGGCAATGCGATTTCTGAGAGAGCGTATGAACTTCAAACATCAGCACAGCTTTTGCTGGCTCGGATAAATTGTCGTGTCGACATGTTGACGGACCATATCGAATGATGGCAAGGGCAAATACGCCGAACTCATCACAGTTCGTCATTCTTGGTTCCCAACTCGACCCGGTGCAGCCCCATCGCATCTACCAAGCGACTGGCGATCAGGTCCGCGGCCTGCCGCAATGGATTTGCGTCGAGGTGGGCATAGCGTGCCGTTGTTTGCGGTTGCGTATGCCCCAGCAGTTTGCCGACAATCGGTAGGCCAAGGCTCTCGCCTGCGCCCACTGAGGCGAAGGTGTGTCGCAAGTCGTGCAAGCGCACCCCGGGCAAATCGGCCGATCGGCAGATCGCCGCCCAGGGACGCTGAAGGTCAACACGCGGACGCCCTTCCTTGATACCCGCGATCACAAAGGGCGATTCTGTCCGCGGCAAGCTGGACAGGATCCGCAATGCGGGACCACTGAGGGTCAGAGTCTTTCGACCGGTTTTTGAGTCGGGCAGGAACGCGAGACCCCGCTCAAAGTCGATCTCCTGCCAGCGCAGGTGCAGAATCTCTCGCAGCCGCGCGCCAGTGAGGATCAACAGGCGAATCGCGGCTACGGCTCCCGGGTCGAGCACGGTCCTTTGGTTCTCGGGTCGTGCCAGGTGCTTTGCCTTCGGGCCACGCGCTTCGATGGCCCACGGTAACCCGACCGTTTCAGCCTCGCGCAGGGTGGTGCCAAGCCGCTGCAATTCCTGGGAGGTGAGGTACCGTTCGCGACCTTGCTGCCGAAACCGGTCGACGCGAACGACGGGATTGAAGCCCTCTGGCACCAAACCTTGGCGGTCGCACCAGGAGTATAGCGAGCTGAGCACGGCCAGGACATAGTTGGCAGTCGCCGGCTGGGCGCTCAGGCGGCCATGCAACCGAGCGACATCGGCCCGGGTCACCGCCTCAGCGCGAAGTGATCCGAACTCCGGCACGATCCGGGCGATGAGCGCGTGCCGATAACTCGCGATTGTCGCAGCTTTGCGCTTGGGTGTCACATGCTCGGCGAGAAAGCGCTCGGCGACGTGCGCGATGGTCGCGGCCGCCTTCTGACGGGCTTTCTCCAGCGCCGGATCGGATCCCCGAGCGACTGATCCGAGGTGGTCGCGTGCCGAACGGCGCGCCTCCTCCGGCGTGATAACGCCATACCTGCCGAGGGTGACGTAGCGTTTGGCGCTCCCGCGACCGCCGGCGCGGTAGCGTAGGATGAACGACTTGGCGCCCGTCGGCTCGACCCGTACGCCGAGACCTTTGAGCTCGGCGTCCCAGAGCACATATCGCTGCTCGCCAGCCACCAGGGCATCGATTGCCCGCTTGGTGAGTTTCACGGCAACTGCTGGCATGCGCCGGTGCCTCGGTGACCACATGGTGACCACCGAAGCGGGAAATGACGGTGTCACGCGGGTAACCTAACACAAAATAAGTCGTTCTAAAACAATTGCTTAGGGACATGGCGGGTAACGCTGGGAACAGGTGGGATAGTGAGGAATTATGATTGGTAATGAAGAGGTCGAGAGTTCAATCCTCTCTCGCAGCACCAGAATTCCCCTCGAGATGACAGTAGGCTAGGGGTTAGGCGACTCTCAGACGATAGGCGCACGCTTGCACGGCGGTCGCGAACATTGTCCCGTCGAACCGCCGGACCTGGGAAGGTCCCCAAATGGGGGGCCATCTAAGCCCACATACGCCTTCCGATCCTGTCGCCCGGTCGAAGGGTGGGAGCATTCAGCGTCCGGTCGGTGAGCGGGACGGCGCTCGCGTCCATGCAGCGCTGCGGACCGAAGGACCAAGCACCGCCGGGCTCCGTCAGGCCATGGGCGATACCCCCCTGAAACATTTTTGGCATACTGCGCGGACCGGTGGTCCTGCGGGGGGGGGGGCAGCGCGGAGCACGGATGGCACTGAAGTCCGTCCCTTCGGCCCGTATCGGTTCGCGCGGGACCCCTTCCTGCGCGGGGGGACGTGTTCGCTTGGCTTGTCAGCGGGCGTGATGCGGAGGGGATCGGCCCGCGGGCGATAAACAAGAACGATCCCGCGGCCGTTCGATCCCGCGATGGGACGTAGGGCGGGCCTCCGGTCAGCTCCTGCCCACGAACCCGGCCGCCGGCATCACCCCCGATGGGCCCAGGATCGTTCTTCGGCGGGTGTGGACGTTCAGGGATGGGCAGAATGCAGCCGTTCGGGGCGCGCGCTTTACCAACCCGAGGCTTCCGCTCCCTCCGGGGGCCGAGCCAAGGAACTCGGGGCAGCCCGTGCGTGGGTCTGGCGTCTGCTGACCGGCCCCGGATCCTCAATCGCGCGCTGGGAAGCCCCGTGAGGGCCGTGGGGTCGCCGGAACGCCCCTATGCTCCAGGATCAAGCGAGGGGGCTACGGAGCGACGATCTCGAACTCGATGCCCCCGTTCTCATAGGTCGCGTCCCACTCGCCGCCATCCTGTAAGTGGAAGCCGAAGCCCAGGGCCCAATCCAGCCAATCCGTCTCTTCCATCCAGTCATACAGGTCGGCCGTGGACGCCAGCACCCGGTCGAACATCATCTGAAACTGAGCGTAGCCGGAAATGGTGGGGAGCGGACCATTTTCGAAGCTGCACGAAAACAGTCTTATACTCTGCGCCTCGATCGCGCCTTTGGGATTCAGAAGGCCGCCGGAGTAGTGTTCGGGCTCCGGTTCGATCCTGGCGTAGAGCAGAGGTTCGATGGTGCGCCTGACGAAGGCCCACTGATCTTTCGGCCACGACGTCCGCCTACCCCGATCCTTCCATAATCGTTCGCACTGGATGAGGGCTGGTGAAAGGAAGGCCGTGGGATCCTCCGAGAGATCCGGAGAACCATTCTTCAGCGAAGCGAAGACGGTGTTAGCGTGCATTCGAACATTGTATCATGGAGCCGCTCTGTTCCATATAACTATCGAACAGTGATTGCAGGCCTGATGATCTCGTAATCGGCTCGTTTCAAGACCCGGCGCGTAAGAAGGTCATCGGTCGCGGAATAGGGGCGGAACTCCATGATCCGCTTGCCTATCATTCCGGCACCAAGCGCATTCAACTGGTCGACCGTCGCGGTGTTGAGGTCGACGCCGCCCCCGGGCGTTGCGGATTGTGCGTCGGGGGCCGTCTGCGTTCTCAACCCTGCGAGGGACGGATTGTCGCTCTGCCTTCCGGGAGCGCCCGGATCTGCGGATGCATCGGGGTTCATCTTTTGACCCGACGGACCGGCGGCGGACGACGCTGCGCTCGGTGGAACCGATGCCATTCCCGGTCCGGATGGCGCTCCTGGCGCGATGGCGCGGATCGTCTGGCCTTTCGCGTCCACAGGGGATCGTTGCCCCTGGGGCATGGGCATCGTGGCCGATGCCCTCTTGTCCTGGCCACCCTGCGGGCGCGGCCCGAATCCGATCCACAGTGACGCCAGAACGACGGCAAGCACTGCCAGACCCGCACTGATGGACAGCGTAGTTCGGAACATTGCCACCCCGTGTTCGACTGACCCGGAGAATGCCGCGCGGCTATGGCACCTTCAGGGCAATCGAAGCCGAAGCGCGCCAATCGCTTGGGCGAGACCGATCACGGGAGGCCTTCGGGTTCTCGCGAGGACGGCCAGCAGGAACCCCAAGGGTCGGTCACGGTCCCGACCGGCGGGGTGATCTGCAGGAGCTACGGAAGACCTTCATGAACCGTCCCAGGTCATAAGGGCGTCACGGTCAGGCACTCACAGTGTAAGGCCGCGATCTGACCAAATTCGACGCTCGATACGCGCCCGCGTCCGCTGGACGGGAAAGAAGTGTCCGAAGGATCGCGTCAGAAATCAGGGTGCCGCCTCGGAGAGGCTGGAATGAGCGAGGCACGATGGTGCCGCATCGGACTCGTCACCAGCAGGACATCGAAATCACTGTGGCGTATAACATTACCTCGACCGAGTGGAACTGCGTTCTAAGGGATCGGAAATTTGGCGCTGGCTGAATCTGATGGCTGTCAGCTCAACATAGTTCCAGGAAAACCACGCTAGAACGAGAATCACGGGCAGCGACGTCAGCAGGACGGAGTACCACGTCGCCGCGTCACCGAGATATAAAACGACCATTTGTTGAACGGGCCACGCATATATGTACATGCCATACGATAAGTCGCCCCTCGCGGTTACCCACGAAAAGCAAGTTCGGGTAGAAATCGCCAGATATATCGTCGCGTACGATCCAATGATCGTGAAGAGCACATTAAATAACGATGTCGAAAGCGAGATAAGCAAGACCAACAAGCTGATCATGGCGTATGATTGCTTCCAGGCAATCCTATCGTGCCACAGATAGATTATGGCGCCGCCCATGAAGGTGGCCAACAGCAGCGCCTGCCTGCTCTCCTGTATGAACAAATAAAAGAGTACCGCCGCTGCCCAAACTGCGATGACTGTGAACCTATTCAAATACCCAATGATACCGAGGAAAAGGACACAGATATAGAGCTTGAATTCGGGACTTAAGCTCCACAACGACCCATTGAAGATTGGGCCGATTGGATTGTTCGTAAAGACTCCCGGCAACTCGAAGCGGGTCCCTGTCAGTGATAAATTGATAATCGTATACAGAACAGTTTCGCGATGGAAAAAATAGTCGGCCGGCGAAAATGTTGTTATCAATGAACCGACAAGAACCGACGATACAATAACTACAATCAGACCAGGTATAATGCGAAAAATTCTCGCTTTAAGATAGCGTATCGGATCCGGATTTCGAACGTAGCTTTGTGTGATCAGGTAGCCGCTGATTGCGAAGAAGACCAACACGGCGATAGAGCCAAGCTCGGTCTGGTCGTTGCTGAATTCCTCGAGGGGTTGCTTGACGGTGGACCCGTAGGCGATCGGGAAGGCGTGCGAGACGATCACGGCCAACGCCGCCAAGAATCTCAATATATCGAAATTGTTCTGACGGCTTCGGCGATGGGTGGCGTTGTCGCCACGCTGCGATGCGAGGTTCATGACGGATCGGGGGCTTTCGTCGTCCCGCACGAAGGACGTCCGCGAACTCATGCGGGAGGCGCAACACGGCGGGTCGGCCTCCGCGGAGGTCCGTGACACAGTCGCCGATGATTGCGTGGTCCGGCGGATCGGCGGCCGGAAGAGCCACCCGGGTTTTCACCGGGTCCTGACGAATACGACTATTCATACATCAGGTCGGCAAGGCGATGCAATATCCTGGCGGCATACGCCGCACGCGCCGCGCATATACTTGGCAACGGCTATCGACCGCCACGTCGTCACGGGCGGTATCGGGGAGCGCGGGTCCATCCTGATGCCTTTGGGAACCCTGTGCGACCTTCAACGATGGACCCCTCTCCACTCGCCCGGGCCGCCCTGATCGACACCGGCGGGATCCACGCCGTCCCCGGCCGCCGCCTGCACGGCGTCTGTCGGCGCGGTCACGGCCATCGGCCTAGGTGGGCGTGACGTGCCGGGCCGGCGCTGGGCCGCGTGCAGCTTCGAGCCGCGGCTGCGCCCGTGTCCCCCCGGGGCGACGCGAGCGTCGTTCTCGGGTCTCGAACGCCGGGTGCGGCCGCCGCGCGCCGCCCGGCCTCCTCGGGCAGCAGCGTCAGGTTCGGGAACGATCAGCGGCCCTTCGTCATCGCTGACATCGCACGGGTGGCGCGGCGGGACTGCATCGCCGCGAACTTGGTGCGCCAACAGGTCCGTCACATCTCTGACACCCCGCCAGTCGCTCGGCCTGTCCTCCGAGGCTCCCATTGACGGTCGCGCAAAGCTCTCCCACAGTACGGGTGCGGGGTTGCCTGAGGGATGGTTGAGCTTGCTTGGCGCGACGGGCGATTGATGGTTGGCTTCGATAACTTTCGAGTTCAATCCTCTCGCGCAGCACCAGCCATCTCTCCGATTGGACAGGCGATCCGGCGATGCCACCTGTTTCGTGACGAAACCTGTCGCGGGCTGAGCTGCCGCTGAAGGGGACGCGCGGACGTGAATTCCACAGCCCTGTTCACGATGCTGGGCCTCGTCCTCGGCTGGGCCGTGCTGGCCGTCGCCGCCCTCGCCACCGGCCGCTACGCCACCTTCGCGTTCCTGATCCTGACCGTGATCGGCCTCTACCTCTACGTGCCCTGGGCGCGGCTGCGCGCCAGCGGGATCGAAGGGTCCAGCCGGCCGGTCCGGTTCTGGACGAATGCCGCCATGCTGGCTGTCAGCCTCGCCGCCTGCCTCGCCTTCGCGATCATGCTGGCCCGGCGGCTCGGGTACCTGTGAACGCTGCCGGATCGGGACTTCCGGCTTCTGTGAGCGCGCGGTCCCGCGGGGGTGCGCAATGCGGTGGATCGCAGCCGACCCGACGGCCCGTCCGAGCCCTGCCCGAGACCCGGCTTCGGCCCCGCCCTCCGCGATGGGGACTCGTGGGCCGCACGTCGCTGACCGGAGAGGGATGAGCCGGCCGTCGCACCGGCCTTTCGGGACCCGATTGACGCGCACGGAGGTCGGGCCCAGCGCGGCGGTGGGCTCGTTCCGCGTCAGGGTTCGACGACGATCAGCAAAGCCTGGTCCGTCAGCCGTGCCGTCGCGGGGTCCGCTCGCTGCGCTTCCCACACCGCCCTGGCCGCACAAACCTGTCGGGGCGGGAGCCGGAACGGTGCATGCCAAGATCAGGGCCGGCCTTGGGTCGCCGTGGCGCGGCAGACTAACATAGATCGCTGTGTCTTGATCTGTGTTGTCGTCGTCGTTCGTGCCTACAGGCCGCAGAGGTGAAAATTTTTCCCGCGCTTATACATTGAATGAACAGGTAAAATTCGGGTTTGGCGAGTCTTGATCGTCCTGAATGCGTCGAGAGACCGAACCGCCGACCGGAGGCCGGGTTGGACAGGAGACGCGGCACGATGCTCCCATGGAGTACGGAGCCGGCGGCCGATCGTGCGGGAGCCCTGGGCACCGCGCCTCTCACGAGGAACCGACATCATGTACTATCACGACAAGCGACTTCAGTACCCGGTCCGGGTCGACAGCCCCGATCCGATCTACGCCCGCATGCTGCAGCAGGCGATCGGCGGTATCGAGGGAGAGATCCGGGTTTGTTTCCAGTATTTCTTCCAGGCGTGGGGTAATCGCGCGCCGACGACCAAGTACCGCGACATGCTGCTCCATACGGCCACCGAGGAGATCGGCCATATCGAGATGTTGGCGACCGCCGTGGCGATGAACCTCGAGACCGCGCCGACCAAGGTGCAGGAGGCCGGCGCCGCCGATGCCATCGTGGGCGCCGTGATGGGCGGCGAGAACCCGCGCCACATCGCCGAGGGCATGCTGCACAAGACGCTGCTCTCCGCCGGTATGGCGGCCTTCCCGGGCAATTCGGACGGACTGCCTTTTGACATGAGCCACATCTACGCCAGCGGCAACATCGCGGCCGACATGTACTGCAACGTCGCCGCCGAGGCGACCGGCCGGACCCTGGCGGTGCGCCTCTACAACGCCACCAACGACGCCGGCATGCGCGACATGTGGAGCTTCCTCATCGCCCGTGACACGATGCACCAGCAGCAATGGCTGGCGGTGATCGAGGAACTCGGCGGGGCCGCGGGCACGCTGCCGATCCCGAACTCGTTCCCGCAGAGCGAGGAGAACCAGAAGTTCAACTACAACTTCTTCTCCACGTCGGCCGACGGTTCGCCGCCCCCGGCCGGCCGCTGGACGCAGGGCCCCTCCCTCGACGGCAAGGGCGAGTTCAGCGTGGTGCAGAACCAGCCGATGGGTGAGGAGCCGGTGCTCGGCCCGGCCCGGCCCGACAGCGGCGCGCAGTCCCAGCAGATCGGCTGACGCGACGGTGCTCCGGCGCCGCCGTCACGGTCGGACGCCGGGGTACCGCCTCCTATGATCCTCGCCAGAGCCGCCGACGACCCGGGTCATCGGCGGCCGGAGCCGAACAGTCGGGGCGCAGAGCGGTGACAAGGGGCACATTCGTGGACGGCCGCGTCTGCCTCATCCGAAGCGATGAGGATCGCGCACCGCTGGTCCGGCGCCTCGGGCGGATCGAGGGCCAGGTCCGCGGCCTCCGCGCGATGATCGAGGCGGATCGGCATTGTCTCGACGAGATCCAGCAGATCCGGGCAGCGACCGCCGCGCTGCGGGAGGTCGGCCTCCTCATCATCGGTCAGCACGTCGCCGAGGGCCTGAACCTCGCGCGCCACGAAGCAGATCGCGCGGCGGTGATGGAGGATCTCTTGCGCGTGCTGCGCGCCGCCATGGCGGAGACCGGGTAGTGTCGGCCGTACCCCGGACGGCCGGGCGCTCCGGGGCTCAATGCTTCGTCAGCGTCGCCACGACGGTGCCCTGCTCCAAGGTCTCCGAGAAGCGGGCCAGCCGGCTGCGGCTGGGCTCGTTCAGACCGCCGGCATGCGCGAAGGTCGTCAGGGCGATGCCCACCAGGAAGCGGGCCTCCTCCACGGTGACGGCCCGCCCGCTCAGCGTGCTGGCCGCGCCGCGCACCGCGAGGACCGCTTCCCGGAAGGCGGGGTCGTCTTCGAGTTCCGTCAGTCGGTTCATGCGTGTGGTCCCGTGCTCCATGGGGTGTTCCGGTGTCGTCGCCGCCGTCTCGCTCGCATCGGCGCGACGGTCTGGCGTCGGGCGCCGCAGCTTCGGCGCGCCGGTGGACAGATATTCGATCGGGAAATGCGAGTTGAGCGCATTTCCGCGGCCCGCAGATCTTTCGTGACTGCCAAGCATAGCATCATGGATCAATCTTAACTTCGCTGTTTCGGCTGATCTATGTTGCGGCAAGGTTTCCGTATTCGGGGGCTTATAGCTGAGCCCATGCTCTCATCCCACTCAGGTGATCGGCTGTCATGCTCGCACCCTCGCTCGACGATAGTACAATCGACACGCAGGCGCCCAGGCTTCCCGACAGCGTCCAGTATCATCTCGGCCATCTGCTCGCGGCGAGCTACGCCCAGGACCTGGACGAACCACCGGTCGCGGACCGCTTCGCCGAACTCCTGGCTCTGCTGGATGCCGCCTTCGGCCGGGCGCGGGACGGCCACGAGAAGTCGTTCCAGGCGGCCCTCCTGGGGATGGTGCCGAACCTCCAGCGCTTCGCGCGCTCACTGCTGCGCAACCATGTCGGCGCCGACGATCTCCTGCAGAACACGCTCCTGCGGGCGTGGCGCTCGCGCGCGAGCTTCGCGCCGGGGACCAACCTGGAGGCGTGGCTGTTCACCATCATGCGCAACCAGTTCTACAACGAGCACCGCAAGCGCGGTCGCGAGGTGCAGGACGAGGACGGCGCCCAGGCGGAGCGGATGGTCTCGCTGCCCGAGCAGGGCGGACATCTCGACCTGAGCGACGTGCGCTCCGCCCTCGATCGTCTCGCGCCGTCGATGCGGCAGGCGCTGGTCCTTGTGGCGATCGAGAACCTCACCTACGAAGAGACCGCAGCGGTCATGAACTGCCGCATCGGCACCGTGAAGAGCCGCGTCTGGCGTGCCCGGACGCAACTCGCGGAGATGCTGGGCTACGATGGGCTCGAAGTCGGCAGCGACGACGTCATGCTGGCCGCTGCGGGTCCGAAAGCCCGGAGATCCGCGTCCGTCTCGTGATCGCGGGTCGGTCGGCGCCGCGTCGTTCTCGCAACGCTCACGGATCCGCCTGTCCCGCATGCCGCGAGCGCTCATCCACGGATCCGTCGTGCTCGCCCTGCTCCTGGGCACCTGGAACGCCCCGGCGCAGGCCGGATCCGAACGCGCGATGCGCCGGTGGCTCTCGGATCTCGTGACACGGATCGACGCGGGGGACCGGGCCGCACGGCCGTCAGGCTCCGCGCGGCCGACCGGTACGGTGGTGGTCCACGTGAGGATCACCCCGGACGGCGCCGTGCAGCAGGTTGAGGTCGAGCGCAGTTCGGGCAGTCCGGACCTCGACCGTCGGGCGCTCCGCGCCGTCCAGGGGGTTGGCCGCCTCCCCGCGCCGCCCTCCGCCCTGCTAGGCCTGTCGGGGGTGGCCGATCTCAGCATTCCGGTGGAACTCGGCCGCTGAGCCTCCAATCGCGCGGCCCATCCCGACCTCGCCCCGGCCGGGACCTTCGTGCACGGCCTGCCCGGGCCGCAGATGCGCCGGCCCGACCGATCAGGCGCTCGCGTGCGTCGCGGACGCCCCGCCGATCGGGCCTTGATGCCGGTCGGCGGCCTGGTCTCGACCGTTAGGCCCAGGATGGCCGGCCTATCGTGAACGCGCCACGGCTACACGCCTGCTCGAGCGCATCCTTCACCGCCCGCGGCGTCGGGCAGCCGGGGAATTGATTTCATCAATTTGCGCTATCGATCCAATCTGTTTGGATCATGTTGCTGTGCAGCGTAGATATCTCTCGACCCCGGGCACAGGCTCGGAAGACCGAGAGGAATGAGGATCATGACCGTTCGTACAATCGCCCTCCTCGTCATCGCTGCCGGCTCCATGATCGGCCCCGCGCTGGCCGATGAGGCCGTTCACCTGACCCCCCCGCTCTATCGCGAGCAGGCGCGCCCCACGGCCTCCGTCCGGCCGGCTTCTGAATTGGTCACGACGCCGCGCCTCGTGCCGACCGCGGCCGAATCCCGGCGCGTGGTCGCCACCGCCGTGTCGGCCGAGTGATGGGACGCGCCGGACCGGCGCCGTCGGGGCATCCGGTGGCGCCGGACGCGGAGGCGGGTCGATAGCCGCCCCCTCATGCGGACCGGAGCGCGGGTGGGCCAGCATTCCCAGGCGCGATCACAGATCCGCGGCGTGCGCCCGCCTCAGGGAAGCGGATGTCGGTCGCCCAATACGCATCGTTGCTATGCCCTGCACGAGCATGTCGGCCTAAACAAAACGTGTATCCTTCGCGAAAACGGAGGAAACGATGGCCTACAAGATCACATTCCGCCGAGGCAAACGGATCAGCTCTTCCAAGCTCTGGCCGTGCGACCTCGAAGCCGCTGTCGCGCACGCCAAGGCGCAGCTCCCGATCCAGCGCGAGCAGACCGGCGCGACGTCGGTGAGCGTCTCGTGCGAGCGGACCGGGGACGTGATGTTCACCTTCACCGAGCAGCCCGAGCCCGCGGAGTTGTAGGCCGCTCGTGTCGGCGCGAGACCGGCGCAACGGGTTCTGGCCCGATGGTGACACGGTCGAAGATGCCGCCGGCGCGGTCCTGCAGCGCCCCGGCGCGGCCGCACATCCCGAGGCGGGACGCGTCCCCTCGATGCCGTCCGCTCCGTGCAGCGCGGTCGCCTCCCGGGGCCGGTCCTGCGCCCCGTCCCCTCGGAACGCGGGCGTCGCGCGGTGGCTCGAGCAGGACGTTTCCGTACGGGCGGCCGCCGGATCCGGCGAGATGGTCGAGGCGGGCGTAACGCGTCCGGATGCGTTCCGTCTGATATCCGGCGGTCTGTCGTTCAACCGGCGGTAGGAGGTCGTCCGGCTCGGGGGCCGGGAGCGCGGACTGAGATTCGTCCCCGCAGATCCACGTCTCTCTCCGGCATAGCGCGACTCGAGGATGTCGACGCCGCCCGCTTCGACTGGTCTGTCCCGCGACTTGCGCGATTTCCAATTCCGAGCCGGGCTAAACTGGCAATAATCGGTGCTGGCTCAGCCCCTCTTGGACATGATACGTCTCGGCAGAAGGTCCTGCGCCGGTGATGGATGCCTGCCAATCCGCTCAAGCCGCGCGCTGGCTTCTCGATCGCCACCGCGGCTTTCGGGGAGCCCCTCCGAACGATCGATTGCGTCGTCCTGGTCGAAGGCCGGCGCGGCGCCGTGATCGAGCTGTCCAACCCGGAACGCCTTCCGGACGAGTTCCTGCTGATCGCAACGTCCATTCAGATCAGGCGGCCCTGCCGGGTCGTCGAGCGGGGGGCCGATGGCGTCCGGGTGGAGTTCATCCGCGCCTGAGGCGGATTCGCGACGCAGATCGGTCCGTCGTCGCACGGGGCCGCTGTCTCCGGGAACGTCCCACGCTGCCGGACGCTTCGGTCCGGACGGGCGCAGCGGCGCCGACGCCAGCCGCTACATCACGGGAGTACGCGATGACCGGCGGGAATCACGGTGTCGATCGGAGCCTTTCGGACGCCGCCGGGCGCGAGGACGCCGGCAGCGAGCGGCGGCGCGAGGCTGACGATCCACCGGCTCAGCCTTCGGATGACCCGGCCGCGGATGGGAACCCCGGCGTTCCCGAAGCCGAGGAGCCCGGTCTCATCGGCTCGATGCGGGGCATGTAGGCGCGCAACCGCACCGATGGGCGGGTGCCAGGGAGATCCCCGCCCCCGCTGGGAGCGGCGGGTATCCGTCGCCGCCAAGATCGAGATCGACTCAGCTGCTCGACCGGCGCGCCCACTCGGAAGCCGAAGACGCCCTCCCCTTGGCCGGCGGCGCCGAGCCGGTCATGCGCCGGCGGAACGGGCGAATTGCCGGGCCCGGCGGCCCGGTGCGGGACGAGGCCCCTCGACAGGAGCCTCGAAACCCATGCAACGATCGACGCCATCGTGCGGGCATCGCGCTTGGCCGAGACGCCCTCACGGGGCAGCCATTCCTGGGCGGCCGAAGCGCGGGTGCCTTCGATGATCAAGCCAGCCACCGCGGGCAGCCGCCTCGTCGATCCCGCTGTGACGGCTGCCATCGCGCCCAGCCAGATCGTGGACGCGCAGTTCATGATCCTGCGGCCGCAGGTCGTCTGAGGCCACCGGAGATCGGTGGGGAACCGAGGCGGATGGGGCGGCGCGGTCTGGGGGCGTGACCCACGCCGTCATCCCGGGGAGCGCAGCCCGGGATCACGCAGCGGGTGCGATGAGAAGGCAAAGGCGAAACCGGATCCCGACGCATCGGCCGCGACCCGGAATCCCGAGGGCTCAGCGGCTCTTCTTGTAGAGTTTGCTGGCGATCTCGAAGATCTCCTCCGGCGCGTAGTTCGGCGCGAAGGCCCCGTAATTGCCGTCGAGTTCCGGGATCTTGCCGCCCTCGGGTAGCCCGTCGACCACCTCGAGATTGCCCGGGGGATCGCCTGGCAGCGCCACCTCATCGTTCGACCAGACGCCTGCCGCCTCCCGGTAATCGTCAGGGCTGAAGCGGTAGAGGCGCCGGTGCGAGCCCTCCTGCAGGTACTTCTGGCACTCCGGGAGCTTGTCGAGGACGATGTTCGGGGTGGGCAACATCTTCTCGATCTCGACGCCGGTGAGCTTCTTGAGCGCCAGCGCGTAGGCGTGCGCGTGGACCGAGCCGCGTACCAGGAGGTAGCCGCAGACCTCGCGGCCGGTGGGATCCTTCAGGGTCTCGTAGACGCGCAGCTTGTGCAGGCGGGCGCCGCATTCCAGGTGGAAGTTGTGCAGCAAGTCGATGATGATGTTGCCCGTCGTTGTGACCATGTCGACGTTCCACGACTGGGCGTTCGAGTTGATCGGTGTCGCGCCGCCGCCGTTGCTCAGGAAGCTGCCGGCCAGCCGGATGTCCTGCATATCGTGGAACGGCGCCTTCGAGACATCGACCTCCTCGGTGTCGTCGCCGGGTCCGTTGTTGAGCATGGCGATGCCCGTCGAGACCAGCTCGACGTGACCGAGTTCCTCCGCGAAGATGCTCGACACGAGGCTGTAGAACGGCCGCAGCTTCGTCTTGTTTCGGAAGTTGAAGCTCTGGAACATGTAGTTCCCGAGCGTGGACATTTCGCCGTACTTGCCGCCGAGGAGCTCCTGCAGAGCGGCCGCCGCGTTCGGGTCTGGCTTCTTCGGCTGTGGCAGTTCGGCCTGAAGGCGATCGAGCTTCATGAACATGCGGGGCAGCTCCGTTTGCGCGGGGTGCGCATTGGGGCATCTGTTTGGGCGGGCGATCGTTCCGCATGCCCTGTTCGCCGATGATCGTGCCGGCCGAGCCGGAGGGGGCTCAGGGCCACCCGCCTTCATGCACCTGGACGTGGCGGGCATGCCGTACCCGATGCCGTCCCGACCTTCGCGATCCGTGGGCGCACGGCCCACGAGCTCCATCATCCGCCCGCCCGGCGAACCGTGCCTCCGCTTCCGGCCTTGTGCCGGCCTTGTCCCGGCCCCGTCCAGGCGACGGCTCGAGGGTGCGGGTCTAGGCTTCGGCCGGTGCCGGGGCGGCCGGATCGCGGGTCACGCCGAACTCGGCGGCGAATTTGCCGAAGAACTCGTCGGCGAGCTTGCGCGAGGTTGCCTGCATGAGCCGTCCGCCGAGGGTCGCGATCTTGCCGCCGACCTCGGCCTTGGCGGTGTAGGCCAGGACCGTCTCATCCCCCTCGGACGCGAGCGTGACGGCGGCGCGACCCTTGGCGAAGCCGGCCATGCCGCCGTTGCCCTGCCCGACGAGGCTGTAGCCCTCCGGGGGGCGCACGTCCTCCAGGCGAACCGTCCCCATGAAGGCCGCAGAGACCGGTCCGATCTTCAGGGCGACCTTGGCCTTCATCTCCTCCGGGGAGACCTGCGCCAGCTCCTTGCATCCGGGGATGCAGCGGGCCAGCACGTCCGGATCGTTCAGCGCCGCCCAGACGGCCTCCCGCGCGGCGGGGATCCGGTACTCGCCGGCGATGTCCATGCTCGTCTCCTCTCGCGAAGCCGCGCCGCCGGACGGCCGGGGCGGGCGCTCAGACCGCGCAGTAGCGCGCCTGGATTTCCGGATCGTCCCGCAGCGCGGCCGCGGGGGCGTGGTAGACGACAGCACCGCCGTCGACGATGTAGACGCGGTCGGACACCGCGAGGGCGAGCTCGACGTTCTGCTCGACCAGCAGGATGGTGGTGCCCGCCCGCTTCATCGCGACGAACTGCTCGAACATCTCCTCGACGAGGATCGGCATGATCCCCTCGGAGGGCTCGTCCAGCAGCACCATCACGGGCTCGGCCATGAGCGCGCGGGCGATGGCGAGCATCTGCTGCTCGCCGCCCGACATGGTGATCGCCTCCTGCTTCAGCCGCTGCTTCAGCCGCGGGAAGGTCTCGGCGATGACCTCGATCCGCCGCGCCTCGTCGCGGCGCGTCGCCCGCGCCCCGCGGGCCGCCAGGATGCCGAGGCGCAGGTTCTCCTCCACGGTCAGCCCCGGTACGATGCGCCGCTCCTCCGGAACGTAGGCGAGGCCCCGGTGGAAGCGCTCGTGGGGCGGTCGGTCGAGGATGTCGGCGCCCGCGAAGGTCACGCGGCCCGTGCGCTTCGCCACGAGGCCCATGATGGCCTTCAGCGTCGTGGTCTTGCCGGCGCCGTTTCGGCCGATCAGCGTCACGATCTCGCCGGGGCGGACGTCGAGCGACAGGCCCTGCAGGATGTGGGAGTGGCCGTACCACGCCCGCAGGTTCTCGACCGCCAGGAGCGGCTGGGCGGCGGCGCTCATGCGGTCTTGCCCAGGTAGACGCGGCGCACCTCGGGATGCGCGCGGATGTCGTCGGGGCTGCCCTCCGCGAGGAGCTGGCCCTGGTGCAGGACGACGAGGCGGCGGCACAATCCCATCACGAGCTTCATCTTGTGCTCGACGAGGATCAGCGTCCGCGTCTCGGCGAGCCGCTGCACGAGGTCCATCATCTCGCGCGTCTCCTCGGGGCTCATCCCGGCGGTCGGCTCGTCGAGGAGGAGGAGGCTCGGCTCGGCGGCGAGCGCCACCGCGATCTCCAGGGCCCGCTGCTCGCCGTGGGCGAGTTCCCGGGCGAGGCGGTCCATCCGGGCGCCGAGCCCGACCTCGCCGAGCAGCGCCTCGGCCCGCTCGGTCAGCTCGGGATAGGCGGAGCGGTTCCGGAAGACCGCGAAGCGGACCCGCCGCGCCTGGGCGGCCACGCGCACGTTCTCGCGCACGGTGAGGTGCGGGAAGACGTTGGTGATCTGGAACGACTTGGCGATGCCCATCCGGGCGAAGTGGTGCGGGGGCGATCCGGTGATGTCGCGCCCCCGGAACAGCACCCGGCCCTCGCTGGGCGGGAAGGCGCCCGAGATCAGGTTGAAGAAGGTCGACTTGCCGGCCCCGTTCGGCCCGATGATCGCTGTGATGCCCCCTTCCGGGAACGCGACCGTCACGTCCGACAGGGCGCGGAAATGCCCGAACCGCTTGCCGAGCCCCTCCGTGGCGAGGATCGGCGCGCCCCCGACCGAAGTCGCGACGGGCGCCGTGGCGGGCGCGGCGGCGACCGGGGCGGCGCTCACCATCCGGCCCTCCGGAGGCGCGCCAGCACCTCGCCCCAGATGCCCAGCGGCAGGAACAGCACGAAGGCGATGAAGATGGCGCCGACGAAGAGCTGCCAGTGGGTCGTCAGGGTGGCGAGCCCGTCCTGAAGCAGCGCGAAGGTGGCGGCGCCCACGAAGGGTCCGAAGAAGGTCCCCATGCCGCCGAGCAGCGCCATCATCACGGCCTGACCGGAGGTCGCGTAATGCATCGTCTCGATCGGCACGATCGAGAGGTGGATGGCCTGGAGCGCCCCCGCGAGCCCGCACAGGGCCCCGGAGATCACGAAAGCCACGAGCTTCATGCGGCGGACGTCGAAGCCGCAGGCCTGCGCCCGGCCCTCGTTCTCGCGGATCGCCTCCAGGGCGGCCCCGAAGGGCGAGGACAGGAGGCGCGAGAACAGCCAGACCGCGATCCCGACCACCGCCAGCACGGCGTAGTACTTCACCGTCGGGTCGAGGAGGTCGAGGCGAAGGCCCGGCAGGGCCAGGGACGGCACGTTGATGCCGCGCAGGCCGTTCTCGCCGCCGGTGAATGCCTCCGCGCGGTAGAAGGCGTAGTAGACGCACATCGAGAGCGCCAGGGTCGTCATCGCGAAGTAGATGCCGCGGGTGCGGATCGCGAGCACGCCCATGACGGCGGCGATCCCGGTGGCGAGCAGCGTGCCGGCGACGAGCGCCAGGGCCGGGTGCAGCCCGAATTGGACGATGGCGATGCCGCAGCCGTAGGCGCCACCGCCCAGGAAGGCGGCGTGGCCGAAGGACAGGAGCCCGGTATAGCCGAACAGCAGGTTGAACCCGAGGGCGTAGAGGCCGAGCACCAGGATGTTCACGGCCAGCGCCTGGTAGGGCGTGATCCAGGGGAACACGAGGAGGAAGGCGAGCGTCAGCGCGACGCGGTGCCGGCCGCACCATGCCAGCCCGCGTCCGGTCCGGCCGGAACCTGGCCGGGCCGCCGGCAAGGTCGCCGGCAAGCCGCTTTCCTCCGCGACGGCGGGGACTTGGGCGCGGGCGCTCATCCGAGGGCTCCGGCCCGTCCGAGAAGGCCGCGGGGGCGCACCAGCAGCACCAGGGCCATGAGGGCGAAGATCGCCATCTTGGTCATGTCGGGGGCCACCAGGGAGGTCATCGCCACGACGATGCCGACGAGCAGCCCGGCGAGCACGGCGCCGCCGAGCGAGCCCATCCCGCCGACTACCGTGACCACGAAGGCCTCGGCCAGCACCGGGATCCCCATCTCGGGCGTGACGCCCTGGAGGGGCGCGGCCAGGATGCCTGCGAGCCCCGCGAGCGCGCAGCCGAGGGCGAAGACCGCGAGCCAGACCTTCGCGATCTCGATGCCGAGCACCTGCACGATCTGCGGGTCGCGGGCGCCGGCCCGGATCACGAGGCCGAAGGGCGTGCGCTCGATGAACAGCCAGAGCGCGCCCACCACCACCAGCGCGAAACCGATCAGGAACAGGCGGTAGAGCGGGAAGTAGCCGATGCCGATATCGACGGCGCCCCGCAGCTCGGGCGGCGCCCCGAAGGGCAGCCCGGTGAGCCCGAAGGCGATCCGCACGCTCTCGATCATCACGTAGGACAGGCCGAAGGTGAGGAGCAGCGGATCGTCGATGCCCCGCCCGTAGAGCGGGCGGACCAGCACCCGCTCCACGACGAGCCCGAGCAGCCCCATCGCCAGCGGCGCCGCGACGAGGCTCAACCAGAAGCTGCCGGTGAAGCCGTAGAGGAAGACCCCGACATAGGCGCCGGCCATGAAGAAGGCGCCGTGGGCGAAGTTGACCACGTTCATAAGCCCGAAGATCAGGGACAGGCCGATGCCGACGAGCACGTAGATCGCCCCCAGCGCGATGCCGGTCACGAGCTGAAGGGCGAGGAGATCGAGGGGGAAGCCGCCGATCGTGATGTCGCTCAAGGCCGCGCCCTCCCGCCGGCTCGCATGGGGTCGCGCCTCACGCCTTGTGGCCGAGTTCGTCGCAGCCGCGCAGGAAGCGCTCGTCGGGCCCCTCGGTGCCGAGGATCGTGAACACGTCGTCCGGCGTCTTCAGGTCCTTCGACTTCGCCTCGACGATCAGGACCGACTGGACCGACTGGTGGTCGCATTTCCGGAAGCTCTGCGGCCCCTTGTAGAAATCGGCCTTCAGGTTCTCCATCGCGGCCACGACCTTGTCGGTCTCGACCGACCCGGCGGCCTTCACCCCCTCCAGCACCGAGCGGACGCCGGCATAGCCCAGCGCCCCGTAATCGGACGGCACGGCGCCGTTGTAGGCGGCGCGGAACCGGTCGTTGAACGCCTTGGCGGAGGGCACGCTGTCCTCCAGGCGCCAGTAATAGGAGGTGCCGCCGATCACGCCGTCGAAGGCGTCGCCGCCGGCCTTGCGGGCGGTGAACAGGAGGACCGGCGCCACCAGCTTGGTGTTGCGCTTCAGGCCGAATTCGGTGGCCTGCTGGATCGACACGACCTGGTCGCGGCCGAAATTGCACAGGCAGAGCACGTCGGGCTTGAGCGCGGCGATCCGGGGCAGGAAGGCCGAGTAGTCGGAGGCGCCGATCGGGTGGCGGATATCGGCCACGACCTCGATGCCCGAGGCCTCGCCGGCGCGCCTGAAGCCACGCATCATCTCGTGGCCGTAGGCGTAGTCGGCGCTGAGGAAGGCGACCCGCTTGCCGGATTTCGGGAAGACGTAGCGGCCGACCGCCCCCGCGGTCATGTGCGGGTTCAGGGCCTCGTGGAAGGTGGTGCGGCCGAAATCCTTGGCCTCGTTGATCGCGTCGGACTGGCTGATCGAGTTGTAGATGACGCCGCGCTCGCGGGCGACGTTGTTGGTCGACAGGGTCACGGCCGCCGAGAGGCCGCCGACCAGGAAGTTGACCTTGTCCTTCTCGATCAGCTCGAGGGTCCGGGTCGCGGCCTCGCCGGGGTTGAGCTTGTCGTCGCGCACGAGGAGCTCGGCATTGCGGCCCTGGAAGCCGCCGGCCTCGTTGAACTCCTTGATGGCGAGCTGGGCGGCGCGCACCTGGTCGTTCGCCTCGGCCCCGAAGGCGCCGGTGAGCGGCACCGGGAAGCCGATCCGGATCGGGCCGGCCTGCGCGGCGGCGGAGCGCAGGAGAGCCGGGGCGGCGAGCGCCAGCGCGGATGCGGCGGCGCTGCCCTGGAGCAGCCGGCGCCTGTCGAAGACCGTTCCCATTCCCGTCCCTCCGTTGGCGTTTCCTCGTCGGGACCGGTCTCTTCAGCGGACCGTGCCCCGTCTCTCGTCGATACCTGTGCTCGCCCCATCCCACCCTCAACCGCATCCTGAGGTGCCGGAGCGCCGGGGAGCCCTCGAAGGAGGTTTCCAGCCGGCCGCGCGATCCCTGGAGGGCTCCTTCGAGGCGGCTCCGCCGCACCTCAGGATGAGGTCGAGGGTGGGACCGGGGAGACGCCCGTGCTCGAGTTCAGATCAGTCCCAGCGCCTCCAGCACCACGTCCGGCGTCACCGGCTGGCGCGAGACCCGCGCGCCGAGGGGCGCGAGGGCGTCGTTGATGGCGTTGACGACCGCCGCCGGCGCGCCGGCCGTGCCGGCCTCGCCCGCGCCCTTGGCGCCGATCTCCGAGGAGGCCGTGGCCGAGACCACGTGGGCGACGTCGATGTCGGGCATCTCGCCGGCCATCGGCACGAGGTAGTCGGCCATCGACCCGTTCAGCAACTGGCCCTCCGCGTCGTAGAGGCAGTGCTCGAACAGGGCGCCGCCGATCCCCTGGACAATGCCGCCGCGGATCTGCTCGTCGACGAGGAGCGGGTTGAGGACGGTGCCGCAATCCTCGACACACCAGTGCTTGAGCAGCCGCACGAAACCCGTCTCGGTGTCGACCTCGACGTAGGAGGCCTGCACGCCGTTGGTGAACGCGAAGGGGTAGTCCTTCGGCACGTAGTGCCGGGTCGCAACGAATTCCGGCTGCACCCCCGGCGGCAGCGTGTCGGGGCGGAAGTAGACGATGCGGCCGAGTTCCGAGAGCGGCATGCGCTCCGTCCCGGTGGCCGCGTCCACCACGGCGCCGTCACGGATATCGAGGCTGCCGGGATCCGCCTGCAGGATCGCGCCCGCCACCGCCAGGACGTTGCCGCGCAGGGCCTTGCCGGCCTGCCACGCCGCCTCGCCGCCGATGCCGGCCCCGCGGGACGCCCAGGTGCCGCCGCCGTAGGGGGTCGTCTGGGTGTCGCCCGAGATCACCCGGACTTGGTCCATCGGCACGCCCGTGGCGGTGGCCACGATCTGCGCGATGATGCCCTCGGTGCCCTGGCCCTGCTCGGTGACGCTGACCGCCGCGACGACGCCGCCCTGGGGATCGAGCCGGATCGTGCAGCCGTCCTGGGCGGAGATGCGCGCGCCGCCGACCCCGTAGAAGGCCGCCGACGGGTTGGTGATCTCGATGAAGGCCGCGAGCCCGATGCCCCGGTGGATTCCCCGCTGGCGCAGGAGCGCCTGCTCTTCCCGCAGGCCGTCGTAGTCCATCATCGCCCTGAGCTTGGCGAGCGCCGCCTGGTGGGACAGCTTCTCCAGCTTGATCCCCGAGACCCCGGCGCACGGATAGGCATCGTCGGGGATGACGTTGCGCACGCGCACCGCGAAGGGGTCGAGGCCGAGCCGGGCGGCGCCGAGATCGATGAGCCCCTCGGCGACCATCGTGGCGATCGGGTGGCCCACCGCCCGGTACTGGCAGGTCGGCGCCTTGTTCTGGAGGACGACCCGGGCGCGGGCGCGGTAATGCTGATGCCGGTAGGGGCCGCCGGTCAGGTTGACGACCTGGTTGGCCTCGACCGCGCTGGTGCGCGGGTAGACCGAGTAGGGCCCGATGCCCGTGAGGTCGTCCATGTCGAGGGCGAGGATGTCGCCCTCGGCCGAGAAGGCCATCCGCGCGGTGACCCGGTGGTCGCGGGCGTGGATGTCGCTCTGGAAGCTCTCCAGCCGGTCGGCGACGAACTTGACCGGGCGCTTCAGCATCAGCGCCAGGGCGCAGGTCGCCATCTCGTCGGGGTAGATGTGGACCTTGATCCCGAAGGAGCCGCCGACATCCTTGCAGATCACCCGCACGGCGCCCTCCGACAGGGCGAGGTGCTTGCACAGGATGTCCTGCATCATGTGCGGCGCCTGGAAGGAGTGGTGGACGGTGAGCATCCCGTCCGCCGCCGCCCAGTCCGCCAGGATCGCCCGCGGCTCCAGGCATACGCCCGTGTGCCGGCCGAACTGGAAGGTCTCCTCGACCACCACGGCCGCGTCGCGGAAGGCCGCGTCGACGTCGCCGACGTCGAGGACGCGCTCGAAGGCGAGGTTGTCGCCCAGTTCGGGGTGGATCGGCGGCGTCGCGGACTCGAGCGCCGTCTCCATGTCGACCACGGCGGGAAGCGGGTCGAACTCGACCATGATCGCCGCCAGCGCGTCCTCGGCCTCGGCCCGGCTGCGGGCGACGACCGCGCAGAACGGCTCGCCGACCCAGGTCACCCGGTCGAGGGCCAGGGCGTGCTGGGGCGCCGAGCGCAGGCCTTTGAAGTGGCCGAGCACGCCGACCCAGGGCGTGCAGACCGCGGCGAGCTCGGGCCCCGTCACCACGGCGATCACGCCGGGCATCGCCTTGGCGTCCGCGGTGTCCAGCGCGACGATGCGGGCGTGGGCGTGGGGGCTGCGCAGGAAGGCGACATGGCCGAGGCGGGCGACGGCCACGTCGTCCACGTAGACGCCTCGGCCCTCGAGAAGGCGCCGGGCGTTCGGCCGCGGGACCGAGCGGCCGATATAGCTGTTCGGCCGGTCGAGGAAGGTGAGGCCGCTTAGGTCCGCGCTCATTCGGCGGCCTCCCGGCGGGAATTCTTCGGTCCATCCCGACGCGCCTCGGCGGTCGCCGCGATGGCGTCGACGATGGCGTGGTAGCCGGTGCAGCGGCAGTAATTGCCCGCGATCGCCGCGCGGATCTCCTCGCGCGAGGTGGCCGCGTCCGCGTCGTTCAGCAGCTCGGTGGCCGTCACCAGCATGCCGGGGGTACAGTAGCCGCATTGCAGGGCGTTGCGCGTATGGAAGGCGTCCTGCAGATCCCGGATGCGGCCGCTCTCGGTCAGGCCCTCCACGGTCTCGACGGTGGCGCCGTCGGCCTGCACGCCGAGCATCAGGCAGGCGCGCACCGCCCGGCCGTCCACCAGGATCGTGCAGGCGCCGCACACGCCGTGCTCGCAGCCGAGATGCACGCCCGTGAGGCCGAAGGATTCGCGCAGCAGGTCGCCAAGATGCATCCGGGCCGGGACGTGCGCCCGCACGGCCTCGCCGTTCAGCGTGAAGGCGACCGCGTGCGCGCGGTCCGGGCTCTCAGGCGCCATGGGAGGTTTCCTCCTTCACGGTGCCGTCGCGCATCCGTCCGGCCACGCGGCCGAGGACGACGCGGGCGAGGTGGAGCCGCGTCGCGGCCCGCGTGGCCGGATCGTCCGGCGGGTCGAGTTCGTCGGCGAGCGCCGCCTGGGCGCCCGTGAGGTCTCCCGCCTCGATGGCCGCGGCCGCGGCGCGGGCCAGGACCGGCCGGTCGGCCACCCCGAAGAAGGCGAGGCGCAGGTCCGACAGGCCGACCGCGGACCGCCGCCCGGTCGCCGCGAGGCCCACGAGGGCGTAGTCGCCGTGGCGGCGGGACAATTCCTCGAAGCCCCAGACCGCGCCGTCGCCCGGTACCGGAAATTCGATCGCCGTGACGATCTCGCCGGGCTCCAGCGCCGTCGTGTAGAGGCCGAGGAAGAAGGCGTCCGCCGCGATGCGCCGCTCGGTCCCGGGGCCGCGCACCACGATCGTGGCGCCGGCGGCGAGGCAGCAGGCGGGCCATTCGGTGGCCGGGTCGGCCAGCGCCACCGAGCCGCCGATCGTGCCGCGGTTGCGGATCGCCGGATGGGCGATGTGCGGCAGCGCGGCGGCGAGCAGCGGCAGGCGTTCGCGGACGAGGGCCGCCGTGCCGACGTCGCGGTGGCGTGTCATGGCGCCGATCCGCACGACGCCCTCGTCCTCCGAGACGCCGGCGAGTTCGGGAATCGCGTTGAGGTCGACGAGCAAACCGGGTGCGGACAGCCGCATGTTGAGGGCCGTGACGAGGCTCTGGCCGCCCGCGAGGGGAACGGCGTCCTCCCCGTGCTCGGCGAGCAGGGCGAGCGCCGCGTCGAGCGAGGCCGGCCGCGCGTAGGCGAAGTCGGGCGCCTTCAAGCCCTGATCCTCCCGATGGGCTTGCCCATGACCGCCCCGATGGGACAGGCTGGAGGCCCTTATTGATCGTTCGCTCAATAGAAGGCGAATCCGTGATGGCGTCAAGGCGGCCGGCGGGCCGGGAAGACAGCGTCCAGACCGGCCGGCGGCTGACCCCGGAGGCCCGCGAGCGCCAGATCGTCGAGGGGGCGGTCGCCTACTTCGCGGAGGTCGGGCTCGACGGGCACACCCGCGAACTCGCGCGCCGGCTCGGCATCACGCAGCCGCTCCTGTTCCGCTATTTCCCGACCAAGGCGTCGCTGATCGAGCGCATCTACGAGGAGGTCTACCTCAGGCGCTGGGATCCCGGCTGGGAGGCGACGGTGCGCGACACCGCCCTCCCCTGCCTCGAACGCTTCCGGCGCTTCGAGATCGACTACCAGCGCCGGATCGACGACTACGCGTGGCTGCGGATCTTCGTCTCGGCGGGTCTCAAGGGCTTCGATCTCCCCAGCCGCTACCTCGGCATGGTCCGCGCGCGCATCTTTGCGCCGCTGCTCGCCGGGATGCGGGCGGAATCCAACCTGCCGGACCCGGAGGCGCAGCCGCTCGCCGCGGACGAGTTCGAGCTCCTGTTCGGCATCCACGGCGCCCTGGTCTATGTCGGCCTGCGCTCGCGGGTCTACGGCATGGACGGCACCGCGGACCGCGACGCGGTCCGGGCCGCGATGCTGGACGCGGCCCTGCCGGGCCTGCTCGCGACCCACCGCCGGGTGGTGATGGCGGCGCCTGCGGCCGCCGGGCCGTAGCGCCGGGCTCCGAATGTTCCGAGAAGCGCGGTGGCGGCGTCGATGCGGCAGCGGAACTGGCCGCTTCGACGATGACTTCCGCGGAAACTGCGCTAGCCTCGCAGGCCGGAGGAACGCCATGACCCAGGGATCACAACCGGCATCGGCGGCGCTGCCGCCGGACTTGGCCCGCGAATTCGCGGCGGCCCGCGGGAACGGCTGCGTCGGCACCCGCCTCCTCTCGGAGGACGCGCGCTGCCGGGTCTGGACCATCGTCCTCGCGCCGGGCGCGCGCATCGGCTTCCACACGCACGTCCTCGACTATTTCTGGACGGCCGTGACCGCGGGGCGCGCCCGCTCGCACTACGGCGACGGACGGATCGCGGAGGTCGATTACCGCGCGGGCGACATCCAGCACCTGTCCTTCGGGCCGGGCGAGTCGATGACCCACGACCTCGCCAATATCGGCGACACGGAGCTGATCTTCACCACCGTCGAGTTCCTGGCGAGCGCGAATCCGCCCCTCGCGCTCCCGGCCGCCATGCGTGCCGGGGCCGAGCGCAGCGCGGCCTGAGACCGGGCTGGGCGCGACCCGAGAAGCACGCCTGAGGGCCGTACCGGCCGCCTTGCGGCACGCTCGGGGGCCGCGACCGGAACGGGGCTGATACCGACCCGCCGCCTCTCGTGTCGCGCCGTGTGCGACGCGATCGGACGTGTCTCTAGACGAGGATTTCGTCCGGCGGGACCGCCGTCCCGGCCATCACCGCCTCGGGACTGCGGAACCGCTCCGTGGCTGCCCGCTCGGCCGCGCCGTGCTGCTGCGCCTGCAGGTACGCGCCGAGTTCCCGTCCCCGCGCCACGACGGCCGCGCCGTAGGCCCTTCGGCGGCCGTCGAAGGCGGCGAGGGCGGCCTCCACGACGCCGCCGGCCGCGTCGAGGGCCTCCGCCAAGGCGGCCGCGTCCTCCATGGCCTTGGTCACGCCCATCCCGACATGGGGGCGGGCCACGAACGCGGCATCGCCGATCAGGGCGACGCCGCGGGCCGGGATCATGGTGGGCGTCTCGATGTCGAGGATCGCCTGCAGGAACGGCTGGCCGGCACGCAGCATGACCTCGGTGAACGGCGGCGCCAGGACCCGCTCCGCGTCCGCGCGCATCGCCGCCAGCACCTCCGCCTTGATCCGGCTCGGCGGGATGGACAGGGCATGGCGGATGCCGCCGGTATCGGTCAGCAGCGCGTTGAGCGCCGTTTCCTGGGTCGGCCTGTACCAGACCGCGTTGAAGCTCCTCCTCGCCGCGTCCCCGTCCTCGAGGCTTGAGACCGGATAGCCGAGGATCTGCTCGCCCGGCGGCAGGCAGAACGCGAAATGGCCGCCGATCGCCGACCGGGTGGTGGGGGAGAGGGCCGCCTCATCCACGACCGCGCGCCATGCCACGTACCCCGCATAGGCCGGCGTCACGGCGGGCAGGAACTGGCTCCGCACCGTCGAGAACTGCCCGTCCGCTCCGACCAGGAGATCGGCCGTGATCCGGTGACCGTCCGCGAAGCCCGCGACGACGTGATCCTCCCGGTGGTCGACCGTGGCCAGCGCCGCGCCGAAGCGGATCCGGTCCGGCGGCAGCGCGTCCAGCAGCAGGCGGTAGAGACGCCCCCAGCCTGCGAGCACCTGCGGCAGCCTGCGCTCCGCGATCACGCGCCCGTCCTGGTCGAGCACCCTGCGGCCCTCCACCGTCACGCCGAGATCACGCGCGGCGGCCGGGCTGCCGCAGCGCTCCAGCACCGACCGGAGACCCGGATGCGTGACGATCCCCGCTCCGCGGCTCGTGAGTGCGCTCGCCGACCGCTCGAAGACCGAGACGGCATGCCCGCTCCGCGCAAGCAGGCAAGCCGCGGTCAGTCCGGCGATCGAACCGCCGATGACCGCTACGTCCAGTCGCTTCATGCAGCCCTCGAACCGGTACGGCACCCCCGACCGCGCACAGAATGGCTGGAACCGACCTCTTTACCAAGTCGGTCGGCCTGCGCCCGTCGGCCCCTCCGCCAGGCCTGCTCCGAAGCGGACCTTCTTCGTCCCGCCGTATCCAGCGGGCTCAAGCCGAGAGCCGTCCGGCCGATCCGGGGTTCGGGCGGACGACGCCGGCCGTCATGGTTGAACGCGGCGCCACCGTCCGGCTCGGCTTGGCGCGCGGGGCTGTCGCCATCCGCCGTGTCGACCGCGCTGGGCGCTTCGATCACAGGTATCCGAACAGGGCAGCTGTCGCGCGTGCTCGCGATCACGTGCGCGTCGCCCTTCGCCCCGCAGACCGGCTCGGTGCACGAACGCGCGGTCCAGTCCCGCGGCGGCTGCGAGCCGCCTGCAACTGGATCGACGACCTCGGGAAGGCTTGGCTGGGGCGCCAGGATTCGAACCTGGGAATGGCGGTACCAAAAACCGCTGCCTTACCACTTGGCGACGCCCCACCGTGGGCCGGGGCTCTCTAGACGCCGGGGGGCGGGCTGGCAAGATGGCCGAGCCGCGAGCGGGGCCGTTTCCGGCGGCCCGCCCGCGTGCCCGCCTCAGCGCGGGTCGAGCGTGCCGTCGATCCGCCGGGGAAGGTTGAGCGGATTGGCTTCCTGCAGCGCCGCCGGCAACAGGGCGTCGGGGACGTCCTGGTAGCTCACCGGCCGCAGGAACCGGTCGATGGCGAGGCTGCCCACCGAGGTCGTGCGCCCGTCCGAGGTGGCCGGGTAGGGGCCGCCGTGGACCATGGCGTGCGCCACCTCGACCCCGGTGCCGAACCCGTCCACCAGGATGCGCCCGACCCGGCGCTCCAGGAGCGGCATGAGATCCCGCGCGGCGGCGTGATCCTCGGGGGCGAGGTGCAGCGACGCCGTGAGCTGACCTTCCAGGTGCTCGAGCACGGCCCGCATCGCGGCAAGGTCGCGGCAGCGGACGACGAGGGCCGAGGCGCCGAACATCTCCTCCTGCAGCACGGGTTCGGCCAGGAACGCGTCCGAATCGGTGGCGAACAGGGCGGCCCGGCCCTGCGCCGCCGCGCCCTCCGGGCCCTCGGCCAGGAGGGTGACGGCGGCGTGGCCCGCCACCCGGGCGACGCCCTCGCGATAGGCGCGCTGGATGCCCGGCGTCAGCATGGTCGCGGCCGGGCTCTCGGTGAGGGCCGCCGTCGCCGCCTTCAGGAAGGCGTCGAGGCCGGGCCCCGGCACCGCCAGGATCAGGCCCGGGTTGGTGCAGAACTGCCCGGCGCCCAGCGTCAGCGAGGCCACGAACGCCGTGCCGATCGCGGCGCCCCGCGCGGCGAGCGCCCCCGGAAACAGCAGGACCGGGTTGATGCTGCTCATCTCGGCGTAGACCGGGATCGGCATCATGCGCCCGGCGGCGATCGCCATGAGGGCCGTTCCGCCCCGGCGCGAGCCGGTGAAGCCCACGGCGGCGATGCGGGGATCGGCCACCAGGGCCTGCCCGATGGACTGGCCGGCATCGAAGAGCAGCGAGAACGTCCCGTCCGGCAGGCCGCAGGACGCGACCGCCTTCTGCACCGCCCGGCCGACGAGTTCGGAGGTGCCGGGATGGGCCGGGTGCGCCTTGACGACCACCGGGCATCCCGCCGCCAGCGCCGAGGCCGTGTCGCCCCCCGCCACCGAGAAGGCGAGCGGGAAGTTCGACGCCCCG
The DNA here is from genome assembly GCF_022179385.1 of Methylobacterium longum. Classification (GTDB taxonomy): domain Bacteria; phylum Pseudomonadota; class Alphaproteobacteria; order Rhizobiales; family Beijerinckiaceae; genus Methylobacterium; species Methylobacterium longum. The sequence goes on along the minus strand of NZ_BPQS01000001.1, from coordinate 135,123 downwards.
AACACCGCCACCGGGCCGACCGCGATGCGCCGCAGGCGCAGGTCGGGCCGCGGCAGCGGCTTGCGGTCCGGCAGGGCCGGGTCGATCCGGGCCTCGACGTAGCCGCCCGCGCGCACCACGCCGGCGAACAGGCGCAACTGGCCGGCGGTCCGGGCGCGCTCGCCCTCGATCCGCGGGCGCGGCAGCCCGGTCTCCGCCATGCAGCGGGTGACCAGATCGTCGCCGATCTCCAGGATGTTCGCGGCGATCGCTTCGAGGAAGCCGGCCCGGGTCTCCGGGTCGGTCTCGCGGTAGGTATCGAACGCACGCTCCGCCAGCGCGCAGGCGCGGTCGAGGTCGGCGAGGCTCGCCCCCGGAAAGTCGGGCTCCAGGGACGCGCCCGTAGCGGCCTCCACGGCCCGGAAGGCCGCCTCGGTGCCGCGCCGCGCCTCGGCGCCGATCAGGTTCTCGCCGCGCAGGGTCATGGGCATGTCCTCATCCTGTGATAGGGGAGCGTCTCGGCGCCCCGCGATGGCGGTCAACCGCGCTGCGCGTCGAGCGCCTTCTCGCGGATCGCCGCGAGGGTCATGGTCGGGGTCAGTGCCTCGGGATCGACCCGGCAATGGATCATCGCGGGCAGGCCCGAGGCGAGGCAGCGCTCGAAGGCGGGGGCGAAATCCCCGGTCCGTTCCACGTGCTCGCCGTGGCCGCCGCAGGCGCGGGCGAGGGCGGCGAAGTCGGGGTTGCGCAACTCCGTCGCCGAGACGCGCCCGGGATACTCGCGCTCCTGGTGCATCCGGATCGTGCCGTACATGCCGTTGTCGAGGACGACCACGACGATGGCGACGCCGTACTGCACCGCGGTGGCGAATTCCTGGACGGTCATCATCACGTCGCCGTCGCCCGCGAGCGCCACGACGATCCGGTGGGGGTGACTGCGCTTGGCCATCACGGCGGCCGGCAGGCCGTAGCCCATGGAGCCCGACGTCGGCGCGAGCTGCGTGCCGAAGGCGCGGAACCGGTAGTAGCGGTGGATCCAGGTGGCGAAGTTGCCGGCGCCGTTGCAGATCACTGCGTCGGACGGGAGCCGCCCGCGCAACCACGTGATGGCTTCGCCGTACTGGAACGCTCCGGGCTTCGGTTCCGGCGTCTCGGACCACGCGCGGTAGGCGGCGTGGGCCTCGGCGGCGCGCCCGCTGCCGGTGGGCGCGAAATCCGGCAGGGCCGCGCAGAAGGTCCCGGGCGTCGCCTCGATCGCCAGCGCCGGCTGGTAGACCCGGCCGAGCTCCGCCGCGTCGGGATGGACGTGGACCAGCGGCAGGCCGGGATTTGGGATGCCGAGCAGGCCGTAGGATTGTGCCGGCATCTCGGAGAGGCGCCCGCCGACCATCAGCAGAAGGTCCGAGTCCTTGATCCGGGCAAGCAGCGCGGGATTGGGACCGATGCCGAGCTCACCGGCGAAGTTCGGATGGTCCGCGGGGAAGAGCTGGGCCCGCCGGAACGAGACCGCCACCGGCACGTCGTGGCGCTCGGACCAAGCCGCCAGCGCGGCGACGGCATCCTGCGTCCAGCGCGCGCCCCCGAGCAGCGCCACCGGCCGCCGCGCCTCCGCCAGCAGCGCCCGGAGGCGCGCCGCGTCCTCCGGCGACGGGGCCGGTGCGGCCGGGACGACGCGCGGCGCGTCCGCCACGGCGGCGACGTCGTCGAGCATGTCCTCGGGCAGCGCCACCACGACGGGGCCCGGGCGACCCTGCATCGCCACCCGGAAGGCCCGGGCCAGGATCTCCGGGATGCGGGCCGCCTCGTCGATCTCCACCGCCCACTTGGCGACGCCGCCGAACATCTGCCGGTAATCGACCTCCTGGAAGGCCTCGCGGTCGCGCATCCGACGGGCGATCTGCCCGACGAACAGGATCATCGGCGTGGAATCCTGGCGGGCGATGTGGACGCCCGCCGAGGCGTTGGTGGCGCCGGGGCCGCGGGTGACGAAGCAGATGCCGGGCCGGCCGGTGAGCTTGCCGGCGGCCTCCGCCATGATGGCGGCTCCGCCCTCCTGGCGGCAGACCAGCACGTCGATGCCGCTGTCGCGCAGGGCGTCGAGCACCGCGAGGTAGCTCTCGCCGGGCACGCAGGTGACGCGCTCCACGCCCTGCGCGAGCAACTGGTCGACGAGCACCTGGGCGCCGGTGCGTGCGGGCGATGCGTTCAAGCCGTTTCTCCCTGGCGTCTGCCGGGCCCGGATCCCATGACGGACCGCTCCGCCGCGATCACGCCCCGCGGCCTGGAATGCGCCTGATATCTCAGACGAGGATAAAGGCGTGCCCTGTGCCGTCAACCTGTCAGACCAGCGGCCGCCGGTCGAGGGCCTTGCGGGTCATCTGGTCGAGAAAGTCGAACAGCGTCCCGATCCCGGTCACCGCCGCCTCCGGATCCCGCGCCGCGATCGCCGCCACGATCCCCAGGTGGATGCGCGCGCAGTCGAGGAAGCTCGCGGTCGGTTCGTAGGTGTACCAGAAGCGGCGGGACTGGGCATGGAGTGCCGCCATGGTGCCGGTCAGGGTCGGGTTGTAGGCGGCCCCCACGAGGGCCTCGTGGAGCGCGCGCTTGAGCCGGAAATACGCCTCGCGGTCCCGGGCGCCGGCCGCCGCGATCAGGCCGGTCGCGCAGGCGTGGAGCGCCGCCACGTCCGTCTCGGAGGCCCGCGCGATCACGCAGCGGGCCACGGTCTCGTCCAGCGGGCGGCGGACCTCGAGGAGTTCGAGGTGCTTGATGATGTCGACGGGGGTGACGAGGACGCCGCGGCGCGGGTGGACCTCGACGAAGCCGATGGCCTTGAGCCGTGCCAGCGCCTCGCGAACCGGCGTGCGCCCGAGGGCCAGTTCCTCGGCGAGTTCCCCCTCCGACACCATCGCGCCCGGGGCGAGCCGACGGCTGATGATCATCTGCTCGATGGCGTCGTAGGCGGTTTCCGCGAGGGAGCGCGGCGGTCGCGGGTTCGGCACGAGGGCGTCGCCGTCCGCTTCAGCCGTGACAGGTCTGGGGCTGGCCAACAGAGTTCTCGCCCGTTTCAGAGATCGATCCGCCGCTCGGTAGGCCGCGTGCATTGGAGTTGACAATGGCTTCGCGCGGCGTGCTATGCAAGTCCTGAGATATCAGTCGGCGCCCAGGGACCAGAGGTCCGTTCGGGCCGGATCCGCGACGCTCCGGTTCCCGGCGACACGACCATCGGGAGGAGACCAGATGCCCGGGCTGTCCCCTGAGACGCGCGCCAAGCTGAAGACCGTCAGCACCGCGACCCTGATGACCGCGCTGTACAAGCGCGGCTTCCGCAACCAGATGATCCAGGGCGTCCTGCCCCTGAGGAAGGGCGGCGGCACGATGGTCGGCGAGGCGTACACCCTGCGCTACATGCCAGCTCGCGAGGACCTCAATCCCATCACCGTGTTCCGCGACCGGGCGCACCCGCAGCGCAAGGCCGTCGAGGAATGCCCGCCGGGCGCCGTGTTCGTGATCGACAGCCGGAAGGACGCACGCGCCGCCTCCGCGGGCTCGATCCTGGCGACGCGGCTGATGGTGCGGGGCTGCGCCGGCCTCGTGACCGACGGCGGATTCCGCGATGCCGACGAGATCGCGGCGCTCGACATGCCGAGCTATCATGCGCGGCCCTCGGCGCCCACGAACCTCACCGTCCATCAGGCGATCGACATCAACGTGCCGATCGGCTGCGGCGACGCCCCGGTCTTCCCCGGCGACGTGATCGTGGGCGACGGCGACGGCGTCGCGGTCATCCCGGCCCACATCGCCGAGGCGGTCGCCGCCGAGGCCGTCGAGATGACGGCGTACGAGGATTTCGTCACCGAGGAGGTCCGCAAGGGCCGCTCGATCCTCGGGCTCTATCCGGCCACCGACGAGCAGAGCCTCGCCGACTTCGCCGCGTGGCGGAAGCGGACCGGCCGCTGAGCCCGGGGCCCGACCAGCACTGCGGCGTTCCCGACGGTCCCTCGCGGCCGAACCTGTGAGTCCCTCATGACCGCGCGCACGAAGACCCTGGGCGAGCTGCGCAGCCAGCGCTGGTTCGGCGCCACCGACCTGCGCAGCTTCGGCCACCGCTCGCGGATGCTCCAGATGGGCTACGAGCGCGCCGACTTCAGCGACAAGCCGGTGGTCGGCATCATCAACACCTGGAGCGACATCAACCCCTGCCATCAGCACTTCCGCGAGCGCGTCGAGCACGTGAAGCGCGGCGTCTGGCAGGCGGGCGGCTTCCCGATCGAGCTGCCGGCGCTGTCGCTGTCGGAGAACTTCGTCAAGCCGACCACGATGCTCTACCGCAACCTCCTCGCCATGGAGGTCGAGGAACTGCTGCGCCAGCACCCGGTCGATGGCGCGGTGCTGATGGGCGGCTGCGACAAGACCACGCCCGGTACCGTGATGGGCGCCATCTCCATGAACCTGCCGATGGTCTTCCTGCCGGCTGGCCCGATGATGCGCGGGCATTCCGGCGGCACGATCCTCGGCTCGGGCTCGGACGTCTGGAAGTACTGGGCCGAGAAGGAGGCCGGCACCATCACCACGCAGGAATGGAACGACATGGAGGCCGGCATCGCCCGCTCGGCCGGCACCTGCATGACCATGGGCACGGCCTCGACCATGACGTCGATCACCGAGGCGATGGGCCTGTGCCTGCCGGGCTCGGCCTCGATCCCGGCGGCGGATGCCGACCATCCCCGCATGGCCAGCGCCTGCGGCCGGCGGATCGTCGCGATGATCTGGGAGGATCTGAAGCCCTCCGACATCCTCGACCGCCGCTCGATCGACAACGCCCTCGTGGTCCACAACGCGCTCGCCGGCTCCACCAACGCGATGATCCACTTGGTCGCCATGGCGGGCCGCGCCGGCCTCCCGGTCAAGCTCACCGAGTTCGACGACTTCGCCCAGAGGGTGCCGGTGATCGCCAACCTCCGGCCCTCGGGCCAGTGGCTGATGGAGGACTTCCACATCGCCGGCGGCATCCGGGCGCTGATGGCGCGGCTCTCCCCCCTCCTCCACCTCGAGGCCCGCTCGGTCACCGGCGGCACGATCGGCGACGGGCTCGCCGGCGTCCGGGTCTACAACGACGACGTGATCCGCCCCCTCGACCAGCCGATCGTGTCGACCGGCGGCACCGCGATCCTGTACGGCAACCTCGCCCCCGACGGCTGCGTGATCAAGCCGCCGGCCGCCGACCCGCGCTTCCTGCAGCACACCGGTCCGGCGCTCGTCTTCGACGATTACGACGCGATGAGCGCGGCGGTGAACGACCTGACCCTCGACGTCACCCCCGACCACGTGATGATCCTGCGCAACGCCGGCCCGATCGGCGGCCCCGGCATGCCGGAATGGGGCATGCTGCCGATCCCGAAGGTGCTCCTCCGCCAGGGCGTGCGCGACATGGTCCGCATCTCGGACGCGCGGATGAGCGGGACGAGCTACGGCGCCTGCATCCTGCACGTGTCGCCGGAATCCGCCGCGGGCGGGCCCCTCGGCGCCGTGCGCACCGGCGATCTGATCACGGTCGACGTGCCGGGACGGCGCATCCACCTGCACCTCGACGATGCCGAGATCGCGGAGCGCGTGAAGACCTTCCGCCCGCCGGACCGGACCTATCCGCGGGGATACAACCGCCTGTTCGCCCAGCACGTGCGGCAGGCGCATGAGGGTTGCGACTTCGACTTCCTCGAGGGCGCGGGCGGCATCCCCGAACCCGAGATCCACTGACAGGCTGGAAACGTCGGCAACGGGCGGCGGGCCAGACCACAGGGAGGTTACATGGTGACGATCGCGCGCAGGGGCTTGCTGGCCGGGGCGGCGGTGCTCGGCGCTGCACGGGCGGCCGGAGCGGGCTGGGAACCGTCGCAGCGGGTGCCGGACCCGGCCGTCGAGATCCTCGATCCGGCCTTCGCCAGGTACCGCCTCGCCTCGGCGACGGTGGAGCGCGTCGCCACGGGCTTCCGCTGGGCCGAGGGGCCGGTCTGGTTCGGCGACATGGGATCACTGCTGTTCAGCGACGTGGTCAACGACCGCATCATGAAGTGGGAGGAGGCCTCCGGCGCGCTCTCAGTGTTCCGCAAGCCGTCGAACTACGCCAACGGCAACACCCGCGACCGGCAGGGCCGGCTGATCACCTGTCAGCACAGGACCCGCAGCGTGACCCGGACCGAGCACGACGGCACCATCACCACGCTGATGGACCGGTTCGACGGCAAGCCGCTGAACTCGCCCAACGACGTGGTCTGCCATTCCGACGGCGCGGTCTGGTTCACCGATCCGGCCTTCGGGCCGAACCCGCACGAGTCGATGGCGGCGCCGGAACTGCCCGGCAACGTCTACCGGATCGATCCGAAGACGGGACAGGCCAGTGTCGTGGTCGAGGGCGTGGCGGGTCCGAATGGGCTGTGCTTCTCGCCGGATGAGTCCAAGCTCTACGTCATCGAGGCGCGGGCGAAGCCCAACCGCCTGATCCGCGTCTACGACGTGGTCGAGAACGGCACCAAGACTGCCAACGGGCGGGTGTTCTACGATGCCGGCACCGGCACGCCGGACGGGTTCCGTGCCGATGTCGACGGCAATCTCTGGTGCGGCTGGGGGATGAGCGAGGCCGAGGACGGGGTCATCGTGCTTTCTCCGCAGGCCAAGCTGATCGGGCGGATCCGCCTGCCGGAGCGCTGCGCCAACCTGTGCTTCGGCGGCCTCAACCGCAACCTGCTGCTGATGACGTCCACGCACTCGGTCTATGCGCTGTACGTGAACACGCGGGGTGCCGGGACCTGCTGAGGCTGGACGGGCGGTTCGGGCCGCCGCGCCGTCCTTGCGAGCGGAGCGAAGCAATCCCGGTAGCGCCACGCTGACTGTTGTCGCGCTGCCGTGGGTCGCTTCGCTGCGCTCGCGATGACGGTGGTGCCCCGCCCCTACTCCGCCGCCTGCGCCAGGTACCGCGCCGGGTCGTAGTTGAGGATCGGCCCGAGCCAGCGCTCGACCTCGCGGACATCCATCCCCTTGCGGGCGGCGTAATCCTCGACCTGATCCCGCTCCACCTTGGCGACGCCGAAATAATGCGCCTCCGGATGGGCGATGTAGATCCCCGACACCGAGGAGCCCGGCCACATGGCGTAGGACTCGGTGAGCTTCACGCCGATCCGGCTCTCGGCCTTGAGCAGGTCGAACAACGTCGTCTTCTCGGTATGGTCGGGCTGGGCCGGGTAGCCCGGGGCCGGGCGGATGCCGGCGTAATCCTCCTTCATCAGGTCTTCGGGTGCGTAGGCCTCGTCGGGGGCGTAGCCCCAGAACTCCTTGCGCACCCGCTCGTGCATCCGCTCCGCGAAGGCCTCGGCGATGCGGTCGGCGAGGGCCTTCACCAGGATCGCCCGGTAATCGTCGTTCGCCCGCTCGAACCGCTCGGCGATCCGCACCTCCTCCAGGCCCGCCGTGACCACGAAGCCGCCGATATAATCGGCGATGCCGGTCTCGGACGGCGCCACGAAGTCCGACAGGCAGGTGTTCGAGCGCCCGTCGCGCTTCGAGAGCTGCTGGCGCAGGCCGTGGAAGGTGGCGAACCGCTCCTGCCGGCTCTCGCCCGTGTAGAGGGCGATGTCGTCGCCCACGCTGTTGGCCGGCCAGAAGCCGATCACCGCCTTCGGGTTGAACCAGCGCTCCGCCACGATCTGCTTCAGCATCTCCTGCGCGTCCTCGTAGAGGGCGCGGGCGGCCGGACCCTGATCGGGATCGTCGAGGATCGCCGGGAAGCGGCCCTTGAACTCGTAGGTCTGCAGGAACGGCGTCCAGTCGATGTAGGGCACGAGATCGGCGACCTCGTAGGAGCCGTAGACCCGGGTGCCGGTGAAGGTCGGCTTGGCCGGCTTGTAGGCCGACCAGTCGACCTTGAAGGCGTTGGTCCGGGCCTTGGCGAGGGGCAGCCGCTGCTTGTCGAGCTCCGAGCGCTTGTGGGCGGCGGCGACCTTGGCGTACTCGGCCCGGACCTTCTCGATCGTGGGCCCACGCGTCTCCTTGGAGATCAGGCTCGAGACCACGCCCACCGCGCGGCTCGCGTCGGTGACGTAGACCGCCTGCCCCTTGGCGTAGGCCGGGTGGATCTTCACCGCCGTGTGGACGCGGCTGGTGGTGGCGCCGCCGATCAGAAGCGGCACGTCGAGGCCCTCGCGCTCCATCTCGCCGGCCACGTGGACCATCTCGTCCAGCGACGGCGTGATCAGGCCCGACAGGCCGACGATGTCGACCTTCTCGGTCTTGGCGGTCTCCAGGATCTTGGCGGCCGGCACCATCACGCCGAGATCGATGATCTCGTAGTTGTTGCAGGCGAGCACGACGCCGACGATGTTCTTGCCGATGTCGTGGACGTCGCCCTTCACGGTGGCCATCAGCACCTTGCCGGCGGCCTGCCGCTTGCCGTCGCCGCCGTTGGCCAGCTTCTCGGCCTCCATGTAGGGCTCGAGATAGGCCACCGCCTGCTTCATCACGCGGGCGGACTTGACCACCTGCGGCAGGAACATCTTGCCCGCGCCGAACAGGTCGCCGACCACGTTCATGCCGGCCATCAGCGGGCCCTCGATGACGTGGAGTGGGCGCTCGACGCCCTGGCGCGCCTCCTCGGCATCGGCCAGGATGTACTCGGTGATGCCGTTGACCAGCGCGTGCTCGATGCGCTTCTCGACCGGGGCCTCGCGCCAGGTCAGGTCGGCGGTTTTGGCCTGGGCCGAGGCGCCGGTCTTGAACCGCTCGGCGGATTCCAGCAGGCGCTCGGTGGAATCGTCGCGGCGGTTGAGGACCACGTCCTCGCACAGCGCGCGCAGCTCCGCCGGGATCTCGTCGTAGACGGCGAGCTGGCCGGCATTGACGATGCCCATGTCCATGCCCGCCTGGATGCAGTGGAACAGGAACACCGCGTGCATCGCCTCGCGCACCGGCTCGTTGCCGCGGAACGCGAAGCTGAGGTTCGAGACGCCCCCCGAGATGTGGGCGTGCGGCAGGGTCTCGCGGATCGTGCGGGTCGCCTCGATGAAGGCGACGCCGTAGCCGTTATGCTCCTCGATGCCGGTGGCAACGGCAAAGATATTCGGGTCGAAGATGATGTCCTCGGGCGGGAAGCCGACCTGCTCGGTCAGGATCCGATAGGCTTTGGTGCAGATCTCGACCTTGCGCTCGTAGGAATCCGCCTGACCCTGCTCGTCGAAGGCCATCACCACCACGGCGGCCCCGTAGGAGCGGCAGATCTTGGCGGCCTCGATGAACTTCTCCTCGCCCTCCTTCATGGAGATCGAGTTCACGATCGGCTTGCCCTGGATGCACTTGAGGCCCGCCTCGATCACCTCGAACTTCGAGGAATCGACCATCACGGGCACCCGGGCGATGTCGGGTTCGGCGGCGACGAGGTTGAGGAACTCGACCATCGCCTTCTGGGAGTCGAGCAGGCCCTCGTCCATGTTGACGTCGATCACCTGGGCACCGGCCGCGACCTGATCGCGGGCGACGTCCAGCGCCGCCGCGTAGTCGCCATTGGTGATGAGCTTGCGGAACTTGGCCGAGCCCGTGACGTTCGTGCGCTCGCCGACGTTCACGAAGGGGATCTCCTTCGTCAGCACGAAGGGCTCCAGGCCGGAGAGCCGCATCAGGCGCGGGATCTCGGGGATCGGCCGCGGCGCTTTGCCGGCGACCGCCGCCGCGATGGCGCGGATGTGGTCGGGCGTCGTGCCGCAGCAGCCGCCGACCATGTTGACGAGGCCGGATTCGGCGAACTCGCCGACCAGCTTGCCCATCGCCTCCGGGCTCTCGTCGTAGAGGCCGAACTCGTTGGGCAGGCCGGCATTCGGGTAGGCACAGACCAGGGTGTCGCAGATCCGCGACAGCTCGGCGATGTGGCCGCGCATCTCGCGGGCGCCGAGCGCGCAGTTGAGGCCGAAGGTCAGCGGATCGGAATGGCGCAGGGAGTGCCAGAAGGCCGCCGGGGTCTGGCCCGACAGGGTGCGGCCCGAGAGATCCGTGATCGTGCCGGAGATCTGGATCGGCAGGCGGATGCCGGTCTCGTCGAAGACCTGCCAGGCCGCGGCCACCGCCGCCTTGGCGTTGAGCGTGTCGAAGATGGTCTCGATCAGGATCAGCTCGGCGCCGCCGTCGATCAGGCCGCGGACCTGCTCGACATAGGCCTCTTTGACCTGGTCGAAGGTGACGGCGCGGAAGCCCGGATTGTTCACGTCCGGCGAGATCGACAGGGTGCGGTTGGTCGGGCCGATGGCGCCGGCCACGAAGCGGCGGCGGCCGTCCGTCTCCTCGGCGCGCTTGGCCGCCTCCCGGGCGAGCCGCGCGCCGGTGGCGTTCAATTCGTGGATGATCGACTCCATGCCGTAATCGGCCTGGGCGATGGTGGTGCCCGAGAAGGTGTTGGTCTCGCAGACGTCTGCGCCGGCCAGGAAGTAGTCGAGGTGGATCTGCCGGATCGCGTCGGGCTGGGTCAGGATCAGGAGGTCGTTGTTGCCCTTCTGATCGTGCCCGTGGTCCCTGAAGCGGTCGCCGCGGAAGTCCTCCTCCGAGTACTTGAGCCGCTGGATCACGGTGCCCATCGCCCCGTCGAGGACGAGGATCTTCTCCGCCGCGCGCTGGCGCAGGGCCTTCGCGATCTCGGGGCCGTCGACGGGGGCAAAATCGGTCATCGTGCGTCCTGTCAGATCACCTCATCCTGAGGTGCCGGAGCGAAGCGGAGGCCTCGAAGGAGCCCTCCTTCGAGGCCGCTCGCGCGGCACCTCAGGATGAAGTGGAGGGTGGGGTCGTCGGTCTCTCGTGCGTGCCCAGGCCGTCGGCTCGGGCACACCGTCGTTGCGAACGCAGCGAAGCAATCCCGTGCGCCGCGTCGGACTGGCCTCGTGGCCGAACCGGGCGCAACTGAAATCTAAGCCGCCGCCTTGGCGGCCGCCAGCTTCGGCGCCTGGGCGCGCAGGCCGAGCAGGTGGCAGATCGCGTAGACCAGATCCGAGCGGTTCATCGAGTAGAAGTGGAAGTCGTTGACGCCCTCGTCCACGAGGTCGAGCACCTGCTCGGCCGCCACCGCGCCGGCGACGAGGCGGCGGGTCTCGACGTCGTCCTCCAGCCCCTCGAACCGGGCGGCCAGCCAGTAGGGTACCGAGGCCCCGGTGCGGCGGGCGAAGTTCGCCGCCTGCTTGAAGTTCTGCACCGGCAGGATGCCCGGGATGATCGGAATGGTGATCCCGGCGGCGCGGACCTTCTCCAGGTAGCGCAGGTAGATCTCGTTCTCGAAGAAGAACTGCGTGATCGCCTGGTCGGCGCCGGCATCGACCTTGGCCTTCAGGGCGTCGATGTCGGCGTCGAGCGAGGACGCCTCGGGATGCTTCTCGGGATAGGCGGAGACCGAGACCTTGAACGCGCCGATCCGCTTGATCCCCTCGACCAGCTCGGCGGTCGAGGCGTAGCCCTCCGGGTGCGGCCGGTAGGCATGGCCCACGCCCTCGGCCGGGTCGCCGCGGAGCGCCACGATGTGGCGCACGCCCGCGTCCCAGTAGGACTGGACCACCGCGTCGATCTCCTCGCGGGAGGCGTCCACGCAGGTGAGGTGGGCGGCCGGCTTGAGGCCGGTCTCGCGGACCATCCGGGCCACCGTGTTGTGGGTGCGCTCCCGGGTCGAACCGCCGGCCCCGTAGGTCACCGAGACGAAGCTCGGCTGCAGCGGCGCCAGGCGCTCGATGGAGTTCCAGAGGATCTTCTCCATCTCGTCGGTCTTCGGCGGGAAGAACTCGATCGAGACGCGGATCGGGTGGTAGCCGTCGCGGCTGGCGCGGTGGGTGGAGCGGCGCATCGGGGTCTCGTCCTCTATGTCGGTCGGTTCAGACGAAGTCTGCGGAAATTGTGTGGCTCAGGCGACGGCGCGCCGAGGCTGTTCTGCGTCGATGCCGGCCAACGCGTCCTGAGCCAGCCCGTTTCGGGCACGTTCATCCTGTGCGAGGTCATCCTGGGCCAGCCACAGCGTCACGGTGAGCTGGCCCGATTCGCGCGGCGTCAGATCCCGGGTCGTGACCGTGGCCAGTCCGGCCTCGGCGAGCCAGCCGGAGACCTGATCGGCGGAGAAGCCGAGCCGGCGGTGGGCTTGTCCCGTGCGCAGGAACTCCAACTCGTGCGGCGCGAAGTCCACCACCAGGAGGCGGCCATTCGGCGCCACCAGACGCGCGGCGCCGCGCAGCGCCCGCGCGGGATCGTCCAGATAATGCAGCACCTGATGCACCACCACGAGGTCGAAGCTCCCCCGGGCGAAGGGCGGGGCGTGAATATCGCCCTGCCGCAGGTCGACCCGCGACAGGCCCTGCCGCTCCAGGTTGGCCCGGGCGACGGACAGCATCGCGTGGCTCGAATCCAGGCCGGTGGCGCGGCCGGCGCGCGGCGCGAGCAGGCCGAGCATCCGCCCCGTGCCGGTCCCGAGATCGATCAGGCTGCCGATGGGGCGCGCGCCCAGCGCATCGAGGACCGCAGCCTCCACGGTGGCCTCGGGCACGTGCAGGGAGCGCAACTCGTCCCACTTGGGCGCCAACCGCGCGAAGAAGGTCTGAGCCGTCTCGGCACGCTGCGCCCGGACGGCGTCGAGCCGGGCGCGATCCTCCGACAGCGGCGGCACCGTCCGGTCGAGGCCGGACAGCAGCGGGTCGGCCAGGCCGGCGCGGCCCTCGGACAGCCGGAAGAACGCCCAGGCGCCCTCGCGATGGCGCTCGACGAGCCCGGCCTCCACCAGCAGCTTCAGATGGCGCGAGATCCGCGGCTGCGACTGGCCTAGGATGTCGGTGAGGTCGGAGACCGACAGCTCGCCCTCGACCAGCAGCGCCAGGATCCGCAGGCGCGTCTCCTCGGCGGCCGCGCGCAGGACGCCCAGGGCCTCGGGGAACGGGATCGATCCCAGTACGCGCTCGCGTTCGATAGACATAAAGATATGTTTATGTCCGTTTCGGTGCGGGTGCAAGGGCCATCTTGCAGCCGGCCCGTCCAACCGGCTGCGGCCGAACGGAGCGCCCCCGTCGGGGGCGGGATCCCGCCGCCCGACTGTCGGAGAGCGGATCGCCACAGCGGTGTGGGTGCGGTGCGATCGACGCCGGTATGGCAGCGGTGACCTGCGCGCCGCAGCGCCCATTCCCGGAAGGGGCGGTCGGCCCCTACCGCAGCCAGTAGCCGTCCGGCGCCAGCGCCTCCGGCATCGGCTCGCCCAGCGCGTGATGCACGATCCGGTCGATGGTGCGGACCATGGCGTCGAGGGGCAGGTCGTTCGGCTCGGTGCCGAAGGGCTCTTCCAGTTCGTCCCCGAGGGCGTCGAGACCGAAGAACGTGTAACCGACGAGCGCCACCACGACCGGCGTCCCCCAGCCCAGCGAACCCGTCAGCCCTACCGGCAGAAGCAGGCAGTAGAGCCAGGCGGTGCGGTAGACGAGCAGCGTGTAGGCGAACGGCAGCGGCGTGTTCGCGATGCGCTCGCAGGCGGTGTGGACCCCCGACAGGGCCTCGATGCGGGCTTCCAGGATGCCGAACTGGATGTCGGTGAGACGTCCCGCCCGCACCAGCGCGGCGAGATCCCGGGTCATCGCGGCCAGGATCGAGTCGGTCGGGTTGGGGCCTGTCCGGTCCGATCCGGGTGCCTTCCGGTCCACCGCTGCAGCCTCGTCGAGGCCGCGCAGGCGGGCATGGAGCCCGTGCGCGAATGCCGAGAGCCGCCGGAGCTGCGGGGCGGCCTCCGGCCCCGTCAGCAAGGCCGGCAGGGCGCGGGCGAGATTGCGGACTTCTCCGATCAGGCTGCCCCAGGCCTTCCGGGCCTCCCACCAGCGCTCGTAGCAGGCGTTGTTGCGGAAGCTCAGGAAGATCGACAGGGCGAGGCCGACCACCGTGAAGGGCGTGACGCCGGCCGTCACCGGGAAGGCCTCGGGCCAGCGTGCCTCCGCCCAGACCACCGCGCAGGAGACCGCCACGATCCCGGCGAGCTTGGGCGCCACCCGCGGCAGGATCGAGCCGCGCAGGGTGAACAGCAGGGTCAGCAGGTTGGGCCGGGTGCGGACGATCATCGGGCCATCGAGGCTGGGAAGCCGCCGTCCTGCCCTGCCCCCCGCGCCCCCGCAAGAGACGTCTCCGTGAGTCGGTCCTGCCGCCGGTCGCCCCCGTGCCCGCCGACGACCCGTCGGCGGACGGCAGCCGCGTCAGACAGGCTCGGCTTCCCACAGCCACGCCGCTCCGCGTACGCCCGAGGCGTCCCCGTGTTGGCTCGCGCGCACCGGCGTGTCGAAGGCGTCGGAGAAGACGTGGGGCGCGATCGCGGCGGGCAGGCCGGCGATCAGTTCCGGGATCCGCGACAGGCCGCCGCCGATCACGATGATGTCCGGATCGAGGACGCTGACCACCTGGGCGACCGCCCGCCCGAGCCGGTCGAGATGCGCGGCCAGCGTCGCCTGCGCCTCAGGGCTGCCCGCCCGGGCGGCGGCCACCACAGCTTCGGCCGTAAGGGTTCCGCCGTGGCGCCGTCCGTGGTCGGCCGCGAGGCCGGGACCGGACAGCCAGGTCTCGACGCAGCCCTCGCGGCCGCAATAACAGGCGGGTCCGGGGCGCTCGTCGTCGCGGGGCGCCGGCAGGGGGCCGTGGCCCCACTCGCCCGCGATGCCGTTGCGGCCCGTGAGCACCCGCCCGTCGACGGCGATGCCGGATCCGACGCCGGTGCCCAGGATCACCGCCCAGACCACGTGCGCGCCCGCGCCGGCACCGTCGATCGACTCCGAGACCGCCAGGCAGTTGGCGTCGTTCTCGATCCGCAGCGGCCGCGCGAGGCGCTGCGCGAGATCAGCGCCGAACGGGAGCCCGTTGAGCCAGTCGGAATTGGCATTGCGCACGAGGCCGGTCGCCGGCGACAGGCTGCCCGGCATGCCGATGCCGACGCTGCAATCCGTGCCGGCCGCGGCCTCGAGCTGCAGGACCAGGGCGGCCACCGCCTCGATCGTCGCCCGGTAGTCGCCGCGCGGGGCCGCCATCCGCGCCTCGGCCAGGGTCGCGCCGTCCGGGCTCAGCACGATCCCGGCGATCTTGGTGCCGCCGAGATCGATGCCGAGGCGCGCACGTCCTCTGGGCGTGCCCATCACTCGGCGGCGGCGACCTTGCTGTCGGTTCCCATCGGCTGCGGCGACTCGTCGGAGATGTGGGTGCCGATCGCGAGCGGGTGGGCCATGACCTCGTTGAGCTTGGTCACGTCCAACTCACCCTCCCAGCGGCTGACCACGACGCAGGCGACGCCGTTGCCCACGAGGTTGGTGAGCGCGCGGCACTCGGACATGAACTTGTCGATGCCGAGGACCAGGGTCATGGCGGCCACCGGAACCGGGCTGTTCGGGATCGCCGAGAGCGTCGCGGCCAGGGTGATGAAGCCCGCCCCGGTGACGCCCGAGGCGCCCTTCGAGGTCAGCATCGCCACCAGGATGATGGTCGCGTACTGGCTGATCGACAGGTCCACGCCCACGGCCTGCGCCAGGAACAGCGTGGCCAGCGTCATGTAGATGTTCGTGCCGTCGAGGTTGAACGAGTAGCCCGTGGGCACCACGAGGCCGACCACCGAATCCGAGGCGCCGAGCCGGCGCATCTTGGTCATGAGCTGCGGCAGCACCGTCTCGGAGGACGACGTGCCGACGACGATCAGCAACTCGTCCTTGATGTAGGCGAGGAAGCGCAGGATCGAGAAGCCCGCCACCCGGGCGATCGTCCCGAGCACCACCAGCACGAACAGGATCGCCGTGATGTAGAAGGTGCCGACCAGCCACGCGAGGTCGTAGACCTTCTGGATGCCGTACTCGCCGATCGTGAAGGCCATGGCGCCGAAGGCGCCGACCGGGGCGAGCTTCACGATGATGCCGATGATCCGGAAGAAGATCTGGCCCGCGGTGTCGATCGCGCGGTTCACCGAGGCCGCGCGATCACCGAGATTCGTCACCACGACGCCGGTGAGGATCGAGATCAGCAGCACCTGCAGCAGGTCGCCGGTGGCGAAGGGATCGAGGAAGCTCTTCGGGATGATCGCCAGGATGTGGGCGACGGTGGAATCCGCGGCCGCCTTGCTGGCGTAGCTCGCGACCTTGCTGGCGTCGAGCTTCGACGGATCGGCGTTGAAGCCGGCGCCGGGCTTGATGATCTCGCCGACGAGGACGCCGATCAGCAGCGCCACGGTCGACACCACCTCGAAGTAGACCAGCGCCTTGAGCCCGACGCGCCCGACCTTCTTGAGATCGCCGATCGACGCGATGCCGTGCACGATGGTGCAGAAGATGATCGGCGCGATCATCATCTTGATCAGGCCGATGAAGGCGTCGCCGAGCCACTTCATCGACTTGCCGGTGGCCGGGTCGTACCAGCCGAGCAGGACGCCGAGCGCGATCGCGATCAGGACCTGGATGTAAAGCACCTTGTACCAGGGCTCGCGGGGTACGGCGGCCGGACTCGTCGCGTGGATTGCCTGTGCCATGTCCATCCCGTGCGCCCGCCGCGCACCCTCCCGATTTGCCGGCACGCTAGCGACTATCGCCCGGCGCCTCAACGGCCGCTCGGTAATCTGCCGGGAACCAATCGTGACAAAAGCCTGTCGATTCCCGCCGGAAAGTCTTCTCCCGTCTGACGATTAGGCGCATCCCCAGTAACCGAGCTGTCCTGGCGCGGCGCCGGGATTTATCCTGGGGTTCGAGACGTTTCGGGGGCATCCGTGTCTGTGCGGAATCGGGCTGCGACCGGCGCTCTGTGCGGCTTCCTCGTCGTCGCCCTCGTCGATCCGGCCGCGGCCGGGATCGTCGCGAAGATCGACCAGTCGCGGCAGCGCATGCGGGTGTTCGTCGACGGCCATCCCGCCTTCGACTGGCCGGTTTCGACGGCCCGGCGCGGCTTCGTCACACCCAGCGGCCGCTACCGGGTCGGGCTGATGGCTCCGATGTGGCGCTCGCGCAAGTATCACGGTTCGCCGATGCCGCACGCGATGTTCTTCCGCGGCGGATACGCGATCCACGGCACCTACGCGACCGGCTCCCTCGGGCGCCGGGCGAGCCACGGCTGCATCCGTCTCGCGCCGGGGCACGCGGCCGCCCTGTTCGGCCTCGCCCGCAGCCGCGGCGGAGCGGCGGTCATCATCCGCGACTGACCGGTTTGCGGCCGCCGACACCGGTCCGGGCAGCAGAAGGGCCGCAGCGCCTGTCGCGCCGCGGCCCCGAAAACGACGGCCCCGAAAACCCCGACGCGCCGCGGCGCTCGGCGGGTGGTCAGTTCTGCTGCTGGGTCCGGCGCGGGCGCACGGTCCAGCGCTCGAACACCGAGCCGGCATCCTCGCCCTTGGCGTCCTTGGACTCGGACGCGGGATCCGGCTGCTGGTGGATCGCCGCGCCGAGCGCCTGCGACAGGCTCTCGATCACGTCGTCGATGCGGGCGTCGCTGTGCAGAGGCTCGGCGGCGCCGGCCTGGGCGGACGGGGCCTCGGACTCTGCCGGCACCGCGTGGTGGGCCGGCTCGGGAGCGGGCGCCGGCTCGGGCTCGACAGGGTGTTCGGGGGCCGGCTCGGGCTGCACTGCGGTCGGAGCCTCGACGACGGGTTCCGGCGCGGGCGGCGGCACCGGGACGGCGGGCGGGGGCGGTGCGGCCGGAGCAGCGGGCGGGGCGACGACGCGGCGGAGCGCGCCCTCGTCGGCCTCCTGGGTCCGGGCGGAGCTGCCGTAGCGGCCGAACCCGAAGCGGGGCTCGATCAGGTCGAGCACCGCGTCGAGCGCGGCGTTGCTCAGCGACACCTCCTCGGCAGCCGGCACGCCCTGGATGGCCAGCGCCTGCCGCTCAAAGGCCGGCTCACTGCTGACTTCGCGGCCGAACCAGCCGGGCGCCTGGAAGCCGGCGGCCTCGCCGTCGTTGTCGAAGGTGACGCTGATCAGATCCAGGCTGCCGGGCGTGACGTAGCGATCGAGGGCGATCTCGCGACCGCCGGCGTTCAGGGTGGTGCGGTCGTAGGCCGCCTTGCCGGGGCAGACGTCGAGCAGCGCGTCGCCATGGGCACGCGGCACGTCGGTTCGCTCCTCCACCGGGGTGCCGTCGGCTCCCTTGTTCACGAGCACCAGCTGGCAAACCTGGCCGTCGACGCGCACGTACGAGGCGCGGCCCCCCTGCGGTGCGAAGTGCCCCTCCGTGATGCGGGTGCCCCCGCGCTCCTTCCGGATCAGGCGGACGAGGGACGGGGCGACCAGAAATCGGCGAACGGTGCTCATATACTCAAAAACCCTCCCGCTTGGTCGGCGGCGCGCCGATCCGGCGGACACCCCTCAGGTCTTCCGGCGCGGCGGCACGCATCAAGTGGAACCGGCAGAATCGGCGTATAAGCTGAGCCGCCACGCCGTATTCGCTCGAACCTGACCGCATCCGCCGGCAATCACCGGATGGCGACAACATGAGAGCATACAGCGCTAAGCAAAAAAGCGACGAAATCAAGACGGGAACCGGTCGCTACTCCGGCGGGGACCGAATCTGTCCCCGCAATCCCAGCGTCGCGCCCAGATTTGACAACCCAGATTAAACCGGGCGCCGCCTCACGTTGCCGGCTCGAAGGTCATCGCGGCGCCGTTCATGCAGTAGCGCAGGCCGGTCGGCGCCGGGCCGTCATCGAAGACGTGGCCCAGATGGCCCTTGCAGCGGGCGCAGTGCACCTCGGTGCGGACCATCCAGTGGCTGCGATCCACCGTGGTCTCCACCGCCCCCTCCATCGGCTCGAAGAAGCTCGGCCACCCGGTGCCGGACTCGAACTTCGTCCCCTGCTCGAACAGCGGCTGGCCACAGCCCGCGCAGGTGAACGTGCCGGGACGCTTCTCGGCGAGCAGGCAGCTCGTGCCGGCGCGCTCGGTGCCGTGCTCGCGCAGCACGCGGTACTGCTCCGGCGTGAGGGTGGTGCGCCACTCGGCCTCGCTGCGGGCCTCGGGGCTGGTGGTCGGCGTGTCGGCCATGACGATCTCCCTATTCGCGTCGCTATATAGGGATCGCGCGGGGTGTTCGGCAGGGTGTTCGGCTTGCCCCGAGGCCGGCCCTGCGCCGCCGCGGCACACTGGCCGGGATCAGGCGGCGGCACCCACTGTGTCGGCCATCCGCGCGCGGCGGGCGCCCATCGGGAGGGGCGGGCCCGTGGTGGTGTCGCGACCGGTCTGATGCTCCAGCTCGGCATTGATCTCGCCGCCGAGCAGGACGATCGTCGACGAGATCCAGATCCAGGTCATGAAGCCGATCACCGCGCCGAGCGACCCGTAGGTCTCGTTGTAGGTGCCGAAATTGGCGACGTACCAGGAGAACAGCAGCGAGGCCACGAGCCAGAGGAGGCTGGCCACCACGCTGCCGACCCCGACCCAGCGCCACCGGGCATGCTCCCGGCTCGGGCCGAACCGGTAGAGCACCGACAATCCACCGAGCAGGACGATCAGGATCGCCGGCCAGCGCAGGGCCGCGAGCAGCCACGCGGTCGAGCCCAGCCCCATGAAGTTGAGCATCACCGGCACCACCACGATGGCGTTGAGCGCGATGATGATGAACAGCAGGGCGCCGATCGTGAAGGTCAGGGACCGGAGGTTGAGCCAGAAGAAGTTCCGCTTCTCCTCCTCCTCGTAGACGACGTTCAGCGCGTCGAACATCGCCTTCATCGCGGCGTTGGCGCTCCAGATCGACAGGAGGAGACTGGAGAAGAACGTGATGCTCAGGGAGCCGCTGCCCTTGGCCGCGATGCGCTTGACCTGATCGCCGATCAGCTCGACTGCCCCCGATGGCAGGACCGCGTGCAATTGCGCGAGGTGATCGTTGATGGCGTTCACGTCCGCGAACAGGCCGTAGCACGTCACCAGGGCGGCGATGGCCGGGAACAGCGACAGCAGCGTGTAGAAGGTCACGCCTGCGGCGACCGCCAGGACCCGGTCCTTGTTGAACTCCAGGTAGACCCGCACGGCGATGTCCTTCCAGCCGGACTGGGTCATCTCGGTCGGGCTCTCGGCGGCGCGTCCCCGCTCCGGCTGGGTGGCCGCGGTGAGCTGCGCGGCGCGGCCCGAGATCGAGCGCGCGCCGGCGGCCGCGCCCTTCTGCTGTCCAGGATTCGCCCTGGGCCGGCCGCCCTCCGCCGGCGGTGTCTCGGATGGGCTCGACGGTCCGCGCCGCCCCGGCGCGGCGGCGAGGGCCACCAGCGCGGACCCGAGCATCAGGATCCACAGGATCGAGCCGGTCTCGGACGGTCCGGTCGAACGCGAGGGCGACGGAAGCATGGGTCCGGACGATCCGCCGCGCGGAACTGCCGCGCTCGGGACTCCCAACGTCGTCGTGCAGCGGCCGTTCCGCGGGTTTCGCGGGGACGCCCGGTGCTTCCGCGCGTTGTGCTCCTTATGCGCGATCAGCCACGCCTCGGATTCTGTTGCAAGTTCGTCCTGGACGAGCCGCCCGGCACGCACGCCACCCTCAAGGCGGAGCGGGATGCGACGCTCCACATGAACCTCACCAGCGTGACGATGGCCCACCTCGCCAAGCTGGAGCCGGCCGACCGGCGGGCGAAGCTTTCCGGTCTCGTCGCCCACAACCTCGACGCCCTCGCCCGACAGATCGCCTGGGTCGGGGACCGGCCGCCGATCGAGCGGCTGCTGCGCATGGCGAGCAACGTCCTGCCCGGCTACACCCACCCGATCGCGCAGGAGATCTATGCGGAGCCGGAGATGGCGGCGCTCGTGGAGCGCGGCCTCGCGGAGGCCGGCGCCCTCGCCCGTCGGCTCGGCGTGCGCCTGAGCTTCCATCCCGGCCCGTTCTGCCTGCTGGCTAGCCGGAATCCCGCGGCCATCGCGAACGGCCTCTCGGAACTCGACTACCACGCCGAGATCTTCGACCGCATGGGCTACGGCGGCGGCTGGCACCCGCACGGCGCGCACATCAACATCCATGTCGGCGCAGGCGACCCCGGGGTCGAGGGCTTCCGCGCCACCCTCCCCCGGGCGAGCCGCGTGGCGCGCGACCTCATCACGGTGGAGAACGACGAGAACGTCTTCGGCGTCGAGGCCGTGCTGAAGCTCGCCGACGTGGTTCCGATCGTGCTCGACCTGCACCACCACTGGGTCCAGAGCGGCGGCGCGTACCTCGAGCCGGATCATCCCCTCGTCGGCCGGGTCCGGGAGTCCTGGCGCGGCGTGCGGCCGGTGGCTCACATCAGCGTGTCGCGCGAGGCGGTCTCGGCCGCGTGCGATCCGGACACCCTGCCGGACTACCCGGCGCTGCGCGCGGCCGGCCACGCGGTCCGGGACCTCGCGGCCCATTCCGACATGATGTGGAACCGGGCGGTGAACGACCTCGTGGCCCGACATCTCATCTGGGCGGATTTCGAGATCGAGGCCAAAGCGAAGAACTACGCCTCCATGCAGATCGCCCGCCATATCCTGGACCTGGAGCGGGCGAGCGCGATGGCGGCGGAGTGAACGGCCGGTCTCGACGCGTCCGCCGGACCGCTTTAGGCATCGCGACATGAAGACCGCCGATTGCGACATCCTCATCGTCCCGGGGCTCGGGGGCTCCGAGGAGGACCATTGGCAGGCGCGCTGGGCGAGCCGGCTCACCACGGCCCGGTTGGTGGCGCAGGATCAGTGGCACGCGCCGACGCCCGAGGCGTGGTGCGGGCGCATCGTCGCGGCGGTCTCGGCCGCGACCCGGCCCGTGATCCTGATCGCCCACAGCCTCGGTGTGGTGGCCTGCGTCGAGGCGGCGCCGCGCTTCCCCGCCGGCGTGGTGCGCGGTGCCCTGCTGGTGGCCCTGCCCGACGTCGAGGAGGCACCGGACCTGCCGGCCTCGGTGCGCGCCTTCGCGCCGATGCCGCGGGATCCCCTACCCTTCCCGTCGCTGCTGGTCGCGAGCCGGACCGACCCGCATTGCCGCTACGAGCGGGCGGACGATTTCGCCCATGCCTGGGGGGCGCTCACGGTCGATGCGGGCGAGTCCGGCCACATCAACGTGGCGAGCGGTCATGGCCCGTGGCCCGAGGGGTTGATGCGGCTGGCCGGGTTCCTGAAGGGGCTCTGACGCCGGCCTCGCGGGCGCACCGACATGCGCGCAGGGACGCCGCGCTTCCGCGGGGTTCCGGGGCCTCGGGCCGGGTCGCGTTAACGCCGCGTTTACCACCGCCCCGTTCAGTGGCGGTACGGGCGGGTCCTTCGTCCCGAAGCCGCCCCTGGAGAGCACCGTGACGCGCAAAGAGCTTCTGGAACGACTCGAATCGGTGCAGACCGCCCTCGGCCCCCGGGCCCAGAGCAACTTCAACAGCTCGCTGTTCAACGACGTGACGCTGCTCAAGCGGATCGAGGCCTTCGAGGCCAAGCTGGGCGAGCCCGAGAAGCCGAAGACCGCCGATTACACCGGCAACATGTTCTCCCGCATCGCCAACCGCCGCGCCGCCGCGGGCGGCAAGTAGCCCGCGCGCAGGCCGCTTCTATGTCGGCGCGGACTCCGTCGGACGCAGCAACTCGCCGGCGACGTCGGCGAGCCGCGGCGGCGCCTCGCGCACGAAGGGCAGCGGCCGGCAGACGTTCAGCGCCGCGAGACCGAACCGGGCGGTCATCAGCCCGTTGAGCACGCCCTCGCCGAGCTTGGCCGAGACCCGTGCGGCGATGCCGAGCCCCAGAACCTGCTGCATGACGCTCTCGCCCACCGCCATCCCGCCGGTGACGGTGAGATGCGCGAGCGCCGCGCGCCCGAGCCGCAGGAAGCCAAGGAAACCCGGCCGGCCGCCGTAGATCGCGGCGATCCGGCGCAGCAGCCGCACGGCCGCGAACACCACGAAGGCCACGTCGACGATCGCCCGCGGGCTGAGCGCCGTCACCGCCGAAACCTGCTTGGCCGTCGTCGCGATGGCGTTGCGCGCCTGCCGGTCGAGTCCGGCGAGCAATTCGTGCTCCGCGAGCCCGATCCGGTCGTCGACGTCGAGGATCGCGTCGGCGGCGGCGTCGATCCGGGCGCGGCCCGCCGACAGGGCGTCGCGGTCCGCATAGAAGGTCGAGAGCGCCTGCACCACCGCCTGCGCGCCGGTGTGGTCGCGGGTGGCGAGGGCGTCCAGCGCCGACTGGCGCAGCCGCTCGATCTTGCGCTCGCGCCGCAGGCCGGCAAGTTCCCGCACCACGATCGCCAGCAATGCCAGCGCGGCGAGGCCCAGGAGTGCCAGGGCCACCCAGCCGAGCCAGGGCGCGGCCTGGAACAGGTCGGCGATCATCCGCTCGACCGACAGGCCGACGCCTAACGAAACCAGGCCGCCGACCGCCGACAGGAACAGCGGCCCCCAGGGCGAGCGCCGCCGCGGGGCTACCGGCACGGCCACGCCGTCGGCGGCGTCGACGATCTCGAAGGGTTCCTCCACGATCCGCGCCTGCGGCGGCCGGGCGGCGAGCGGGGTCGTGGTGACGCTCGGCTCCGCGGACGGCTCGGGCGTGATCCGGAAGGCACGGGGTTTCTGGCCGGAGGTCATGCTCGAAGGCTCCGCGGAGTCGCACGCATCGTCATGTCAGACGGTCGCCGATCAGGAACTGCATCGCCCGATCGAGCCGGATCTGCGGCAGGTGGCCGGGGCGCCCGAGCCCGTCGGGCCGGACCAGCGGCGGGCGGAAGCGCGGGAAGCGCAGGGAGCCCGGCTCGACCGCACCCTCCAGCACCGCCTCGGCGCGGGCCGGCAGCTCGCCGGGGAAGATCGCGGCCTCGCTGTTCCCGTCGAAGACCTCGTCACCCACCACCTCGCCGGCCTCGGGGGTCCCGGCGACGGCGCGGAGCGTCTCGGTGCCGTCGTGGACGGTGGTCTCCCGGGTGGCGCGCACGGAGGCCAGCGCCACGGTGCCCACCCGGGCGCCCGCCGCTTCGGTCCGCCGCATGGCCCGCGACACGAGCAGCCGCAGCAGCGCGTCGAGCCGGTCGTGACTCGTCTGATGGAGGTGGTCGGCCTTGGTGGCGGCGAACAGAACCCGGTCGGCCCGCGGCGCGAACAGCCGGGACAGTACCGTGTTGCGGCCGATGTTGAGGCTGAGCAGCACCGCGTCCAGCGCCTCTTCCAACTCGGCCAGGGCGGTCGGCCCGGCATCGACCGCCGAGAGCACGTCCACCAGCACGATCTGCCGGTCCACCCGCTGGAAATGGTCGCGGAAGAACGGCGTCACGACCTTGTACTTGTAGGCCTCGAAGCGCCGCTCCATCAGCCCGGCGAGGCTGTCGGGCGCGATCGTCTCGGTCAGCCCGTCCAGCGGTGCGAAGGTGAGCGCCGGGGATCCGGCGAGGTCGCCCGGCATCAGGAAGCGGCCCGGGGGCGTCGTCGCCACCGATTCCGGGCCGGCGCGCAGGCCCGCCAGATAGGCCTTGAAGGCGTCGCTCGCCCGCTCGGCCGCGACCTCGTCGAGGGGACCGTTCGGATCGAAGCTCTTCAGCGCGTCGAGCCAGGGTGCCGCCACGGCGGCCCGGCCGGGGCGGCGGGTGCCGCCGATCGTGGACCGCGACCACGCCGTGTAGCTGGTCTCGATGAGGGCGAGGTCGAGGAGCCATTCGCCGGGGTAATCGACCACGTCGAGCATCAGGGTCGCGGGGCCGGTGCGCCAGCTTCCGGCGCGCTCGTAGGCGATCTCCAGGCGGAACTGGCTGATCCGATCGGTGGAGCGGGGCCAGCGCCGCGCCTCGGTGAGCGTGCTGAAATGCTCCTCGAAGGGAAAGCGCGGCACGTCGTCGTCGGGCTGGGGCACGAGGCGGGCGCGACGCAGCCGGCCCTCCTGAGCGGGCGCGAAGGCCGGCAGGGCATGCGTCTCCACGAGATGATGGATCAGGGCCGTCGTGAAGACGGTCTTGCCGGACCGCGCGAGCCCGGTGACCCCGAGCCGGAGCGTCGGCTGGATCAGGAGATCGTGCGAGGCTTCGGCGAAGGCTTTGACGGCCGAGCCGGCGCGCGCGGCAAGGTCGATCAGGGGCACGGGCGGGCTCGTCGTGAGGGGAATAGGCGGGGCAGAGGTGGCGCGGCCAGGGCCGGACCGCAAGGCTTGCCGCTAGGGTGACGCGCCGTTGGCGGCCGGCGTGAGCGGTCTCAGCCGGGCGATCGCCCCGGCGACGAGGTCCGGTCCGGCCCGGAGTGTGCCGAGTTCCACCGCCGACATCGCCAGCATCACCGTCGCGAGGTTGGCCCGGGGCGTGCCGTCCGGCCCGAACAGGTCGAGGTCGTCGCCTGGCTTCAGGCCGACGCTGCCGCTGATCCGGCCGGCATAGGCCTCGATCCGCACGGGGTCGCCCGTGCAGAGCGGGGCCGGCAGGCGCAGGTCGAGCATCGGCAGACCGGTGGCGATGGCCGGCAGCAGCGCGGATTCGGCCACCATCCGGTCGGCGTTCGGCACACCGCGCTCCGCCCTCCGGTCGAGCAGCGCCGCCGGGTCGGCCGCACCCTGGGGGGCGCGTCCCGCGGATTGCCGCGGCGCTCCGGCCGACAGGGCGATCCCGGCCGCGATGTCGGGTCCGGGCTGGAGCATCGCCACCCGCGGCACGGCACTCGGACGCCGCCCGGAGCGGCCCGCCATCCGGGCGAGTGGCGACCAGGGCTGCACCCGCAGGGCCGCGGCCCGGCCCCGGGGCGCGCCGCCGGGCCGGTGCGCGGCGAGGAAACGGGCTCGCAGGGTTCGCCCGAGACCCCGGGGCGCGAGCGCCGACGAGACGGCGGGCGTCGACACGGTCCGTCCCTGCCGCGCCGGCGCTGACGCGACGCGGCACTCGGCCGGCGCCCAGCGGCGCACGATGGCGAGGGCCGTGCGCCGGCCGTACTCGCGATAGTAGCGCCGCAGCAGGCTCGCCGCCGCGTCGGCGCCGTCATCGAGGCTGGCGAAGGCGGTGTGGCCTTCCCCGTCGGCGCCGATCTCGCCCGGCCAGCGGGCGGACTTGATGCACCAGCCGTTGTTGAGCCGCACGCAGCGGGCCACGTAGGGCGGATCCTCCGCCAGCGAGGCCGTCAGCGCCAGTGCCCGCGGCATCAGCTGCGCGCCCGTCTGGGCATGCCAGTTGGAGACGGAGCGCGTCGCGGGGTCGAAGCGCGGCGGCGCCGGCTCCGGCTCCGCGGAGGCGACGGTCGCGGTCAGAGGCGGCAGGGCGTCGAGCAGGACGTCGGCGCCCGCCTCGGCGCGGGGTACCAGGGCCGTGAACAGGATCAGCGCGTTCAGCAGCACGCGGACACGCCTTCTCTCTGGCTCGGGACAGCAAGATCCCCCCGGACGCACCGGGCTGCGGATGGAGGCCCTGCCCTCACGGATTCAGCACCTTGAGCGCCGCCGCGTGCAGGCGCGGGTCGCCCGCCGCCACGACCCGGCCGCCCCCGGTCGCTGGTCCGCCATCCCACGCCGTCACCCGCCCTCCGGCTCCCTCGACGATCGGGATCAGCGCGACGATGTCGTAGGGCTTCAGCCCGGCCTCGACGACGAGGTCGATCTGGCCGGCCGCCAGCATGCAGTAGGCGTAGCAGTCGGCGCCGTAGCGGGACATCCGCACCTGGCCTTCCAGAGAGCGGAAGCGCTCGGCTTCCTCGCCCGCCGCGAACAGGCGGGGATCCGTGGTGGCCAGGATCGCCTGGGCGAGGTCGGCGCAGCGGCGCGTGAGCAGGGTCCGCTCGCCGGACGGCGCACGGAGCATTGCGCTGCGGCCGTCCCCGGTGAATCGCTCCGCGAGATAGGGCTGGTGCATCATCCCGCGGACCGGCACGCCGTGGCGCGTCAGCCCGATCAGCGTGCCCCAGGTCGGCAGGCCGCCGATGAAGGCCCGGGTGCCGTCGATCGGGTCGAGGACCCAGACGCATTCGGCGTCGGTGCGCTCGGAGCCGAACTCCTCGCCGAGGATGCCGTGGCCCGGAAAGGTCTGGCCGATCATCGCCCGGAGCACCACTTCGGCCGCCCGGTCGGCTTCGGTGACCGGGTCGAAGGGCGCGCCGCCGCGGGCCTTGTCGTCGAGCCCGAACTGGGCGCGGAAGAACGGCAGGATCGCCTTGCCGGACGCGTCCGCGAGGTCGTCCATGAACCGCCCCAGTTCGACGACGCTCATCGGCTCACTTCCCCGTTCACCCGCATCCCGCCCGGTCGCCCGGCGGCGGCGCAACGAAGCCGGGGCACGCGACCTTTCGTCAAGCCCCCGACCTCACGCCTCGGCCGATGCCGGCTGTCGCGGCGTGCCGTCCCGGTGATCCGGCGCCCGATCCGGCCCCGTCCCGTGAGCCGCCTCCCCGTCGACGTGCTCCTGCGCGGCCGCCAGCACCGCCTCGACGGCCTCGCGCAGCGATCCCGCCTGCCCGTCGGCCTCGGCGGTTCGTCCCGGTCCGCCGGCGAGCCGCGCGGCCCCGGCGTCCTGGGCCAGCCAGAGTCCGAGCAGGATCGGAACGCTGGGCATCCGGCCCTTGAGGCGGCGGATCAGCCGGCGCAGGTGCGTCGGCTCGCCATCGAGCGCCAGGGAGATCACGCAGCCCATGCGCGCCGGTCCCGCCTCGAACCGATCGATCCGCGCGGAGGCCGCGTCCGCGAAGGGCACCGTGCGCACGCCGATGCCGCGCTTCTCCAGGATCTGGGCCAGGATGGCGGCCGCGGCCTCGTCCAGGAAGCCGCGGCCGGCGATGCAGAGCACCGCCCCCTGGCGCGTCCAGGCCGCGGGTAGCGCCTCCGGGGCCGGACCCATCGGAAGCGGGCTGCAGGCGCCCTCCTCGCCGTCTCCCGCGGCGCCCGTGACGGCGTCGCTTCGGTCGGAGAGGTCGGCGATCAGCTCGGCCAGCGCCGCGCGCATCGAGCTCTTCTGCTGGGCCGTCAGCACGCCCCGGGCCGCGTCGCGGGCGGCGAGTTCCAGGGCCTTGAGCACCACCTCGTCGTAGTAGGACGAGAGCGAGCACTGCTGCAGGATCAGCTCGGCATGGCCCAGCACCTCCTCGGAATCGCCCGCCAGGATCCGCTGGTAGAAGTTCTGCACGGGCGTGAGCGCCGGCCGGTCGCCGAACAGCACGTCCAGGAATTCCAAGTGGTCGACGTGGCGGCCGAGCACCACGAGGCAGGCGGTGAGCGGCGTCGAGAGCAGCAGGCCGACAGGCCCCCACAGCCACGTCCAGAACAGAGCCGAGACCAGCACCGCGAAGGGCGAGAGCCCGGTGGACTGCCCGTAGAAGATCGGCTCGATCACCTGGCCTGTGAGCGGCTCCAGCACGACGAACAGGATCGCGACGGCGATCATCATGTTCCAGCCGGGATCGACCGCGGCGGCGAGCGCCATCGGCAGGAGCGCCGACAGGACCGCCCCGAGATAGGGCACGAAGCGCATCAGGGCCGAGAAGATCGCCCAGAGCACGGGGTTCGGCACGCCGATGACGTAGAGCCCGATGCCGATCACCACGCCGAAGGCGGCATTGAGGGCGAGCTGCACCACGAAGTAACGGCTGAGCCGCTTGGCCGCGTCGTCGATCGCCACGGTGGTGCGGTGCAGGTCGCTCGATCCCGCCAGCCGGATCATCCGGTCGCGCAGGTCCTCGCGCTGCATCAGCACGAACAGCAGCACCACGAAGACGATGCCGACCGTGGCCAACGGGTGCATCACCGGCGAGAGCACCGTCGAGATCATCTCCAGCGGTCCCGGCTGGGAGGCCGCGACCTCGACCAGGACGGGCTTCGGCCCGGGCTGGGCCTGCTCGGAACTCGGAGGCGGCGGAGCGGCCCGCGGCGCCTCGGCGCTGCCGGCCTCCTTGGCGCCGCCGTGGAGCGCCCGGCCGATGTTGGCGACGTACGCGGTCGCGTGGCCGACGGGGGAGTCGCGCAGCCCTTCGACCTTGCGCTCGATGGTGGTCCGGTAGCGCGGCACGTCGCCCGCGAGGTCGGCCGCCTGGATGCCGATCAGGGTCGCGAGCGCCGCCACGATGCCCACGGTCAGGAGCACGCTGACGCCCACCGCCACGAGCCGCGGCAGCCGGAGGCGCCGCAGGCGGTTCACCAGCGGCGTCAGCACGAAGGACAGGAGCAGCGCGATCGCGATCGGGATGAAGATCTCGCGGCCGAAATAGAGGGCCGCGATGATGGTGGCCCCAACCACCACCGGCGACGCCATCGCGGTCCGCGGGGTCTCGGCCGCGGCGACGCGGGTCGGCCGCGGCGGGATCAGCGGGGTCTCGGTCCGCACTGCCGGTTCGACCCCGACCGGGGTTCTCGTGCCCATACCGTAACCTGCGTCCCGAACGCCACGCGCGGGCAGCCGCCGGGAGCAACGAAAGCCGCGCGGACGGGGAACGGCACAGGGGCCGAAAACGATCCCCCGGGCCCGGCGCGATGCTTATGCCCCCGCGGTGCCGGCCCGCGCCACGTCGCCCGCATCCTTGAGTTCGGGCAGCGACCGGCAGAGCTGCATCACCCGCTTGGCCTGCGCGTCCGGCAGGATCCCGGCGGCGAGGTCGGCGAACTTCGCTTCAAGCTGCGCGTCCGACATCGGCTTCTCGACGCTGCCGATGGCGTGCTCGATGTGCCGGTGGAAGGTCCGCCCGTCGTTCAGCGTCACGGTCATGTCGACCTGCGCGGCGTCGATGCCGGGGGTGATCACCGGCACCACCTTCTGGCGCAGCGCCACCACGCGGGGATCGTTGACCGCCCGGTCGCTGAACTGCTTCTCCCCGCCCGCGCCCTCCACGAAGGCGACCGCCGCCGCGTGGTAGATGCTGAACTTGCCCTCCAGGCCGGTCCGCGGCGCGGTCTTGCCCGTCAGCTCCAGTACCAGGGGGTGAACCTTGAGATCGACGCGCTTGATGTCGTCCGGCTTGACGTGGTCCTCGTCGCGGATCTGCACCGCCGCGTCGATCGTCGGATGCATGACGATCCCGCAGGCGAAGGGCTTGTAGGTGTTGAGCTGCGCCTCGTAGCGTGTGCCGAGGCCCTCGGTGATCTCGGACCAGTCCTGCTTGGTGGAGATCGTGTTGGCCCAGCCGCGCTTGGCCTCGATCATGCCGTCCGACGAGGTGAAGCCCTTCGCCGCCAGGATCGCGGCGAACAGGCCGTTGGATGCGGCCCGGCCGGGATTGAAGCTCTTGTTCATGGAACCGAACGATTCGCGCAGGCCGACCGGCTGCGAGGCGGCGAGCCCCAGGGCGTAGACCATCTGCTGCTCGGTCAGCCCCATCAGCTTGCCCGCGGCGGCCGCCGCCCCGAACACGCCCGCGGTGCCGGTGATGTGCCAGCCCGCATCGTAGTGGTTCGGGTAGACCGCGTTGCCGATCCGGCACTCGGCCTCGATGCCGACGATCAGGGCGTCGAGGAAATCCTTGCCGGAGACGGGCCTCATCGCGGCGTAGGCCAGGATCGCCGAGGCGACCGGGCCGGCCGGGTGGATGATCGTCTTCAGGTGGGTGTCGTCGAAGTCGAAGATGTGGCTCGACACGCCGTTGAGGAACGCGGCATTCATGATGTCGAACCGCTCTGTCCGGCCGAACAGCCCGGCCTGCGGCGGCCCCGAGAACGGCTGCAGCGCCGAGACGGCCACGTCCACGGTCTCGTGGTGCGACCCGCCGATCGCCACGCCCACCCAGTTGAAGAAGCTGCGCACGCCCTCGCGACGGACGGCCTCCGGCAGCGCGTCGTAGGACGAGGCCAGGATCCACTGGGCCAGGATCTTCGTCGCTGGCGGCGGGGGCGCCTTCGCGGCCGGCTTCGCCGCGTCGGCGGCCTGCCCCCCCTGAAGTGCGGGCGCCGTAAGGGCGAGGCCTGCGGCCCCGATGAGCAGGCGACGGTTCATCGACATGGCGGTCTCCCAGGCGGGGCCGCCCGCGGCGGCGCCGATTTGTCGACATGATAATGTATTCGATCGCCGACCGTCAGCCTTCGCGTTTCACCGCGCGGGCTCTGACACCCGTCAGACCATCACGGGCAGCGCCTCCTGCTCGCCCACGGAGAAGACCCGCCGGTAGCGGGCGACCTCGTCGGCCGGTCCCTGCGCCTTGGTGGGATTGTCGGAGAGCTTCACGGTGGGGCGGCCGTTCGCCTCCGTGACCTTGCAGACGATGGAGACCGGATCGAGCTTGCCGTCGGGTAGGAGGCCGCGGAAATCGTTGGTGAGCAGCGTGCCCCATCCGTAGCCGATGCGCATGCGTCCGTGGAACCGGGCGTGGATGCGCTCGATCTCATCGATGTCGAGGCCGTCGGAGAAGATCGCGAGCTTGTCGTGCGGATCGTGGCCACGATCCTGCCAGAAGCGGATCGCCTCCTCGCCCCCGTCGATCGGGTCCTTCGAGTCGATGCGGATGCCGGTCCAGTCGCTCACCCAGTCGGGGGCGTTCGCGAGGAACCCGCTCGTGCCGTAGGTGTCGGGCAGGATCACCAGCAGGTTGCCGCCGTAATCCTCCTGCCAGTCGGCCAGCACGGCGTAGGGGGCGGTGGCGAGGTCCGCGTCGTCCTCGGCGAGGGCCGCGTAGACCATCGGCAATTCGTGGGCGTTCGTGCCCACCGGCTCGACCTCCTGCCGGGCCGCGATCAGGCAGTTCGAGGTACCGAGGAACGCGCCGCCCAGTCCCTCCGCCATGGCCTGCACGCACCAATCCTGCCAGAGGAAGCCGTGGCGCCGGCGCGTGCCGAAATCGGCCACCGACAGGTCCGGCAGCTTCTGGAGGCGCTCGATCTTCTCCCAGACCCGCGTCATGGCCCGGGCGTAGAGCACCTGCAGGTCGAGCTTGCCGAGGCCCCGCAGCACGGCCCGCGCCCGCAGCTCGTTGAGGATGGCCAGCGCCGGGACCTCCCACATCGTGGTCTCGATCCACGACCCGTGGAAGGTCAGCTCGTACTGGCCGTCATGGACGGCGAGTTCGTAATCGGGAAGCCTGAAGTTCTCGAACCAGGCCACGAAGTCGGGCTCGAGGATGCGTCCCTGGCCGCGGAACACGTTGCCGCGCAGCCACGTGACCTCGCCCTTGCTGAGGCGGAGCGTCCGGGCATGATCGAGCTGCTCGCGCAGGTGGGCCGCGTCGACCTCGTCGGCGATCCGGATGCGCCGCGTGCGGTTGGTGATGCCGAAGGTGGTCTGGATGTCGGGGTGCCGGCGCAGGATCGTCTGCGCCATCAGGAGCTTGTAGAAATCGGTGTCGAGCAGCGACCGCACGATCGGGTCGATGCGGAAGCTGTGATCGTAGACCCGCTTCGCCAGATCAAGCATGCTTCTGGGACTCTGCCGCGCACTTTCGTCCCGCAGAGCGCATGGCGAGCCGGCACCCGTCAAGGAGACGGGCGGCCACCTTCCGGAGACCGCCCGCGAAAACGGTGCGTCCTGAAACCCGGGCCTCAGCCCAGATCGACCTTCTTGGTCTCGGTCTTGGGGCTCTCGCCGGTGAGCGAGGCCTTCACGTAGCCGTAGAGGTGCAGCATCGTGCTGTTCGGGCTGTCCCAGTACTCGCCCTTCTCGGGGTGGACGCGGATCAGCGCCACCTCGGGGTCGTTCTTGCCGTTGGGGAACCAGGTCTTCAGGCTCTCATTCCACTTGGCGTCGATGATCGACTGGTCGCGGACGATCTCGGCCTTGCCGGCCACCGAGACGTAGTTCTGGCTCGACGGGTCGGAATAGGCGAGGTTGATCTGGTTGTCCCTGCTGATCTCGGCGGTCTTGGGCGAGTGCAGCTTGGTGAAGAACCACAGGTCGCCGTTCTCGTCCGCGTCGTTGTTCCACATCGGGCGGCTGTTGAGCGTGCCGTCGGAGTCGACGGTGGTCATCATGGCGATCTTCACGTCCTTGATCAGCTCGAACAGCTTCTTCGCGCCTTCGTGGTCGCGGTGGTTGCCCTGATGCATGAAAGTGGTCTCCTGAGCGTCGTGTCGGTCCCGGCGGGTCTCCCCGGAGGGGGCCTGCCTGAAGGCTGCCCCGACAACGGATCAATCTCCCGTTGGTTCAGCTTGCGTGCGCGGGGACGGAGGTTCGGATGCGGCGGGGTCGGGTGATCGTCCGCGCAGCGGTGGCGCTGATGCTGGGTGCGCTCGGTCCGACCGGTCGGCCGGTGGCGGCCGAGATGCGCTTCGGCCCCGGCATGCGCGTCGGCGGCCACGACGTCTCGCACCGGCGCTACGGCGGCGTCCCTATCGCGCGCGCAGCGCCTGCGCGGCCCGCTCGGTTGCCGCCGCCTGCGCGACGGATCCTACAGGCGCGGCGACGGGACCGGGGTGCGCGGCACCATGGAGGCGGCACCCTCATCGTCCGCCCGCGCTGAGGGGCGATGCGGCAAGTGCGACCGAGGCCGCGATGAAGGCACGACGAAGACCGGGGCGGGGCAACCGGAATCCCGCGGGTCATGCCCGGCCGAACCGGCCCAGGGTGGGCGCGGGCATGGGCAAGCGGGCGATCGGGGTGCGGTCGTCGATTGCGGATTGGGGTCTGGTGTTCTCGTCCCGCGCGGTTACATGCAGCTGGCATACCTGCTTGCCCCCTTGGAGGACGACTTGGCGATCACCCGCGACGACGTAGTGAAGGCGCTCGCCAGCGTCACCGTCGATGCCGCCGGCACCACCCTGCCCGGCTCCGGCCGGCTCTCCGAGGTCGTGGTCGATCCGAACGGCCGGGTGATGTTCTCGATCCTGGTCGATCCCAGCGAGGCCGAGCGGTTCGAGCCGGTGCGGCGGCAGGCCGAGGGCCGCGTGCTGCAGATGCCGGGCGTCTCGGGCGTGTTCGCGAGCCTCAC
The DNA here is from genome assembly GCF_022179385.1 of Methylobacterium longum. Taxonomy (GTDB): domain Bacteria; phylum Pseudomonadota; class Alphaproteobacteria; order Rhizobiales; family Beijerinckiaceae; genus Methylobacterium; species Methylobacterium longum. The sequence continues at coordinate 101,408 of NZ_BPQS01000001.1, read as the reverse complement.
GTCCGAGCGGGGACCGGGCCACCCGGCCCAGAGCGGCGCCGCCCCGCAGCCCGTCACGCCGCCGCCGGTCGCGCCGCCGCGCCCCGGCGCGCCGCCGAACCAGGGGCCGCAGATCGCCGGCGTGCGCCACATCGTGGCGGTCGCCTCAGGCAAGGGCGGCGTCGGCAAGTCCACCACCGCGTGCAACCTCGCCCTCGCCCTGCAGGCGCAGGGGCTGAAGGTGGGCCTCCTCGACGCCGACATCTACGGCCCGTCGGTGCCGAAGCTGTTCGGCCTCTCGGGCAAGCCCAACGTCGTCGACAACAAGGCCATGGAGCCGATGGTCGGCTACGGCCTCAAGGTCATGTCGATCGGCTTCCTGATCGAACCCGAGACCGCCATGATCTGGCGCGGCCCGATGGTGCAATCGGCCATCACGCAGATGCTGCGCGACGTGCTGTGGGGCGAGCTCGACGTGCTGCTCGTCGACATGCCGCCCGGCACCGGCGACGCCCAGCTCACCATGGCGCAGGCGACGCCCCTCTCCGGCGCCGTGATCGTCTCGACACCCCAGGATCTCGCGCTGATCGACGCGCGGCGCGGCGTGACCATGTTCAAGAAGGTCGCGGTGCCGATCCTCGGCGTGATCGAGAACATGGCGACCTTCGTCTGCCCGAATTGCGGCCACGCCTCGCACATCTTCGGGCACGGCGGCGCGCGGATCGAGGCCCAGCGCCTCGGCGTGCCGTTCCTCGGCGAGGTCCCGCTCGACATGACCATCCGCGAGACCTCGGATTCCGGCCAGCCGGTCGTGGCGACGGATCCGGGGGGGCCGCACGCCAAGGTCTATCGGGACATCGCGGCGCAGCTTTGGGCGAACCTGTCCGGCGCACCGGCCGGGCGCACGGCGCCGAAGATCGTCATTGAGTGAGGCCGTGGCTCCGCCGGTGCTGGGCCTGATCCTGGCCGGCGGGCAGGCGCGGCGGATGGGCGGCGGCGACAAGCCGCTGCTGCGCCTCGGGGGCCTGACGCTGCTCGAGCGCGTGGTCGCGCGGTTGGCACCCCAATGCGGGGCGGGACTGGCGCTGAGCGCCAACGGCGATCCGGCGCGGTTTTCCGGGTTTCCGGGTCCGATCCTGCCGGACCCGGTTCCGGATCAGCCGGGCCCGCTCGCCGGCATCCTCGCCGGGCTGGAGCACGCCGGAGCGCGGGGCATCGCGCGCGTGGTGAGCGTATCGGGCGACGCGCCGTTCCTGCCGGAGGACCTGGTGGCGCGGCTCCAGGCTGCCGAGCCGCAGGGTGGCATCGCGCTGGCGGCGTCGGGCGAGCGGCGGCACTACACGATCGCCCTCTGGCCGTCGGCCCTGCGCGATGACCTGCGGGCCTATCTGGAGCGGGGCGAGCGGCGCGTCGGCGCCTTCATCGACCGAAACACCGCAGCGGTGGCGTCGTGGACGGTCCAGCCGATGGACCCGTTCCTCAACATCAACACGCCGGAGGATCTGGCGGCGGCGGAGGATGCCGCGCCGAGATCGGAAGCCGCCGGTCGTGGGGGCGGGCGATCGGCGGGTAAGTGAGCCCGACCCAGATCCCGGCCACGCCCACCTCCTGAAGTGCCGCGGGCGCCTCAGGAGGAGGTCGATGGGAGATGCGAGGGCCACCCGCGGGTACGGGCGGCCCGGCACTCAGGTCAGCCTCAGGCGGCGCCGACGGTCGCCTTCACGATCTTGTCCGGGGAGCGCGGCGGCTCGCCCTTGTTGATCGTGTCGACCACGTCCATGCCCTCCACGACCTTGCCCCACACCGTGTACTGCTTGTCGAGGAAGCGGGCGTCGTCGAAGCAGATGAAGAACTGCGAGTTCGCCGAGTGCGGGAAGTTGGTCCGCGCCATCGAGCAGGTGCCGCGCACGTGCGCCTCGGCGTTGAACTCGGCCTTCAGATCCGGCAGGTCCGAACCGCCCGAGCCGGTGCCGGTCGGGTCGCCCGTCTGGGCCATGAAGCCGTCGATCACCCGGTGGAACGGCACGCCGTCGTAGAAGCCCTGGGAGGCCAGCGTCTTGATGCGCTCCACGTGGCCGGGGGCAAGGTCGGGGCGCAGCGCGATCACGACGCGGCCCTTGGTGGTTTCCAGGACGATGGTTTCGTTGTCGGCCATAACTCTATCCTTCCGGTTGATGAAACTGTATCGGCGCGCGCCGCATCCGGCCAGCGCCCGTGAGAGAGGGGGGATCGCCGGCGTTCAGGCCGGCGGGCGGTAGACGAAGCGGAGCGCCACCGGCCGGCCCGCGATCGCCCGGCCGAGGCCTGGCGTCAGGTTGACCGGGGTGCAGCGCGCCAGGGCGTCGAGGGTCCCGCGCACCAGGGCGGTCCGCTGGCTGCCGGAGACGCCGGCCGCGTAGGTGACGCGCGGCGGCCCGATCAGGCTGCCGTCGCGGCGCAGCGACAGGCGGAGCGTGATCTCGATGTCGTCCGCCCCCGGGCTCGGCGGCCCGAGCCCGGCCGGCACCTGCCAGCAGGCGGCCAGGGCCGGGTAGAGCGCGACGAGGGTGTCGGCGGGCCGGGTGGCCATCCGGGACAGGGGTACCGCGACGGTGCCCCGGAGGGTCTGCGGCAGGCTCAGCGGATAGGCGCCACCGGGCTCGAAGGCGTAGCCGTAGAAGGGGCTGCCCTCGTAAGGCGCGGCGGCCGCCGGAGCCAGGCTCAGCAGGAGGACCGAGGCGGCGCGCCAGCCCGGCATGCGGCCGCTACTTGGCCTTCTCGGCCAGCGTCATGCTGACGATCTTGTCGGGGTCCTGCACGGCGCCGCCGGGTGCGCCGGGGGCCGCCCGCTTGATCTTGTCGAGCACGTCGAGCCCGTCGGTGACGGCGCCCACGACCGTGTACTGGCCGTTCAGGAAGGGCGCATCGCCGAGGCAGATGAAGAACTGAGAATTGGCCGAGTTCGGGTCGGACGAGCGGGCCATGCCCACCGTGCCGCGGCGGAACTGCGCCGATTGCGAGAACTCCGCCGGGATGTTCGGCAGGCTGGATCCGCCGGTGCCGTTGCCCTTCGGGTCACCGGTCTGGGCCATGAAGCCGTCGATCACCCGATGGAACTTCAGGCCGTTGTAGAAGCCCTGGCCGATCAGCGTCTTGATCTGCTTGACGTGCTTGGGCGCGAGGTCCGGCCGCAATTCGACGGTGATCCGCCCGTCCTTGGTCTGGAGATAGACCGTGTTGGCGTCGGCGGCCTGGGCCGCGCCGGCGGTGCCGAGCGCGAGGACGAGCGCGAGAAGGGTGTGGCGTCGATTCATCGGGTTCTTCCAGGTCAGGGTCAGGAACGGGCGGCGAAGCGCTGCCGGAGGCGTTCGGCCACCGCGGCGGGCACGAAGGGCGAGACGTCCCCGCCCATGCCGGCGATCTGGCGCACCAGCGTCGCGGTGATCGGGCGCGCCTGCGTGGAGGCGGGCAGGAACACGGTCTGCACCTCCGGTGCCATGGCGCCGTTCATGCCGGCGAGCTGCATCTCGTAGTCGAGGTCGGTGCCGTCGCGCAGGCCGCGGATGAAGATCGCCGCGCCGCAGCGCCGGGCCGCCGAGACGGCGAGATCGTCGAAGGTGACGATCTCCAGCGCCGCGCCCTCGGCCTGCGCCACCGGCCCGCAGGTCTCGGTCAGCAGGACGGCCCGCTCCTCGGCTGAGAACAGGGGCGACTTGCCGGGATGCACGCCAATGGCGATCACGAGGCGGTCCACCAGCCGGCAGGCTTGGCGGATCACGTCGAGATGGCCGTTCGTGACCGGATCGAACGAGCCGGCATAAAGGGCGGTGCGGGTCATCGGCGCCCGACCTAGAGCATTTTCGCGCCGGACGGAACCTGGGTCTCGGAGGGGCCGCCCGGCCGGCGGCCCGATCACGCGGCTTCGCGCCCCCTGCCCGGGGCCGCGCCTCTCCGCGGTGCCAGGGGGCGCGGGCGGGGCGAGCCGGATGAGCCTCCAGGGCCTGCCGGCCGGTCCGCCGCCGCTCCGCCGCTGCCGCAGGCTGCGTTCCCCGCGCAGGGCGGCGTGCCCACAGGTCACAGCCGCCGCAGCGCCACGCTCTCGATGCGGTGGCTCGCGCCCTTGGTGAGGATCAGGCTCGCCCGCTGGCGGGTGGGCACGATGTTCTCGCGCAGGTTCGGCAGGTTGATCGTGGTCCAGAGCCGGTCGGCGATGTCGAGCGCCTCGGGTTCCGCGATCTCGGCGTATTTCCGGAAGTAGGAACGGGGGTCTCGGAAGGCGGTCTGGCGCAGCTTCATGAAGCGCGTGACGTACCAGCGGTGCAGGTCGTCCTCGTGGCCGTCGAGGTAGATCGAGAAGTCGAAGAAGTCGGAGACGAACGGGATCGCGGTGCCGTCCCGCGGCAGGCGGGCGGGCTGGAGCACGTTCAGGCCCTCGACGATCAGGATGTCGGGGCTCTCCACCACCCGCTCCTCCCCGGGAACCCGGTCGTAGACGAGGTGCGAGTAGAGCGGCGCGGTCACGCGCTTGTGGCCGGCCTTCACGTCGTGGAGGAAGCGCAGCAGCGCGGCGGTGTCGTAGCTCTCCGGGAACCCCTTGCGCTCCATCAGGCCGTTGGCGGCGAGTTCGGCGTTGGGCAGCAGGAAGCCGTCGGTGGTGACGAGGTCGACCTTCGGGGTGTTGGGCCAGCGCGCCAGCAGGGCGGTCAGGATGCGGGCGGTCGTGGACTTGCCCACCGCCACCGAGCCGGCGAGCCCGATGATGTAGGGCGCCTTGGTCTCGCGCTCGGCGAGCAGGAAGCGCTGCGTCGCCTTGAACAGCCCCTGCGTCGCCGCGACGTAGAGGGCGAGCAGCCGCGACAGCGGCAGGTAGATCGCCTCGACCTCCTCCACCGAGATCGGGTCGTTGATCGATTGCAGCCGCTCGAGATCCTCCTGCTTGAGGGTGAGCGGCGTGTCGGCGCGCAGCTGCGCCCATTCCTCGCGGCTGAAGCGGCGATACGGCGAGAGCCGGTCCGACGCGTCGAGGATCGCCTCGACCGAGCCCGGCAGCGTGGCCGCGTTCACGCGTGGCGCCTCGCGGCCTTCTCGGCGATGCCGCTCTGAGCGGTGCGGCGCTCCAGCTCGGCCATCACGGCCTCGAGCTCGACCCCGCCGGCCCGGAGCAGCACGACGAGGTGGTAGAGCACGTCGGCGGCCTCGTTCCGCAGGCCCGTCTTGTCGCCCTGCACGGCCGCGATCGCCGCCTCCACCGCCTCCTCGCCGAGCTTCTTGGCCGCCTTGGCGGGCCCCTCCGACAGGAGCTTGGCCGTGTAGGAGGTGGCCGGATCGGTCCCGGCGCGGCTCGCCACGAGGGCGGCGAGGTCGGCGAGCGTGTAGGCGGTCATGAAGCGATCTGCATGTTGGACCGGCCCCTGATACGGACCGGGACCGGATTTCGGCAGGAAACTGCGCTACGGCCGCTCCGCGGGCAAGCGGTGCGGGTGAAGGCCGCCCGGCTTTGTCCGGGGCTCACTCGTTCGGCAGGTGCCGGGCTAGCGCCTCCAGCACGGCCATGCGCACGGCGACGCCCATCTCGACCTGCTCGCGGATCAGCGACTGCGCCCCGTCGGCGATCTCGGAGGAGATCTCGACGCCGCGATTCATCGGCCCCGGATGCATCACCAGGGCGTCGGGCTCGGCCAGCGCCAGCTTCTCGCCGTCCAGGCCGAAATAGCGGAAATACTCCTTCACGGAGGGCACGAACGAGCCGTTCATGCGCTCCCGCTGAAGGCGCAGCATCATCACGATGTCGCAGCCCACCAAGCCCTTGCGCATGTCCGTGAAGGTCTCGACGCCGAAGCGCTCGATCCCGGCGGGCAGCAGCGTCGAGGGGGCGATCAGGCGGACCCGCGCGCCCATGGCCTGCAGCAGGATGATGTTGGAGCGGGCCACCCGCGAGTGCAGGACGTCGCCGCAGATCGCCACCCGCAAGCCCTCGATCCGGCCCTTGTTGCGGCGGATGGTGAGCGCGTCGAGGAGCGCCTGGGTCGGGTGCTCGTGGGCGCCGTCGCCGGCATTGACCACCGCGCAATCGACCTTGCGGGCGAGGAGGTGGACGGCGCCGGCCGATTCGTGCCGGACCACGATGATGTCGGGCCGCATGGCGTTGAGCGTCGCGGCGGTGTCGATCAGGGTCTCGCCCTTCTTCACCGAGGACGAGGCCACCGACATGTTCATCACGTCGGCGCCGAGTCGCTTGCCGGCGAGCTCGAAGGACGATTGCGTCCGCGTCGAGGGCTCGAAGAACAGGTTGATCTGCGTGCGACCCCGCAGGGTCGTGCGCTTCTTCTCCACCTGCCGCGAAATGTCGACGGCGGAATCGGCGGCGTCGAGCAGGGCCTCGATGTCGGGCCGGGTCAGGCCCTCGATGCCGAGGAGGTGACGGTGCGGGAAGGCCGGGGGCGCGGGCGTCGTCATGATGAGGCCCGGGTGTAGGTGCGGCGCGCCGTCCCGGCAAGGCGGGGGGCGCCCGCGGTCTTTTTTTCCGGCGGATGGTAACCCGCGCTCCGCGCGCCACGTATCTGCCCGAACGGTCGGGAATCAGACGTCTCCCGGCGCCGCATGCCCGGGATCCAGACGCTTGGCCGCCTCCCCTGCCCTCGAAGCCCCCGAGACCGTCGACCGGCACGGGCGCCGGTGGTTCTACCGCCACCCGCTGGTGATCCGGCTGGCGCACTGGATCAACGCCGTCGTGCTGCTGGTGCTGCTGATGAGCGGCCTGCAGATCTTCAACGCCCATCCGGCCCTCTACTGGGGCGCGGTCTCCACCTTCGACGATCCGGCGCTGGCCATCACCAGCGAGCAGGGTGGCGACGGCAAGAGCCGCGGGGTTGTGACGGTCGGCACGCACAGCCTCGACACGACCGGGGTGCTCGGCCTGTCCCGCGGCGCGGGCGGCGCCGATGTGGAGCGGGCCTTCCCGGCCTGGGCTACCCTGCCGGCCGATCAGGACCTCGCCACGGGCCGGCGCTGGCACTTCCTGTTCGCGTGGCTCCTGGTGATCAACGGCGCGGTGTACCTGCTGTACGGCCTGTTCAGCGGCCAGCTCCGCCGCCGGCTGATCCCGGACGGGGACCAGATCCGCGACTTCGGCGGCTCCGTGAAGGAGCACCTGCTCCTGCGCTTCCCCGAGGGCACGGAGGCCAAGCGCTACAACGTGATCCAGAAGCTCACCTACCTCGTGCTGGTGCTGGGCCTGCTGCCCGCGATGGTGCTGGCCGGCCTCGCCATGTCGCCCGGGATGGACGCCGCCTGGCCCTGGCTCACCGAGTTGTTCGGGGGGCGCCAATCGGCGCGGAGCGTCCACTTCATCGCCGCCGGCCTGATCGTGCTGTTCGTGGTGGTCCACGTGCTCCTGGTCCTGGTCTCCGGCCTCGTGAACAACATGCGCGGCATGATCACCGGCTGGTTCAGCCTCGGCCGTGACCGGGAGACCGCGCGATGATCCTCCACCGCCGCAAGCTCCTCACCGCCGGCGCCGGCCTGATGGGCACCGCCCTGCTCGGCGGCTGCGACCGCTTTGCCGGGACCGATACGGGCCGGCGCACCCTCCAGGTCGGCGAGGACGCCAACCTGTACGTCCAGCGCCTGCTGATGGGTCCCGCGACCCTCGCGCGGGAATTCCCGGCCGCGATGATCTCGCCCTGGTTCAAGCCGAACGGCACGATCGATCCGCCGGACCGGGCCTACCGGGCGCTGGCGGCGAAGGCCTTCGCCGATTTCAAGCTGACCGTCGACGGCCTGGTCGAGACCCCGCTGTCGCTCAGCCTCGCGGACCTGCGCGCCCTGCCGTCGCGGACGCAGATCACCCGTCACGATTGCGTGGAGGGCTGGAGCTGCATCGGGCAATGGGCCGGGGTGCCCCTCGCCGAGCTGCTGAAGCGGACCGGGCTCAAGCCGCAGGCACGCTACGCGGTGTTCCACTGCGCCGACACGCTCGAATATGCCGGCAGCCAGGACGGGGCCTTCCTGAGGCCCGGTCAACCGGGCGCGGTGCGCGAGGCCTACGTCCAGCTCGCCGCCGCCGAGGATTGGGGCGGCGCGCCCACCGCCACCGATGCCCCCGCGGCCGATTGGGGCCAGGGCAGCCCGGATCCGGAGCCCGACGATAAGGGCAGGCCGATCCGCTACTACGAGAGCATCGACCTCTACGACGCCGTCAACCCGCAGACGATCCTGGCCTACGACCTCAACGGCAAGCCGCTGCCGGTCTCCAACGGCGCGCCGCTGCGCCTGCGGGTGGAGCGGCAGCTCGGCTACAAGCAGGCCAAGTACGTGATGCGGGTCGAGCTGGTGGAGTCGCTCAAAGGCCTCGGCCAGGGCGGCGGCGGCTACTGGGAGGATCGCGGCTACGAGTGGTACGCCGGGATCTGACATCCGGTCGACCGGAACCGGTGTCGTCGGCCTCGCCCGGCCCGCTTCGTCACATCCCGAACGGACACGTCGCGCTTCGGCACCTCGGGAGACGGGCAGGACCCCGTGCGCCCGGGAGCCGGCCGTGCGGCGGAGGGATGGCCCGGACGAGGTGGTCCGGGGGCCCGGGGCTCGGTCCGATCGCGAGATGCGGAGTGGACTTGCTGCGCCGGCTCCGAGGCGCTGCCGGCCCCGATCCCGCCTCGACCTGCGTCGCCCCCGCCATTTGACATCCCGCCGCCCGTGACCCACTTGTCCCCGGCGCGCGGCCCCGGCCCGACGGCGGGCATCTGTCCCACGCGAGTCTCGAACAGAATTCGTCCGTCGCGCCCAGGCTCCGTCAGGGGCAGAGGTCTGTATGAAAGTCGTCGTCGTCGAGTCGCCGGCCAAAGCCAAGACGATCAATAAGTATCTCGGCCGCGACTATGAAGTCATCGCCTCCTTCGGGCATATCCGCGACCTGCCGCCCAAGGACGGCTCGGTGGATCCCGAGCAGGACTTCCACATGGTCTGGGAGCTGGCCGACCGCGGGGCGAGCCGGGTCTCCGAGATCGCCAAGGCGGTCAAGGGCGCCGACAAGCTGATCCTCGCCACCGACCCGGATCGCGAGGGCGAGGCGATCTCCTGGCACGTGCTGGAGGCGCTCACCGCCCGCAAGGCCCTCAAGGGCATACCGGTCGAGCGCGTCACCTTCAACGCCATCACCAAGTCCTCGGTCGAGGCGGCGATGCGCAAGCCCCGGGAGATCGACCAGGCCCTGGTCGACGCCTACCTGGCGCGCCGGGCGCTCGACTATCTCGTAGGCTTCAACCTCTCGCCGGTCCTGTGGCGCAAGCTCCCGGGCGCCCGCTCGGCGGGACGAGTCCAGTCGGTGGCCCTGCGCCTCGTGGTCGAGCGCGAGATGGAGATCGAGCGGTTCAAGCCGCGCGAGTACTGGACGCTCATCGCCACGCTGACCACCGCCGACGGCGCGACCTTCGAGGCCCGCCTCGTCGGTGCGGACGGCAAGCGCATCCAGCGCCTCGATGTCGGGACCGGCGAGGAGGCGGCCGCCTTCAAGCGCGACCTCGAACTCGCGACCTTCCAGGTGGTGAGCGTCGAGGCGAAGCCCGCCAAGCGCCACCCGCAGCCGCCCTTCACGACCTCGACGCTGCAGCAGGAAGCCTCCCGCAAACTCGGGATGGCGCCGGCCCAGACCATGCGGGTCGCCCAGCGGCTCTACGAGGGCGTCGATATCGGCGGCGAGACGGTCGGCATCATCACCTACATGCGGACCGACGGCGTCGACATGGCGCCGGAGGCGATCCAGGACGCCCGCCGGGTGATCGGGAAGGAGTTCGGCGACCGCTACGTCCCGGACGTGCCGCGCAAGTACAGCGTCAAGGCCAAGAACGCTCAGGAGGCTCACGAAGCGGTGCGGCCCACCGACATGGGTCGCCTGCCGAAGGCGGTGGCGCGGCACCTCGAGCCCGAGCAGGCCAAGCTCTACGACCTGATCTGGACCCGCACCATGGCGAGTCAGATGGAATCGGCCGAGCTGGAGCGGACCACCGTGGACGTCACCGCGAAGGTCGGCCCGCGGCAGATCGACCTGCGCGCCACCGGCCAGGTGGTGAAGTTCGACGGTTTCCTGACCCTCTACCAGGAGGGCAAGGACGACGAGGAGGACGAGGAGAGCCGCCGCCTGCCGCCGATGAAGGCCGGCGACCCGCTCACCCGCGAGCGCATCAGCTCGACCCAGCACTTCACCGAACCGCCGCCGCGCTACTCCGAGGCCAGCCTCGTGAAGCGCATGGAGGAACTCGGCATCGGCCGGCCCTCGACCTACGCGGCGGTGCTCCAGACGCTGCGCGACCGCGAATACGTCAAGATCGAGAAGAAGCGGCTGCAGCCCGAGGACAAGGGGCGGCTCGTCACGGGCTTCCTGGAGAGCTTCTTCCGGCGCTACGTCGAGTACGATTTCACCGCGGACCTGGAGGAGCAGCTCGATCGCGTCTCCAACGCCGAGATCGACTGGCGGGCGGTGCTGCGCGACTTCTGGCGCGACTTCTCGGCGGCGATCGGCGAGACCAAGGAGCTGCGCGTCACCGACGTACTGGAGGCTCTGAACGGCCTCCTCGGACCGCACATCTTCCCCGACAAGGGCGACGGCTCGAACCCCCGCACCTGCCCGACCTGCGGCGCGGGCCAGCTCTCGCTGAAGCTCGGCAAGTTCGGTGCCTTCATCGGCTGCTCGAACTACCCGGAGTGCAAGTACACTCGCCAGCTCTCGGCCACCGGCATCGATGGCGACGGTGACGGCACTTCGGCCGAGGGTGGCCAGCCGGGCGTCCGGGTGCTGGGCAACGATCCGGCCACGGGCCTGCCGGTGACGATCCGCGACGGCCGCTTCGGCCCGTTCGTCCAGCTCGGCGAGGCCTCCACCGAGAAGGGCGCGGAGAAGCCGAAGCGCTCGTCGCTGCCCAAGGGGCTCGCACCCTCGGCGGTGGAACTGGAGAAGGCGCTGGCTTTGCTGTCGCTCCCCCGCGAGGTGGCGCGCCATCCCGAGACCGGCGAGCCGATCCTGGCCAATCTGGGCCGCTTCGGACCCTACGTGCAGCACGGGAAGACCTACGCCAATCTCGGCAAGGATGACGATGTGCTGGAGATCGGCGGCAACCGCGCCATCGACCTGATCGTCGCCAAGGAGCAGGGCGGAGGGCGCGGCCGTCCGGCCGCCGATCCGGGTCGCCCGCTCGGCACGGACGCGGCCACCGGGCGCGACCTCGTGGTCAAGGCCGGCAAGTACGGGCCCTACGTCACGGACGGCGAGGTGAACGCCACGCTGCCGAAGACCGTGAGCGCCGAGGCGCTGACGCTGGACGAGGCGATCACCCTGGTGAACGCCAAGCGGGCGGCGGGCGGTGGCAAGCCGGCGAAGCGCGGTGCGGCCCGTAAGACGTCGGCCCGGAAGGCGACCGGCGACAAGCCGGCGGCCAAGAAGACCGCCGCCAAGAAGCCGGCGGCCAAGAAGGCGCCGGCGAAGAAGTCGGGCGCCGGCTGAGGCTTCGGAGGCTCGGGACCGGGACGAGGGCGGTCCCGACGCGCCTCCGATCCCGACAGGCCACGCGGCGGCGGTAGGACCGGGCGCGCCCGGATCGGGTCGTGCGCCACCGCAGGTCCGACGGACGATCACGCTCGGCGCACCGGGGAGAAGGCGGGCAACGGCCGGGTCGCGATCCGAGCAGGCGGACTGACCCCGCCCGGAACCGGCCAGGGCTTCCACGGGGGGGCGGCATGACCCACTGCCGGGCCACTGGCGTCGCTCGGCCCGACCCGGATCGCTGCCATGGGACGGTTCTCGCGCGGATGCCGGAGAGCGGTGTGCGGCCGTACGACTCGGCATTCGGAAGCTGCCAAGATTTCGCGGCGGTCGCCCCGGCGCAACCGCTAGTCAAACGCCCGGCCGGACGACCGGGAATGCATTTTAATCCGTGGCCGCATGGACAAAATTACATCGTCCGGACGCCGAAAAGCGCCGTCTCAACCGTGGCCGGGGACTTGTGTCGGGGACCGGGGCGCAACATATTCCTGACCGAGGCGCCAGTCCGGCGCCAGAGGTCCTGCGTGGGCCTCGACCGAACACCACGCTGAGAGAGCCTCCGCAAGGAAACTCCCATGGCATTCGAGAACAGTCCCTTCCGGTATGGCGCCCAGCAGCCCGCCGGCTACGCCGGTACCCAGGTCGAAGTCGACCAGGGCCTGCGGACCTTCATGCTCGGCGTCTACAACAACATGGTCGTCGGCCTCGGTATCTCGGGCCTCGTCGCGCTCGGCCTGAACATGGCCTCCGTGGCGGCCTACCAAGGCACGCGTCCGGTCCTGACCCCCTTCGGTCAGACGCTCTACCTCAGCCCGCTGAAGTGGGTTCTGATGCTCGCCCCGCTGGCGTTCATCTTCGTCTTCTCCATGCGCATGGACCGGATGTCCGCCTCGTCGGCGCGGACGATGTTCTGGGCCTTCGCGGCGGTGATGGGCGCCTCGCTGTCCTCGCTCCTGCTGGTCTTCACCGGTGGCAGCGTGGTTCAGGTGTTCTTCATCACGGCGGCGGCCTTCGGCTCGCTCAGCCTCTGGGGCTACACCACCCGGCGCAGCCTGTCGGGCATGGGCTCGTTCCTGATGATGGGCCTGATCGGCATCATCCTCGCGTCGCTGGTGAACATCTTCTTCGCCTCCTCGGCGCTCCAGTTCGCCATCTCGGTGCTGGGTGTGCTGATCTTCGCGGGCCTGACCGCCTACGACACGCAGAAGCTCAAGGAGATGTATCTCTACGGCGGCTTCGACGGTGAGATGGCGGCCAAGATGTCGGTGAACGGCGCCCTGACGCTCTACCTGGACTTCATCAACATGTTCCAGTTCCTGCTGAGCTTGATCGGCGACCGCCGCTAACCGCCAGCCCGAACTGCGAACCGAAGAGCCCCGGCGGGAAACCGCCGGGGCTTTTTTTTGGCCGCGCCGACGCGCCGGGATAGGCTACGCTGGCGCCATGCCCCGAATCACCGGCCTCGCCGCCTTCCCGATCACGCCGAGCGATGCGGCGGGCCGCATCGACGCCGACGGTCTGCGCCGGTTGCTCGCGCCGCTGGTGAAGGCCGGCGTCGATTCTATCGGTCTCCTCGGCAGTACGGGGACCTATGCCTATCTGACGCGGGAGGAGCGTCGCCGGGCCGTGACGATCGCTGCCGAGGCCGTGGGCGGGCGGGTGCCGCTACTGGTCGGCATCGGCGCCCTGCGGACCGACGACGCGGTCCGGCTGGCGCAGGACGCGCGTGCGGCTGGGGCCGATATGGGTCTCCTCGCGCCCGTCTCGTACACGCCGCTCACGGACGATGAGGTCGTCGCGCATTTCGAGACCGTGGCCGAGGCCGGCGGGCTGCCCCTGGTCCTGTACGACAATCCCGCCACCACGCATTTCCGGTTCTCACCGGCTTTGATCGGCCGGATCACGCGCCTGCCCGGCATCGTGGCGGCGAAGTGCCCGGCGCCGGAACCCGCGGCCGCGGCGGCCAACCTCGCCGCGCTGCGCGAGGCGGTTCCGCCGGATGTTCCCCTCGGCTTCAGCGGCGACTGGAACGTCACCGAATCCCTGATCGCGGGCGGCGCGGCGTGGTTCAGCGTGGCGGCGGGCCTGTTCCCGCGGGCCTGCCTGGCGATCGTGCGGGCCGTCGCGGCGGGCGATACCGCGCAGGCGCGCACCCTGAATGCCGGGCTCGAGCCCCTCTGGGCGCTGTTCAGGGCGCATTCCAGCCTGCGGGTGGTCTACGCCCTGGCCGATCACATGAGCCTGTGCCGGGCCGCGCCGCCGCTGCCAATCCGGCCCCTCCCGATGGAGATCCGGGCCGAGATCGCCGCCACCGTCCGCGCGCTGAGCCTGGAGTGAGGGGCCCAGCCGATCAGACCGCCCTGGGTGCCGGCTCCAGCACGGCGATCACCCGGGCCAGGTCGGCGCCGCGCTTCAGGATCTGGCCGCTCGCGGCGATCACCGCGAAGGCGCCCTGACGGCGGGCCAGCTTCGGGTCCTTCTCGATCCGGTAGAGCGGCATCTCGGAGGCGCGGCGGTAGATCGAGAACACCGCCTTGTCCCGGCGGAAATCCAGGGCGTAGTCGCGCCACTCGCCGGCGGCGACCTGCCGGCCGTAGAGATTGAAGATCGTGCGCAGTTCGTCCCGGTTGAAGGCGACCTGCGGAGGAGCCGCGCGGGCTGGGAAGGGGATGACATGCCCTGCCGCCTCGTCGGGCCTCGACCCGGCGCTCGTCCGTTCGGTCATCATCGCTCCCGTGCATCGATCCTTTGCCGGATGATGGGCTTCGCCGCAGCGGCCCGCAAGGGCGGGGGTGGGTGAGGTCCGCATCGTCCGGGCATGCGGTCCGAGCGTGTCGTCCGAGACACGCGCAAGCGACAAAAAACACGCTTCCGCCCCATTCGCGCCTTTTCCGGGCCGCGTTGCCGGGTCACAACATTGTCTGAACCTCGCCGGGCCCTGCCCGGTCGGCGCCCGCAACCCAGCTCCCCAGCCCGCGGTCGCCCTTCGGGATCCCAGGATCCGGCACTCCGAGGTTTCGAGACCCAAGGACTTCAGGCCGCCCCTCCGGGCGGCCTTTTTTCTGGTTCCGGTTCGCACCGGGATGCGGGTATGCCGTCATCATGGGCCCGCCCGCCTTCGACGACGCCTTCGTGCACGACCTCGACGCGCTGTTCGCGTGGCGCCGGGACGTGCGTCGCTTCCGGACCGATCCGGTGGACGAGGAGGTCCTGCGCGCCTGCCTGGCCGCGGCCCACCGGGCGCCGTCCGTGGGCAACAGCCGCCCCTGGCGCTTCGTCCGGGTCTCGGATCACGGCCGGCGGGCGGCCGTGGCCGAGAGCTTCGCCCGCTGCAACGCCGCGGCGGCGTCCGGCTACGACGCGGAGCGGGCCGCCCGTTACCGGACCCTCAAGCTTGCCGGCCTGCACGAGGCGCCGGTTCATCTGGCGGCCTTCTGCGATGGGGCAACCGAGACCGGCCTCGGCCTCGGGCGGGCGAGCATGCCGGAGACGCTGGCCTACTCGGTCGTCGGGGCCGTGCAGTGTTTCTGGCTGGCGGCGCGGGCCCGGGGGCTGGGCGTCGGCTGGGTGTCGATCCTGGAACCCGATTCGGTGACCGCGATCCTGGCGGTGCCGCCGGCGTGGCGGCTCGTGGCCTATCTCTGCGTGGGCCAACCCGTGGAGGAACACAGCGACCCCGAGCTGGAACGCCACGGCTGGCAGGCGGAAGACACGCGCGGCTGCACCCTCGTCGAGCGCTGAGCGCGGCCCGGCTCAGACTTGCGGGCGGCGACGCGTCCCCGATCATCTGGTTTACGATGCTCTTTTACCGTGCCCGACAGTTTCGGGGACCCAGCCCCCGTCAACCATAGCTTTTCCTGGAACGACAAGCGCGGCCGTGGATTACTTGGCCGCAGAGGGTCTTGCTTGTCGAGGAACAGGTGATGTCGGGTCGGATGGCGGCTTTATTCGGATGGGCCGGCGCGATGCTGGCCGGTTGTTTGGGACCCACTCAGGCGCGCGAGGTCGTGGCCTTCCAGAACGGCGTCGCGCCTGGCTCGGTCGTGATCAGCGTGTCGCAGCGCAAGCTCTACCTGGTCAACGGCGACGGGACGGCGATCCGCTATCCCGTGGCGGTGGGCCGGCCCGGCAAGCAATGGTTCGGCACGGCGAGCATCGACGGCAAGTACGTCGCCCCCGCTTGGTCACCGCCGGCCGAAGTGAGGCGCGACAACCCGCGCCTGCCGAACCTCATCGCGGGCGGCTCGCCGCACAACCCGATGGGCGCGGCGGCCATGACCCTGGCGGGCGGCGAATACGCGATCCACGGCACCAACCGCCCGAGTTCGGTGGGCACCTACGCGTCGTATGGCTGCATCCGCATGTACAACCAGGACGTGGTCGACCTCTACGGACGGGTCGACGTGGGCACGCAGGTCTACATGACCCACTGACGCCCGTTCAGGCCGGCGGGGCCGTCGCCTCGACGGCCGTGAAGGTCTCCAGGATCCGGTAGGTGTGTTCGACGCCGGCCGGCACGCTGTACGAATCGCCGGCCGCGAGGGCCACGGTCTCGGTCCCCACCACCAGTTCCGCCCGGCCGCTGATCACGTAACCCACGGTCTCGTGGGCCGAGGTGGTCATCGGCTTGTCGGCGTTCGGCTCCTCGCCCCGCCACATCCGCATCCCGAGCCGCTCGCCGCGGGCCAGGGTGATCTCGCCGTGCGGCCCTTCGGCCGCGCCCCGTGCCGAAACTTTCGTCGCCATCTCGAACCTCGCTGGATGAACCGGGCCAACGGTGTCGCGGGGCGGCCGTTCCGCCCCCGGAGCGGCGCTTGACGCCCGGCGAGGGCCCACGACAGGATGCCACACCGGTCCACCACGGTGCCCGACAGAGGCGCGGACCGGCACGACGCCCTCGGGGATCCGGAGCGTCGGCGAGACGCCGGACGGTTGGGGGGCGCACGATGCGGATCAAGGCGGCGATCGACAGGATTCCCGGCGGGCTGATGCTGGTGCCGCTCCTGCTCGGCGCCCTGTGCAAGACGTTCGCGCCGGGCGCCCCGGCCTACTTCAAGGGCTTCACGCAGGGGATCATGACCGGCGTGATCCCGATCCTCGCCGTATGGTTCTTCTGCATGGGCGCGTCGCTGCGCCTCGGCGCGACCGGCACGGTCCTGCGCAAATCCGGCACGCTGGTGCTGACGAAGCTCCTGGCGGCCTGGGCGATCGTGATGGTCGCGTCGCTGTTCATCCCCCCCGAGGGGATCCAGACCGGCTTCTTCGCCGGATTGTCGATCCTGGCGCTCGTCTGCGCGATGGATATGACGAACGGGGGCCTCTACGCCTCGCTGATGCAGACCTACGGCAGCCGGGAGGAGGCTGGCGCCTTCATCCTGACCTCGATCGAGTCGGGCCCGCTGATGAGCATGATCATCCTCGGCGCCTCTGGGGCGGCGCATTTCGAGCCGCAGATCTTCGTCGGCGCGGTGCTGCCGTTCCTCGTCGGCTTCGCGCTGGGCAACCTCGACCCCAAGCTGCGGGCGCTGTTCGCCCCGGGCGGCCAATTGATGATCCCGTTCTTCGCCTTCGCGCTCGGCAACACGGTCGATCTCAACAACCTGCTCTCGCCGCTCGCCGGGCTCGGTGTCGTTCTGGCGCTGGCGGTGATCGTGCTGACCGGCATCCCGCTGATCCTGGCCGATCGAACCATCGGCGGCGGCACCGGGACGGCGGGGCTCGCGGCCGCATCCACGGCCGGCGCGGCGGCCGCCAACCCGCTGGCGATCGCCGCCGTGGCCCCGCAATTCGCCCCGGCGGCGCAGACGGCGACGGTGCTGGTGACGATCTGCATCATCGTCACCTCGATCCTCGTCCCGATCCTGACCGGCCTCTGGTACCGGCGCTTCGGCGGCGCCGCCGCAGAGTCCGAGCGGGAGGCGCCGCTCCGAACCCATGGCGGTTTCCCGGCCGAGTAGAAGGACCGGCGTTCGACCACTCCCGGGCCTACCCGCTCCCGCCCGCTTCCCGGGATGCGGCGCAGCAGGCGCGAAGGAGGCAGTTCGAGGCCGCCTTCGAGGCCTCCAGGACGCTCCGGCGTCTGGAAATCAGGGCGACGACGGGAGGATGAGGGGGAGGACGGAGCGGGGCGCGAGCGCCCCGGCATCCGCGCCGATTGACCCTCAGAAGTCGACCGCGAGGCCCTTCACCTCCCAGTCGTCGTAGCGCACCGGCTCGAGGCCGCCGCGGCCCAGGCGCTCGGGCTTGGCGCTGATCGCGGCCGCATGGGCGTCGATGGCGGCGCGGCGTTCGGCCGCCTCGGCCAGGGCACGCTGTGCCGCGGGGCTCAAGGGACGCGGGGCGGCCCCGGGATCGTCCCGGTCAGGTCTGTTGGGGTCTTGCATCGCGCTCGCTCGGGTGTGAGGGCGTGAGCCGTCAGGAATTCGGCTCCGGAGCAGAAGTGGCATCGCGGGACAAAGGTCGCAACAGGCGGGTCGTCGCTTCGACGGGCGGGCCGGTCGCAGAGGCGGGCCCAGAGACCGCGGGCTTGGGCGCGCGCCGCGCCGCGTTGCAGGCGGTCGCCGCCCTGATCGGGCAGGAGCGCCCGCCGGCCCTGGACGACGCCGTCGCGCAGGCGACCCGCTCCGCATCGCTGGCACCCGCCGACGCGGCCCTGGCGCGGGCCATCGCGGTGGCGACCTTCCGGCGCTACGGGCTGATCCGCGCGGCGCTCGGCCGGCGGCTGGAGCAAGGCCTTCCCGCCGCCAAGCCGCAGCTCACGGCGCTGCTCGCCACGGCGACGGCGCAGATCCTCGATCTCGCGGTCCCGGACCACGCGGCGGTCGACCTCGCGGTGCGGCTCGCCAAGGCGGACACCCGTACCGCGCACCTCGCGGGCCTCGTCAACGCGGTGCTGCGCCGGGTCGCCCGGGAGCGCGACGCGATCCTGGCCGAGGATGCCGACGCGCTCACGGTCAACACGCCGGACTGGCTCGCCCGCCGGTGGAGCGCGGCCTATGGGCCGGAGCAGGCCGGCCTGATCGCGCAGGCCCATCTCGCGGGTGCGGCGATCGACCTGACGCCGCGCGGTGACGGGGCCGACTGGGCCGCGCGGCTCGGTGCCGTGACGCTGCCCACCGGCTCCCTCCGGCTGCCCGAGAACGGGCCGGCGATCCCCGAACTGCCCGGCTTCCAAGAGGGCGCGTGGTGGGTGCAGGACGCCGCCGCGGCGCTTCCGGCCCGGCTCCTGGCACCCGAGCCGGGCACCCGCGTGCTCGACCTCTGTGCGGCCCCCGGCGGCAAGACCCTGCAGCTCGCCGCTGCCGGCGCCCGCGTGACCGCCGTCGACCGTTCCGCGCCGCGGCTGGAGCGCCTGCGCGAGAACGTCGCGCGGCTCGGCCTCGCTGTGGAGATCGTGGTGGCCGACGCCTTCGCGCTGGTGCCGCAGGACCACGACGCCGTCCTGCTCGACGCGCCCTGCTCCGCCACCGGCACGATCCGGCGCCACCCGGACGTCGCCTGGATCAAGGCGGAGGCCGACATCGCCCGCCTCGCCGGGCTCCAGGCCCGGCTCCTGGACCACGCGGCCGCGCTGGTCCGACCGGGCGGCCTGCTGGTCTACTGCACCTGCTCGCTGGAGCCGGAGGAGGGCGAGGCGCAGATCGCGGCGTTCCTGGCCCGCGAGGCGGGGTTCACCCGCGTCCCGATCCGGCCCGAGGAGGTCGGCGGCGTCGCCGCGCTGATCGACGGCAACGGCGACCTGCGCACCCTGCCGTGCCACCTCCCCGAGGTCCCGGGCGCCCGCGGCGGCCTCGACGGCTTCTTCGCCAGCCGGCTGCGCCGTCACGGGTGACGCCGCGGAACCGCGCGGCGCCGAGTCGCTGGGCGCCGCATCGTGTGCCGACTTTCCGGTCGGGTTCGGGTGCGCCGAACCGGTCCGCGACAGGGGGGCGCGGAGGGAAGCCTATGCCTTCCCCGGCCGCCGCCGCCGGGCGCGCCCCGGGGACGGGCACGCGGCCCGCCGCGGGGCGGCGCGCCGCCGGGGCCGCGCGGCGGCGCCTCAGGCCTCCGCGACGGCCTCGTCGCCGCCTTCCACGCCGCTCTCATCCTCGCCTTCGATGTGCTCCACCGAGACGACCTTCTCGTCCTTGGCGGTGTTGAACACCGTCACACCCTGCGAGGCCCGGCCGACGATGCGGATGTCGTCCACCGGCACGCGGATCAGCTGACCGCCGTCGGTCACCAGCATGATCTGGTCGGAGGCCTCCACCGGGAAGGAGGCGATGAGGCTGCCGTTGCGGGCATTGACCCGCATCGCCGTGATGCCCTTTCCGCCCCGGCCCGAGGTCCGGTACTCGAAGGACGAGGAGCGCTTGCCGAAGCCCCGCTCCGACAGGGTGAGCACGTACTGCTCGGCCGCCCCCATCTCGGCGTAGCGCTCCGGCGAAATCGCGGCCGCCTCGGCGCCGTCCTCGGCCTCAACCTCGCCACCCTCCTCCGCCTCGCCGGTCACCGCGCGGCGCATCTTCAGATAGCCGACCCGCTCCTCGGCGGTGGCGTCGAAGGCGTTCAGGATCGTCATCGAGATGACCCGGTCGTCCTTGGCGAGCTGGATGCCGCGTACGCCGGTCGAGTCGCGGCCCTTGAAGACGCGCACGTCCTCGACGGGGAAGCGGATGCACTGGCCGAGCGCCGTGGTCAGCAGCACGTTCTGCTCCGGCCGGCAGATCTCGACGTGGACGATGTGGTCGCCCGGATCGAGCTTCATGGCGATCTTGCCGTTGCGGTTCACCTGGACGAAGTCCGACAGCTTGTTGCGCCGGACGTTGCCGCTCGCCGTCGCGAACATCACGTCGAGGGTCTCCCAGGACGCCTCGTCCTCGGGCAGCGGCATGATCGTGGTGATGCGCTCGGAGGTGTCCTGCAGCTGCAGGATGTTCACCAGCGCCTTGCCGCGGGCGTTCGGGGCGGCCATCGGCAGGCGCCAGACCTTCTCCTTGTAGGCCTGGCCCTGGCTGGAGAAGAACAGCACCGGCGTGTGGGTGTTGGCCACGAACAGGCGGGTGACGAAATCCTCGTCCCGGGTCGCCATGCCGGAGCGGCCCTTCCCCCCGCGCCGCTGGGCCCGGTAGGTCGAGAGCGGCACGCGCTTGACGTAGCCCGCGTGCGACACGGTCACCACCATGTCCTCGCGGGCGATCAGGTCCTCGTCCTCGACGCTGCCGTCGAAGTCGACGATCTCGGTCCGGCGCGGCGTGGCGAACAGCGCGCGCACCTCCGCGAGCTCGTGCTTCACGATCCCCTGGATCCGCTCCCGCGAGCGCAGGATGTCCAGGTAGTCGGCGATCTCGTCGGCGAGCGTCTTCAGCTCGTCGCCGACCTCGTCGCGGCCGAGGGCCGTGAGGCGCTGCAGGCGCAGGTCGAGGATGGCGCGGGCCTGGGTCTCGGACAGACGGTAGGTGCCGTCCTCGGCGACCCGGTGGCGCGGGTCGTCGACCAGCGCGATCAGCGGCGCGATGTCGTGGGCCGGCCAGTCGCGGTCCATCAGGGCCTCGCGGGCCGTGTTCGGGTCCGGCGAGGTGCGGATCAGCCGGATCACCTCGTCGATGTTGGCGACCGCGATGGCCAGCCCGCACAAGACGTGGGCGCGCTCGCGGGCCTTGCCGAGGAGGAACTTGGTGCGCCGGGAGACGACCTCCTCGCGGAAGTCGACGAAGGCCTGGAGCAGGTCCTTCAGGTTCATCAGCTCGGGGCGGCCGCCGTTCAGCGCCACCATGTTGCAGCCGAAGGAGGATTGCAGGGGCGTGAACCGGTAGAGCTGGTTCAGCACGACATCCGCCATGGCGTCGCGCTTGATCTCGACGACGATGCGCATGCCCGAGCGGTCGGACTCGTCGCGCAGGTCTGAGATGCCCTCGACGCGCTTCTCCTTCACCAGCTCGGCGATCTTCTCGACGAGGGTCGCCTTGTTCACCTGATAGGGGATCTCGGTGAAGATCAGCGCCTCGCGCTCCTTGCGCAGCTCCTCGACATGCGACTTGGCGCGCATGATCACCGAGCCGCGGCCCGTCGCGTAGGCCTGCCGGGTGCCGGCCCGTCCGAGGATCATGCCGCCGGTCGGGAAGTCGGGGCCCGGTACGATCTCGGTGAGCTGCTCGATGGTGAGGCCGGGCTCGTCGATCAGCGCCACGCAGGCGTCGATCAGCTCGCCGAGATTGTGCGGCGGGATGTTGGTGGCCATGCCCACCGCGATGCCGCCGGCGCCGTTGACCAGCAGGTTCGGGAAGCGGGCCGGGAGGACGGTCGGCTCCTCGCGCGACTCGTCGTAGTTGGGCCCGAAATCGACGGTGTTCTTGTCGATGTCGGTGAGCAGCGCGGTGGCGGGCTTGGCCAGCCGCGATTCGGTGTAGCGCATCGCGGCCGGCGGATCGCCGTCCACCGAACCGAAATTGCCCTGCCCGTCGATGAGCATCAGGCGCATGGAGAAGTCCTGCGCCATCCGCACCAAGGCGTCGTAGATCGATTGGTCGCCGTGCGGGTGGTAGAGGCCGATCACGTCGCCGACGATGCGCGCCGACTTGACGTATTTCCGCTCGGGCAGATGTCCCGACTCGAAGGCGGAGTAGAGGATGCGCCGGTGCACCGGCTTGAGCCCGTCCCGGGCATCGGGAAGCGCCCGGCTCACGATCACGCTCATCGCGTAATCGAGGTAGGAGCGGCGCATCTCGTCGGTGATGGAGACGGGGCGGATGTCGCTGGCGGGCGGGGCTGCGCCAGTCGGAGCGTTCTCGGCCAAGTCGATTTCCGTTCTGAGGCCCGGACGGGCGGTGCTCGCGGCGGCCAAGCGACGCGCCATGCGCCGCCACGGCCTTGCGGAAGAGCAGTGATATCAGACGGTTAAATAAGGTTTTCCAAGGCCGCCCGCAAGGCCGCGTCCCGGCCGGATCCGGTCGGGACGCGGCTCCCGTCGCTCAGTAGAACGTCACGTGCCGATGGCCGAAACGGGGGCTGTGCCCGACGTAGTGCCGCTGGAAGTGACGGCGGTGCCAGTGATGCCGCCGATAGTGGTGCCGGTGATAATGGTGCCGCCGATGCCAATAGTGCCGGCGGTGATGCCAGTGACGCCGCCAATGGTGATGCCGGTGCCAGTGGCGCCGGTAGTGCCAGCGGGCCTGCTGGATCGCGGGGGCGGGCGCCGCCGCCTCGGCGGTCGCCGGGACCGGAAGGGGCGCCGCGCGTGCCGGTGCGCTCGCCAGCCCGCCGAGCAGCGCCGCGAGGAGGACCAGGATCGGCCAGGGTCGCATCGTTTCTCTCCCGTGTGAGCACCCGTCCGAGTCCAGCGGATCCGGGCCGGCACGAAGGCCGCGCCGTCGCCAGAAACCGCCAAGGTCGGCAAACGGTTCGATCCGTCCTGACTGCGCAGACACGCCACTCTTGCTTGCGGTTAAGGAACGCCCAGTTTCCGGTAGGCGCATCCGGGCCGTTCCCCGCCCGGCCCTCCGACGAGCCGCGTAAGATCTCCATGGCGTTCGCGTTGTCCGAAACCCTCCGAGCCCTCCTGCCCCGCCGCTTCCGGGACCGCCGCCCCCGGGTCGCCGTGGTCCGCCTGTCCGGCACGATCGGGGCGGTCTCGCCGATCCGCCCCGGCCTCTCCATCGGCGGCGTGGCCGGCAGCCTGGAACGGGCCTTCGGGATGCCGGGCGCCAAGGCGGTGGCGATCATCATCAACTCGCCCGGCGGGTCCCCGGCGCAGTCGCACCTGATCCACCGCCGCATCCGGGCCCTGGCCGAGGAGAAGCGCCTGCCGGTGGTCGCCTTCGTGGAGGATGTCGCCGCGTCGGGCGGCTACATGATCGCCTGCGCGGCCGACGAGATCGTCGCCGACCCGACCTCGATCGTCGGGTCGATCGGCGTGGTCTCGGCGGGGTTCGGCTTCCCCGGCCTCCTGGAGAAGCTCGGCGTCGAGCGCCGCGTCCACACGCAGGGCGAGGCCAAGTCGATGCTCGACCCGTTCCGCCCGGAGGATCCCGCCGACGTGGAGCGGCTCAAGCGCATCCAAGCCGACGTGCAGGACCTGTTCACCGGCTTGGTGACGACCCGCCGTCCAACCCTGTCGTCGTCCGAGAACCTGTTCACCGGCGCGGTCTGGACCGGACGGCAGGCCCTGCCGCTCGGCCTCGTCGACGCCCTGGGCGACGTGCGCACCACGATGCGCGCGCGCTTCGGCGAGAAGGTCGACCTGCGGCTCGTGGCCGAGGCCCGCGGCGGTCTGCTCTCCCGCCTGCTGCGCCGGGGCGGCGCCCCGGGTGGCATCGGGTCCGGGCTCGCCGAAGGCGCCGTGGCCGCCTTCGAGGAGCGCGCGGCCTACGCCAGATTCGGGCTCTGAGCCACCAACCGGAGGGCGCAGCCCTTCGGACGCCCGCTACCGCCCGGCGCGCCGCGCCGAGACCCGCGCGAGGGCCGCGAGGTCCTTCTCGCCGTCACCGTGGCTGATCGCCTCGATGAGACCGTCGCGCAGGACGCTGGCGAAGGGCATCGGCACGCCCGCACCCTCGGCGGCCTGGAGGGCGAGCCGCACGTCCTTGGCGCCGAGCTTGAGGATGAAGCCCGGCGGCTCGTAGCGGTTCTGGGCGATCGAGGCGCCGTAGCCCTTGTAGACCGGCGAGGCGAACAGCGTGTTGGTCATCAGGTCGAGGAAGTCGGCGCCCGCGACGCCGTGCCCCTCCGTGAGGGCGCAGGCCTCGCCCATGGCCTCGATCGCCGAGATCAGCATGAAGTTGCCGGCGAGTTTGACGGCGTTCGCCCGTGTCGGCTCGTCGCCGAAGCGCCACGTCCTGGCACCCATGGCGTCGAGGAGCGGCCCCGCGCGGTCGATCAGGTCGGCGGCGCCCGCCGCCACGATGTTGAGGTTGCCGGCCTCCGCCACGTCCGGCCGCCCGAAGACCGGGGCCGAGATGTACGGCACGCCCGCCCGTTCATGCACGGCGGCGAGCTGCCCGGCGAGCGCCACCGAGATCGTGCTCATGCCGATATGGAGGCCCGGGCGTTCGGCGCGGTCGAGCAGGCCCCCCGCCACGATCACGGCCTCCAGGGCGGCGTCGTCGGCCAGCATGGTGACCACCGCGTCCCCCGCGAAGGCCTCCGCGGCGCTGCCCACCGGGGTGACCCCATCGATGCCCCGCGCGGCGTCCGGCGTGCGGTTCCAAGCCCGGACCCGGTGGCCCGCCCGCGCGAGGCTGGCGGCCATCCCGCGGCCCATCCGCCCCATCCCGATGATTCCGACGTCCATGCCGTGCTCCTCGCCGCGCTGTGATGCCATGCCAACCGGGCCGACCCGGGCCGGGGTTCGCCGGCACGCCGGATTTGCGCCGATCGGCGGGCGTGGCAAGGTCGGCGCATGCTGCGCAACTGCATCACGGACATTCCCGGCCTGCGGGTCGGCCACGCCGGCGACGCGGCGCTGGCCAGCGGCGTCACCGCGATCCTGTTCGACGCGCCGGTCGTCGCCGCGGTGGACGTGCGCGGCGGCGGGCCGGGCACCCGCGAGACCGACCTGCTCGACCCCGAGCGCACGGTGGAGCGGATCGACGCCCTCGTCCTGTCGGGCGGCTCGGTCTTCGGCCTCGATGCCGCGGCCGGCGTGACCGCGTGGCTCGCCGAGGCCGGGCGGGGCTTCCCGGTGGGCGGCATGCGGGTTCCGATCGTACCGGGCGCGATCCTGTTCGATCTCCTGAACGGCGGCGACAAGGAGTGGGGCCGCTTCCCGCCCTACCGCGAGCTGGGCTTCCAGGCCGCGGCCTCCGCCGCGGAGGACGTGGCCCTTGGATCGGTGGGGGCCGGGACCGGCGCCCGCACGGGCCGGCTCAAGGGCGGCATCGGGTCGGCCTCGGCCCTCGTGGCGGGCACCGGCTTCCGGGTCGGCGGCCTCGTGGCCGTGAACGCCTTCGGCAATGCGACGATCGGGGACGGGCCGCATTTCTGGGCCGCGCCCTTCGAGGAGGGGACCGAGTTCGGCGGTCTGGGCGCCCCGAACCGGGTGCCGGAAGACGCCCTCGCCTTCCCGGGCCGGACGCTGCCGGGGGCCGCCACGACGCTCGCCGTGGTGGCGACCGACGCGGCGCTGACCAAGGCGCAGTGCCGGCGCCTCGCCGTGGCGGCGCAGGACGGCCTCGCCCGGGCCCTCGTGCCGGCCCATACGCCGCTGGACGGCGATCTGGTCTTCGCGGCGGCGACCGGCGCCGTGCCCCTCGCCGATCCCGTCGTCGACCTCGCCCGCCTGGGCGACGCCGCCGCGCGGGTGCTGGCCCGCGCCGTGGCGCGCGGGGTCTTCTCGGCGACCAGCCTGCCGGGCCGCCCGCCGTCGCCGTCCCTGGCGGCCGTCGGCCTTCCACCGGCTTGGCGCGACCTGTTCGGCCCGTGATCCGCGCGGAACGAAGCACCGGGAACGGAGTTACAGGCCGCGGCCGACGGCCGTGTCGCGGCCGGAACCTCGCCGGGCAGCGACCTGCGAAACGGGAGGAATGCTCATGAGAATGACCGGCCTGATCATCGCCGCATCCGTCGCGCTGTTCGCCGGCGGGGCCCAGGCGATGCCGGTAGCGCCGCTCTCCGGCGGCGAGACCTCGATCACCCTCGTTCGCGGCGGATGCGGGTTCGGGGCGCATCGCGGTCCGTACGGCGGCTGTCGCCTGAACCGCGGTCCCCGGGGCGCCATGCGCCGGGCCATGACCGGTGCCCCCCGGGGCTGCCCGCCCGGCCTCTATCGCGGCCCGCGCGGCTACTGCCACCGCTGAGACCCGTCGATGCCGCTCGATCGGATCGGGCGGCATCCCATCGATGAACGGCACTCGTGCCGGCCGGCGCAGCTCCCGGCCTGTGCGCGTCAGATCTCTCCGCGGGCGTCCTCGATCAGCTGCGCCAGCCCGGCATCCACCTCCTCGGCGAGCATCCGCCGCTCGGCGTCCGAGAGATCCTTCGCCCAGGTGCCGCCGCCGAACCCCTCCGTGCAGCGCGCCCGCTCCGAGGCGATGTAGGCCTCCGTCTCGGCCGGCCGCGTCTTCATGGCGTGGACGAGGCCGAACCACGCCGCCCGCTCCACGACCGCCAGCCGTGCCCGCAGGCGGATCGCCGCCGCCTTGTCGGGATCGATCCCCTCGCCGCTCATGTCCCGTCCTCCCCGTCCTGCTCCGCTAGCCGCGCGATCAGGCCCTGGAGCTGCCCCGACACCGGCTCGCTCGCCGAACGCGCGTAGAGCACGCGCAGTTGCCTGCCGATCTCGGCGAGGCTCATGGAGCCCTTGGCGATCACCCGGTCGGCTTGAGCGCCGAGGCTCGCCTTCTCGGCGCTGGTGATCTCCTTGGCGGTGAGCACCACCACGGGCACGTCCCCGTCGGGCCTCGCCCGCAGCGCCCGCAGGAAGCCGAACCCGTCCATCTCGGGCATCATCAGGTCGAGGAGGATCAGGCTCGGCCGGACCTGGCTGACGCGCTCGAGGGCGAGCCGGCCGTTCTCCGCCTCGTCGACGGTCCAGCCCTCCCGGCCGAGGGAGCGGCGCAGGCGCTCGCGGGCATCGGCGTCGTCGTCGACCACCAGGATGCGCGCCTCGCCGGGCGCTTCGGGCCTGTAGCGCTCCATCAGCCCCTTCAGCCGGTCCCAATCGATCGGCTTGACGAAGTAGTCGGTGGCTCCGAGCGCGTGGCCGAGGCCCTGCTCGGCCACCACCGAGGTCATGATCACCGGCGTGCCGGCGAGGTCCGGGTCGTTGCGCACCGCATGCAGCACCGCCCAGCCGTCCATACGCGGCATCTCGACGTCGAGCAGGATCGCCCGCGGCTTCAGGGCCCGGGCGAGCGTCAGGCCGGCGCGGCCGTCATTGGCGCTGCGGACGTGGAAGCCCTCGCGCTCCAGGAAGCGTTGCAGCAGCTCCCGGGCGGCCGGGTCGTCGTCGACCAGCAGCACGGTCTCGTGCTGCTCGTGCGGTTCCACCGGGTTGTGGGCCTCGACCTCGGCCGCCGGCGCGTCCTCGGGGCTGAGCGTCGCGGGCAGGCGGATCGTGAAGGTCGCGCCCGCGCCGGGACTGCTGGTGACGCTGATGTCGCCGCCCATGGTCCGGCAGAACGCCCGGGTGATGGCGAGCCCCAGGCCGGTGCCGCCGAACTGGCGCGTGGTCGAGTCGTCGGCCTGCACGAAGCGCTCGAACAGGCGCCCGATCTGCGCCTCGCTCAGGCCGATGCCGGTGTCGCTGACCGCGAAGGACAGCCAGTCGGCCCCCTCTTCCCGGTGGCGGCGCACTGTCAGGGTGACGGTCCCCGCCTCGGTGAACTTCGCGGCGTTGCCGATCAGGTTCAGGAGGCACTGGCGGATCTTGGTCTGGTCCTGGTGCATGGAGCCGAGATCGGCCCCCTCCCCCTCGCCGGCGCGGAGGACGAAGTGGTTGCCCTTCTTCTCCACCAGGGAGCCGGTGGAGTCGCGCACGTCCCGGAGCAGATCCGCCACCGCGAACGTCTCGGCCGAGGCGGTCATGCGGCCGGCCTCGATCTTCGAGATGTCGAGGACGTCGTTGATCAGCGACAGGAGGTGGCGCGCCGCCGCCTCGATCTTGCGCAGGTCGGGCAGGAGGGCGGCCTGCCCGATATCCTCCAGCTCCTCGCCGAGCATCTCCGAGTAGCCGATCACGGCCGAGAGCGGCGTGCGCAGTTCGTGGCTCATGTTGGCGATGAACTGGCTCTTGGCGCGGTTGGCCGCCTCCGCCGCCTGCCGGGCGCGCTCCGCCGCCTCCTCGGCCTCCTTCCGCTCGGTGACGTCGACGCAGGTGCCGACCCATTCCCGCAGGGAGCCGTCCTGGGCGACCACCGGCACGCCGCGCACCTCCATGGTGCGCCAGAGCCCGTCGTGGCGGCGCAGGCGGTACTCGACCTCGTAGGTCGCCCGCGCCTCCACGCAGGCCGCCCAGGCGTCGGCGGCGCGGGCCCGGTCGTCGGGGTGGATCGCGTCCAGCCAGCCCCAGCCCTGGTAGGCCTCCTCGCCCTGGCCGGTATAGGTGCTCCAGCGGACCTGCGGCGGCATCAGCTCGCCCGCCGCGTTGGTGTTCCAGATCACCGCCGCCGAGGCATCCACCAGCGCCCGGAAGCGCTCCTCGGAATGACGCAGGCGCTCCTCGACGGTGCGACGGCGGGTGATGTCGGTGTTGGTGCCGTACCAGCGCAGGATCCGCCCGGCCTCGTCGCGGTGGGGAAGCGCCTTGGACAGGAACCAGCGATAGGTGCCGTCCCGGCCGCGCAGCGGGAACGTGTCCTCCCAGGACCGCCCCAGCAGGATCGCGGCCTGGTAGCGCTCGGTCACGGCGTCGACGTGGTCGGGATGGTGGAGCATCCGCCAGCCCCAGCCGCGCATCTCCTCCAGCGAGGTGCCGGTGTAGTCGTACCAGCGCTGATTGTACCAGACGATGGTCCCGTCGGCCTCGGCGATCCAGGCGAGCTGCGGAAGCGTCTCGGCGAGGTTCCGGTAGTCTGCGTCCGTGACGGCCTGTGCGCCGTCCTCAGTCTCGTTCATCGGCCACGCGACGTCCCATCATCCGCCCATCGGCGGCCTCTACCGGAAGGCCTTATACACGCATCGGGTCCGGATCCGACCGCGCCGGCACCGGAGCCGGCGTGCGGCGGCCCCGCACGGCATCGAGGGTGTAGAGGGCGAGCGCGACCCAGATCAGGGCCAGCATCGCCGCCCGCGGCGGTTCCACGCGCTCGCCGAAGGCGAGGACGCTGAGGCCGAGCAGGCAGGTCGGGGCGACGTATTGCAGCAACCCGAGGGTCGTCAGCCGCAGGCGCACCGCGGCGGCGGCGAACCAGATCAGCGGCAGGGCGGTGGTGAGGCCGGTGAGCATCAGGAGCGCGAGGCTCGCGGACTCGGCCGGCAGGAAGGGCTCGGGCGTGAGGACGAGCCATGCGATGGCCGCCGGCAGGAGGAGCAGCGTCTCGGCCAGGAACCCGACGAGGGCGTCGACCCCGACGATCTTCCGGGCGAGCCCGTAGAGCGCGAACGAGACCGCCAGCGACAGCGACATGAGGGGCAGCTCGCCCGCCCAGACCACGGCCACCGCCACGCCAGCGGTGGCGATTCCGACGGCGGCGGCCTGCAGCGGGCGGAGGCGTTCGCCCAGGACCACCCGCCCGAGCGCCACGCTGACCAGGGGGTTGATGTAGTAGCCGAGGCTCGCGTCGAGCAGGTGCCCGCTGCTGATCGCGTAGAGATAGAGCAGCCAGTTCACGCCGATCATCGCGGCCGAGAGCAGCAGGAGGGCGTGGCGCCGCCGCAACGGCAGCGGCAGATTCAGGCGGTGGCGCACCGCGAGGATCAGGGCCAACGTGCCGGCGAACAGGCTCGACCAGACGATCCGTTCGGCCAGGATGTGGTTCGGACTGTAGGCTCCGAGCAGCCGGAAGTGCAGCGGGACCACGAGGCCCCAGCTCAGATAGGCGGCGAGCGCGTAGACGAGGCCCACGAGGTCCTCCCGTTCGGCCCGGATGGGCGGCCGGGTGCCATGCGTCTAACCCGGCCGGCCGCTCCGCGTCAGGGGGAGCGGTGCAGGGCTGCCATCCGGGGGATGCGGCCGGGGCTTCAGGCCGCCCGGACCGTGTCGAGGAAGCGCCGGACCTCGCCGCCGAGTTCCTCCGACTGGCGTGCCAGGGCGGAGGCGGAGGCCAGGACCTGACCGGCGGCGGTCCCTGTCTCGCCGGCGGCGGTGGCGACGCCCGCCATGGTGGCGGTGACCGCGGTCGCGCCCGCGGACGCCTGCGCGACGTTCCGCACGATCTCCCGGGTGGCCGTCCCCTGCTGCGCCACTGCGGCCGCGATCCCGGCGGCGGCGACGTCGATCTCGCGGATGCGGGCCGTGATCGAGGCGATCACCGAGACCGCCTGATCGGTCGCGTCCTGGATGCGGCCGATCTGCCCCGCGATTTCCCCTGTGGCCCGGGCCGCCTGCGCGGCGAGGTCTTTCACCTCGCCCGCCACGACCGCGAAGCCGCGGCCCGCCTCCCCGGCCCGCGCCGCCTCGATGGTGGCGTTCAGGGCCAGCAGGTTGGTCTGGCTCGCGATGGACGCGATCACGGTCACGACGTCACCGACCCGGGCGGCGGCGGCGCTGAGATCGCCGACCAGGGCGGCGGTCCGCGCGGCCTCGGAGACGGCCTCCTGGGCCAGGGTCGCCGAGCCGCTGGCCTGACGGCCGATCTCCTGGACCGACGAGCCGAGCTGTTCGACGGCGGCCGCGACCGTGTCGACGTTGCCGGCGGCCTCCTCGGCGGCGGCCGTCACCAGGGTGGATCGGTCGGCCGTCCGCGCGGCGGTGTCGGTCATGGCGCGCGCCGTCGCCTGAAGGGCGGCCACCGAGCCCGAAACGAGCCCGGTGATCCGGCCCACCGTGTCCTCGAAGCCGCCGGCAAGCTCGAGCAGCGCCTGCCGGCGCATGCCCGCGGCGGTCTCGTCGAGCAGCCGCTCGGCCTCGGCCTGCTCGGCGGCGCGGCGGAAGATCAGGTCCTTGATGCCCTCGACGGCCTTGCCGATGGCGCCGATCTCGTCCCCGCGCCGCGCCTCCGGGACCTCCGTGTCGATCTGGCCGGCCGCCATGGTCGTCAGGGCGAGGGCGAGCCGGCCGAGCGGGCGCGTGACACCGGCATTCACCAGGATCACCCCGACGAGGATGCTGGCGACGATGCCGCCCGCCGACAATCCGATGACCCAGTGCAGGGTCGTGCGGGTCCCGGCGCTCAGCGCCCCCGAGCCGGTGCGGATCGACGCGCCGAGGTCGTCCGCGAAGGCGTCGAGTTCCGCGAACAGGGATTTCTGGACGGGGTCCACCTTCCTGTGGGCGAGGGTCAGCGCCTGGGCGCTCATCCCCTTCTTGGCCAGGGCACACATCTCGCCGGTGAGCGCGGCGTAGGCGTCGAGCAGATCCGTGATCCGGCCGGTCCGGTCCTGGAACGCCGGAGCGTTCCGGCGCACGCCGTCGAGGAGCCCCGCGGCCACGGCCGGAAGCGGCTCGAACGCGGCCCCGACGCGGTCGGATGCGTCGGGGTCGGCCTCGCCGAGCGCGCGGAAGGCCACGTAGCTCATCTGATGGACGATCCCGCCGAGGCGCGCCGCCATCGTTGCCGCCGCGGCGTCGTTGACGAGATACGCGCTGTAGGCGGCGTCGGCCGCGACCATGCGCTTGGAGATGTACCAGAGGTAGCCGATCGAATTCGCGGCTATGAAAGCGAAGGCAAGGACAATCTTGTATTCGATAGGTAATCTTACGAAGCGACGCACGGAAAATACTCCCGGTTGGCCGTTGCTTATCCAGCATAGGACAGAGGAGTCGATGCGGGCGCAAGAAAATGGGACGCGCCGAACCGTGAATGGGATGGTGGGACCGGTGCTTCATCCTGCGCTGGCGGCGGTGATCCACGTCTCAACGTCCGATGCGTGCATCGCCGGGCCGCTTCGCCGCGTCCGTGATGGCTGTGGGAGACGCGTGAGACGCGGTGCTGCGCCCTCAGGGGGCGAGCCAGCTGCCCTGCCAGCCCGCCTCGCTCCGGCGCCAGGCCGCCCGCCGGTGTCCCCGGCGGTCGAGATACAGGAAGTCGAGGCGCTCCACCGCCACCACCACGACGGCGAAGTGCGGCCGGCCGGGCGTTCCGGCCACCGCGGGGTCCGGCACGGCATAGGCCCCGCCCGCGGCCAGGCCTGTGCCGGGGGCCGGCTCGCTCCCGTAGCAGACCCGGCTCATCGGCCGGGACTCGGCCCAGGCCCCGTCGGCGACCGCGTCGTCGGTGTGCAGGCCGGCGCGGCCCTCGGCCCGGATCTGGACCTTCGCGGCGTCGTCGTAGGCGGCCAGCGCGCAGGCCGGGTGCGCCAGGATCTCGGCGGCTTTGTCGGAGCGGCGATCGCAATGGAACCGGAGGGCGCCCGCGGCGGCATCGGCCGCGCGCAGCACCACGGTGCGAAGCCGGGGGGCGCCGTCCGCGCCGAGCGTCGCCAGCCCCGGCAGGTGGAATCCGCTGCGGCCGTGCGCGACGCCATCCGCCAGCATCCGCCACAGCTCGGCGAAAGTCGCGTCGAGATCGTCGTAGAAGGGGGGCAGCGGCGCGCGGCTCATGCCGCGCCCCGGTTGCGGCGGCGCTCGCGGAAGATCAGCGCGAGGTTGCGCAGGTAGATGCCGGTGGAGAGGCCCTGGCCGATGATGATCACGGGCTCCCGCCGCACGAAGCCGTAGACCAGGGTCATCAGCCCGCCGAGGATCGACAGGAACCAGAACGACAGCGGCATGACGCTTCGACCTTCGCGCTCGCTCGCGATCCATTGCAGGATGAAGCGCGAGCCGAACACCAGCTGGGCGACGATGCCGAACACCAGCCAGAAATCCATCCGGGTGACGAACACGTCGTAGAAGTAGTCCGGAAGGTCGTGGGCGAGCTGGATCAGCATCCGACGTCCTGGTCTGCCGGCGCACCGGCCGGGATGGCGATCTCCTCCGGCCGCGGGTCCGCGCGCTTGCGCCGGATCAGCCACCACACACCGGCGAGGTCGAGGAGTCCGACCCAGAGGCGGTCGAACAGGCCGTAATTCGACACGCCCGTGAGGCGCGGCCGATCGACCACGTCGCGGTGGACCACCGCGAAGCCCTCCCGCGCCACCAGGGCCGGCATGAACCGGTGCAGCGCATCGAAGTACGGCAAGCGAAGGTAGACGGCGCGGCGGAAGACCTTGAGGCCGCAGCCGGTGTCGCGGGTGGAATCCTTCAGGATCCGCCCGCGGACGCCGTTGGCGATCCGCGACTGGAGCATCTTGAAGCGCCCGTCCTTGCGGCCGCGCCGCTGCCCCTGGGCGAGGCCCGCGCCCGGCCCGGCCGCCTCCAGGCCCGCGAGCAGGATGGGGATGAAGGCCGGATCGTTCTGGCCGTCGCCGTCGAGGGTCGCGATGACGGTGCCGCGGGCGGCGCGCACGCCGCTGCGGACCGCCGCCGACTGGCCGCCGCTCCGGGCGTGGCGCAGCACCCGGAGCCACGGCCGCCCCGCCCGGGCCGCCGCGAGAGCCGCCGGCGTGGCGTCCGTGGAGCCGTCGTCGACGTAGATCAGCTCGAAGGCGAGGCCCGCGCAGGCGGCCTCGATCTCGGCCACCAGGGGCGCGATGTTGCCGGCCTCGTTCTTCACCGGCACCACGACGCTGAGATGGGGCATGTCGCTCACGGGGACACCGCGTAGGCCGTGACGAACACGCGCCGGCCGGTGTTGAGATTGAAGCCCTCGACCTCGGCCAGGGGCGCCGGCACGCCGCGACCCACGGGCCAGGCGGCGTTGAAATCGTCGCGCTCGCGCGCCTCGACGAAGAGCAGGCGGCAGCCGCCGCCCTCCAGGAAGGAGCGTGCGGCGGCGCCGTCCGGCGGCAGGGCGAGGCCTGTGCCGACGAGGAACACGAGACTCGGCTCGCGGTAGCCCAGGCTGGCGACCTGCGGGTTCGGGCACGGCACCCTGTCGCGCAGGGCGGCGAGCCGCGGTGAGACCTTGAGGGCCGGGAGCGACAGCTGCGCCACACCGAGCACGGCCGGGCCGAGCAGGCAGGCCGCCAGGACGCCGAGAACGAGGGCACGCTCGCCCGAACCCTGCGCGAAGGCCAGCCAGCCCAGCGTCGCCACCGCGCAGGCGGCGGCGAGCAGGGGCAGGGCCGGCCACGGGAGCGTGTGGGCATCGAGCCGCCAGCCGGCCAGGCAGAGGCCGAGCGTGAGACCCACGGGAATGGCCGGCAGCAGGAGGGCCGTCAGGCGCGCCCCCCGCAGCCGGGGATCGAGCGCCCCCCGCGACAGGGCCAACACGGTGAGGACCGCGAGCCAGGGCATCAGCGGAAGGACGTAGTGGGGCAGCTTGGTCGGCACGGCCTCGAAGATCAGCCACGCGGGAAGCACGGCGGCGATCAGGAAGGATACGGCCGGTTCGCGCCGCGCGCGCCACGCGAAGGGCAGACTCATGGCGGCGAAGGCCGCGCCCGGCCAGAAGGTCGCGAAGAAGGCGAGCGCGTAGAGGCCGGGCGGTCCCCAATGGCGCTCCGCGCCGCCGCCGACCTTGGCCAGCATGTCGTGCCCGACCGCCTCCGCGTAGAAGGCGCCGCCGCTCTTCCAGGCGATGGCGGCGAACCAGGGCGCGACCAGCAGGAGCGTCAGGGCGAGGCCGGGCCAGGGGCGCAGGGCGAGGAGCCAGCGGCCGGAGCGCATCCGGATCGAGAGGATCAGGGCCGGCAGACCCACGAAGAGCGGGACCATCGGCCCCTTGACCAGGATGCCGATCGCCATGCCGAGCCAGAACGCCGCGAAGGTCGGCCCGGACAGCGCCCGCCCGCCGTCCCGCGACGCCAGCCGGGCCCGGGCGAGAGCCCCGAGGCTCGCAGTGGCGCAGGCTACGAGAAGCGCGTCGGTCTTGGCCAGATGCGCCTCGGCCGCGAGCATCAGGCATCCGCCGTAGAGGGCCGCGGCCAGCAGCGCGGACCGGCGGGGCAGGAACGCGAGCGCCGCCCAGTAGGCCAGCAGCACCGAGGCCGTCGCGCCGATCACGGAGGGGATCCGGTACAGGGCGATCTGCGTGCGCGCCTCGGGCACGCCGAGCGCCGCGCCGGCCGCCACCGCGGCGGCCTGCGCCCAGTAGATCCCGACGGGCTTCTTGTGCCGCGCCTCACCCTGGAAGCGGATGTCGACGAGGTCGCCCGTCTCCAGCATCTGCTTCGACGCCTGGGCGAAGCGGGGCTCGTCCCGGTCCATCGGCTGCAGCGAGATCTGGCCCGGCAGGAACACGATCAGGCACAGGACCAGCAGGGCCGCGACGGCCCGGCCATGGGTCAGGCTCAGCACGTCGAGCCCGCGGCCGATCCGGTCGACGACGGGTGCGAGGCGCGGCGTTCCGCCGGCGGAGAGGCTCGTGGTCATGCCGGGCCGGTCAATCAGGAACGCGTCGGAAGGTCAAATGCGCCCGGGCGCACCGGTGCGGCGCGGCGGTCCGGAAATCACGAACGGCTCTCTCCGAGCGGCGCGGAGGATGGGGACGGCGCCCGGCGGACGGTCCCGCGCTCGCGCGCGCCGGTTCGTGGCGCGGCCGTCCGGTTGCGGGTGACGCGGCGGTCTGCGCACACGGGCCTCATCCAGGATTGTGGTCGGGGCGACGGGCGTGGGGATCGCGGGGCCTCGCCGGCCGGCGGATCCCTCGTCTGGAGCGACCGGCGCCGCGTTCCGGATGCTGGGGCGGTGCGGCCCCTCCGCCCGTCCGGCGATCGCGGTGCGGCCTCTCACGCGAACGGGAACTGCGCCTCCGCCAGGTACGGGCCGCCGCCGGTCGACTCCCGGGCCGAGAACAGCGTCACCCGATCCACCGTGAACGTCAGCGGCACGAAGACCGGCGCCTGCGACAGGTACATCGCCGTCGCCTCCGGTGTCGCGTCCCGCCTCAGACGGGCGAGGGTCACGTGCGGTGTGAATTTTCGCCGCTCCGGATCGATCCCGGTCCGGCGCGCGAGCCGCTCCTGCTCGGCCTGGAGATCGGTCAGCGCCGGGTCGGCCGCCACGGACGCGTAGAGCGCCCGTGGCTTGTCGCCGCCGAAGATGCCGAGGCCCGTCAGCCTCACGGTCAGCGGCGGGCGCGTCCGCATCTCGCCGAGCGCCTCCACGACATCGTCGGCGACGGTGGCCTCGACGTCGCCGAGGAAGCGCAGGGTGACGTGGAAGTCCCGCGGCTCGATCCAGCGGGCGCCCGGCAGGCCGCCCTGATAGGCCTTGAGCGCGTCGGCGACGTGCGGCGGTACCGCCAGACCGGTGAACAGGCGCGGCATTACCGTGTCGCCCCCTGCCGCAGGCTCCCCAGAAATGACTCGACCGTCGGCAGTATGCGGGCCGCGATGGTCTCGACGCCCTGACGGTTCGGGTGCAGCCCATCGTCGAGGTGCTGCGCCCGGTCGCCGATGATCCCGTCGAGGAAGAACGGGTAGAGGGTCAGGCCGTAGCGCTTGGCGAGCGCCGGGAAGATCGCGTCGAACCGGGCCTTGTAGTCCGGTCCGAGGTTGGGCGCAGCCTGCATGCCCGTGAGGAGAACGGGGATGCCCCGCGCCTTCAGCCGCTCGATGATCGCCGACAGGGCGCCCGCGGTCACCTTCGGGTCGGTGCCGCGCAGCATGTCGTTGGCACCGAGCTCGAGGATCACGCCCGCGGTCCCGTCCGGAACCGACCAGTCGACCCGGTCGAGGCCGCCGGTGGCGGTGTCGCCGGAGACGCCGGCATTGCCCACCGTCACGTCAGCCCCCTTGGCCTTGAGCAGGCGCTCCAGCACGGTCGGGAAGGCGGCATCCGCCGGAAGCCGGTAGCCGGCGGTGAGGCTGTCGCCGAGGGCGACGAGCTTGATCGGGCCGTCCGGGGCAGCCCGCGCACCCGTCATGAAAGGAACCATCAGGGCCGCGAGCGCTGCGGCAAACAGGGCCGTGCGCCGGAACACGGCGCCGCCGTCATGGCGCGGCCCCAATGCCGAACCCATATCGCGATGCACCCGCGGCCCGAACAGCCGAGATTGCAGCCAAGATCGCAGCCAAGATCGCAGCCAAGGGGATCGACCCCACGTGAGGACCTCGCGCACCATGCTCGTCATCGCCCACAGATCGGCTCACCGGTGAGCCAAGACAAGGTGTTGCGTGAGCCGGCGATCGCGCTGTCGGACATCGACCTCAGCCTCGGCCGCGGCGCCGCCCGGGTCCACGTCCTGCGCGGCATCTCGCTCACCGTCCGTCGCGGCGAGGCGGTGGGCCTCGTCGGCCCCTCCGGCTCCGGCAAGTCGACGCTGCTGATGGTCATGGCCGGCCTGGAGCGGCCCGATTCCGGCGGCGTCGTCATCGAGGAAACCGACCTCGTCCGCCTCGACGAGGATGCCTTGGCCCGGTTCCGGGGCCGGCGGATCGGCATCGTGTTCCAGGCCTTCCACCTGGTGCCGACCATGACGGCCCTGGAGAACGTGGCGCTGCCGCTGGAACTCGCCGACCGGCCCGGCGCCCTGGAGCGCGCCCGCGCCGAGCTGGAAGCTGTCGGCCTCGGGCACCGGCTGCACCATTACCCGGCGCAGCTCTCCGGCGGCGAGCAGCAGCGCGTGGCCATCGCGCGCGCCGTCGCCCCCGACCCGGCGATCCTGGTGGCCGACGAGCCCACCGGCAACCTCGACGAGGCCACGGGCCGGCAGATCGTCGATCTCCTGTTCCGGCTCAAGCGCGACCGCGGCGCGACGCTCGTGCTGGTCACCCACGACAACGGCCTCGCACGCCTGTGCGACCGCACCGTCCGGCTGCGCTCGGGACGGATCGAGGACGCGGTGACCGCCTGATGCACGGTACCCTCACCCGCCCCGGCCCTGCGCCCCGCCGCATCCCGCTCACCGTGCGGCTCGCGCTGCGCGAACTGCGCGCCGGCCTCGGCGGCTTCGCGGTGTTCCTCGCCTGCATCGCGCTGGGCGTCGCGGCGATCGCCGGCGTCGCGTCGATCTCGCGCTCGCTGTCGGACGGGCTCGGCCGGGAGGGGCGCCGGATCCTCGGCGGCGACCTCGCCTACAACCTGATCAACCGGGAGGCGACCGAGGCGGAGCGGCAGGCCCTCTCGCGGGAGGGCCGGCTCGACGTGGTGGCGTCCCTGCGCGCCATGGCGGTGGCGGGCAGCGGCGACGCCGCCCTGGTCGAGCTGAAGGCCGTCGATCCCGCCACCTACCCGGCCGCGGGTGAGATCGTCACCGAGCCGCCCGGTCGGCTCGCCGACCTGTTGGCGGACCGGGACGGCCAGTCGGGGGCCCTGGCC
Source organism: Methylobacterium longum (assembly GCF_022179385.1). Lineage (GTDB taxonomy): Bacteria > Pseudomonadota > Alphaproteobacteria > Rhizobiales > Beijerinckiaceae > Methylobacterium > Methylobacterium longum. The sequence goes on along the minus strand of NZ_BPQS01000001.1, from coordinate 63,099 downwards.
GATCCGGCGTTGTTGACCCGCCTCGACGTGAAGGTCGGCGACCGTATCGCGCTGGCCGGGCACGACGTGACGATCCGCGGCACCATCGTGTCGGAGCCCGACAAGATCGCCGGCGGCATCGGCTTCGGGCCGCGGCTGATGATCTCCGAGCCGACGCTGCGCGCCACCGGCCTCGTCCAGCCCGGCAGCCTCAACCGCTGGAGCTATCGGATCGTCCTGCCCCAGGACGCCGCCGGGGCGGCGGGCCTCGAGGCCACCCAGGCCCGCATCCGCGCGTCGACCCCGGAGGCGGGGTGGGAGATCCGGTCGCGCACCAATGCCGATCCGCGCTTTTCCAAGAGCATCGAGCGCTTCACGCAGTTCCTGACGCTGGTGGGCCTGACTGCCCTGATCGTCGGCGGCGTCGGCGTCGGCAACGCCGTCCACGCCTTCGTGGAGCGCAAGCGGCCTTCGATCGCGACCCTCAAGAGCGTCGGCGCGCCGGGCTCGCAGGTGGTCGTTCTCTACCTGACGCAGGTGATGCTGATCGCCGGCCTCGGCACCGGGATCGGCCTCGCGATCGGCGCGAGCCTGCCCTTCCTCCTGGACGCCCTGTTCGCGGCCGATCTGCCCCTGCCGCTCAACCCGACGCTCGCCCCCGGGGAACTGGCGCTCGCCGCCGCCTACGGGCTGATCACCGCCTTCGCGTTCGCGATCACGCCGCTCGGCCGGGCCCACGACGTGCCGGTCTCCGGCCTGTTCCGCGACACGGTCGACCCGTCCCGGGTGCGCCCGCGCTGGCGCTACCGGATCTGGCTCACCGCGAGTCTCGCCGCCCTTGTCGGCCTGTCGGTGGCCACCGCCTTCGACCGGCGTGTGGCGCTGATCTTCATCGCGGCCGCCGCCATCGCGTTCGGCCTGCTGCACGGGGTGGCGCTCGGCCTGATGGCCCTCGCCCGCCGCCTGCCGCATCCGCGCTGGCCGGCGCCCCGGATGGCGCTCGCCAACCTCCACCGGCCCGGCGCCCTGACGCCCGCCATCGTCCTGTCGCTGGGGCTCGGCGTGACGCTCCTCGTGACGCTCAGCCTGATCGACGCCAATGTCCGCCGCACGATCAGCGCGACCCTGCCGGCCCGGGCGCCGAACCTGTTCTTCCTCGACGTTCCGTCCCGGGATGCGGATGCGTTCCGCGCGTTCCTGGCGCGCTCCGCGCCGAACGCGAAGATCGAGGACGTGCCGATGATGCGCGGGCGGATCGTCGCCCTGAACGGCGTGCCGGCCAACAAGATCCGGCCCCCGGAGGACGCCGCCTGGGTGCTCGACGGCGACCGGGGCATCACCTACGCCGACACCGTTCCGGAGGGTTCGAGCCTCACCGACGGCGCGTGGTGGAGCGCCGAGCAGGGCGCCAAGCCCCTGGTCTCCTTCGAGGCCGACCTCGCCCGCCAGCTCGGCCTCAAGCTCGGCGACACCATCACGGTCAACGTGCTCGGGCGCGACCTCACCGCGACGATCTTCAACCTGCGCCGGGTGGAGTGGCGCAACCTCGGCATCAACTTCGTGATGGTGTTCTCGCCCGGCACCTTCCGGGGGGCGCCGCATTCCGACCTCGCCACGCTGACGCTCCCCGGCGGCACCGACGCGCCGACCGAGAACCACATCCTGCGGGATGTCGCGAAGACCTTCCCGTCGGTCAGCGCCGTGCGGGTCAAGGACGCCCTGGACGCCATCGGCGACCTCGTCGGTCGGCTGGTCTTGGCGATCCGCGGGGCAAGTGCCGTGGCCGTCCTGGCGAGCCTGTTCGTGCTGGCTGGCGCCATCGCGGCCGGTCACCGGGCGCGGCTCTACGACGCCGTGGTGCTCAAGGTGCTGGGGGCGAGCCGCGCGCGGCTTCTGACCGCCTACGGACTCGAATACGCAGCCCTCGGCCTCGTGACGGCCCTGTTCGGCCTCGCCGCCGGAACCCTCGCCGGCTGGGTGATCGTCGCCAAGGTCATGCACCTCGACTTCCGGCTCGACCTCTCCGGAGCGCTCCTGGCGGCGGGGGCCGCGGTGGCCTTGGCGATCCTCTTGGGCCTCGCCGGCACGTGGCGGATCCTGGGGCAGAAGCCGGCGCCCTACCTGCGACAGATCTGAGGGCCGCGCGCGCCCGGCTCAGACCAGGTAGGTGATCGTCGCCGCGACCACGGTCGCGAAGGTCGCCAGCGCGATCGTCGTGGACATCACCAGAGCGCGGACGGGCGGCACGCCGGTCGCCTCGTCCTCGCATCCGAAGGCGGCACCGGCCGCGTGCTCGAAGCGGATCAGGGTCAGGCGGCGGGCCTCGATCGCGGCGTCACTCATCGACTGCGGCTCCCTGACCACGGTCAAGATTATTCTGGCCTTCAACGTCGATCCCGTGGAACGGTTCCGGGGGAGAACTGCCGAGGCCGTACGGGCGGGTCACGACGAAGCCTTAACCCCGATTTGTGCAACGTCGTGATGACAGACGGATTCGACGTTCCGGCCGGGCGTGGCGCGGCGGCCCTCGCTCGCGGCGGCGCAGCATGCGATGATGGGTCCGCATCGCCCGGGGGCGAACGGCTTTGATGTTTCTGTTTTGTTCCGCTATCATGCGGGGATGAAGGCGCATGCTCCACAATCCCGGACTCATTCTCCCCAGAACCGTGTGCGCGAGCCGGAGCCGGCCGATGCGCCGCGGGCGCGGAGGCCGCGCGTGAGCGATACGGCGCGCGACCTGTTCGGACCGGGCAGCAAGGGAACGGCCGCCCGGCTACCCGAGCCCCGCAGGCGGCTCGCCGCCTCGGCCTCGGTGGCGGCGATCGCGGCGGCCGAGCCGGAAGCCGGCTACACCGCCTCCGACATCGAGGTGCTGGAGGGACTGGAGCCCGTCCGGCGCCGGCCCGGCATGTATATCGGCGGCACCGACGAGCGGGCGCTGCATCACCTCTTCGCCGAGGTGATCGACAATTCCATGGACGAGGCGGTGGCCGGCCATGCCAGCTTCATCGAGGTGGAGCTGGAGGAGACCGGCGCCCTCGTGGTCACCGACAACGGCCGCGGCATCCCGGTCGACCCGCACCCGAAATTCCCCGGCAAGTCGGCGCTGGAGGTCATCATGACCACGCTGCACGCCGGCGGTAAGTTCGACTCGAAGGTCTACGAGACCTCGGGCGGCCTGCACGGCGTCGGCATCTCGGTGGTGAACGCGCTCTCCGACGTGCTGGAGGTCGAGGTCGCGCGCAACCAGACCCTCTATCGTCAGACCTTCTCGCGGGGCCACGCGCAGGGCGCGCTGGAGCTGATCGGCCGGGTGCAGAACCGCCGCGGCACCAGGGTCCGCTTCCACCCGGATTCCCAGATCTTCGGCTCGCTGAAGTTCGACCCGCGCCGCCTGTTCAAGATGGCGCGGTCGAAGGCCTACCTGTTCGGCGGCGTCGAGATCCGCTGGCGCTGCGCCCCCGCGCTCCTCGAAGGGCTGGAGGATGTCCCAGCCGAGGCCGTGCATCGCTTCCCCGACGGCCTGCGCGACTACCTCGCCCGGGACATCGACGGCAAGGAACTGGTCACCGAGGCGATGTTCTCCGGCAAGATCACCAAGCCGGGCTCCCACGGGTCGCTGGAATGGTCGGTGGCCTGGATGGTCACCGAGGACGGGTTCTCGCATTCCTACTGCAACACGATCCCGACGCCGGAGGGCGGCACCCACGAGGCCGGCCTGCGGGTCGCCCTGCTTCGCGGCCTGCGCGAGCACGCCGAGCGCGTGAATCAGGCCAAGCGCATGACCGCCGTCACCACGGACGACGTCATGGCGACCTGCGCGTCGATGCTGTCGGTCTTCATCCGCGAGCCCGAATTCCAGGGCCAGACCAAGGACAAGCTTGCCACCGTGGAGGCGCAGCGCATCGTCGAGACGGCGGTGCGCGACGCGTTCGACCACTGGCTGGCCGCCTCCCCGGCCCAGGCCAACAAGCTGCTCGACTGGGTGATCGACCGGGCCGAGGAGCGCCTGCGCCGCCGCCAGGAGAAGGAGGTCGCCCGCAAGAGCGCCACCCGCAAGCTGCGCCTGCCCGGCAAGCTCGCCGACTGCTCGGCGGCCGGCACCGCGGGTTCGGAGATCTTCATCGTCGAGGGCGACTCCGCCGGCGGCTCGGCCAAGCAGGCCCGCGACCGGGCCACCCAGGCGATCCTGCCGCTGCGCGGCAAGATCCTCAACGTCGCCTCGGCCTCGCGGGACAAGCTCGGCGCCAACCAGCTGATCTCGGACCTCACCCTGGCGCTCGGCTGCGGCACCGGCGCGGCCTTCCGCGAGGCGGACCTGCGCTACGACAAGGTGATCATCATGACGGACGCCGACGTCGACGGCGCCCACATCGCCTCGCTGCTGATCACCTTCTTCTACCGGCAGATGCCGAAGCTGATCGACCGCGGGCATCTCTACCTCGCGATCCCGCCGCTCTACCGGCTGCAGCAGGGCTCGAAGGTGGCCTATGCCCGCGACGATGCCGATCGGGAGCGGATCACCAAGACGGTGTTCAAGGGCGGCAAGGTCGAGATCGGGCGCTTCAAGGGCCTGGGCGAGATGATGCCGGCCCAGCTCAAGGAGACCACCATGGACCCGAAGAAGCGCACGCTCCTGCGGGTCGCGATCCTGGACGAGGCCCGGGAATCGACCGGCGACACCGTGGAGCGCCTGATGGGCAACAAGCCCGAGGCGCGCTTCGCCTTCATCAGCGAGCGGGCGGCCTTCGCCGAGGGCGCGGACCTCGACATCTGACGGCGGGTTCGCGGCGGCGCGGGCTCGGCGCCGCGAACGCAGGGCCCGCGTGCCATCGCCTCGCCCGCGACGGCGTCACGCCTTCGCGGGCGGCCCGTCAGGGCGGGGTCATCACCTTGGCCGGGTCGAAGGGCTGGGCTGCCGCCACGGCGTCCTTGCTCAGGTTGAGGACCGCCGAGTACCGGTCGCCGCCGGGCCTCAGCACCAGGGCGCCGGGCTCCACCGCGATGACCTTGCTCCCGAGGCCGAGGAAGCCGCCGACGTCGATCACCACCGCCTTCAGCATCCCGCCCTCGGTGATCAGAAGGTCGTCGATCTTGCCGACGCTGTCGCCCCCGGCGTTCCGAACCGTCACGCCGATCATCTTCGTGGTCAGGAAGGTCACGGGCTTGAGCCCCTGACGCTTGGCGGCGTCCTCGGCGCTCGCGGCCTCCATGAGCCGGCCGGCGCCGCTGCCGTCCGTGGCGGTCCCGGGTCCGGTCCCCGGCAGCACCGTGTTCCTGCCGATCACGGTGGCATCCTGGGCGCGGGCCGGTGCGCCCGCCAATCCCAGGGCCGTCAGCGAGAGGAGAAGGATTGAGCTGCGCACGGCTGGTCGCTCCCGAGCGCCCAGGCTCGTCGCGGCGCTGCCGGGCCAATGGGCCGGCGCCGGCGTGGTTCCGGAGCCGCATGTCGCACCCGCCGCCGGGCCCGCGGTCCGAAAACGCGAAAGGGCCCGGCCGTGAAGCCGGACCCTCCCGAGGCGTGGAGCCGGCCTAGCCGGCTCCGGTCGGCGATCCTAGTACGAGCCGAACTTGTAGTTCAGGCCGGCGCGGACGACGGCGAACTCGGTGTTGGCGGCGGCGCCGTTGAGGTAGGCGGTGCCGTTCGGGGCCAGCAGGGTCGGGTAGAACACGCCGCCGGCGGCGTTCTTCTGGCGCTCGAGGTTAACGTACAGGCCTTCGACCTTGAGCGTGACGGCCGAGGAGCGGAAGAAGTTCAGGAAGGAGTCGGTGGGCAGGGCGTACTCGATGCCGCCGCCGACCGCGTAGCCGGTGCGGAAGCTGTCGCGGAAGCGGTTGCCGGCGAAGTTCTGGTCGTCCTGGCCCGATCCGTAGGCGAAGCCGCCGGTGCCGTACACGAGGGTGCGGTCGAAGGCGTAGCCGAGGCGGCCGCGCACGGTGCCGAAGTAGTCGAGGCCGTTGCCGCTGGTGGCGACGAAGGCGCGCGGGGCCGAGAAGGCGACGCCGGGAGCGCCGACCACGCCGTAGTTCTGCGTGGCGTTGGCGCGGCGGGCGAAGTCGACATACTGGGCGTCGGCCTCGAAGCCGATCACGACGCCCGAGCCCGGCGTGAACTGGTAGTTGTAGCCGATCTGCGCGCCGCCGGTGAAGCCGTCGTTGTTGCTGCGGTTGTTGACGCTGACCACGGCGTTGGTGTTGCCGGAATTGATCAGCGAGCCGGCGGGCAGCCCGTAGTTGGCGGTGTTGCGGCTGCTGGCGTCGAAGCCGTAGCCGGCGTTCACACCGAAGTAGAAGCCAGTCCACGTGAAGACCGGGACCGGCGTGAACACTGGCGGCGGCGCGGCGCGGCGGGGCAGATCGGCCGCGGATGCTGCAGCGGACATGCCGGCGAGGACGGTCGATGCGAGGAGAAGCTTCTTCATGGTTCCAAAGGTCCTGGTTAGCTTGAGCCGGCAGCCTTCTAGGCGCTCTCGGTCGGCAGGTCTGTCGCTTTCCTGCAACAAGCCAGTTGAGACTAGGACGATCACGTCAACGAAAGGTGAAGACTAACGGAACCCAACCTCAGCACCCGCCGCGGACGCGCCATGCGGATCGGGTAGAAGGTGGTGAAACCGTCCGACACTTGCTGGGTCTCGATGCGACGATGTTCCGGAAGATCGGGCCGGATCCGATGCGATGGTTCATCTCTTCATTGACGCACGGCGAAGGCTGCCGTTGTATTTTGGCACATGCGACGCCGCGGGGTCGGCTCGGCCGTAAGCGTGCGGTTAACCGTGTTGCTGAATGGTGCGCGCGGGCCGGCACCATGTCGGGCCGGAAGGACCGCCGAGGAATCCGCCCATGCACAGCCGCGACGACCGGGGCGTCCAGCCCTTCGGCAGGCGCCGGCCCCCGGACGGCTCGACCGGCCCGGGGGGGCTCCGGACCTCCGATCTTGTCCGCTCCGACGTTCCGGGCTCCGACGTCCTGGGCTCCGACTTGGGGAGCGTCGGCCGCGCGGCGACGCCCCTCGCCTGGGCCCTGCGCGTGTCGGCGGGTGTCGGACTCCTCGCCGTGGTGGCCACGATGCAGCTCGCCCGGCTGAGCGGATCGGACGAGACCCCGGTCCGCGTCACCCTGAATGCCGCTGCTGTGCCAGCCGACCCGGACACGACAGGCGCGATCCTGCCGGCCGGAGCTGCCCGGGCGACCCGGCTCAACCCGTGCCTCGTCCCGGCCGCGGACCACCTCCGGCCCTGATCGGCTGTGCGCGGCGGCGACGTGGCGCGCATTGCGTGATTGACAAGACGCGCCAAGCCCCTAACTGACAGGAACCATGCGCCCTGCGGCCCCGGGAGCATCCGAGCATTCCCGTGCGTGCCTTCCCCAGCCGTTGCCGCGACGGTGTCCATCGCGCCGGCCGGGCGCGCAACGGTTCCTGAACGCAGATGCCTTTTTCCGACCTGGGACTGAGCGATAAAGTCCTGAACGCCGTCGAGACGGCGGGTTACACCGAGCCGACGCCGATTCAGGCGGAAGCCATCCCCCACGTGCTGGCTCGCCGCGACGTCCTCGGCATCGCCCAGACGGGTACCGGCAAGACCGCAGCGTTCACGCTGCCGATGCTGACGCTCCTGGAGAACGGCCGCGCCCGCGCCCGGATGCCGCGCACGCTCATCCTGGAGCCGACGCGGGAACTGGCCGCGCAGGTGGTCGAGAATTTCGACCGCTACGGGACCAACCACAAGCTCAACGTGGCCCTGATCATCGGCGGCGTCTCGTTCGCCGACCAGGACGCCAAGCTGATGCGCGGCACCGACGTGCTGATCGCGACACCCGGCCGACTCCTCGACCATTTCGAGCGCGGCAAGCTGCTGCTCACCGGTGTCGAGCTCCTGGTGATCGACGAGGCCGACCGCATGCTCGACATGGGGTTCATCCCCGACATCGAGCGCATCGTGAAGATGGTGCCGTTCACCCGGCAGACCCTGTTCTTCTCCGCGACCATGCCGCCGGAGATCGAGCGGCTGGCGGACATGTTCCTGCACAACCCGCAGCGGGTCGAGGTGGCCCGGCCAGCCTCCACGGCGACGACGATCACGCAGCGGCTGGTCGCAACCGGTTCGGAGGGGCATGCCAAGCGCGAGCGCCTGCGCGACCTGATCCGCGGCGAGGGCGAACTCAAGAACGGGATCATCTTCTGCAACCGCAAGCGCGACGTCGCCCTACTGCAGAAATCCTTGGTCAGCCACGGCTTCGACGCCGCGGCGCTGCACGGTGACATGGACCAGCGGGCCCGCACCACCGCCCTCGACGCGTTCCGCAACGGCGAAACCGCCCTGCTGGTGGCCAGCGATGTCGCCGCCCGCGGCCTCGACATCCCGGCGGTCAGTCACGTGTTCAACTTCGACGTGCCGCACCATCCCGAGGATTACGTCCATCGGATCGGGCGCACCGGGCGCGCCGGACGGTCGGGCACCGCGTACACGCTCGTATCCCCGGAGGATTCGCGCTCGCTGGGCGCCATCGAGGCGCTGATCGGCCAGCCGGTTCCTTGGTTCGACGGCGACTTGTCGACGATGGCGGACGCGTCCGCCGATACCGGCACCCGGCATCGCGGCCGGTCCGGCGAGGCCCGTCGCGGCGGGCGAACGGCCAAGGGCACTGGCCGGAGCGCCCCCGCCAAGGCCGCCGACGAGGGCGCGGATCGTACCAGCGCCCGGGGCAGCCGCGGCGCCGCGACGGCGCAGCGCGCCGAGGCGCGGCCTCCGGCATCGCGGCCCGAGGCCCGTCCCCCCGCATCGCGCGCCGAGGCTCGTCCTGCCCCGCGTCGCGACATCAACCGCGAGGAGCGGGGACGCCGTCCCGAGACGGATGGCGAGACGCCCGTAGGCCTCGGCTCTCACGTTCCTGCCTTCCTGCTTCGTCCAGTCTTGGCAAAAAAAGAGAAGTAACAGCAGCCTTTTCGGGTTTAACTCTCCGGCTACCATCCTGCTCTAGATTGATCTTCGAGCCACGGCGTATCGGAACGTCGGCGACTCCGGGCGGCGGGACAGGATGAGCCAGGATACCCCTTCGGATCGCGATCGCAGCTTCGCCCTGGCGAAGCGCGCCAACGATCTGATTCACGATTACGGCCCCTGCGCGACGCCGCGCGCCTACGCCGTCTGGTATTCCTACGTGTCGGGCGATCTGCCGCTGCTCGGCGACGCCGTGAAGCGCCTGACCGCGCAGAACGGATGCCTGACGGAATCCGACATCGACACCCTGCACGAAACCTACTTGGACGGCCGGAGGCTGGCGAGCGCCGCCGACGACGTCAGCCGCGTCGTGCTGAGCGAGATCGCGGCGGTGACCGAAATCTTGGACCTCTCGCTCGGCTCCACCGCCCAGTACGGCGAATCCCTGCGTGGCCTGGCGCAGGACCTCGCCCAGGGGGTCCCGAGCCGCGCGCGCCTCGGCGAGATCCTCTCGACGCTGGTCTCCACCACCCGCGAGGTCGTCGCCAACAATCGCATCCTGGAGGCCCGGATGCGCGACACCCGCGGCGAGATCGAGACCCTGCGCGAGAAGCTCGAAGCGACCCGGCTCGAGAGCCTCACCGACACGCTCACCAGCCTGTTCAACCGCAAGCATTTCGAGGAGACCCTGAAGGCCACGATCGACGCCGCCCGCGGACGGGCGACGCCCATGAGCCTGATCATCCTCGACATCGACTTCTTCAAGCGTTTCAACGACCTGTACGGTCATCTCACCGGCGATCAGGTCCTGCGCCTCGTGGCCATCGTCATGCGCGAGAGCGCGGGCAAGCAGGCGTTCCTGGCGCGGTTCGGCGGCGAGGAGTTCGGCATCGTGCTGCCCGGCGTGGATCGAGCCGCGGCCCGGCAGCTGGCCGAGACGGTCCGGGCCAGCGTGATGGGACGCGAATTGGTCAAGCGCTCGACGGGAGAATCGCTTGGCAAGATCACCGTGTCCCTCGGGATCGCCGTGCTCCGCCAGGGCGACACGCCGGCCTCGCTCATGGAGCGGGCCGACCTGTGCATGTTCGCGGCCAAGCGCGCGGGTCGAAACCGTGCCGTGGACGACACGGCCGAGTCGCTGTCTCAGGTGGCCTGAGCAGCCGCCCGAGTGGCGGCCGGTTCAGGCCCGGGCCGGCATCCGGTCGGCGTCGACCGGCGTGATCGCGACGGATTCGCCGCAGCCGCAAGCCGAGGTCTGGTTCGGGTTGTTGAACACGAACTGCGACGCCAGCTTGTTGGTAGTGAAATCCATCTCGGTGCCGAGCAGGAACAGGACCGCCTTCGGATCGACGAAGACCCGGACGCCGCGATCCTCGACCACGTCCTCGCCGGGCTTGACCGCCTCGGCATATTCCATCGTGTAGGACATGCCGGCGCAGCCGCCGTTGCGGACGCCGACCCGCAGGCCCGCGATCGGCCGGTCGGCCTCCGCCATGATCGCCTTGATCCGATCGGCGGCGCGATCGGTCAGCGAGAGAACCTTGAACCCAGTCGACATCGTCACCCTCCCGCCCAGCCGGGTTCAAGGCCCGGGGACGCGCATTCTGACAGCCACAAGATAAGCATCCGTCCGCGGACGGTCCACCGCGGCGGGGTCACACCCGCCCGGCATTCGGCGCGTCAGGCATCCGCGGCGGTGAGACGCGCGAAAGTGGCGAGGTCGACGTTGCCGCCGCTGATCACCACGCCCACGCGCTTGTCTTTCACATCCACGAGCCCGTGGAGCAAAGCCGCCGCCGCCAGGCAGCCGGTCGGTTCGACCAGGATCTTCATCCGGGTCGCGAAGAACCGCATAGTCTCGACGAGCTGCCCGTCCGTGACGGTGAGGATGTCGGTGACGTGCCGGCGGATGATCGCGAAGGTGAGGTCGCCGAGCGCTGTCGACTGCGCCCCATCGGCGATGGTGCGGGGCACCGGGATCGTCACCACCTGCCCCTCCCGGAACGAGCGCTGGCCATCGTTACCGGCCTCCGGCTCGACGCCGAAGACCCGGCAGCCTGGCGAGAGCGCAGCGGCGGCCAGTGCGCAGCCCGCGAGCTGGCCGCCGCCGCCGAGGCAGGCCACCAGAACGTCCAGGGGGCCCACCGTCTCGATCAGCTCCTGCGCGAGCGTCCCCTGCCCGGCGATGACGTCGCGATGGTTGAACGGCGGGATGACGGTCAGGCCCCGTGGGCCCGCGATCTCCCGTCCCAGCGCCTCCCGGTCCTGGCTGTAGCGGTCGTACAGGACCACCTCGGCGCCGTAGCCGCGGGTGGCGGCGATCTTGGCGGCCGGCGCGTCGCCCGGCATGATGATCGTCGCGGGGACGCCGAGGAGCCGGCTCGCCAGGGCGATAGCCTGGGCGTGGTTGCCCGACGAGAAGGTGAGCACACCGCGAGTGCGAGACGCCTCCGGCAGGGCGCTGATGGCGTTGTAGGCCCCGCGGAACTTGAAGGCGCCGGCCCGCTGGAGGTTCTCGGCCTTGAAGAACAGTCTCCCGCCGGTCATCGCGTCGGCCGTGCGCGAGGTCAGGACGGGGGTACGGTGCGCGATGCCCGCGATGCGCTCCGCGGCGCGTTCGACATCCGCGAAGGTGGGAAGGCCGTCCGTGTCCGCGTCCCGCATCGAATTCGCAACTTCCCTGTCTGCCGCTGCGCTACCCATAGGGCCGATTGCCGTCGGGCGCATCCCACCCGAGCCGCGTGTCCGAAGCGGAGCCATTCGGCAACTCACGGATTGTCGCTGCAGGGCAAACTTGGCCGGAACGCCGGGGGCGTGATCGGGATGCGGATGGAATCGTCGGACGGTCAGTGCGCGCCGGTCAGCCGGCATGCGCCGAGCAGGATCGCATGAGTGCCTGGGCGCGGGACCGGGCCTCGGGCGACGGGGAGACGGAGGTCACGTTCCGGGGACGGGGTCTGGCGCTCCGGTCCGGCACGCGGCTGATCCTGCTCGTCTGCCCGCTCTGCTCGCAGCGCAACGCGCAGCGGGGAGCCGAGCGGGGCATCTGCGAATGGTGCGCCTACGTGCCGTCCCCGGAGGAGGCGGAGCCGGTAGAGGCCGGGCGGGGGTGATCCGGGCGCCGCGACCGCCTTCGGCCGGGCGCCGCGACCCTGTTCCTACGTGTGGATCACCTTCCCATACGCATCGAGCACGCTCTCGTGCATCATCTCGCTGAGCGTCGGGTGCGGGAACACCGTGTGCATCAGCTCCTCCTCGGTGCTCTCCAGATTCATCGCCACCACGTAGCCCTGGATCAGCTCGGTTACTTCCGCGCCGACCATGTGGGCACCGAGCAGCTGGCCGGTCTTGGCGTCGAACACGGTCTTGATCAGCCCGTCCGGCTCACCCAGCGCGATCGCCTTGCCGTTGCCCGCGAATGGGAAGCGGCCGACCTTGACGGCAAAACCCAGCTCCTTGGCCTTGGCCTCGGTCAGACCGACGCTGGCGATCTGCGGCTGGCAATAGGTGCAGCCCGGGATCTTGGCCTTGTCCATCGGATGGGTGTGCAGGCCCTTGATGGTCTCGATGCAGATGACGCCCTCGTGCTCGGCCTTGTGGGCGAGCATCGGCGGCCCGGCGACGTCGCCGATCGCGTAGAGGCCGGGCACGTTGGTGCGGCCGAGCCCGTCGGTCACGACGATCCCGCGATCGATCGTCACGCCGAGCTTCTCGAGGCCGATACTCTCGATGTTGCCCACGACGCCCACGGCCGAGATCAGCTTCTCGGCGGTGATCTGCTGGGTCTTGCCGTCGCCGCCCTCGACGGTGGCGGTGACCGAGTTCGCGCCCTTCTCGACCTTGGTCACCTTGGCGCCGGTGAGGATCTTGATGCCCTGCTTCTCGAAGCGCTTGCGGGCGAGGCCCGCGATCTCGGCATCCTCCACGGGCAGGATTTGCGGCAGCAGCTCGACCACGGTCACCTCGGCGCCCATGGTCCGGTAGAACGAGGCGAACTCGATCCCGATCGCGCCCGAGCCCATCACCAGCAGGCTCTTGGGCATGGTCTCGGGGACCATGGCCTCGTAGTAGGTCCAGATCAGCTTTTTGTCGGGCTCGATGCCGGGGATCGCCCGGGGCCGGGCGCCGGTCGCCACGATGATGTGCTTGGCCTGATAGGTGCCGGCGCCCTTGGCGCCCTTCGGCGCCTCTGCGCGCTTGGTCTCCTTCACGGTGACTTGGCCGGGCTGGTTGCCCTTGGCGACGTTGTCGACCGCGGCCTCGCCCCAGATCACGTCGACCTTGTTCTTCTTGAGCAGCATGCCGACGCCGCCGTTGAGCCGGCCCGAGACGCCGCGGGAGCGCTTCACGATCGCGGCGGTGTCGAACCCGACCTTCTCGGCCGTCAGGCCGTAATCGCCGGCGTGCTGGAAGTAGTGGTAGATCTCGGCCGAGCGGAGCAGGGCCTTGGTGGGGATGCAGCCCCAGTTCAGGCAGATGCCGCCGAGATGCTCGCGGTCGACCACGGCGGTCTTGAAGCCGAGCTGCGCCGCGCGGATCGCCGTGACGTAGCCGCCGGGGCCGGCGCCGATGATGAGGACGTCGTAGGTGTCGGACATCGTGTGCTCCGGCTCAGACCAGCATGCCCATCGGGTTCTCGATCAGCCCCTTGAAGGCCGAGACCAGCTCCGCCCCGAGCGCCCCGTCGAGCACCCGGTGGTCGCACGACAGGGTGCAGGTCATGACCTGGACCACCGCCGGCGCCCCGTCCTTCACGACGACGCGCTTCTCGCCCGCGCCCACCGCCAGGATGCTCGATTGCGGCGGGTTGATCACCGCGGTGAAGTGCTTGATTCCGAACATGCCGAGGTTCGACACCGAGGTGACGCCACCCTGGTACTCCTCGGGCTTCAGCTTCTTGGCGCGCGCCCGGGCCGCGAAATCCTTCATCTCGTTGGAGATGGTGGACAGCGTCTTCTCGTTGGCCCGGCGGATCACCGGGGTGAACAACCCGCCGTCGATCGCCACCGCGACGCCGACCTCGGCGTTCTTGAAGCGCAGGATCCGGTCCTCGGCCCAGACCGCGTTGGCGGCCGGCACCCGGGTGAGCGCGAGGCCCATGGCCTTGATGACGAAGTCGTTGACCGAGAGCTTGAAGGCGGGCTTCCCGTCCTTGTCCTTGCCGGCGGAGCCGTTGAGGGTCTCGCGCAGCTTCATCAGCGCGTCGAGTTCACAATCCACCGTCAGGTAGAAGTGCGGCGCCACCTGCATCGCCTCGGTGAGGCGCTTGGCGATGGTCTTGCGCATGCCGTCGAGCGGCACTTCCTCGTACGCATCCTTGGCGAAGAAGCCCTTGACCTGATCGGTCGTGAGCCCGGCCGGTGCGCCGCCCGCGGGGGCAGCCTTGGGAGCGGGGGCTGCCGCCTTGGGCGCCTCCGCTCCGGCCTGAGGCGCCGGCGCCTTTGTGGTGCCGGAGGCCTTCGCGGCCTGGACGTCGCGGGCGATGATGCGGCCGTGCGGGCCGCTACCCTGGACGGCGCCGAGTTCGACCCCCTCCTGCTTGGCGATCCGCCGGGCGAGCGGCGAGGCGAAGACACGGCCGCCCGAGCCGGCCTGCCCGGCCGCCTGTGGGGCTCCGGTCGGCTGTGCGCCCTCCGGCGCGGCGTTCACCCGCTCGTACGACATGTGACCGCCGCCGGGCGTGGTATTCTGCGAGGCGGCCGACGGTTCGGCCTTCTCCGCCTTGACCTCGCCGTTGGACGCCGCCTTGGGCGCGCCGCCGGCCTGCACGCTCGAGGGATCCTCGCCCTCGGCGGCGATGATCGCGATCAGGCCGTTGACCGGCACGTCCGCCGTGCCCTCGGGCACGAGGATCTTGGCGAGGACGCCCTCGTCGATCGCTTCCACCTCCATGGTGGCCTTGTCGGTCTCGATCTCGGCCAGCACGTCGCCGGACTTGATCGCGTCGCCCTCCTTCTTGAGCCACTTGGCGAGGTTGCCCTTCTCCATGGTCGGCGAGAGGGCGGGCATCAGCACGTTGATCGGCATGGCATCAGGTCTCGGGCAAGGCCGGGGCGGCCGGATCGTCGAAGGGGAAGTGGTCGTCGAGGGGAAACGGCACGGCGTCGATGGGTGGCAGCTCTACGGTCTCGCCGCGCTGGATGGTGGCGGGGAGCACCCACCGCCCGTCCGCAAGCCCGAAGCCTTCGAGCACGCCCGCGGCCGGGCCGAGCAGCCAGAGATGGCCGATCCCGGCATCCCCATAGATCCGGCGCTTCGGACCCCGATCGAGGCGGGTGGTCGACGGCGAGACGATCTCGCAGACCATGTCCGGGGCGTTCTCGATGACGGTGTCCTGGGGGTCGGTCGGCATCCGCGCGCGGCGCCAGACCGCCAGATCGGGCACGACCACCTGGGATCCAAGGTGAAGTTCCGGCTCGATGAAGAACACCGGTCCGCCAGGACCATCACGGCCGCGTGCGAAGGGCCGATTCAACTCTCCCGACAGGCGGGCTGCTGCGATCCCTTGCCGGGGCCGCGGACGCGGATGCGTCTCCGGCACCCCGTCGATGATCTCGGCGACGCGATGCTCCGAAACCGCTTCGAGATCCGCGTAGCTCGCCTGCCGGACCGCCGCCTCAGCCATGGTCGGGTACCATCGCTAGTTGAGGCCGCCGGGGTCGAGCCCCTCGGCCTCCCAGCCGGCACGGATGCGCTCGACCGCCTCCTCTTCCGACATGTCGGTCTCCAGCGCGTAGGCGCGGGCGGCCTGCCGGGCGAGGTCGGCCAGCAGCCGGCCCCAGGTCGCTGGGTCGTCGAAGGAGCGGCGGAGCGCGACGCTGACCGCGCCATCGACCACGGCCGCGCGCAGCACCTCGATGCCACCCTGTTCCTGGGCGTCGGGCGGGATGGCGAGTTCGGCGAAGTCGCTGCTGGAATCTTGGCTCATGGTGCGCCGGCTATTCCCTGACCCCCTGCCGAGACGGAGACGGGATCATGGATCCCGCCCGCGCACCGGTCACTTGTAGCAGACGCTCTTGGCCGCCTCGACGACCTCCGCCACGTTCGGCAGCGCCAACTTCTCCAGGTTGGCGGCGTAGGGCATCGGCACGTCCTTGCCGGTGATGCGCAGGACCGGTGCGTCGAGGTAGTCGAACGCGTCGACCATCAGGCGGGCCACGATCTCGGCGCCGATGCCGGATTGCGGGAACCCCTCCTCGACGGTGATGCAGCGGCCGGTCTTCTTCACCGACTTGACCACCGTCTCAGAATCCATCGGGCGGATCGTGCGCAGGTCGATGACCTCGGCCTCGATGCCCTGCTCGGCGAGCACCTGCGCCGCCTTGAGCGCGTAGGTCATGCCGATCGAGAACGACACGATGGTCACGTCCGTGCCGGGCCGGTGGATCCGAGCCTTTCCGATCGGCAGCACGAAATCGTCGAGCTGCGGCACCGGGAAGGACTGCCCGTACAGGATCTCGTTCTCGAGGAAGATCACCGGGTTCGGGTCGCGGATCGCGGCCTTGAGCAGGCCCTTGGCGTCCGAGGCCGTGTAGGGCGCGATCACCTTCAGGCCCGGGACGTTGGAGTACCACGCGGCGTAGTCGTGGCTGTGCTGCGCGCCGACGCGGGCGGCCGCGCCGTTGGGTCCGCGGAACACGATCGGGCAGCCGAGCTGGCCGCCGGACATGTAGAGGGTCTTGGCGGCCGAGTTGATGATGTGATCGATCGCCTGCATGGCGAAGTTGAAGGTCATGAACTCGATGATCGGCTTCAGGCCTGCGAGCGCCGCGCCGACGCCGATTCCCGCGAAGCCGTGCTCGGTGATCGGCGTGTCGACCACGCGCTTGGCGCCGAATTCCTGCAGGAGGTTCTGGGTGATCTTGTAGGCGCCCTGATACTCAGCGACCTCCTCGCCCATCACAAACACGTCGCCGTCGCGCCGCATCTCCTCGGCCATGGCGTCGCGCAGGGCCTCGCGCACGGTCGTGGTGACCATCGGCGTGCCCGCCGGGAACTCCTCCATCACCGGCTCGTCGGCCTTGTTGGTGATGACGGCCGGAGCTGCCGGCGCCTTCGGGGCGTCCTCGCCGGTCTTGGCGGCGGGCGCGGCCGTGTCGGCCATGCCTTCGGCCTGCATGTCGGGGGTCGGGGCCGGGTGGCCGCCGGTGCCGTTGGGCTTGGCGCCGCCGCCGGACTGGACGCTCGCCGGATCCTCGCCCTCGCCGGCGATGATGGCGATCGGCGTGTTCACCGCGACGCCCTCGGTGCCCTCGGCGATCAGGATCTTGGCGAGGACGCCCTCGTCGATCGCCTCCACCTCCATGGTGGCCTTGTCGGTCTCGATCTCGGCCAGCACGTCGCCGGACTTGATCGGATCGCCCTCCTTCTTCAGCCACTTGGCGAGCTTGCCCTCCTCCATGGTGGGCGAGAGGGCGGGCATCAGGATGTCGGTCGCCATGCTCAGCTCTGCGGTCGTCGTCTCGATGGGGGGGCGGCCAGCGTCGTCGGCGACGCGCTCAGGCGTGCGCGTCCAGCAGGATGTCGGTCCAGAGCTCCGACGGATCCGGCTCGGGATCGTTGGTGGCGAACTCGGCCGAGGCGTTGACGGTCTCGCGGACCTTGGCGTCGGTCGCCTTGAGATCCGCCTCCGGCACCCCGTGCAGTTCGAGCAGGCGCTTGCGCACCATCTCGATCGGGTCGTGCTCGTCGCGCATCTTCGAGACTTCGTCCTTGGTCCGGTACTTGGCCGGGTCGGACATCGAGTGGCCGCGGTAGCGGTAGGTCTGCATCTCCAGGATGTAGGGGCCCTGGCCCGTGCGGGCGTGCTCGATCGCCCGCGTGGCCGCCTCGCGCACCGTGCGCACGTCCATGCCGTCGACCTGCTCGCCCGGGATGCCGAACGAGAGGCCGCGCTTCGAGAAGTCCGTCTGCGCCGAGGCCCGGGCAACCGAGGTGCCCATGGCGTAGCGGTTGTTCTCGATGACGTAGACCACCGGCAGCTTCCAGAGCGCCGCCATGTTGAAGCTCTCGTAGACCTGACCCTGGTTGGCGGCGCCGTCGCCCATGTAGGTCAGGCTGACTTTGCCGTTCTCCCGGTAATGGTCGGCGAAGGCGAGACCGGTGCCGAGGGAGACCTGGGCGCCGACGATCCCGTGGCCGCCGAAGAACTGCTTCTCGCGGCTGAACATGTGCATCGAGCCGCCCTTGCCGCGACTGTAGCCGCCGCGGCGTCCGGTCAGCTCGGCCATGACGCCCTTCGGGTCCATGCCGCAGGCGAGCATGTGGCCGTGGTCGCGGTATCCGGTGATGACTTGGTCGCCCTCGACCGAGGCCATCTGCATGCCGATCACAACGGCTTCCTGCCCGATGTAGAGGTGGCAGAAGCCGCCGATCAGGCCCATGCCGTAGAGCTGGCCGGCCTTCTCCTCGAAACGCCGGATCAGCAGCATCTCGTGGTAGGCGTGGAGGTCTTCCTCGCGGGTGAACTGCGGCATGTTGGGCGCCGGCTTGTGGGCCTCGACGACCTGAGGACTTCCGGCCGGAGGACTCGCGGCCTGCGTTTGCGAGGACGGTGCGTCCTTGGCAGGCTCCTTGGCGGCATCCATCGGCGCTCTCCCCGTGATTCCACGCGACTTCGTGGGGGTGTAGGACAGCGCTGAGGGGAAAGCGAGGGCTGCCGCTCTGACAGGAGGCCGCTCTTGTCAGAGGGTCGCGGGGACTAGGGAATACTTCGGTCCGGACGGTCAGGGCGTGATGATGACCACGTCGTTCGCGTGCACACGCCCGAGCACGATCCGCGCGCGCTCTTCCAGGAGATCGCGGTCGATCTGATCGCTCTTCAGGAGCGTCACCCTGTGTTCCCAGGTGGCGCGCTCGGCCCTGACGGCGGCCAGTTCCTGGTTCAGACCGTAGGCCCGGATCTTGAGGGCCTTCTTGGCCTCCAGGCCGCGGTTGCCACTCTCGGCCTGCCACACGAAGTAGCCGACCACGAGCGCCGACAGGGTCCAGAGACCCAGCGGCAACACGACCATTCTGACTCGGCGGCGCACGACCATGGCGCGACCGTGGCGCGGAAAGGTTAATGGATCCTGTCGGTCGCGCCACGACCAGTACGAACAGAGGATAATCTCGAGGGATGGACCTGACGCTTCTGGGCCGCTGGATCGCCGAGCACGCCACGGCGACGGACGATCACGACCTCCTGCTGACCGGCTTCTGCGAGGCGCTGGCCGGCGCCGGCATCCCGGTCTGGCGGGTCAGCGTGATGACCCCGGCGCTCGACCCGATGCTGCGCGGCGTCAGCCTGAATTGGCACGCGGGCGAGGGGATGTCCTTCGTGGCCAACGCCCACGGCTCCGACGAGGAGAGCGACTGGCTGTTCAGCCCCGTCTACGCGCTGGTGGAGAAGGGCGAGACCTTCGGGCGCTGGCGCCTCGATGCACCGGACTTGGAGGCGGATTTCCCGGTCCTGAAGGCGCTCGGCGCACAGGGTGGGGTCGACTACGTGCTTCACATCGTGGAGTTCGCACCCGGTACGGCGCTGCAAGGCATCGCGGTGTCGTTCTGCACCCGCGACGTGTCCGGCTTCACCGAGGGCCACCTGTCGGCCATCGCCGATGTCCTCCCGTTCCTGACCCTGGCGATCGCCAAGATCGGCCTGGCTCACACGTTCCGCGAGGTGTCGGCGACCTATCTCGGCCGCTCCACCGCCGAGCGCATCCTCAACGGCCAGATCCGGCGCGGCGAGGGGCGCGCCGTGCCGGCGGCCATCCTGCTGACGGACCTGCGCGGCTTCACGGCCCTGGCCGACCGGGTGGACCCGGCCGACATGGTCACGTGGCTCAACGAGCATTTCGATGCCCTCGGCGACCCGGTGGCGCGGCACGGCGGCGAGATCCTGAAATTCCTCGGTGACGGATTCCTGGCGATCTTCCCGGTGCCGGACGCCGGAACCCTCCCCTGCCCGGTCTGCGGCGGCGCCCTGGACGCCGCGATCGACGGCCTCGCCGCGAACGCGGCGCTGAATGCCCGCCGCCGCACGGCGGGACTGCCCGAACTCGCGGCCGAATGCGTCGTGCATTTCGGGACGGTGATCTACGGCAATGTCGGGACCGAACGGCGCCTCGACTTCACGATCATCGGGCGAGCGGTCAACGAGGCCAGCCGCATCGAGAGCCAATGCGCGGCACTCGGCCACGAACTGCTGGTGTCGGATTCCTTCGCCGAGCGCTGCGCCCGGAGGCTCGAGCCGGTCGGAACGATCGATTTGCGGGGCCTGTCGCGACCGATGCGGGTCTGGACGGTGCCCGAGGAGCCGTCCGGCGCCGCCTCCGCCGAACAGGGCACGGGTTCACCGGCGAGGACGGTGTGACCGAGACACGGGGATCCGGTCCGGAGACGAGAAGCGACGGGCTCCGCGCCCCAGCCTCACCCGAATATGGCCTGTCCGGGTCGGCATCCGAGGCGGGCTCGCCCGCTACCGGATGACGTGCGGATGTCCGGTCCCACGGGGAAGGCAGCGCCGGTCATACTTCGGCGGGGGCGTGTCCGAGCCCGAGGGTCCGCCGGTGTCGTTGCCGGTTGCAGTTTGCCTCGACGGCGACCGCAGACTCGGCCGGCCGCTCCGGGGGGAGCGGACCGGCCAGCAGAGTCCGCCGGATCAGCGGCGGGCGAGCTGCTTGAGCGCCGACGGGCCGGCGTAGAGGGCCTGCGGGCCGAGGCCTTCCTCGATGCGGATCAGCTGGTTGTACTTGGCCAGTCTGTCCGAGCGGGCGAGCGAGCCAGTCTTGATCTGCCCGCAATTGGTGGCGACCGCGAGATCCGCGATGGTGGAGTCCTCGGTCTCGCCCGAGCGGTGGGACATCACCGCGGTGTAACCGGCGCGCTGGGCCATATCGACGGCCGCCAGCGTCTCGGTGAGTGAGCCGATCTGGTTGACCTTGATCAGGATCGAGTTGGCGGTGCCCTCCGCGATCCCGCGGGAGAGGCGCTCGACGTTGGTGACGAACAGGTCGTCGCCCACGAGCTGGCATCGGTCGCCGATCTTGTCGGTCAGGAGCTTCCACCCGGCCCAGTCATCCTCCGACATGCCGTCCTCGATGGAGACGATCGGATAGGTGGCCACCAGCTGCGCGAGGTAGTCGACCTGCGCCTCGATGGTGCGGGTCGTGCCCTCGCCCTCGTACGCGTAGGCGCCGTCCTTGAAGAACTCGGTGGCGGCGCAGTCGAGCGCGATGGCCATGTCCTGCCCCGGCTTGAAGCCGGCGGCGCTGATCGCGTCCATCACGAAATCGAGGGCCGCCTCGGCCGACGGCAGATTCGGGGCGAAGCCGCCCTCGTCGCCGACATTGGTGTTGTGGCCGGCCTTCTTCAGCTTGCCCTTGAGGGTGTGGAACACCTCGGAGCCCATGCGCACGGCCTCGGCGATCGAATCCGCGCCCACCGGCATGATCATGAATTCCTGGAAGTCGATCGGGTTGTCGGCATGCGCCCCGCCGTTGATGATGTTCATCATCGGCACCGGCAGCACCCGGCCCTGCACGCCACCGACGTAGCGGTAGAGCGGCAGGCCGGAGGCCTCGGCCGCGGCCTTCGCCACCGCCAGCGACACGCCAAGGATCGCGTTGGCACCCAGCCGTGCCTTGTTGGGCGTGCCGTCGAGCTCGATCATCGCCTCGTCGACCGCGACCTGATCCTCGGCCTCCATGCCGCCGATGGCGTCGAGGATCTCCGTCTGCGCCGCCTCGACCGCCTTCAGCACGCCCTTGCCGAGGAAGCGATTCTTGTCGCCGTCGCGCAGTTCCACCGCCTCGTGGGCCCCCGTGGAAGCACCGGACGGCACGGCCGCACGGCCGAAGGAGCCGTCCTCCAGGATGACGTCGACCTCGACCGTGGGGTTTCCACGGCTGTCGAGGATCTCGCGGGCGCTGATATTGGTGATCGCGGTCATGGAAGGTCCTCTCGCGGGGGCCGCGGGTCGGCAATCGCCCCGTGAGCGGGGCGGTGGGCGCATCGCGGCGGCTTATCGGTCAAGCCGTGGCCTGCGGCAAGCGTCGGGATAGTCTTCGTCTGTGCCGATGCCGTGACGACTGGCCGGAGGCACGACGTCCTCGGACCTACCGCGCGCGCTTTGCATCCGCTTGGCGGCTGACGCCTCCTGCGAGGGAGCGACTCAACTTCTGCAACTGCTTGTCATCGCGTGCGCACAGATCGTGACGGGTCATGTCGTCGAGCAGGCGCTGGCTCGCGCGATCGCTGCCGCGCTCGGCGGCACGGCTCGGCGCGAGCGGGAGGGTGACGAGGATCGATACCGTCGCGGCGAGTCCGAAGATCGAATCGCGCATCTGGTCGGCCTGACTGAAACGCGGCTGCGGCGCGGGCCCGGTGTTCCAAGCCCAGCGGCGCCGATATCGCCCACGCGCAGGTGAAGATTTCGTCGCGGCGCCAGCGGGTGCGTCGCTGCACGCGCCGGTTTATATGCGCGTCATGACGACGCCCGAATCTCTTCAGCTCGGCCAGCCGACGCCCTTCCCCTCCTCGCCCGAGGAGGCGCGGCTCGACCGTGTCCCGAACCCGCATGCGGACACCGACTACGTCGCCCGCTTCACCGCGCCTGAATTTACCTCAATCTGTCCGGTCACCGGCCAGCCGGACTTCGCGATCCTGGTGATCGACTACGTGCCCGGAGACTGGCTGGTCGAGTCGAAGTCGCTCAAGCTCTACCTCGGCTCGTTCCGCAACCATGGCGCGTTTCACGAGGATTGCACGGTGGCGATCGGCAAGCGGCTCCGGGATCTGCTGGAGCCGCGCTACCTCCGCATCGGCGGCTTCTGGTACCCCCGCGGCGGCATCCCGATCGACGTATTCTGGCAGACGGGCGAACCGCCCAAGAGCGTCTGGCTCCCCGACCCCGGGGTTCCGCCCTACCGGGGCCGCTGAAGCACGACCGCCGTCGGGCCCGAAACGTGCCACAGCCGTCAGGTCCCCGACGGCTTGCGCGATTCCCGGGTCCTGTGCCCAGCTCTCGAAGGGGCGTGGCCACAGCACCGGGGGCACCGTCCGCGGTCAGCGAACTCGCACGGAACGGGCATCTCGCGGCATGACCGCCCGAGATCCCGAGCCGCGTACGATCAGCACGCCGGCGGCATCGACTGCGTTAAGACGCGGTCCGGACCGGCGCGGCGCGAAGGAGCGTCTCAACCCTCGGATGGGATCTCGTCAGCAAAACGGTGACGTTCAGGTACCGAATCGGTCGAGCCTATTCAGTCATCGGACGGGAGCGGCGCGCATAGCCCGGTACTGGCCGCTCCAGCCACGGCCGTCGTGATCAGCATCGTCCGCCTCCGACGGACCGCACCGGGTACGCGGTGGTCCAGATTCTCGCGGACTAGATTCACAATTCTGGGCTTGGAACCTTGCCACGGTGTCGGTGGGCGTGGCGTTGCCGGGAGGCGGCCTGCAACCCGAGTGGTGCGCGTCGAAGGTCTCGAAGGAAGCCAACGAAAAAGGGACGGCCGGCTTGTGCCGGTCGCCCCTCTCGACCCTCGCGGATCTCAGATCTCAGTAGCCGTAGCCGTAGTAGCCGTAACCCGGGTTGGCGTAGCCGTAGCCGCCGTAGACCGGGGCGTAGCCGTAGCCGTAGGACGGAGCGTAACCGTAGCCCCCGCCGTAGTAGCTGTCGCGGGCGGCGCCGGCGGCGATCGCGCCGGCCGCGAGGCCGGCAATGCCGAGGCCGATGGCGGCGCCGGTGCCGATGCCGCGACGGCCACGGTAGTAACCGCCGTGACCGTAACCGCCGTAGCCACCGTGGTAGCCGTACGGACGGGCCTCGGCGCTCGTGGTGGCAGCGACGCTACCGAGGGCCAGGGCGGCGGCGGTGGCGATGATACCGATCTTGCGCATAGTGTTCCTTCTCGATCCTCGATCGAACATGCCCAATAACGTGGCCGCAGCCAGACAGTTCCAGATCTCACATCGGTCTTGGGTGCGGATCCGCACAGGGCCGCGATCCTGAACCGTCGTTCATCGTCGGCGGCGTTCGGGCGACGACGGTCAAGCTTAAAACTCTGTATGCGGATCAGGCTTGAACTCTTGCGAAGACTCCCAGAGCCGAGCGCGGTCGAACAGGCGGATCGGGAACAGGGTCGCCAGGAACGATCGCGGGGAACGGTCGCGCGGATGGCGACGATCGGTCGGGGGTCCGGTGAAATACGCCCTGCCAGCGTCATGCTACCAGAAGCCCCAGAGGACCGATGATGGACGCCCTGACCCTGATCCGCGACACCTTCGCGCCCCTTCCGGGCAAGCGGATCCTCGATATCGGTTGCGGACCGGGGACGCTCGCGAGACGGCTGGTCGATGCCGGGGCGGCGGTCGTCGGCATCGACCCTGGCCTGACCGCACTCGCCACGGCACGCGCCGCCGTGCCGGAAGCGCGGTTCGAGGCTGCCGCCGGCGAGGCCCTGCCTTTTCCCGATGCGGGTTTCGACGGGGCGGTCATGCTCAATGCGCTGCACCACGTGCCGGACCCCGGGGCCGCCCTCGTCGAGGCCGCGCGCGTGCTGGTGCCGGGTGGGCATCTCGTCGTGGTGGAGCCCCTCGCAGAGGGCAGCTTCTTCGACGCCCTGCGGCCGATCGAGGACGAGACGGCGGTCAGGGCCTCCGCCCAGGAGGCGATCGCGGCCGCGCTGTCCCGCGGCGCTTTCGTGTGTCGGCGTGACGAGACCATCGAGAGGCGGGAGAGTTTCGCCTCCCTTGACGCGTTTCTCGCCCGCGTCAGCGCCGTAGACCCGGCCCGCGAGACCACGATCCGCGCGCGGCGTCCTGTGGTCGAGGCGGCTTTCCTAGCAGCGGCCGCACGCGAGACGGACGGCCGCTACGGCCTCGTCCAGCCCCTGCGGATCCACGTGCTGGAAAAGGGCGGCGCCTGAGCCGTCAGGCGAGACGCTGCTTGGCGAGACGGTCGAAGGCAAGCAGTTCCGCGACAAGCGCCGGGAGGTCCTTCAACGCCACCATGTTGGGTCCATCGGACGGCGCCCGATCGGGATCCGGGTGGGTCTCGATGAACACGCCGGCGACGCCCACCGCCACGGCGGCCCGAGCCAGGACGGCGACGAATTCCCGCTGGCCGCCGGAGCTTGCCCCCTGCCCGCCCGGCTGTTGCACGGAATGAGTGGCGTCGAACACCACCGGCGCGCCCTGCGTGACCTGGGCCATGATCGGCAGGCTCCGCATGTCCGAGACCAGGGTGTTGTAACCGAACGAGGCGCCCCGCTCGGTCACGATGACGTTGGGGTTGCCGGCCTCGGTCACCTTGGCGGCCACGTGCTTCATGTCCCAAGGCGCCAGGAACTGGCCCTTCTTGATGTTGACCGCCCGGCCGGTGGCGGCGGCCGCCAGGAGCAGGTCTGTCTGGCGACACAGGAAGGCGGGGATCTGCAGCACGTCCACCGCCTCCGCGGCGCGGGCGCACTGCTCGGCCGCGTGCACATCGGTCAGCACCGGCAGCCGCAGGGTCTCGCGGATCTCGGCGAAGACCGGGAGCGCCCCATCGAGGCCGATGCCCCGGGCGGCGCCGCCCGAGGTGCGGTTGGCTTTGTCGAAGGACGTCTTGAACACGAGGCCGAGCCCCAGATCCGCGGCCATCTCCTTGAGGGCCGCGGCGATCTCCAGGGCGTGGTTGCGCCCTTCGAGCTGGCACGGGCCGGCGATCAGCGTCAGCGGCAGGTGGTTGGCGACGCGCACGCCGCCGACTTCGACGACGGGACCGGGGACAGGAAGGCTCGACATGGGCGCCGGTCTAGCCCTTGCGGCGGATCCGCGAAAGCCCGGACCGGGCCGCGATACGGCAGACGGTGCGTTCGCCCTGCAGTGCGTCCGTGCGCGGGCCGGTCTCACACAGCATAGCCGCCCGGCCGGTGACACCCCGCCGTGGCGCGCGCGCGCGCAGGCTGTCCTGATGGAGGTTCAGCGCCAGCCCCTCCGCGGCATCGGCATCCGCCCCGGCGAGCGCATGGGACGCGAGGCCTACCAGAGCGAAGTAGGTCGGCGACGGCTCGCGATCGAGGGACGCTACCGTCATCCGTGCGGGGGCGCGGCAATCGAGGCTCATCCGCTCGGCAGCCTGCGCCCGGAACACCGCGACGGGGCCGGCCCTGCCGGCAAGGGAGGCGCCGGTGTCGTGGATGATCCTGGCGGCCAGGATGTCGCAAGCATCCGCGGAGCGTGCCGGATGTGGTGACAGTCCGGAAAGGAAGATAGAAAACAGGGCTGTTCCGATGAGGCGTGTCATTGACTTGAGTTTGACTCCCTGTAAGAGCGGACCTGTAACGAATGTCTTGTACGTCGATCGCGATATCGATTTAAATACTAGTATCATTTGTGTATATAATTGTGAATATGCGTGTATAATTTGCAAATGTCGATCTGATAAGCGCAAATGCACGTGAATAGCCGAGGAATGGATTTGCTACGCGATCTGATTACGGGGCGGCGCGGTCCTGTTGGTGTCGGCTGAGCTCTTGAGTGTGATCAGGTCATCATGGTTCATGGAAGTGAGATCGATGCTGAGCGGCGACGCGCCTTCCTACCTCCGGCGAGCATCGGGCACGCCATCGACCGTCGTCCGGTGGCACGGGCCGGTCGTCGATCTCCGGCCATAGAAGATCGCGGGTCCGACGGCGAGGGCGTGACGCGGAGGCGGGCTTCGTCCCTGCGCGTTCCCGCCACCGCGATCTGTGCCGGGAGCCCCGGATCGGACGCGGATCCGCCGGGATCGAGAGCCTCGTTCCCGGAAATGCCCAGCGTATCGGGGGTGTCCAATGCGCGTCCGAGAGATCGCGCGGCGCAGGATCGCGCCACAGATCAGTTTCTGTGCAAGTCTTTTACAAATGCCGTGCAGGCATTCTGAACTCACGGATTGAACTGGGAGTTGCGTCGTGGATCAGGTTCTCGGTAACGTCTTCACTTCTGTCTTGGGGATCAAAGACACTCTCGAGACATCCATAGGAGACATCAAAACTCTCGTCCACGAAGGGGAGGCTGCGCACCGCGACGAGATCGAGTTCCTGATCTTCGCGGCGCGACGGGCGCCGCTCTCGAGCGCGAGCCGCTTGCAGGATCTCTGGGTCCTGTTCGAGCGGGGTGAGAAGCGGAACGGGTATTTCGTCGAATTCGGTGGCTCGGGCGATGGGGCCGGGCGCAACACGCTGCTGTTGGAGAAGTTCTATGGATGGAGCGGCGCCATTGCCGAGCCTGCCCGGAGTCGGCAGGAGACGCTCCGCGCCCATCGCGACTGCTACATCACGGACAAATTCATCTACAAGGATGACGGGCTGAAGATCTTGTTCAGCGACGCGGACAGATCGCAGGATGCGGCAACGGGCGTATCCGCCGGTGCCGATCCTGCCGGGCGCGTGCGCCGGGCCGGGAAGCGGTACGAGGTCGAAACTCTCTCGCTGCGCGGCTTCCTGCAGGCTGCCGACGCACCGCGGGTCATCGACTACCTGAGTATCGGTATCGAGGACGACTCCCTCGATGTCCTGCAACACTTCGAGTTTTCTGAGTACGACGTCAAGCTTCTGAGTATCGCGGCCGGGGATCCTGATCAAGGTCGAGAGGTTCGCGAATTCATGACTCAAAAAGGTTACGTTTCGAGATTCAAGACGTTCTCCGCCTCGGAGGACTGGTACGTCACCGTCGACAGCGCTTCGGCGTCATCGGCGTCTGTGTAGGCCTGGGACGTCCGATCGCATGGCGCCGATCGTCCGGCGAAGAGCGGGATCGCCGAAGGCGCGATGGTCAGGCGTCGTGGTGCGCGGCGTAGACAGGATCGGCGCGATGTCCGATCTGAGCGGGCGGCGCGGCGTCCTGCGGCGCCCGCAGATCAGGTCCCGGCACCGCCATGCTCCGATCCGTCCTCGCCACTCTCCTGATGGTCATCGCCCTTCCCGGCGGCGCCTCGGCAGAACCTCTGCCGCTTCCGGCCTACGGCCCGGAGCTCGAAGGCTTCGCCTACCCGTTCCCGGTGGAGCGCTTCCTGCTCACGTCGCAGCGTCAGCCGCTCCAGATGGCGTATCTCGACATCCGGCCCGGATCGCCAAACGGCCGCACGGTCGTCCTGCTCCACGGCAAGAACTTCTGCGCCGCAACCTGGGAAAGCCAGATCCGGGCGCTCAGCGCGGCCGGCTACCGGGTGATCGCTCTGGACCAGATCGGCTTCTGCAAGTCGAGCAAGCCGGCGGCCTACCAGTTCACCTTCCGCCAACTCGCAGAGAATACCCACGCCCTGATGGACAAGCTCGGGATCGAGCGCCCGATCCTGGTCGGTCATTCCACGGGCGGCATGCTCGCCGCGCACTACGCCCTGCTCTACCCGAAAGCGGTCGGGCAGCTCGTACTGGTCAACCCGATCGGCTTGGAGGACTGGGCCGCCAAGGGCGTGCCGCCGACCTCGGTGGAGCAATGGTACCAGCGCGAGCTGAAGGTCTCGGCGGACGCGATCCGTGCCTACGAGACTGCGACCTACTACGCGGGAAAATGGGAGGCCCGCTACGAGCCCTGGGTGACGATGCTGGCCGGCCTCAACAACGGTCCCGGCAAGGAGGCGGTCGCCTGGGATTCGGCGCTGCTCTACGACATGATCGTCACCGAGCCGGTGGTTTACCGGTTCCCGGAGATCGCGGTGCCGACCCTCCTGCTCATCGGCCAGAAGGACAACACGGCGATCGGCAAGGATCTGGCCCCGCCGGAGATGCGGGCGGGCCTCGGCAACTACCCCGAACTCGGCAAGGCCGCCGCGAAGGCGATCCCGGGGGCGCGGCTCATCGAGTTTCCGGATCTCGGCCACGCGCCGCAGATGTCGGATCCCGAGGGGTTCAACACAGCGCTCATCGAGGGCATCGCGGCGCCCTGATCGGCCCGGTCGGAGGCGTGGATCCGACCCGTCACACCGGCCGAGCCCGCGCAGGGGCTCGAACGCCCGCCTCGTCATCCCGGATCCGCGTGCGGCGCCCCGGGACGACACGACGTGGTCTTCGGGATCTGCGCGCAGGCATGCCCCGTCGCGGGTTCACCCTCCCGCAGCCGGGCGGGAGGGTGACGGTTCAGCCCCTAGAAATACGACTTCAGGACGCCGCGGCGGCGCACGTCGAGGGTCGCGCAGTGGAACGAGCCGCCGAACGGGCCGTAGCTGAGGAACGGCGCCGGGATCGGGTCGAAGCCCCAATCCTTCAGCGCCTTGATCAGCGTCGGCTGGCTCTGGTCGACAACGATCTTCTTCTCGGTGATCGCCAGGACGTTGATCGAGGTCCAGGGCGAGCACATCGAGATCTTGCTCATGAAGCCCTCGACCGGGTCGGGGCGCGGGGCGATCAACACGTCCCACTTCTTGAGCACGGCGGGCAGCTTCTCGACGTCGACGTAGTCCGGGTTCACCAGCACCTTGCCGGGCGCCAGCGGCATGAACGACGAGTCGATGTGCATGGGCTGCGGGCAGCGGCTCTCGATCTCGTGGATGCGGAAGCCCGGGCCGAGGTGGCGGCGCAGCCACTCGATGCCCATCAGGTTCGTGACGTTGGAGCGGGTCACGAACAGGTCGCGGCCGCAGCGGACGAAATCGGCGGCGTCGAAGACCGGCTCGAACTCGTTCACCGTGAACTGCATGGGCTCGCCGGCCTTCAGGTCCGGCACCCGGTAATCGTAGTTGTAGAGGTCGTCGGTCAGTTGCGGACGCGGAGCCGAGGTCCAGCGGGCGCCGGCTCGGAAATACTCCTTGAACAGCGACCGGTAGGCATCGCCCTCGAAGTAGCGCGAGCGCCAGCACATCGGGCTCTCGATGATCTCGTCGCCGATGACGAGGTACGGGTCCCGCGGACAGGCGACGCAGAAGCCCCGCGAGGTCCAGCGCGGTGCCTTGAACTTCTTGGAGAAGTCCACCGTGTCCGGGCGGCGGACCTTCACGCCTTCCCCAGCCAGGATGGTGATGAAGTTGTCGAGCTCGGCCTGGGCGAGCTTCTTCATGAACTTCGGATATTTCCAGCCGCTCGCCAGCCGGTAGAAGGGCTGCGCGGCGCGCGGCAGGTTGAAGATCACGGTCAGGTGGTGGGTCGGGATCGTGGCGCCGTCCAGCGAGCCGACGATCACCTCCTCGAGCGGATCCCACTCGTTCCAGGCCATCACCGGCGATTGCGGCGCCGGCGCGCCCGGGCCCGCTCCGCCGTGGACGCCGCCGGCATGCGTGTCCTCCGTCACGGCCTCGACGGCCGTGATCGTTGATTCGCGCTCCATGACGTGTGCCCCTTCTGCGACGTGGCGCGGCCTTCTACGCGGGCTGTTCAGCTCCGCCGCCGCTTTGGCCCTCGGTGTGTCAAACGGGTGATAGACACCGCTAATCCATGCTGCAACGTGGCAGAAACGTTCTCGGCCCGGCGGACCTATTTCTGCCGCGACCGTGACCGATTTCCCGCATCAAGCCTTCTGCGAGCTTGAAAGACGATAATGAAGCGCCTGACGACCTTGGCCTTGATCGCCGGTCTGTGCACGGTCGTGGGCCTGTTCATGTCCTCCGGCCTGGAAGACGTGTCGGCCGCCGTCCTGAGTGCCGGCTGGGGCGCCGCCCTCGTGGTCCTGGCCCGCATCGTGGCGGTCGCCTGGGCGGGGCTCGGGTGGCACGTCGTGTTTCCGGCCGGAACGGCCAAGCTGCGCGACTGCGTCTCCCTCCGGTTCGTGCGCGAGGGCATCAACACGCTGCTGCCGGTGGCCACCGTGGGGGGGGATTTCGTCGGCGCGCGCCTTCTGGCGAAGCGCAGCGTCCCCGGGGCTCTCGCAGGTGCCAGCATGTTCGTCGACCTGATGACCCAGGCCCTGACGCAGCTCCTGTTCACCGTGGCCGGCCTCGCCCTGCTGGTCATGATCTCCGGCAACGGACCGATCGCCCACACGGTCGAGGGCGGTCTCGCCCTGGCGGTGCCCGCGCTCGGCGCCTTCTACCTGATCCAGAGGCGTGCCGGGCACCGGCTCATCCAGGGTCTGCTCAGCCGCTTCGCCTCCGGCCGCGAATGGCGGGCCTTCGGTGCCATCGACCAGCTCTACGACAGCCTCCGCCGCCTCTACGGCAACCACGGCCGCTTCGCGGTGGCGTTGCTGGTCCACCTCGTGGGCTGGGTGATCGGAACGCTGGAAGTCTATGTCTGTCTGCGGTTCATGGGGTATCCCATCGACTTCGCGCAGGCGCTGATGATCGAGAGTCTCGCCCAGGCCGTGCGCGGCGCGGCCTTCGCGGTACCGGGCGCGCTGGGTGCCCAGGAAGGCGGCCTGATCGCCCTCTGCGGCCTGTTCGACATCCCGGCCGAGGCGGCGCTCGCCCTGTCCCTGGTCAAGCGCTTCGCGGATCTCGGAGTCGGGCTGCCGAGCCTGCTGCTCTGGCATCGGATCGAGGCCAAGCTCCGCGCCGAGGCGCCGGAGGACGAAGAGCGGGAGGCGGATTCCGCGGTCGGACGCACGGCTCAGCGCGTGTCCCAGCCCGCGACTCTCGGGCCGTTCTACAGCTACGCCCCGCCCCGCATGGTCGCGCGGCTCGGCGACGGCGAGGAGTTGAAGAAGTGCGCCTGACCCGCCGCCTCGCGGCCACCCTCATCGCCGCGTCAATCTTCGTCCCGGTCCAGGCATGGGCCGCGGACGACCCCGCCGTTCAGACGGTCCGCGACCTCTACGCGGCCTTCTCCACCGCCCTGAAGGACGGTCCCGGTCCGCTGCCCGCGCGGGTCGACGCCGTCGGGCCGGCCCTCGACAAGGCATTCGACTTCCCCGCCATGGCCCGCGTCGCCGTCGGCTCGAAGTGGTCGAGCTTCACCCCGGATCAGCAGGAGGCGGTGACCGACGCGTTCAAGCGCAGCCTGATCGTCACCTACGCGAACCGGCTGGCCCGCGCCGCCGGCGGCAAGTTCGAGGTCACGCCCAAGATCGAGGAGCGCGGCTCGCAGCGCGTGGTGCCGACCCGCGTCACCACCTCGGACGGCGACGATTCCGCGGTCGACTTCGTGGTGAACGACAGCAACCGCATCCAGGATGTCCTGCTCAACGGCGACGTCAGCGAGATCGCCGCGCAGCGCAATGCGCTGTCCGCGCCGCTGAAGTCCGGGGGCGCCGACGGCGTCGTCAAGTTCCTCCGCCAGCGGGCCGACGGCATGCTCGCCGCCAAGCCGACGCCCTGAGCCGAGCCGACAGGGGCCCACTGAACCGGCCGCACGCGGCCATCGCCGCCCGAAGCGGCCGGACGATCGCACGGACCCGACCGGATGGACCTCTCCTCGCTGGCACTGCTCAGCCTCTCGTGGCTCTCGCTGCTCTGCCTGATCCTGGCGGCGGCGGGCTGCCTCTACGGGCTGGCCGCGGCCTATTGCGCGGGCCGTTACGTGGCGCGCGACGTTCCGGTTCTGGCGTCCGGCTGCGCCGCGCCCTCCGTGACCGTGCTCAAGCCGCTCTGCGGCCTCGAACCGAACCTCTACGAGAACCTCGAGACCGTGCTGCGCCAGGATTACGCCGGCGCGGTGCAGGTGGTGTTCGGCGTCCAGAAGGCCGGTGATCCCGCAATTGCCGTCGTGCAGCGGCTGAAGCAGGCCTATCCGCAAGCGCGCATCGACCTCGTGATCGATGGCCGCCAGCATGGCTCGAACCGCAAGGTCTCGAACCTGATCAACATGGCCGAGGCGATCGCCCACGACGTGGTGGTGCTGGCCGACAGCGACATGGTGGTCCGGCCCGATTACCTGGAGCGCCTCGTCGCGGAGTTGTCGCAGGAGGGGGTAACCGGCGTCACCTGCCTCTACCACGGCGTTCCCGCCTTCCGGGGCCTCTACGATCAACTCTCCGCCCTGGCGATCGACACGCAGTTCCTGCCGAACGTCGTGATGGGCCTCAGCCTGGGACTGGCCAAGCCGTGCTTCGGCTCCACCGTGGCGTTCACCCGGGCGAACCTGGAGGCGGTGGGCGGCTTCCGCACCTTCCGCAACGACCTCGCGGACGATTACGCGATCGGCGCCGCCCTGCGCGGCCTCGGCGGCCGGGTGGTGATCCCGAGCTTCACCATCGGCCATACCAGCGTCGACACCGATCTCTCCGGCCTGTGGCGGCACGAACTGCGGTGGAACCGCACGATTCGCACCGTCGATCCCGCCGGCTATGCCGGCTCAATCGTCACCCACGCCTTCCCCCTCGCCCTCGTGGGCGCCCTGCTGCCGGGGGCCGGAACCGGCGCGCTGTGGGTCGCCGCCGCCGCGCTGGCCAGCCGGATCCTGCTCTGCCGCCAGCTGGAGCGCGCCTTCGGTCTCGCCCCGCACCCCTACGGACTGTTGCCGATCCGCGACATCCTCTCCTTCCTGAACTTCTCCTGGGCCTTCGTGTCGGGGGCGGTGACATGGAAAGGTCACGATTATCACGTGGTTGCGGATGGCACCCTGATCCCGGACGCCGAACTCGGCCGCGATGCCGGCGCGCCGCTCCGCTGAACCCGGTTTCCTCGTCCTCCGCCCTCCCCCCGGCATTGCCCTGAGGCCTTGAACCCCATGCGCACGCTCTTCCTCCAGGCCCCCACCTTCGACGGTTTCGACGGCGGTGCCGGCTCCCGTTACCAGGCCAAGCGCGAGATCAAGTCGTTCTGGTACCCGACCTGGCTGGCCCAGCCGGCCGCCCTGGTGCCGAACTCGAAGCTGATCGACGCGCCGCCGCACAACATCAAGCTCGCCGAGATCGTGGCCCAGGCCAACGACTTCGACCTCGTCGTGCTCCACACCTCGGTGCCGTCGTTCAAATCCGACGTGAAGACCATCGAGGCGCTGAAGGCCGCCAACCCGAAGCTGATCGCCGGCCTGATCGGCGCCAAGGTCGCGGTCGACGCCGCCGGCGCGATGGCCCAGGCCCCCGTGGTCGATTTCTGCGCCCGCAACGAGTTCGACTTCACCGTCAAGGAAGTCGCCGACGGCGTGCCGATGTCGGAGATCAAGGGGCTGTCCTATCGCGATGCCAACGGGGTCGTGGTCCACAACGAGGACCGCGAGATCATGACCGACATGGATCAGCTGCCCTTCGTCACCAGCGTCTACAAGCGCGACCTGGAGATGGAGAAGTACTTCATCGGTTACCTGAAGCACCCCTACATCTCGTTCTACTCGGGGCGGGGCTGCAAGAGCCGCTGCACCTTCTGCCTCTGGCCGCAGACGGTCGGCGGCCACACCTATCGCACCCGCTCGGTCGCCCACGTGATCGAGGAGATCAAGTACTGCCTGAAGGAGTTCCCGCAGACCAAGGAGTTCTTCTTCGACGACGATACCTTCACCGACAACCTGCCGCGCGCCGAGGAGATCGCCCGCGAGCTGGGCAAGCTCGGCGTCACGTGGTCGTGCAACGCCAAGGCGAACGTGCCGCGCGAGACCCTGAAGGTGCTCAAGGAGAACGGCCTGCGCCTGCTGCTGGTCGGCTACGAGTCCGGCAATCAGGCCATCCTGCACAACATCAAGAAGGGCATGCGGGTCGAGGTCGCTGAGAAGTTCACCCAGGATTGCCATGACCTGGGCATCGCCATCCACGGCACCTTCATCCTCGGCCTGCCGGGCGAGACGAAGGAGACGATCCAGGAGACGATCGCCTTCGCCAAGCGGATCAACCCGCACACGATCCAGGTCTCGCTCGCGGCCCCATACCCGGGCACCTTCCTGTACAAGCAGGCGGTAGAGAACGGCTGGCTCGACATCGAGAACGCCGAGCTCGTCGACGAGAACGGCGTGCAGGTCGCGCCGCTGCATTACCCGCACCTCTCGCACACCGAGATCTTCACCTCGGTTGAGGAGTTCTACAAGAAGTTCTACTTCCGGGCTCCGAAGATCGCCTCGATCGTCAGCGAGATGGTACGCTCGCCCGACATGATGAAGCGCCGCCTGCGCGAGGGCGTGGAGTTCTACCGCTTCCTCAAGGAGCGCCAGGGCACCGCCAAAGCGGCCTGACGTCAGGGGTCCGGGGCCTACGGCCCCGGCGGGGAGCGGGGCGGAGCCCCGCGCCTCTTCCAGGGCTCCGCCCTGGACCCGCGAGAGGGCGCGCCCTCTCGACACCCGTGACCGAGGTCCCAGTGAAGCGTCTTGTCGTCACCGCCGACGATTTCGGGCTGAGCCCCGAGGTCAACGAGGCCGTCGAGCAGGCGCATCGCGACGGGATCCTCACCGCCGCGAGCCTGATGGTCTCGGCGCCGGCCGCCGCGGATGCGGTGGCGCGGGCGAGGCGGATGCCGTCCCTGCGGGTCGGGCTGCACCTCGTCCTCGTGGAGGCATGGCCGACTCTCCCGGCGACTCAGCTGCCGGACCTGACCGATGCGGCCGGCCTGATGCGCGCCGACATGGGTCGTCTCGGATTCGACTTCGCCCGCAAGTCCGCCGCGCGCCGTCAGCTCGCCGCCGAGATCCGGGCCCAGTTCGAAGCCTACCGGGCCACCGGCCTGCCCCTCGACCACGTCAACGCCCACAAGCACTTCCACGTCCACCCGCTGATCGCGGGCGCGGTGCTGCGCATCGGCCGCGACTTCGGAATGCGCGCCCTGCGCGTGCCTCGGGAGCCGCGGGAGATCCTCCGCCGCGCCGAGCCCGGTGCCCGCCCCTCGGCCGCCCTCGACATCGCCCCCTGGGCGGCGCTGCTGGCCGTGCGCGCCCGGCAGGCTGGGCTGCTGATCCCGGACCGCACCCTCGGCCTCGCTTGGTCCGGCGCCATGACGCCGGCCCGCGTCGCCGCGCTGCTGGCCGAACTTCCTGACGGTCTGACCGAACTCTACACCCATCCCGCGACCGCCGGCGGCTTCCCCGGCGAGGCGCCGGGCTACCGCTACGCGGACGAGCGGGACGCGCTGATCGCCCCCGCCTCCCGATCTGCCGCCGACGCGTCGGGCGCGATCCGCGGCGGCTTCTCCGACTTCCTCGGTTGACCGGCGTTGATATCTGACTTTAGTCAGATATCATGAGACCTGCCGACATCGCCCGCGTCCGCCGGTTCGCCCGCGCCGTCACCGCCGAGGTCGGAGCCCTCGATTCCTCGTTCCTCGGCCGGGGCCGTCCCCTGGGCGCGGCCCGCGTCCTCAACGCCATCGGTGCGGGACGCACCGAGATCGCCGAGATTCGCGCCTATCTGGACCTGGATTCCGGCCTGATGAGCCGTCTCCTGCGGAGCCTGGAGGACGAGGGGCTGGTCGCGACGGCGCCGCATCCTGCGGATGCCCGCCGCCGGATCGCGTCCGTGACCGAGGCCGGCCAGCGGGAATTCGAGGCCTATGAAGCCCTGTCGGATGCCCGCGCCACAGCGCTGCTGGAGCGCGCGCCGCGGGCCGACGCCCTCCTGCAGGCCATGGATCGTGTCGCTCTCGTCCTGGGCCGCGACGCCATCACGATCGTCGCGGCCGATCCCGTCGACGCGCCGGCGCGGGTCTGCCTTGCGGCCTACTACGCCGAATTGGCTGCCCGATTTCCCGGAGGATTCGACGTCGCGCGGTCCTGCGATCCGGAGGCCGGCGACATGGTGCGGCCGCGTGGCGCCTTCCTGCTCGCCGTCGCCGACGGTCTGCCGGTCGGCTGCGTCGGGCTCAAAGGGTGGGGTGGCCCCGAGGCGGAGATCAAGCGGCTCTGGATCGATCCCGCGGCCCGCGGGCTGGGCCTCTCCAAGCGCCTGATGCACGAGGCCGAGCGGGTCGCTCGCGAGCTCGGCATCCGGATGCTGCGGCTCGACACCAACAGCGCACTTCCGGAAGCCCTGATGCTCTACCGGGGCACGGGCTGGGTGGAGATCGACCGCTTCAACGACGACCCCTACCCGGACCATTTCTTCGAGAAGGCCCTCTAGGGCCTCGGGGTGCCGGCCGTTACTTGGCCGGCACAGGATCCTTCTGCGCGACGCTCTTGCGCAAGGCGGCACCGGCGGCCTTCTCGGCTTCCGGACGGTCCTCGTCGGGCTGCGCCGGCGGCTCGCCGAGGGTCGCCGGCACGACGAAGAAGGCCGCCACCAGGGTGAAGAACAGC
Organism: Methylobacterium longum; assembly: GCF_022179385.1. Taxonomy (GTDB): domain Bacteria; phylum Pseudomonadota; class Alphaproteobacteria; order Rhizobiales; family Beijerinckiaceae; genus Methylobacterium; species Methylobacterium longum. Next base: position 26,156 of record NZ_BPQS01000001.1, on the reverse strand, counting down.
GAGAGCGCGAGCAGCTTGCCCATGCTCGCCGTGCCCGGGTGGCTGGACAGGACCAGCGAGCCGAAGGCGCTGCCGGTGGTCAGCGCCGAGAAGAAGATCGCTCGGGTCAGGCTCGACGCGAGCATGTCGTTCACGCCCGCTCGCCAGGCGATCACGTAGTAGATGTGGAACGCGACGCCCACCGCGAGCATCAGCGGCAGCGCGATGATGTTGGCGAAGTTCAGCGGCATGCCGATGATGCGCAGGGCCATCAGCGTCCAGAGGGTCGCGATCACCAGCGGGCCGAGCGTCATCGCCACGTCCCAGGGCTTGCGCAGGGCCACCGACAGGATGACGAAGATCAGCACGAAGGCCGTCACCGCCGCCTGAACGAAGGCGCCCAGAATCGTGTAGCTCGACTGCGTGGTCGCGACCGGAGCGCCGGTGGCATGGGGCGCGACCTTCAGGACTTCATCGGAGAAGGTGCGCAGCACTTGATCGTCGTTCGAATCCCCCTTGGGATGGACCTCGATGCGGGCGCGGCCGTCGGCCGCCACCCAGTCGGCCTTGAGCTGCGGTGGCAGGTTGTCGAGGGTGATCTTGTCGGGATGCAGCAGGTCGCGCAGATGCGCCAGCAGCGGTCCGAGATCCTTCGTGAGGGCGACGGAGGCCGCCTCGCGCTGCGCCACGGGGCTGGTCGCGAGCTTGTCCAGGGTGCCGGCAAGCTGCTTGGCCGCCTGAGCGCCCGTCGCGTCGCCCTTCGCCTCGCTCCCGACGCCGTTGAGCGCCGTCGCGGCGTCCTTGAGCGCCTTGACGTTGTCGGCGTCGGTGGGCGGCGGCGGCCGGCGGCCCGGGTTGAGGACGGGGTCGAGGAGCTGCGCCGTGTCGGCGATCTGGGCGAGCTTCTTGTCCTGATCGCGCGGCACGAAGGTGTCGATGCTGTTGACCGACGCAGTGACCGGCAACGCCGTGAGCGTCTTCGAGAGCGACGGAACGGCCTCGACGCTCGGGGCGAGCACGTCGATGACGTTCGGGCTGGTCTCGGGGTTCTTGATCAGGTCGAGATAGGTGGCGATCGACTGCGTCTTCGCGCTGCGCAGGTGCATCGGATTGGAGTCGAACGGCAGGTGCCAGAGAAGCGGCGCACCGGCCAGGGTCACGAGCCCGACGCCGATCAGGATCGCCTTGCGGTGGCGGATGATCCACGGATCGACGCCCACCAGCCACGCGGTCTGGACGGCCGTCTTCTCGCCCTCCGGCTTGAACACCGCGATCAGCGCCGGCAGTAGCGTCAGCGAGAACAGGAAGGCCACGACCATGCCGACGCCGGCGATCAGGCCGAGTTCCGACACACCCCGGAACGCCGTGGGCAGGAACGCGAAGAAGCCCGCGACCAGCGATACGGCGGCGAGCGTCAACGACCAGCCGACGCCCCGAGCGGCAGCGCGGATCGCGCTGTCCAAGCTCGGCTGCTCGTAGCGGTCGGCGCGGTAGCGCACCGAGAACTGGATGCCGAAATCGATGCCCAGTCCCACGAACAGGGCCGCGAAGGCCACGGAGATCGGGTTCAGCTCCTTGACCATGACGAGGCCCAGCGCCGCCGTGACGACAAGGCCCGCGAAGGTCGTGATGATGACTGCGCCGACGAGCTTGCCCGAGCGCAGGGCGAGCCACAGGAACAGCACGATCGCGCCGACGATGATGCTGTTGTTGAGGCCCGCATCCTCTGAGAGCGTCGCGAACTCCTCGTCCGCCACGGCGACGGTGCCGGTCAACCGCATGCGCAGGCCGTGCTGCGCATCGATCTTGAGATCCTGGGCGACGTTCCGGATCAGCTTGGTCGCCTGGTAGCCCGGCTCCAAGGCGTTGAAGTCGAGCACGGGCTGGATGATCACGAACTTCATCTTGTCCGTGACGCGGCCTTCGCCATTGGACAGGAGTTCCTGCCACGACATCCGCGCCGGCTCGCCCGCCAACACCTTCTGCAGCGTGGCGTCGATCTGCCCCATGGGCTTCTCGAGGTCGTCCAGTTTGGCATCGCCGGTCTTCACGCCACGGGCGCCCAGCGTCAGCACGCGCATCACGCCCCGCAGCGACGGATCGGCGGCAAGCGGCCCGAGCAGCCCCTGCTGCTGGGTCAGTGCCTCAAGGGTCTTGTCGAGTTCGGGCTGGGGCATCAGCAGCAGCCCGTTCTTGTCGAAGAACGGTCCGCCGTCCGGGCGATAGACGGTCTCGATCAGGTTCTTGTGAGCGGTCAGCGCCTTGGCGAGGCTGGCGGCCGCCTCCTCGGTCTCTTCCGGCGTCTGCCCGTTGATCACCGCGACGATCGTGTTGGTGCGCTGAGGGAAAGCCTGCTCGTAGTTGATCTCGTCCTGGCGCCACGGCTCCTTCGGATCGATCAGCCGCTCGACGTCGGTATTGATTCGAAACAGGTGCGCCGCGACTCCGGCACTCGCGACCGTGACGAACGCCAGGACGGCAATCACGATCCACCGATACCGCACCGAGAACGCGACGAGACTTTCGATCACGAGTATCCTGCCTGTTCGCCTCGGATGCGCTGTCGGCGCATCCGGCTCATCCAATCCGGCTCAGCGGACCCACGGTGACCGGCGCGGCCGGGGCCCGAAGCCCCGGTGTCGGCCGCCCCGCGCTCCGCTCGAACACGCCTCAGGTTCGGGAAACGCCGTACCGTCCGCTCCGGCCGTCCGCCACGCTTGTGCGCGCAAATCGCGACCGATATGGGCTCCAGCGCCGCGATCCGCCACGGGTCGCTCTTGCGTTGCAGCCACGTGGCTCAGTAAAGAGAGCGATGCCAGAATGCAACGCGACCGCCCCGGCGTGGTCCTTGCACTCGTCCATGTGCGCTGGCGCACATCGATATCGGCGGGGCGACCAAAATCATGGATGTCCGGTCGCATTGCCGACGCATTGCGCGTGCTGACCTCAGCGACCGAGCTTTCCCGTCCCGCACGTCCGCGCAGGCGGGCCGTGTGGCAGCGTTGCGTCAGGCGCGGAATAAGATGTCATGATCCCGCCGAAACGGGGTCGTTTGAGATTAGTTCCAAGCTAGGTCGCTGGAAATCGATATTTTTTCGCGTTAAGCACCCCGACGCCCCGGGGTCGACGAAGTGAAGGAGCCGCAATCTTGGGTATCCCCCTCCGGTACGTCGCGAAGATCGGCGGCTACATCCTCAAGCAGCACCTGACGGGTCGTAAGCGCTACCCGCTCGTGATGATGATGGAACCGCTGTTCCGCTGCAATCTCGCCTGCGCCGGCTGCGGCAAGATCGATTACCCGGACGAGATCCTCAACAAGCGCCTGCCGGTCGCCGACGCCCTGGAATCGGTGCGCGAGTGCGGCGCCCCGGTGGTGGTGATCGCCGGCGGCGAGCCGCTCCTGCACAAGGATCTGCCGCAGATCGTCGAGGGCATCATCGCCCAGAAGAAATTTGCGATCGTCTGCACCAACGCGCTGCTCCTCGAGAAGAAGATCAAGGAGTACAAGCCCAGCCCGTACTTCACGTGGTCGATCCATCTCGACGGCGACAAGGAGATGCACGACCAGTCGGTGTGCCAGCGCGGCGTCTACGACAAGGCGGTGGCGGCGATCGCGAAGGCCAAGGAGATGGGCTTCCGCGTCACCATCAACTGCACCTTCTTCAACAATTCCGCGCCTGAGAAGATCGCCGACTTCTTCGACAGCGTGACCCGGATGGGCATCGACGGCATCACCGTCTCCCCCGGCTACGCCTACGAGCGCGCCCCGGACCAGAAGCACTTCCTGAACCGCAAGGCGACCAAGGAACTGTTCCGCGGCGTGTTCCGGCACGGCAAGGAGAAGGGCCGCGAGAAGTGGACCTTCCAGCAGTCGGGCCTGTTCCTCGACTTCCTCGCCGGCAACCAGACCTATCACTGCACCCCGTGGGGCAACCCGACCCGTACCGTGTTCGGCTGGCAGAAGCCCTGCTACCTGCTCGGCGAGGGCTACGCGGCGACCTTCAAGGAGCTGATGGAATCCACCGACTGGGATTCCTACGGCACCGGCAACTACGAGAAGTGCGCCGACTGCATGGTGCATTCGGGCTACGAGGCCTCCTCGGTGGTCGATTCGGTCCGCAAGCCCTGGAAGCCGCTGGTGCACGCGATTCGCGGCATCAAGACCGAGGGCGCGATGGCTCCCGAGGTCAGCCTCGAGCACCAGCGGCCCGCCGAGTTCGTGTTCTCGCGCAACGTCGCGCAGAAGCTGTCCGAGATCAAAGCGGCCGGCGTCGACACGAAGCAGGAAGCCCGCAAGCGCACCGCCGCGTGAGCGGCGCGCGCCGCTGACGACACGAGACCCGCGGCCGCGAGGCCCGCGGGTCTCTTTCGTTTCAAGGTCTTCGCAGGCGCGTCAGCCGAGCCGCGGCACGTGCGGTGCGCAATCCCGCGGCAGGGTCCCGTCGAGCCGCGGATCGGGGGCGACCTCGACATGGACGGCGAAGGGAGCGAAGCCCGCGCGGCGATAGAAGGCGAGCGCGCCGGGATGGTCCAGGGTGCAGGTATGCACCCAGAACCGCGTGATCGGGCGCGCCCAGGCCCGGCTTGTCGCCGCGTCCATCAGCGTGCGGCCGATCCCCGTTCCGACCACGTCTCCGGTCAATCCGAGGAAGACGAGTTCGCAGGCGCCGGGCTGTCGGAAATCCAGTTCCAGCAGGCCGAGGTTCCGGCCCTCCCGGCGGAGCGCGAAGATCTCGACGTCCCTGTCGGTGAGGATCGTCGCCAGCGCGCCCTCCGCCAGGGTGAGTCGCGAGAACCAGAGCCAGTCGGCCCCGACCTCCCGGAACAGGGCCCGGTAGGTCTCCGGTTCGGGGCGCAGCAGCGGCTCCAGGGCGAGCTCGGGCGGGAACGGGCGCCCGGGACGCGGGGGCGGTGGGCGGAGCATCTCCAGGCTGGTGACGATCGTCGCGATATGGCCGGGCGGCACCGCCGCGTATCCCGGCGCCAGGGTCGGGATGCCCGTGTTCGGCAGCATGGCGTCCTCCGAGGTCCTTCCGGAGCAGCTTCGTCACGCCGCCCGCGGGCGGCGTCGCGCCACCAGCCAGGGCAGGACGCAGGCGGCCGACCCCGCGATGGACGCGGCGTAGGCCGCGACCGGATCGATCCGTCCGAGCAGCAGGTGCACGCAGACATAGAAGGCGAGCACGCCGAACGCGCCCTGGGCGCTGCCCCGCACCACGGCGAGCGCGGCGTCGACCCCGTCCTGCGCCCGAGCGAAGACGATGAGCGGCCAGGAAATGATCGGGATCGGCGCCAGCACGCCGCTCAGGCCGGAGCCGAGGTGCGGCGCCAGCGTCGACACCACCAGGACCAGGGCGGTGGCTGCCGCGAGCCGGGCCGGCATGTCCCAGCGCGGCGGTCGCGCCCTGCGCGTCGTCACCCCCGCGTCGGCGGACGGCCGGCCCAGGACGACGACCAGCACCATCGCGGGCAGGTCGATCGCCGTGGCGAGCCACAGGTTGGGCTGGATCACGCCGTGCAGGAGTGCGCCTCCAAGGACGAAGGCGGCTAGGGCGAGGAGGACGGACGCGAGACTCCCCAGCCGCGGCGCGCAGGTCGTGTAGGCGAGATAGCTGGCGGTGACCGCGCCCAGCCCCTCCACCGACCCCACGGCGGCATCGGCGGCGAAACGCTCCCCCTGCTCGGCCGCCAGGTAGATCGAGATCGGTGCCGAGGTCAGCGGCAGGCCCGACAGCAGGCCGCCGACGAGGCTGCCCCACCGGCGCGCGGCCGCCGATACGGCCCACATCAGCGTCGGCGTGACGATGATCTTGGCGGCGATGAGGCTCATGGCGACTCTCGCCTCCGGGCGTTTCAGGCCGCCTCGGGGGGACCGTCATCCTCGGGCTCGGCAGGGGAGTTGAGGATGTCCTCCAGCTCATCCACCAGCCGGTCGATCTGATCCTGGGTCGCGAGCACCTTCAGGATCTCGCCGCTTTCCGCCTCGATGGCCAGCTCGATATGCGGGCCGACCCGGGCCGTGAGGATCCGGGCCAAAATCTTGATTGCGCTCATGCGTGTGCATCCTCCGCGGCGATCAGCCCGACCGCAACCGCCGGTCCGCAGGTTGAGATCCACGCGTCCGCGCCGGCGATCCGATTCTTCAGGAGCGATACCAGGAGCCTCGCCGGGCGCCCGAGCCGCCCGGCGAGGCGCTCGCCCAGGAAGGTGCCGGCGCCGCACAGGATCAGCGGCGCGTCCGGCGGCAGGTCGGGCCGGGTCAGCAGGAGGGAAGCCGCATCGTGCATCAGCCGCAACTGCGCCTCGGCGAAGTGGTCTGCGAGCGCCGTCCAGGCTTTGGCCGTCCCCTCCCCCCGGTCACGGCCGACGATTCGGGCGAGCCGAGTCTCGCTCTCCGGGATCGACTTGCCCTTGCGGTCGCCGCTCGCCTGCTGGTCCGCGCCCTCGGGGAGAAGTCCGAGGATCCGATAGACATCTGCCATGTGGGCGAAGGTCTCGGTCATCAGCCGGGTCCGACGTCCCGCGAAGGGGGCATGGTCGGCGAGCGCGATCACCGGCGTGCGCACCACCCCCGTGTAGACGAGCTCGCCGGTCTCCAGGCGCTCGGCGTCGCTGTAGCCGGCCGCGGAGGGGCGACCCCGCACGATCGGGATCAGGTCGGCGGTCGTGGAGCCGACATCGACGAGGAGCGCGTCCGGCACGCTGTATCCGGCGAGCGCCGCAGTGGCGTGCCAGTTGGCCGATGCGACGTCCGCGGAGACCGCAGCGGCCGCCGCGGGGGCGACGAAGCCTGAACGGCCGGCATAGATGCGTACGGAGCCCTCGAGATGGGCCTCCGCCCATTCCGAGAGCGAAGCCACGCCCGCGTGCCGGTCGGCGAAGCAGTCGGTCAGCTCCCCGGTCATGGTGACGGCGTGGAGAGCCTCGCCGCGCGCCCAGTCGGGTGCGGCGGCGAGCGCCTGGTCGAGGGCCGAGACACCCTGCCAGAGGGGGCACGGCACCTGTGCGGCGGCGACGATCCGCCCGTCCGCAACCAGCGCAGCCTTGACGTGGACCCCGCCGAGGTCCCACCCGATGGTCTTTGAGGTTGGTGAGCGCATGGGACCGCGATGAGCGCCTCGATGGACCACAGGATCGGGCGCCCCGGCTTCGCGGTGATCCCGGTGCTCGACCTGCGGGGTGGCCGCGTCGTGCGGGCGCGCCGGGGCGAGCGCTCCTCCTATGCCCCGATCGAGACGCCCTTGGCAAAGGGATCGGCGCCCGGAGCGGTGGCGCGCGGGCTCCTCGACGCGTGGCCGGCCGAGATTCTCTACGTCGCAGATCTCGACGCGATCATGGACGGGACCGGGCCCGATCTCGACGCGCTGGAGGCGATCGCGGTCGCGTGCCCGGGCACTGCGCTGTGGGTGGATGCGGGCTTCGCGGACGCCGCGGCCGCGGAGGCTTTCCTGGTCTCCGGCCTCGGGCGACCGGTGATCGGCAGCGAGAGCCAGGCGGATGCCGGCCTCGTGACGCGCCTCGCGGATCGCGCCGTGCTCTCCCTGGATACGCGCGGCGCGGAGCGCCTCGGGCCGCCGATGCTCCACGACGACCCGTCGCTCTGGCCGCCCGAGGTGATCGCCATGACCCTCGCGCGGGTGGGCGCCGGAGCCGGGCCCGACCTCGCCGCCCTCGCCGTCCTGCGGGCGCGGGCTCCGGATCGCCGCCTCTACGCGGCCGGCGGCGTGCGCGGCCCCGACGACCTGCGGGCGCTTCACGGAGCCGGGATCGCCGGCGCGCTGGTCGCCTCCGCGCTCCACGACGGCACCCTGTCCCGGGCGACGGCCCCCGACCTCGCGTGATGCTTCCGGCCCGGGCCGGCGGCTGCTAAACGCTTCCCGGAGAGACCACCGGCACGAGCTGTCAGACGATGGAAAAATTCACCACCCTGGAGGGCGTCGCCGCGCCCATTCGGACGATCAACGTCGACACCGACCGGATCATCCCGGCCAAGTACCTCAAGACGATCAAGCGGACCGGGCTCGGCACGAGCCTGTTCGCCGAGATGCGTTATCGCGAGGACGGTTCGGAGAACCCGGACTTCGTGCTCAACCAGCCCGCCTACCGGAACTCCAAGATCCTGGTCGTGGGGGATAATTTCGGCTGCGGCTCGTCCCGGGAGCACGCCCCCTGGGCGCTCGCCGATTTCGGCATCCGCTGCGTGATCTCCACGAGCTTCGCCGACATCTTCTTCAACAACTGCGCCAAGAACGGCATCCTGGCGATCGTCGTATCGCCCGAGGATCTGGAGAAGCTGTTCGAGGATGCTGAGCGCGGCGCGAACGCCACCCTGTCGATCGATCTGGCGGCGCAGACCATCCGGGGGCCGGATGGCGGCACCCTGCATTTCGACATCGACGAGGGCCGCAAGCACAACCTGCTGAACGGGCTCGACGAGATTGGCCTGACGCTGGCGCGCGCCGCGTCCATCGACGCCTACGAGCAGAAGCTCGCCCAGCGGGAATGGGCCTGAGCATCCCGACGGCGGTCGCGGCGCGCTGAGGCGACCGCCGGTCCGGCCTGGATACCGGGCCCTGCCTCATCCGAGCCGCATCGACAGCTCGACATCCTCGGCGAACGGCACCGACAGGTAGCCGCGGCTCGGCGCGCGCACCCGGGCCAGATAATCGGAACTGTATTCCGCGTTGTCGGCGACCACCAGGGCACCCGGTCCGAGGCGGCTCTCCACGAGGCTCAGAATGTCCGGATAAAGACCCTTCGCTCCGTCAAGGAGCAGCAGGTCGACCGAGTCGGGCAGGTCGAGGCCGAGGGTCTGCAGGGCGTCGCCCTCGCGGAACTCGACCAGATCCGCCAGTCCGGCCTCCATCAGATTCGCTCGCGCCCGCACCACCTTGGAGGGCTCGAACTCGCAGGTGATGAGCCGGCCGCCGCCGTTGTCGCGCAGGGCCGCGGCGAGGTGCAGGGTTGAGAGGCCGAAGGAGGTGCCGAACTCGACGATCGTCCGCGCTCGGCAGCTCCGGGCGAGCATGTAGAGCAGCCGGCCGGTCTCTCGCGAGACCGCGAGCGGCATGTCCTTGAGCCGGCTGTAGAAGTCTCGGTAGCCGGTGCGGCTGCCCATGAGACGCGTCCGCTCTCCGGCCGAAAGATCGCCGACGATGTTCAGGGGTGAGGATGCCTCCGCCTGCACGAAGAGACTGTCCAACAGCGACGCGACGCGCGGTTCAGTGAGTTTAGACGCTGAGCGTGACATGGCGTGTTGCTTTCCGTCTTGCGTGTTCAACTGAACACGACGCAGAATACCGGCGCCCCCTGCCCGCGCCTATTCGCGTTCCGAGCACCACCCCATGCCTGATCGGCCAAGTCTCGGGATTTCCAGGCGAAAGCAGCCCCGACAGGCCCGCTCCAGCGACCTTGTCGCGGCTATTCTGGAGGCGGCCACTCAGGTTCTGGCGGAGGTCGGCGCGGAGCGCTTCACGACGGCGCGAGTCGCCGAGCGCGCCGGCGTCAGCATCGGCTCGCTCTACCAGTACTTCCCCAACAAGGCGGCGGTCCTGTTCGAGTTGCAGAGCGACGAGTGGCGGGACACGACCGCCCTGCTGGCCGGGATCCTGACGGATCCCGAGACGGCGCCCGGCGAGCGTCTGCGCCGCGCCGTCCACGCCTTCGTGCGCTCGGAATGCGCCGAGGCCGCGATGCGCCGGGCCCTCGACGAAGCCGCCCCGGCCTACCGCGATGCGCCCGAGGCCGCGGAGCCGCAGCTGATCGGCACGCAGGCGTTCCGCGATTTTCTCCGCGCGGCGCTTCCGGCGGTTCCCGAAGCGGAGCTGCAGGTCGCGGGCGAGATCATCGCGATGACGCTCGGCGAGGTCGGCGAGCGCATCTCGGAGGCGGTCCGGACCGAAGCGGCCGTGGAGGTCCTCGCGGGCGCCCTGGCCGACATGCTCTGTGCTTATCTGGACCGCCTGGGAGGCGGAGACCGGGCTGGCGCACCGTCCTGATAACCAGCCCCCGGCTCCGCTGGAGGTTCCGGGGCGCGGGCCCGGCTCGGCCGGTTCAGCCGGACTCGCCGCTGAACGCCTCGAAGGCGCGGGCGGTGTAGACCAGGGCGGCGCCGGCGTTCAGCGCCACCGCGACGCCGAGCGCCTCCACGACCTCCTCCTTGCTCGCGCCGGCCGTGCGGGCGAAGTCGGAGTGCACGGCGATGCAGCCGTCGCACCGCGTCGTGACCGCGACCGGGAGGGCGATCCGCTCGCGGGTCTTGGCGTCCGGCTAGCGCTCGGTCGGGGCCGCCGCGGCCAGCTGGTCATGGGCTTCGAGGAGGTCCGGGCTCACAGCACCGATACGCCCGAGCGTGCTGACGAGCGCGGCGCCGTGCTGAGTCCAATCCTTCATCATGCGTCCCGCCTCCCGACTCCATGGGCCGGCCGCTGGTGGACCGGCTCCGGATCAACCTATCGATTGGTAGGCAAATGGATGAAGGCGCGGCGGCTTTCCTCATGCTTCGTTAACCCACATGTCGCCTGAATCCGCGCCCAGACTCCGTCCCGCATCGTGAGGATCGCCAGTATGCCGAAGCACCCGACGGGACCGAGGACTGTGCGCGCGCTCGGGCTTCTCGCCGGCATCGCGGCACTGCCGCTGGCAGCCCTTCCGGCCCGGGCCGATTTCGACAGCTGCCTCGCCGGCATCCAGGGTCAGGCCGCCGCGGCCGGCGTCTCGGCGCAGACCTTCCGGTCGGCCACGAGCGGCATCAGCTTCGACGACAAGGTGATCGAGCTGTCCCAGGCGCAGCCCGAGTTCAAGACGCCGATCTGGGACTACATGGCGGCGCTGGTCGACGACGAGCGGGTCGAGGACGGGCGCGCGGCCATGCGCCAGCACGCGGCGGCCCTGGCCCAGGCCGAGGGCCGCTACGGCGTCGACCGCTACACGATCGCGGCGGTCTGGGGCGTGGAATCGAATTTTGGCAAGAACCTCGGCAAGATGCCGCTGGTGCAGTCGCTGGCGACGCTGGCCTGCTCCAACAACCGCCGCCGGGACTTCTTCCGCGGCGAGCTGATCGCCACCCTCCGGATCATCGAGCGCGGCGATATCGCGCCGGAGCGACTGACCGGCTCCTGGGCGGGCGCCTTCGGCCAGACCCAGTTCATGCCGACCACCTACCATCGCCTCGCCGTCGACGGCGACGGCGACGGGCGGCGCGACGTCGTCGATTCGGTGGCCGACGCAGTCGGCTCGACGGCCAACTTCCTGCACGTCGCCAAGTGGCAGAACGGGCAGGTCTGGGGTTACGAGGTGAAGCTGCCGCGCAGCTTCAACGTCGCCGCCGCCGGGCGCAAGAACAAGAAGCCGGTTGCCCACTGGGCGTCGCTGGGTGTAACTCGTGTGGACGGTCGCCCGCTCTCGGGCGAGGGCCCGACCGGGATCATCGCGCCCGCCGGCATCGACGGCCCGGCCTTCCTGGTGACCCGGAACTTCGACGCGATCTACTCGTACAACGCCGCCGAATCTTACGGCCTCGCCATCGCGGTCCTCTCCGACCGATTGCGCGGCAAGGCCGGCGTCCAGGCCGCTTGGCCGACCGACGACCCGCCCCTGTCCCGGGCCGAACGGCGCGACCTCCAGACCCGGCTGGCCGCCCGTGGCTACGACGTCGGCGAACCGGACGGCAAGGTCGGCCAGAAGACCCGCGACGCCATCAAGGACGTGGAGCGCCGGCTGGGCATGGCGCCGACGGGCCGCCCCGGCGGCAAGGTACTGGAAGCGCTGCGCGGCGGATGAACCGGCGGCTGATCTCGTCCGGCTCGCCGTTCGAACGGGATTACGGCTACTCCCGGGCGGTGGTCGATGGGGACTTCGTCTACGTCTCCGGAACCACTGGCTACGACTACGCCGCCATGACGATGCCGGAGGGCGGCGGCGCGCAGGCCGAGGCCTGCTGGCGGACGATCCGGGACGTCCTGGCAGAGGCGGGAGCCGGCCTCGCCGGGATCGTACGCGCCACCTACTACGTCACCGACCGGGCCGACGCTGATGCCGTGCTGGCGGTCTGCGGCCGGGTGCTGGCCGACGTGCGCCCGGCCGCCACGATCGTGGTGGTGGCCGGGCTCCTGCGTGCTGAGATGCGGGTCGAGATCGAGGTCACCGCACGCATCGGATAGGCGCCGAGCTTCCTTGCGGCCGCGCGCGACGGCCAAGGCGCTGGAAATGGCCCCAATCACCCCAGCCACAGACCTGCCGGCCGCCTCGCTCCCCCTCCGTCGATGCGTTCGAGTGGTCCGAAACAGAAAACCGGCCCGGCTGAGCCGGACCGGTCTGTGACGCGGTCGATCCTGCGGCGCAGGCGGACTGCTTACTCGGCGGCGGCGGGCGCCGCCGGGGCCTCCTTGGCCTTGTAGCGATCGGTCCGCTCGACGATGCGGGCCGACTTCCCGCGGCGGTCGCGCAGGTAGTACAGCTTGGCACGGCGCACCTTGCCGCGGCGGGCCACCTTGATCGAATCGATCATCGGCGAATGCACCGGGAAAACGCGCTCCACACCCTCGCCGTACGAGATCTTGCGCACCGTGAAGCTCTCATTCAGGCCGCCGCCCGAGCGGGCGATGCAGACGCCCTCGTAGGCCTGGACGCGCGTGCGCTCGCCTTCCTTCACGCGGACGTTGACGATGAGCGTGTCGCCCGGCTCAAAATCCGGGATGGTCTTGGCAAGGCGCGCGACTTCCTCGCGCTCCAGCTGCTCGATGATGTTCATGGCATAGCTCCAGCCGTCGCGCCGTTCCGCCCCTCATGGGCGATCGGCACCAGGATTTCGGCGATCCTGTTGTGAGTTGCGCGGGTCTCTACAGGATCACCGCCGGCTTGTCGATTGGGTTGCCGAGATCGGTCCGCGGTTCCGCTTCGCAGATCCGGTCGGGTCGAGGACAGGTGCCTCAGCGATGCGCCTCGACCGTCCGGCTTCATCGGACGATCCGCGATGAGGCGCCGATGCTCGTCAGCGGTGCTCGTCGGGCTCGCGTTCCGCCTGGGGGAGCACGCAGGCGGTGAGGAACGTGGCGAGATCGTCGGTGATGTGGTCGATATGCGGTTCGCGCACCGCCTCTTGCTCGAACGCCTCCCGGTAGGGGTCGACGATCTTGGGCACCACCAGCACGGTCGCCATGCCGAGGTCGTGCGGCACCGCTAGGTTGCGGGCGATATCCTCGAACAGGACTGCGCGCGTCGGTTCGACCTCGTGAGCCCGGAGAAAGCGCTCGTAGGTCGAGCGCTCCGGCTTCGGCACGAAGTCGGCGGCCGCGATGTCGAACACGTCCTCGAAATGGTCGAGGATGCCGAGCTTGGCCGCGACGTTCTCGGCGTGGCGGCGCGAGCCGTTGGTGAGGATCAGCTTGCGGCCCGGGAGCCGCTCGATCGCATCGCCGAGGTCCTTGTCGAGCCTGATCGACGAATGGTCGATGTCGTGGGCGAAGTCGAGGAAGTCGTGCGGATCGACCCCTTCCTCCTGCATCAGCGCCGACAGGGTCGTGCCGTAGCGGTGATAGAAGTGCTTCTGCAGGGCCCGGGCGGAGATCCCGTCGAGACCGTAGAGCCGCATTACGTAGAGGGTGATGCGCTCGTCCACCTTCGGCCACACCTGCGCATCGCTCGGGTAGAGCGTGTTGTCGAGGTCGAACACCCAGGTGTCGACGTCGGCGAACCCGCGGGCCGCGGCGGTGGTGAACTGCGCCTTGCCGGGGTGATGCACAGGATCCCTTTGGCTCGTGGTCCCCTGCGGCCGAGTCTGGACCTTCACGGCCACGCTCGCAAGGCTGGCTTGCGCGAGCCTTGTCCGGGGAACGACAATGTGCGAGCGGGGCGGAAGTTGCCGCCCCGCTCGCCGTCAGCCGCGCCGGATCAGCGTGCCGGCACCGTAATCGGTGAACAGCTCCAGCAGCACCGCGTGGTTGACCTTGCCGTCGAGGATGACGACGGCCTCGACCCCACGCTCGATCGCGTACATGCAGGTCTCGATCTTGGGGATCATCCCGCCCGTGATGGTGCCGTCCGCGATCAGGCGGCGGCAATCCTCGACGGTGAGTTCGGGAATCAGCTTCTTGTCCTTGTCGAGCACGCCCGGGACGTCGGTGAGCAGCAGAAGGCGCTTGGCTCGGAGCGCCCCGGCGATCGCCCCCGCGAAGGTGTCGGCGTTGACGTTGTAGGTCTGCCCGTCCGCCCCGTAGGCTACGGGCGCCAGCACCGGGATCAGCTCGGCCTTCAGCACCGCGTCGAGGACGCCGCGCTCGACGTGATCGGGCTCGCCGACGAGGCCGAGATCGACGGTCTGCTCCACGCGGCTCTCGGGATCGACGACGGTCTTCATCGCCCGCTTGGCCCGAACCATGTTGCCGTCCTTGCCGCACAGGCCGACGGCCCGGCCGCCCTCGGCCGAGATCCAGCCGACGATCTGCTTGTTGATCAGACCGGCCAGGACCATCTCGACCACCTCGACGGTGGCTTCGTCGGTGACGCGCAGGCCGCCGCGGAACTCGGACTGGATGCCGAGCCGGTCGAGCATCTTGCCGATCTGCGGTCCGCCGCCGTGGACCACGATCGGCTTCAGCCCGGACTGCTCCAGAAGGACGATGTCCTCGGCGAAGTCCTCCGCGGCCGCCCGGTCACCCATGGCGTGGCCGCCATACTTGATCACCACGATTTCCTGGTCGTAGCGCTGCATGTGGGGCAGCGCCTGTGCCAGGACCTCGGCGCGCACGTGCACGTTCGGCAATTCGGTCATCGCGGTCCTTCACCGATCCTTGGGTCGGGTCCGTTGGGGGCGGATCTGCGGCCCCCCGTCGGGCGGGGGCGCTTCTACAGGAAGCCGCCCGCGCTGCGAAGCCGCGCGACGCGCGGCGCAGGACCGGGCCAGAACCGGGCCAGCCTCGGGACGCGCGTCGGGATCGCCGCCAAGGCCACGCTGTCAAAAAACAGTCACCCTTCCGGAGTGTTGCTCGCAGGCGACAGATTGGACCGGATCCAGGGTCGCCCGGGTTGCATCACCGTGCGACCCGGATCATGCTGCGTTGCAACAAGCTCAGATCGGGCTGCCGGGAGGGCCGGATGCGGATCGCGATGATTGGAGCCGGGTATGTCGGCCTGGTCTCCGGAGCGTGCCTGGCCGATTTCGGCCACAGCGTCGTCTGCATCGACCGGGAGCCCGAAAAGGTCGCGAGCCTGAACGCCGGCCGCATGCCGATCTACGAGCCGGGCCTGGACGCCCTGGTCGCCGAGAACGTCAGGCAGGGCCGGCTCGCCTTCCACACCTCCCTGCCGGAGGCCGTGGCCGAGGCCGACGCGGTGTTCATCGCGGTGGGCACGCCGTCGCGCCGCGGCGATGGCTTCGCCGACCTCAGCTTCGTGTTCGACGCCGCCCGGGAGATCGCCGGGGCGCTCTCGGGCTTCACCGTGGTGGTGACGAAGTCGACGGTCCCGGTGGGGACGGGCGACGAGGTCGAGCGGATCATCCGGGAGGCCAACCCCGGCGCGGACGTCTCGGTGGCGTCGAATCCCGAGTTCCTGCGCGAGGGCGCGGCCATCGCAGATTTCAAGCGCCCCGACCGCATCGTGGTCGGCACCGGTGACGCCCGCGCCGAGGCGGTGATGCGCGAAGTCTACCGGCCGCTCTACCTAAATCAGGCGCCGATCCTGGTCACCGACCGGCGCACGGCGGAGCTGACCAAGTACGCCGCCAACGCCTTCCTGGCCGCCAAGATCACCTTCATCAACGAGATCGCGGATCTCTGCGAGCAGGTCGGCGCCGACGTCCAGCAGGTCGCCCGCGGCATCGGGCTGGACAAGCGCATCGGGCCGAAGTTCCTGCATGCCGGCCCGGGCTACGGCGGCTCGTGCTTCCCCAAGGACACGCTGGCGCTGGTCAAGACCGCCCAGGATGCCGGCACCCCGCTGCGGCTGGTCGAGACCGTGGTGGCGGTCAACGAGCAGCGGAAGCGGGCCATGGCCCGCAAGGTGATCAAGGCCTGCGGCGGCTCCGTGCGGGGCAAGACGATCGCGCTGCTCGGGCTGACGTTCAAGCCCGATACCGACGACATGCGCGACGCGCCCTCGCTGGCCATCGTGGCCGGGCTGCAGGATGCGGGCGCGAAGGTGCGCGCCTACGATCCGGAGGGCATGGACCACGCGCGGGCGCTGATGCCGGCCGTCGATTACGCCGAGAACGCCTATGCCTGCGCGGAGGGCGCGGACGCCCTGGTCATCGTCACCGAGTGGAACGCCTTCCGGGCCCTCGACCTCGACCGCCTGCGCAGAACCATGTCGTCGGGATCCGCGCCGGTGCTGGTCGACCTGCGCAACATCTACGACCCGGCGAGCGCCGCCCGGTACGGTTTCACCTATTGCGGCGTCGGACGAAGCAAGGAGAACGCGGCGGTGAGCGCGTCCTGATCGTCGCAGCAAGTGCCGCGCACCGGTATTGCCGCATCAGATCCGTGCGGCGTCGCGAAGATCTCCTTCCGGGTGCGCCTAGACGGGTCCCGGCTGCCGGAACGCAACTGTGGCTTTCTGATGATCGTCTCAGCGTCTCGGCGGGCCGCCGCGCTGTTCAATCCTGGCAATCCAATCGTTGGCACTGGATAAGCGCCTGATGAATACATGTCACAGCCGACGGCAATTTCACTGCGCAGGGATGACCTCGCGTGTAGGCCGGTTGGACACCGCAATGGTGCCACAGTAAGGGGTGACAGGGTACTCACTCGTCGCGAGCCGAGCCGACTTCCGATAACGAGCGTGTGCGAACCGAACGTGACACAACGTACAGACATTGCGATCGTCGGACGCGCATGCCGACTGCCCGGAGCCCCCAGCGTCGATGGGCTGTGGTCACTCCTGTCCGAAGGGCGCTGCGCCGTCAGCAAGGTGCCGGCCGACCGGTTCTCCCTGGAGCGGTTCGCGCACCCCCGCGCCCATGAGCGCGGCAAGAGCTACACCTGGGCGGCGGGCGTCATCGACGACGTCTGGTCGTTCGACCCGGCGGTGTTCGGCATCTCGCCCCGCGAGGCCGAGCAGATGGATCCGCAGCAGCGGATGCTGCTGGAGCTGACCTGGGAAGCCCTTGAGGATGCGGGCCTGCGCCCGTCGAGCGTGGCCGGCAGCAACATAGGCGTCTTCGTCGGTGCGTCCTCGCTCGATTACGGCAATCTGCGCATCCTCGACGCGCCGTCGGGCGACGCCTACGCGGCCACCGGCAACACGCTCTCGATCATCTCGAACCGCATCTCCTACATCTTCGACCTGAAGGGCCCGAGCTTCACGGTCGACACGGCCTGCTCGTCCTCGCTCGTCGCCTTCGACAACGCCGTCCAGGCGATCCGGTCGGGCCGCGTGGACACCGCCGTCGTCGCCGGCGTCAACGTGCTGGCCAGCCCGTTCAACTTCATCTGCTTCTCCACCGCGCAGATGCTCTCGCGCACCGGCCTGTGCCAGGCGTTCTCCAAGAACGCCGACGGCTACGTGCGCTCGGAGGGCGGCGTGGTGTTCGTGCTGCAATCGGCCGAGGCCGCGCGGCGCAACGGCGCCACGGTCCGCGCCGTGGTGGCGGCGTCGGGGATCAACTCCGACGGGCGCACCACCGGCATCTCGCTCCCCTCCGGCTACGCCCAGGGCGCCCTGCTGGAAAAGGTCTACCGCGAGGCCGAGATCGGGCTCGACGACCTCGCCTTCATGGAGGCGCACGGCACCGGCACGCCGGTGGGCGACCCGATCGAGGCCTCGGCCATCGGTTCGAAGCTCGGCCGCGGCCGGCAGGCGCCGCTGCCGATCGGCTCGATCAAGACCAATATCGGCCACACCGAGCCGGTCTCGGGCCTCGCCGGCCTGATGAAGGCGACGCTGGCGCTGGAGCACGACCTCGTGCCCCCGTCGCTGCACGCGGCCGAGCTGAATCCCGACATTCCCTTCGACGACCTCAACCTGCACGTCGTGCGCAAGGCCCTGCCGATCAGCCGCGGCGCGCGCGAGCGCTTCGCGGGCGTGAACTCCTTCGGGTTCGGCGGAACCAACGCCCACGTGGTCATCACCGACGCGCCCGCCTGGGCGAGGCCTGCCGAACCGGCTCCCCAGCCGGCCGCGCAGGTGCTGCTGCTCTCGGCGCAGAGCCGGGCGGCCCTGAACGAGCTCGCCCTGGACTACGCCGAGCGCCTTGAGGCCGAGCCGGACCAGGTCGCGACCGTGGCTGCCGCCGTCGCGCATCGCCGCGAGCGCATGCCGGCCCGCCTCGCCGTCTCCCTGGATGGCAAGACCGACGTCGCCGCAGCCCTGCGGGCCGTCGGCGAGGGTGAGGACAGCCAGGACGCGTTCACCGGCACGGCGGTCGATCGCGTCGCAGAAGTCGCCTTCGTGTATTCCGGCAACGGCAGCCAGTGGGCCGGCATGGGCCGCGAGGCCTACGAGGAGAACCCCTCCTTCCGCGCCGCCTTCGACCGGGTCGACACCCTGTTCCGGGCCTACTCCGACTGGTCGCTGAAGGACGCGCTCTACGCCGACGACCTGGACGAGCGCCTCGCGCTCACCAGCGTCTCGCAGCCGCTGATCTTCGCCATCGAGAGCGCTTCCACGGCCGCGCTCAAGGCCAAGGGCCTCGTCCCGTCCTACGTTCTCGGCCACAGCGTCGGCGAGATCGCGGCCGCCGAGGCTGCCGGCGTCCTGAGCCTGGAGGATGCGGTCCGGGTCATCTACTACCGCAGCCACCATCAGGAGACGACGCACGGCCAGGGCACCATGGCGGTGCTGCTGATGCCGTCGGAGGAGGTCGAGACCTTCCTCAAGGATTTCCCGACCCTCGACATCGCCGCCTACAACAGCCCGAAGGCCGTGACGGTCGCCGGGCCGGTGGCCGATATCGACGCGGCCCTCAAGGCCCTGTCGCGCAAGCGCCGCCGCGGCCGCAAGCTCGACCTCGCCTACGCCTTCCACGGAAGGCTGATGGATCCGACCGAGAAGCCGCTGCTGCGCGACCTCGCCGGGTTGAAGGCCAAGGCCGGCACCACCGCGATGGTCTCCACCGTCACGGGCTCGGTGCTGGACGGGACCCATTTCGGCGCCGGCTACTGGTGGCGCAACATCCGCGAGCCGGTGCGCTTCTGCGAGGCCGTGCAGGACGCCACCCGTCGCGGCGCCCGCGTCTTCGTCGAGGTCGGCCCGCGCGCGACCCTGATGTCCCATGTCGGCGACGCGGTCGAGCCACTGGGCATCGAGACCGCCACGGTCGGCGTGATGCACCGGAAGGCCTCCGGCGGCGATCCGATCGCCAAGGCGGTCAGCGCCGCCCTGGTCCAGGGCGCGCAGGTCGACGAGAGCCTGCTGTTCGGCGACGCGCCGAAGGGCGACGTGCGCCTGCCGACCTATCCCTGGCAGCGCCGCCCGTTCCGCCTCGCGGACACCACCGAGGGCGTCGGTGCCATGAGCGCCCGTCCCTACCACCCGCTGATCGGCTCGCGCACGACCTTCGACGGGCTGGAATGGAACGGCTTCGTCGACCCGGCGACCGTGCCCGAGCTGGAGGACCACAAGGTCGACGGCCAGGTGATCATGCCGGGCGCCGGCTTCGTCGAGATGGCCCTCGCCTGCGTCCGCGAGGCCCTGCGCGACGACGAGGTCGTGCTGGCCGATTTCGAGATCGTGGCGCCGATGGTCTTCACCGAGGAGGCCCTGCGCGAGGTCGCGGTGCGCCTGTCGGGATCCGGCAACGGCATCCAGGTTCTCAGCCGCCCCCGCCTGACGCAGACGCCGTGGCAACTCCATGCCCAGGCCAAGATCGTCGAGGGCAGCTTCTCCGCCCCGAAGGCGCCCGACCTGAACGGCTTCAGCTTCGAGACCGCCGGCGACCATGTGCTGACCGGCGATGCGCTCTACGCCCGCGCCCTCGCCTCCGGCCTGGGCTTCGGCCCGAGCTTCCAGCAGGTGGCGATGAGCGCCCGGCTGGATGACAGCACCATCGTGTCCGACCTGCTGCCGGCCCAGCCCGACACCCGCTACGCCCTGGTGCCGAACCGGCTCGACGCCTGCTTCCACGGGCTGATCCTGCTCTTCGCCGACCTCCTCGGCGAGAACGGCGGCAAGGCCTATATCCCGGTGCGCTTCGGCGAGGTGCGCCTGCTGCGCCCCGGCGCCGTGATCGCCCGCTCGATCATCCGCACCCGTCGCTGCAACGAGCGCTCGATCCTGGCGGATTTCACCCTGCTCGACGCCGAGGGCGGCATCGTCGCGACGATCCGCGAAGGGCGGTTCCAGGCCCTGCGCGCGAAGGCCGGCGGGGACCTCGCCGCCTTCGCGATCTCGCAGATGCCGGAATTGGCAACCGAGCCGACCGCTATCCCGATGGAGCGCCGGCCGAGCGTCGCCGCACGCCTGCGGCCGCTGGCTGCCGAGGCGAAGGGGCCGGCCGACGCGGCCCTGTCGCCGGGGCATCTCCTCCTGGAAGGCTGGGCGACCTCGCTGGCCTACCGCCTCGCCTCCGGGCTGGCGGAGGGTGAGACCGTCTCGTCCGCCGACCGGCGCGTGCCCGAGACCCTGCGTCCCTGGCTGCTGAATGCCCTCTACGCCCTCGAGAGCAGCGGCCTCGCCGACCGGGTCGGCCAGAACTGGTCGCTGGGCGACGGCTCCGCCCTGCCGGCGCCCGACGAGATCATGCGCTGGATCGCGGGCGACCACCCGGATCTCTCCGCCGAACTCGTGCTGATCGCCGACGTCGGCGCCATGGTCGACCGTCTCCTCGCGGGCGAGCTGACGGACGCGCCGAGCCTGCCGCAGGGTGCCATCGACGCCTTCGCGCTTCGCTCGGCCACCGCGCGCCACGGCGCCGACGTCGTCGCGAACCTGATCGAACGGAGCCGTGCGCAACTCCCGAAGGAGCGGGCGCTCCGGATCCTTCAGGTCGGGTTCGGCCCGCTCTCGGCCCAGGCCGCGACTTTCGCGTCCGCTGCCGAAGCCCGGCTCACGGTGTTCGAGACCGACCGCAGGCTCGCCGAGCGCGCCCGCCTGTCCCTGGGCCGTGCCGCCGCCGTCATCGAGGCGGCCGATGAGCTGGCGCCCGGCAGCTTCGACCTGATCCTGGCCTCCGGCAGCCTGCATCGCGGCGACCGGGCCCTGCCGGGTCAGCTCGCCGGGGCACTCGCCACCGGCGGCCTCCTGGTGGCCGTGGAGCCCAGCGCCTCCCTGTTCCGCGACCTCGTCTTCGGCCTCTCGGCGGGCTGGTTCGAGGAGGCGGTGGGCGGCATGCCCGTGGGCCGGCTCGAGGATATCGAGGGTTGGCAGCGCACGCTCAGCGCCCATGGCCTCGTCAAGGTCGAGGTCGAGCGGGCCGCGTCCGCCAACGGCAACGATCTGCTGCTGACCGCCGAGGCGCCGGTCCGGCCCGGACCCGCGCCGGCGCAGAGCTTCGCCTTCATCATCGGCTCGGATGACGAGTTCGCGGCCGAGACCGCCTCCTCCCTCGCGACCCTGCTGGTCGCGGGCGGCGTGCACGTCTCGATCATCCTCGACTCCGAGACCTCCCTGATGGAGCTGGAGCGGGAGACCCCCGACACGGTGGTGTTCCTGGCCGGCGCCTTCACCCGCGGCGGCGAGGCGGCCGAGCGGCTGCGCGACCGCTGCCTCAGCCTGAAGCGCTGCACCGAGCATCTCGGCGCCCGCCAGACCCGCCTCTGGGTCGTGGCGCCGGGCGCCACCCGGGACCGTGGTGGCCAGACCACCAACATCGAGGCCGGCGTGTGGGCCTTCTCCCGCACGCTCGCCAACGAGGCCCCGAACCTCGACATCCGCCGCATCGACCTCTCGCCCGAGATGTCGTCCAAGCGCGCCTCCGAGCGCCTGCGCGACCTGATCCTTTCCGGCACGCCGGAGACCGAGATCGTGCTGGACGACGAGCGGACCCAGGTGGTGCGCTTCCATGCCGGCCGGCCGAAGCACCGGGATCCGGCGGACGCCGTCCCGGCCGAGGCCGCGCGGCTGGAGCGCAGCAACACCGGCGGCCTCAGCGAGATGATCTGGGGACCGGCCGAGCGCCGCACCCCCGGCAAGGGCGAGATGGAAATCGCGGTCGAGGCCACCGGCCTCAACTTCCGCGACGTTCTCTGGGCGCTCTCGATGCTCCCCGAGGAAATCCTGGAGGACGGCTTCGCCGGTCCGCGCCTCGGCCTCGAATGCGCCGGCCGCGTCACGGCCGTCGGACCGGGCGTGAAGGGCTTCAAGGTCGGCGATCCGGTGGTCGCCTTCGCCCAGTCGGGCTTCGCGACGCACATCGTCGTGCCCGACCTCGTCGTCGCGCCGATGCCGCAGGGCCTCGACCCGATGGCGGCGGCCACCGTGCCGGTCGCCTTCCTCACCGCCTATTACGGCCTCGTCTCCTGCGCCCGGATGCGGCGCGGCGAGTGGGTGCTGGTCCATGGCGGCGCGGGCGGTGTCGGCCTCGCGGCCCTGCAGATCGCCAAGCTGAAGGGCGCGCGGGTTATCGCCACCGCCGGCTCCCGCGAGAAGCGGGCGCTCGTGAAGGCGCTGGGCGCCGAGCACGTGCTCGACTCCCGCTCGCTCGCCTTCGTGGACGAGGTCCGGGCGATCACCGGCGACGGCGTCGACATCGTGCTGAACAGCCTGTTCGGCGAGGCCATGGAGCGCTCGCTCAACGCGCTGCGGCCGTTCGGCCGCTTCGTCGAGCTGGGCAAGCGCGACTACGTCGCCAACACCCATATCGGCCTGCGCCCGTTCCGGCGGAACCTGAGCTACTTCGGCGTCGACCTCGATCAGGTGATCCAGCACCAGGGCGATGACGGCGCGCGGATGTTCCGCGAAGTCATGGCCCTGTTCAACGACGGCGGCCTGAAGCCGCTGCCCTACCAGCCCTTCACGGCGGCCGAGACCTCGGACGCGTTCCGGCTGATGCAGCAATCCGGGCATATCGGGAAGATCGTGATCAGCCCGCCGAAGGCCGGCACGATCATGAAGGAGACCGGCCGGTCGTTCACGGTCTCGGACTCCGGGGTCCACCTGCTCACCGGCGGCCTCGGCGGCTTCGGCCTGGAGGCGGCGCGCTGGCTCATCGACCGGGGCGCGAAGCACCTCGTGCTCGCCGGCCGCAAGGGTGCGGCCACCGACGAGGCCAAGGCCATCGTCGCGGAACTCGCCGGACGGGGCGTGACGGTCGAGGCGAAGGCCGTCGATATCACCAGCCGCTCGTCGGTGGACCGCCTGATCGCCGGCATCGAGCAGGGCGGTAAGAAGCTCGCGGGCGTGCTCCACGCCGCCGCGGTGCTTCAGGACGGCCTGATCTCCAACATCGACGCCGCGGCACTCGACGCGGTGATCGGCCCGAAGGTGATCGGCGCCCAGCACCTGGACGCCGCCACCCGCGACCGGAGCCTCGACTACTTCGTCCTGTTCTCCTCGGCGACGACCTTCATCGGCAATCCGGGCCAGGGCTCCTACGTGGCCGCCAACGGCTTCATGGAAGGACTCGCGCGGCAGCGCCGCCGCCGCGGCCTGCCGGCCCTGGCGGTGGCCTGGGGCGCGATCGGAGACGTCGGCATGCTCGCCCGCAACAGGGCCGTCATGGAAGGCCTCGCGGGCCGCGTCGGCGTCACCCCGATGGAGGCGCGCCGCTGCCTGGACCTGATGGCCGAGGCGCTGGAGAGCCAGGGCACGTCTCCGGACGAGGCGGTGATCGGTATCGCCGCGATGCACTGGGGCAAGGCGCGTGAGCGGCTCGCCACCATGCGCTCGCCGAGCTACGCGGAACTCGGGTCGGACCAGCAGGCCGAGGCCGGCGGCGTTCAGGCGATCAACATCGGCGCCCTGCTCAAGGGCGGCGACCTCGATGCGGCCCGCAAGACCGTGTCGGACGCGATCGTCGAGGACATCGCCCGCATCCTGCGCCTGCCGAAGGACGACATCAGCCGCGTGCGCCAGCTCTCGGAGATCGGCCTCGATTCGCTGATGGGTGTCGAGCTGGGGGCCAGCCTGCAGGAGCGCTTCGCCCTCGACGCGCCGCCGGCAGGCCTGTCGTCGGGCATGACCGTCAACGAACTGTCCGAGTCCTTAATTCAGGCGGTTTCCGCGCCCATGGACGAGACGGCCGGCGTCGCGATGAGCCTCGTCTCGAAGCATGTCGGCGGTGAGGTCGATGCGCAGATGATCGCGCCTCTCAAGGAACTCATCGAGCAGACATCCATCGGTATCAAAGAGACTCACTCATGACCGACACGGCACGGCCGGATGGCGGGCGCGCGGCGCTCGCCGGCTTCGTGACCAACCGGCTCGGGCGCGCGACGCCGCGCCCGGCCCCCGTCAAGGCGGCGTCGCCGGCCGGCAAGTCGGCGGCGCAGAACTTCGAGAACCTGCCCGGCTACCGCGAACTGAAGCTGCAACGTCAGGCGGCCGAGCTGATCGGTCTGGGCAACCCGTTCTTCCGCGTCCATGACGCCAAGGCCGGCGCCACGACGCGGATCGACCAGAAGAGCTTCACCAACTTCTCGTCCTACGATTATCTCGGCCTGAACGGCCACCCGCGGGTAAGCAACGCGGCGCGCGAGGCGATCGACGCCTACGGCACCTCCGCGTCGGCGAGCCGGGTGGTGGCGGGCGAGCGGCCCGGCCATATCAGCCTCGAGCAGGCTCTGGCCAAGCACTACCAGTCCGAGGGCTGTATCGTGATGGTGAGCGGGCACGCCACCAACGTCACGACCATCGGCGCCCTTCTGGAAGCCGGCGACGTGATCTTCCACGACGCCCTGTCCCACAACAGCATCGTCACGGGCGCGCAGCTCTCGGGTGCCCAGCGGCGCTCCTTCGCGCACAACGACCTCGACGCCTTGGAGACCCTGCTCCAGTCGACCCGTCACGAGCATCGCCGGGCGCTGATCGTGGTCGAGGGCCTCTACAGCATGGACGGCGACGCGCCGGACCTCGCGGGGCTCGTCGCCCTCAAGAAACGCTACGACGCGTGGCTGATGGTCGACGAGGCGCACGGCCTCGGCGTCACCGGCCGCACCGGCGCGGGCCTGTTCGAGCATTGCGGTGTCGACCCCCGGGAGGTCGACATCTGGATGGGCACGCTGTCGAAGACGCTCTCGACCTGCGGCGGCTACATCTGCGGCCCGATCGCGCTGATCGAGTACCTGAAGCATACGGCCGGCGGCTTCGTGTACAGCGTCGGCATGTCGCCGCCGCTCGCCGCCGCGGCCGAGGCGGCCCTCGCCGTGATGCATGCCGAGCCGGAGCGGGTCGAGCGCCTGCGCCAGAACGGCACCCTGTTCCTGGCCACCGCCAAGAAGCTCGGCCTCGACACCGGCTTCAGCCTCGGGCTCGCGGTGGTGCCGATCATCGTCGGCGACTCACTGAAGGCCGTGACCCTGTCGGACCGGCTGTTCCGCCGGGGCATCAACGTGCAGCCGATCATCCACCCGGCGGTGCCGGAGCGGGCCTCGCGCCTGCGCTTCTTCCTGACCTCCGAGCACACGCCCGACCAGATCCGCGACACCGTGAACGCGGTGGCCGAGGAGTTGGCGGCCATCGACAAGGGCGGCTCGCTGATCGAGCAGCTGCTGGCCAAGCGGGTCTGATCGAAGGGTCTGATCGAAGGCTCTGATCGAACCGGGGCCGCGGGCCCCGGAGCCACCGAGCAGTATGATGCAGGGCGATCGGGCGCGGATCACATCCGCGCCCGATTTGCGTTCAGGCTACAGGCATCGGCGGCGAACCGGCGTCGGATCGAAAACTTCGCTCGACGCAGCGCGTCCTCTCGCGGCGCGTGGATCCGGGTGATCCGGGGCGGCGTGGTCGGAGAGGACCTGGCGCGGACTGGATGCTCACTCCGGCCGTGGAAAAGCAGCGGAGACGGGTCCGCACGCCGGGGATGTGCGGTCGGGCTAGCCGCTGGCGCGTCCACCAGTCGGAGGCCCGGGCTCGGTGGCGCGTCGCCGGGATGACCGGGCGATGCCCGCTGCGGGCCGATTCCGCCGCGGCGGCGCAAGCCCCCGCGGGGCCGGCGCCGCGCTGATCGCCGGCCCGGAACCGGCGACGCGGCCTATTTCGCGTAGGCGTACGCGGTTGCCGCGGAGGCGAGGGGTCCTGTGACGCCGTTGAAGGCGGCGAGCACCTTGGAGACTTCGGTGAAGGGGGCGTTGGAGACGTAGACGAGG